>NZ_JBEORH010000010.1:0-290800 GCF_040302165.1 Nocardioides sp. NPDC127503 | reverse complement strand
CTATTGGTCGACAAGGGCCCCGCCCGCTCGCAGATCAAACTCGCGACCAGTGTCGCGAAGTACGACCTTGTCGCTGCCGGCCTGGCTGAGGGTGTTGTGTCCCAGGACAAGGCCCGGGTGATCGTGAAGGCGTTGGACAAGATCGAGACCAACCCCCTCGCGAGTGTTGAGGACCTGGTGTTGGCCGAGAAGCTCCTGGTCGACTACGCCACCTGCCTGACCGCGAACGAGCTCCGCATCGTCGGCAAACGCATCCTGACCGAGGTCGACCCGGCCCGGTTCGAAGACGCCGAGGCCAAGGCGTTGTTGGCTGAGGAGGAACGCGCCCAGCAGAAGACCGCGTTGCGGGTGTGGGACAACCACGACGGCACCATCGGCTTCGACGGCGTCTTGCCGACGTCGGTGGGGATGAGGTTCAAGCGGCTGGTCGAGGCCTGGGCCCAACCCCGCAAACAGCAGTTGGTTGCCAAGGGCGCGCCCTTGCCGCCGTGGGAGCGACTCATGGGCCAGGGCTTCGCCCGGCTCCTCGAGACCGTCGACCCCGCCGCACTGCCCAGGCACGGTGGCGACGCGACCACCATCAACGTGGTCATCTCCCTCGAGGAGCTCCGCAAGGACCTCGGCATCGCGACCCTGGGCTACGACGAGACCAACGGGGCCATGATCTCAGCGGCCGAGGCGCGTCGGTTGGCGTGCAACGCCACCATCATCCCCTGGGTGTTGGGCGGCGACAGCGAGGTCCTCGATGCCGGCCGGGGCAGCCGGTTCTTCCAGCCGATTCAGCGCAAGGCGATGCGGTTGCAGCAGAAGTGCTGCCAGGCCGAGGGCTGTGACATGCCACCGGAGTGGTGCGACGCCCACCACCTCGACCCCTGGGCCGCGGGCGGGAAGACCAACCTCAAAGACGGCGCGCTGTTGTGCCCGCATCATCACCGCCTCGCGCACAACTCGGCCTACACCCATGAGCGACTGCCGGATGGAACGATCCGGTTCACTCGCCGCCCCTAAGACGCGCCAGGGTCAAGACTCATGCCGGTCGGTCATCGCCGTGCTGCCCCGTTTCGCAGGTGTTCGCCACCGGTGCGGAGACTTCCCCACCCGCACGGAGGTTCCCCACGCTCCGATACAGGGGGAACCTCCCTTCGCGGGGGAAGTGTTCGGAAGAATGGCTCATCGGCTTGTGAACGATTCACAAGGTCAGGCCCACTGCCGTAGGCGCCACGAGGCAGGATCCGCGGAGCACACGCCCGACCCACGACTCCAAGCCCGTACCCAACTAAGACTCCGCGCCAAACCCCGCCGCCGACCCGATAGCCAGCCAAAATTCTCGACGGATCCCGGTGTCAAGGACCGCGAAGCGGCCGGCGAAGCCGGCGGCCGAAGGCCGTCCTTTACTCCGGGCTCCGGCGAGAACACCCTCCCCGAAAGGGTCGGCGGCCAACAGCCCCACGAAATCACGGCACGTGAGCAACAGTGGGACCCCGCGTACGTCTTCACCAGGTGGGTGAGAATAAGGCCGTGAGCGAGATCCAGTACCTAGACAACCCGGCCAGGCACCGCTACGAGATCCGTGACGGGGAGACCGTTGCGGGGCTGGCGGCGTACCGGCTCCCCGACGACGAGCACGTGGACTTCGTGCACACCGAGGTCAAGGAGGCCTACAACGGGCAGGGGCTCGCCTCGAAGCTGGTGGCGTTCGCGCTGGCGGATGTGAAGGCGAAGGGGAAGCGGATCATCCCTCATTGCCCGTACGTCGCGGGGTGGCTGAAGCGGCACGGTGAGGAGTACGCCGACATCACCGACTGGCCCGCCTGATCACCTGAGATCAGAGGGAGTCTGCCGACTTCCGCGGCTCCAGGCCGAGCTTGGCCAGGGGAGTGCGGGTCATGTGGGCCGAGGGCCACGTCTGGCCTCGCGAGGAACCGCGGGAGTAGGGCCTGGCGCCGGACTGGTACGTCACGAAGAACTCGTCCCCGACCTCGGCGATGCCCTCGGCCAGGTTGGGGAGCCACTGCATGGCGCGGGGACGGATCGTGACCCGATCCTGCACGATCAGCTGGCTGCGCCGGGCGGGGCCGCGGTTGACGCTGAAGACGTACTCCTCCTCCCGGACCACGACGCCCTGGGTGCCGACGGGGGTGCGGACGCCGATGGGGGTCTTGATCTGCCAGGTGTCGTCCTTGCGGATGTACTTGTAGAGGCGGTTGTTCGCGTGCGATCCGACGTAGAGCAGGTCCTTCGCCGCGGCGAGGTAGGAACCGGCGGCGACGGCGATGAGCGGGGAGACGGTCGTGACGGTCGAGAGCGGCTCGGCGTGGACGATCTGGGTCAGTGAGTAGCGGTAGAGGCGGGGTGGGTTGCCCTCGCGGCACACGTAGACCTCGTCGCCGATGACCGCGACGCCGCCGGCGTTGACCGGGCCGCTGACGCTGCCCTTCGGTCCGCCCAGGTAGACGGCGTTGATGAGCTCGCCCGACGGCTTGTCGACCAGAGCCAGCGCGGAGCCGAGCTTGTCGCCGTAGTAGCCCTGCAGGAGCAGCTCGGCCTCGGGGGAGTACGCCAGGCCCTGGGGGATCCAGCCGTGGTCCTCGTCTCCGGTGAGCACTCCCGCGGTGGCGATGTGCGGGATCAGCGGACCGAGTCTGCTGCCACTACGGCCCAGCCAGGTCTCGGTGCGGTCGATGCCGCGTTGGACCCACTTCTGCTGCCTCTTGGCCATCACTTTGGGGTCGATCACGATCAAAAAATCTATCCGCTCGGACACCGATCGGCGGCCGCTTCGGGGCGCGAGTCCGACATCTGTCCACCTGACGGAACGGTCGCGCGACAGGTTCCATGTACTCGCGGGTAGATATGGTGGCAGGATCTGCCGACATGACGAAGCACGCCGACGTGATCGTGGTGGGAGCCGGCCTTGCCGGCCTGGCAGCAGCGGCCGAGGTCGCGGACGCGGGAAAGAGCGTTCTCCTGGTCGACCAGGAACCGGAGCAGTCGCTGGGCGGCCAGGCCTTCTGGAGCCTCGGCGGGCTCTTCCTCGTCGACAGCCCCGAACAGCGCCGGATGGGCATCAACGACTCACCCGAGCTGGCGCTCCAGGACTGGATGGGCTCCGCCCAGTTCGACCGTGACGAGGACCTGTGGCCACGGCGCTGGGCCGAGGCGTACCTCGACTTCGCGGCGGGCGAGAAGCGCTCCTGGCTGCGCCAGATGGGCCACCGCATCTTCCCGGTCGTCGGCTGGGCCGAGCGTGGCGACGGCCGCGCCGACGGCCACGGCAACTCGGTGCCGCGCTTCCACATCACCTGGGGGACCGGGCCCGGTGTGGTCGAGCCGTTCGAGCGCCGGGTGCGCGCCCACGCCGACAGCGGCCGGATCACCTTCGCCTTCCGGCACCGCGTGGACCACCTCGTGGTCGAGGACGGGACCGTCGGCGGCGTACGCGGCAAGGTGCTCGAGCCCAGCGACATCGAGCGCGGGCACGCCTCCACGCGAACGGAGGTCGAGGACTTCGAGCTCACTGGCCAGGCCGTGATCGTGACCTCCGGCGGCATCGGCGGTGACCACGACCTCGTCCGCAAGCACTGGCCCGCCCGTCTCGGCACCCCGCCGAAGTCGATGGTCTCCGGCGTCCCGGCGCACGTGGACGGCCGGATGCTCGCCATCACCGGAGCGACCGGCGCCAAGATCATCAACGACGACCGGATGTGGCACTACGTCGAGGGCATCCGCAACTGGGACTCGATCTGGGCCAACCACGGCATCCGGATCCTGCCCGGCCCCTCCTCGCTGTGGCTGGACGCGACCGGCAAGCGCCTCCCGGCGCCGTTCTTCCCCGGCTTCGACACCCTCGGCACGCTCAAGCACCTGCGCCAGACCGGCTACGACTACTCCTGGTTCGTGCTGACCGAGAAGATCATCAAGAAGGAGTTCGCGCTCTCTGGCTCGGAGCAGAACCCCGACCTGACCGGCAAGGACATCAAGCTGCTCGCCGAGCGGGCGCGCAAGGGCCCCGGTCCGGTGAAGAGCTTCATGGAGCACGGCGAGGACTTCGTGGTCGCCGAGAACCTGACCGCGCTGGTCCACGGCATGAACGGCCTCGCGGAGAAGGACCCGACCGGACCGCAGATCGACGAGAGCGAACTGCGCCGGATCATCGAGGCCCGCGACCGCGAGATCGCCAACAACTTCACCAAGGACGCCCAGATCACCGCGCTGTACGCCGCCCGCCACTACCGCGGCGACAAGCTGCAGCGCACCGCCAAGCCCCACCGGATCCTCGACCCCGAGGCCGGCCCGCTCATCGCGGTCAAGCTGCACATCCTGTCCCGCAAGACCCTCGGTGGGCTCGAGACGGACCTGTCCGGCCGCTGCCTGACCGCCGCCGGCACCCCGCTGCCCGGGCTCTACGCGGCTGGCGAGGTCGCCGGCTTCGGTGGCGGCGGGATGATGGGCTACAACGCGCTCGAGGGCACGTTCCTCGGTGGCTGCCTGTTCTCGGGACGTACGGCGGGCAGGGCCGCGGCCGCCGCGGTCTGACCCGATCGGCTCAGTGGGCGCCGGAGAGGTTCAGCCCGACCACGCCGACGACGATCATCGCCAGGAAGCCGGCCTTGGCGGCGGTGAGGTGCTCACCGAGGAACATCACGCCGATGCCTGCGACCAGCGCGGTGCCGAGGCCTGACCAGATGGCGTACGCCACCGAGACCGGCATCCGCTCCACGACCACCGAGAGCAGCCAGATCGAGGCGCCGTAGCCGGCCAGGACGGCGACCGACCAGCCGAGGTTGCGGAAGCCCTCGGTGCGGGGGAGCAGCGCGGTGCTGACGACCTCGATCGCGATAGCGGCGACGAGCAGTATGGCGGCGTACATCTTCGGGTCCTCCTGAGGCGCATGTAGCGACTGCTACATCGCACCAAATGTAGCAGTCGCTACATGTTGGGCATAATGCTTTTCATGGACCGCAAGGAGGAGCTGCTCGGGCAGGTGGTCGAGCACGTGCTGAAGCAGGGCCTGATCGGTCTGACCCTGCGTCCGCTGGCGGCCGCGATCGGCACCAGCGACCGGATGCTGATCTACCACTTCGGTGGCCGCGACGAGCTGGTCGCGGCGGTGGTGGCGCGCACCAACGAGCTCTCCGTGGCGGCGGTCGGGGCGCTGGAGCCGGCCGATGGCGTACGCGCCGGAGTCGAGGCGCTGTGGCGGGCCTACCGCACCGACCCGTTGCACAGCTGCCTGCAGATCTACCTGCAGGCGGCCGCGACCGGACTGATCGGGATGGAGCCGTATCGCTCGGTCGTACGCGAGACGAATGAGCTCTGGTACGCCGCGCTGCGTGACTACATCACCGCCTGTGGCGCGCCGCCCGAGCGTGCTGGCCGGATCGTCACCCTCGTCGACTCGTCGCTGTTCGGGTTCCACCTGGACCTGGCCACCGACCGGCCCGACGAGCTCGCCGCCGGCGTGGCCGATCTCGCGGTGGCCGCGGGAGCGATCGCCGAGGAGTGATCGGGGGTCCGGCATGATGCGGCGGGTGCGCCGCTCGATCATCTAGGGTCTGCCACGTGGAGTGCCCCAAGTTCGCCGTGAGCGTCGATCTCGTCGTGCTCACCGTTCGTGACGAGGCGCTCTGCGCCCTGGTCGTACGCCGCGGCATCGAGCCGTTCGAGGGCGACTGGGCGCTGCCGGGAGGCTTCGTCCTCGACGACGAGGGCCTCGAGGAGGCGGCGGCGCGCGAGCTCGCCGAGGAGACCGGCATCCGGCCGGGGAGCGTGCACGTCGAGCAGCTGGCGACGTACGGCTCTCCGGGGCGGGACCCGCGGGCGCGGGTCGTGACGGTCGCCTATCTCGCGCTCGCTCCCGACCTGCCGGTGCCTGCGGCTGGGTCGGATGCGGCGGACGCGCAGTGGTGCCCGGTGGATGCGCTGCTGGCCGGCGACGCCCTTGCCTTCGACCACGCGGCGATCCTGCGTGACGGCGTCGAGCGCGCCCGCTCCAAGCTGGAGTACTCACCGCTCGGTGCGGCGTTCTGTGCCGAGGAGTTCACCGTCGCCGAGCTGCGCCGGGTCTATGAGATCGTCTGGGGCGAGCGCCTCGACCCCCGCAACTTCCATCGCAAGGTCACCAAGACCGAGGCCTTCCTCGAGCCCACGGGCACCACGACGACCCGGGACGGTGGCCGGCCAGCTCAGCTCTTCCGCCGGGGCTCCGCCGAGCACCTGCACCCGCCGCTGCTGCGCCGTACGACCTGACGGTTTGGTCACCGTAAGGTCTCGGGCTGATCACGAACCGATAACGGCGGATCCGGTGTGGCCGACGGCACATGCGACTCGGTCTACGCGCGTTGGGTAACTAGACAACAGCCACGGCATTCTTGTCCAGCGGACGCCGTGTCTCGGGATCGAACGCCACCTTTCTTTCGTCTTGAAAAGGTCGTTACAACGCCGAAACGCCGGTGCCAGCACCTGAAACCTCCGCTCGCTACGGTCCCCGAGACCTGTGCGTGAAACTCCTCGAAGGGAACTCGTTTCGATGTCTACCCCCGCCTCTCGGACCTCGCGACGTAAGTCTGTGCAACTGAGGGCCGCCGCGGCCCTCCTGTCCCTGGCCACCGCCACCACCCTGGCCGCGTGCGGCTCCGACTCAGAGGGAGGCAGCAGCGAGGAGGGCTTCGGCACCATCTCGATGCAGTACTCCTGGATCAAGAACGAGGAGTTCGCCGGCGAGTTCTACGCCGAGGACAAGGGCTACTACGAGGAAGCCGGCTTCGACGCAGTCAACGGCATCTCCGGCCCTGACACCGGTGTCGCCAAGCTGCTCTCCGGCAAGGTCCAGATCGCCATCAACGACGCCGCCTCGGTCGGCTCCGCGATCGCCGAGCAGGAGGCGCCGCTGAAGATCATCGGCGCCACCTTCCAGAAGAACCCGTTCACGATCCTCTCCCTCAAGGAGGGCGGCAACATCGCGACGCCGGACGACCTCAAGGGCAAGAAGATCGGCGTCCAGGACTCCAACGTCAACGTCTTCAAGGCGATCCTCGCGGCCAACGGCCTGGAGGAGAAGAAGGACGACATCACCGTCGTCCCGGTCGAGTTCGACCCGACGCCGCTGATGAAGGGCCAGGTCGACGGCTTCATGGCCTACCTGACCAACGAGTCGATCACCGTCGAGCTCGCCGGACACGAGGTCACCAACCTGCCCTACGCCGAGAACGGCGTGCCGTACGTCGCCGAGACCTACACCGTCACCGACCAGTACCTCGCCGAGAACCGCGACCTCCTCAAGGCGCTGCTGACCGCCGAGATCAAGGGCTGGACAGAGACCTTCAAGAACCCCTCCGACGAGGTCGTCAAGGTCGTCACCACCCATTACAACAAGGCGGCCAGCGACTCCGACGGCCTCGAGGCCAGCTTCGGTGAGCTCGACCCGGTCAAGACCAAGCGCGGTCTGGAGGAGTCGCAGAAGCTGATCTCGACGCCGGAGACCGAGAAGAACGGCCTCTTCACCATCTCCGACGAGCTCCAGCAGCAGACCGTCGACTCCCTCGCCGCCGCCGGCTGGGAGGTCTCGGTCGAGGACCTGTTCGACACCTCGATCATCGACGAGATCTACGAGGAGAACCCCGAGCTGAAGGCGTACCAGAAGTAGTCATGGCTCAGGACAAGCTCATGGATGCCGGTGCTCCCGCGGCGGAGACCGATGGCGGCACCGGCATCCACATCTCCGGAATCAGCAAGGTCTTCGGCTCCGGGTCGAAGGCCGTCACCGCACTCAAGGACACCGAGCTCCACACCGACCAGGGCTCGTTCCTGGCTCTGCTGGGGCCCTCAGGCTGCGGCAAGTCGACGATTTTGCGGATCCTCGCGGGCCTGGAGTCGCCGACGAGAGGAGAGGCGTACGTCGACGGCAAGGCTCCCGAAGAACTGCGGCGTGACTCCGAGCTGGGGATCGCATTCCAGGACCACGCGCTGTTGCCGTGGCGCTCGGTGGTCGGCAACATCAAGCTCGTCTTCGAGGTCGCCGGGCGGCGTCCCGACATGTCCTACATCCACGAGCTGATCAAGCTCGTCGGGCTGGAGGGCTTCGAGAAGTCCCGCCCCGCGCAGCTCTCCGGCGGGATGCGGCAGCGGGTCTCGATTGCCCGTGCGCTGGCGCTGAAGCCGTCGGTCCTCCTGCTCGACGAGCCGTTCGGTGCGCTGGACGACATGACCCGGCAGAACCTCAATCTGGAGCTGCTCCGGATCTGGACCGAGAAGCCGGCGACCACACTGCTGGTCACCCACGGCGTGAACGAGGCGATCTTCCTCTCCGACCGGGTCGCGGTGATGTCGCCGCGACCGGGCCGGATCAAGGAGATCATCGAGGTCGACCTTCCCCGACCGCGTACGCCCGACATGATGCGTACGCCGGAGTTCCACGCGCTGGCCGACCGGGCCTCCGAGCTGCTCTTCGGCGACGACGGGCGTGCAGAGGCGGAGTCTTGAGCAAGCGGAGCCTGATGCGGGTGCCCGGCTGGCTCGCCGGCCTGATCGGCGTGGTCGCCCTCTTCATGCTGTGGGCGGTCGTGGCCGTGGCCGGGTTCCCGCCCGACCCGGGGACCGGGTTCACGCCGGTGCCGCCGCCGTGGACGGTCCTCTCGGAGATGGCCGCGGCGGGTCCGTCGGCGTTCTGGGGCGGAGTGCTCCGCGAGACGCTGATGGAGGCGTCGATCGGGTTCCTGTGGGGCAACCTGATCGCCCTGCTGCTGGCCTCGCTGGTGCTCCTGGTGCCGTGGCTGGAGCCGGTGATCATGCAGATCGCGGTGACGACGTACTGCCTGCCGGTGGTCGCCGTGGGCGGCATCTCGATCGTGGTCCTCGGCGGCGCCGAGCAGCCCGGTGACCCGTCGAAGACGTCGATCTTCCTGGCCGCGCTGATGGTCTTCTTCACGACCGTCGTCGGGGCCGTGCTCGGGTTCAAGTCGGCCGATCGCGCCTCGCTCGACGTGGTGCGGGTCTACGGCGGGTCGGTGTGGACGCAGCTGGTGAAGGTACGCCTCGTCGCGGCCGTGCCGGCGATCCTCAACGCGCTGCAGATCGCGGTGCCGACCGCGATCCTCGGCGCCGTCCTCGGCGAGTACCTCGGCTCCACCGACCGTGGCGTCGGGCGCACGCTGATCGTCCTGCAGGGCAAGCCCGACCCGGAGCGGCTCTGGGCCGTCTTCCTGGTCTGTGCCCTGGTCGCCCTGGCCGGCTATCTGCTGCTGGGGCTGGTTTCGCGTCTGGTGACGCCGTGGGTTGCTGGGAGGTCCGGATGAGGTCGGGTGCCAAAGGTCTGTCGCGGGCGGTCCTGGGGCCGGTGCTGCACACCGTCGCCGCGCTGGCGATCGTGGTCGTGCTCTGGCAGGTGTTCGTGTCGTTCTCCAGCGTCTCGGAGTTCGTCGCGAAGGGGCCGCTGGACGTCGTCGACCACCTCTTCACCGGTCCGGACGCGGCTGAACACCGGGCGTCGCTGTTCCCGCTGACGTGGGTGACCCTGAAGGACGCCGCGTTCGGCTTCCTCGCCGGGATGGCGCTCGCGGTGGTGGCGGCAGTGCTGTTCAATCTGTCGCGTACGGTCGAGGCCGGCGTGATGCCGCTGGCGCTGCTGCTGCGCTCGATCCCGCTGGTCGCGATCGCTCCGGTGGTCATGCTGATCACCGGTCGCGCGTCGACCGCCTCGGTCGTGGTGCTCGGGATCATCGTGGTGCTGTTCCCGGCGCTGGCCGCGGTCCTGTTCGGCCTCTCGCAGGCCTCGCCGCAGTCGCTGGACCTGGTCGCCGTCTACGGCGGATCGCGGCTCACCGCGATCCGGAAGGTGTCGCTGCCCGGCGCGCTCCCGTCGATCTTCGCCGCCGCCCGGGTCTCGGTGCCCGGCGCCGTGACCGGCGCGCTGCTGGCCGAGTGGCTCTCGACCGGCAAGGGCATCGGCGGCAACATCCAGAAGTTCCCCGCCGCCGCCCGGTTCGACGACCTGTGGGCAGCCGTCGCGATCATCACCGTGGTCACGCTGGTGCTCTACAACCTCGTCCAGCTCCTGGAGTCGGTCGCGCTGGAACGGATGGGGATGGGCGCCTCGCAGTAGCGGGCCAGTAGCCGGTCAGTAGTCCGTGCGGTCCCGCTTCGCGAGCCACGCGTCGAACGGGTCGTACGCCTGCGGGATCCGCAGCTCGTCGACCTTGGTCGGCCAGTCGTGGTGCTCGTTGGCGCGGCCGGTCCCGAACAGGTCGTAGAAGGCGCGGTCATCGAACCCGCCCTTGGCCGCGTCGTCACGGTCGGCCGCGTAGACGACGCGGTCCAGGCGCGCCCACAGCCCGGTCGCCAGGCACATCGGGCAGGGTTCGCACGAGGTGTAGAGGGTGCAGCCGGCCAGCGAGAAGCTGTCGGCCTCCTTGCAGGCGGCGCGGATCGCGACGACCTCGGCGTGCGCGCTCGGGTCCAGGTCGCGGGTGACCCGGTTCTGCCCGGTGCCGAGCAGGATCCCGTCGCGGAGGATGATGGCCCCGAACGGGCCACCGCCGTTGTTGACGTTGCGCACAGCCAGCGCAACGGCCTGCTCCAGCCACATGGTGTCGGTCATGCCTAGTCCCCTCGCACGGGCCCGAGGATCGATGTTCCTATTGCCATTCTGCTCCTCGTCATCACTCGACCTCGTGGAGCCGGTCGTAGGTGGCGCTGATGGCCGAGACGCGGTCGCGTCCGGCGCGTCCCCGTTCGTGGAGTACGCCGTCGGCGAGCACGCTCGCCAGCGACATCGGCGCGGCCAGGGAGTCGAAGGCGAGAGCGCCCTGGACCGGGCACTCCAGCGCGATGTCGGCGCGGCCGAGGTGGACCGTTCCGGTCGGGTCGGCGATCACGATCACCGTGCTCCCGGAGGCCGCGGCGGCGTCGACGAACCCACCGAAGCCCGGCGGCCGGCGGCGGAGCCCGACCGCGACCACCACCGATCCCTCGCCGAGCTCGGCCAGCTCCTCGCCGATGACCTGGCCGGGAGCGGGAGCGAGCGTGACCCGCTCGCGGGTCTGGGTGAGCTGCTGGCGCAGATGGAGCGCGACCGGGTAGGAGTTGCGCCAGCCCGCGACCATCACGTCGCTCGCTCCGGCGATGGCCTGGATCGCCTCGGCGATGCCGGCCTGCTCCACGACCCGCGCGATCGCTCCCGCTTCGCCCTCGGCATGGGCGCTGAGGTCCGGCGCACCCTCGACGCGTCGCGGCTCGCCGGCCGTACGCAGCCCCCGCAGGTGGTCGCGAACCTCATCGAAGCCGTCGAATCCCAGCGATCGGAAGAGCCGGCTCATCGTCGCCTTGGAGACCTCTGCGAGTGAGGCCAGCTCGGCCGCACGGTAGGTCGCCAGGTCGTCGAGATGCTCCAGCAGCGTGTCGGCCGCCTTGCGCTCCTGCGGCGAGAGCTCCTGGTAGTGCGTGGCGATCCGCCGGTCGATCCGCTGGTCCACCCGAGTTGTGCTCACTTCATGCCCGCCCGATCACGCGAACCCGGGTATTGAAGCCCAGGCGTCCGGCTCGGTCGATCCATCGCGCTGCAGGGTCGCCTCGATCAGCCCGTAGGGGCGGTCGGCGGCGAAGAAGACCTCGTTCTGATTCTCGAGGTCGAAGGGGGAGAGGTCGGCGAGGAAGTGGTGCTTGTTGGGGCAGGAGATCTTGAACTCCGCGATCCCCTCGAAGGCCTCCATCACTGCCTTGCCCATCTCGTAGATGGTCTGCTGCAGGGCCAGCGAGTGCACCTCCGCGAAGGTGTCGAGCATGATCGCGCGGATCCGGTCGTACGCCGCGTTCCAGTCCTCCGGGTGGCTCTCCCACCGCCACCACGCGGTGACCTCGGTCGCCAGGATCCGGTCGGTCGTCTCGGCGAGGGTGGTGTAGCGGTCGCGCGGGAAGCCGTGGAACTCGGATCCGGTGGACTTGAGCACCACCAGGTCGGCCAGGCCGGACAGAACGAATTTTCGTTCGCCATAGCTGTTGACCACCGCCGTACGCGTCTCCTGGCCGCGCCGGGCGAACGAAAATTCGTTCGCCGGAATGCGGTCCCAGGCGTAGGCCTCAGCCTTCATCACCGACCCGGTGACCCACGGCTGCCCGGCCCAGTAGGCGGTGAGGTCGAGCAGGAACGCTTCCGGCGAGGTGATGCCGAGCTCCTTGGCCTTCGCGTAGACCACGTTCTTCTGGGTGTCGGTGGCGTGCACGTGCACGTTGTCGCCCTCGGTGAAGGCAGTCGCGAAGTCGCCTCTGAGCTGGGTGGACACGTTCAGGTCGTGGATGGTGTGTCGCGTGCCCTCCCGGTCGACCTTGACCAGGCGTACCTCCGCCTTGCCGTGCTGGTTGGGGCCAAGAGTGATCGACATCAGCTTCCTCGATAGGTCGTGTAGGAGAACGGGCTGAGCAGGAGGGCGACGTGGTGGTGCTCGCCAGCGGTGACGGTGAACGCGATGGTCACCTCGGGGAAGAAGTTCTCGCGATCCTGCTCGGCGAACCAGGGTCCGGTCGCGAAGGTCAGCATGTGTGGCCCCGGCGGCACGTCGCCGTCGAACCGCACCCGCCCGTCGGCGTCGGTGGTCGCGGTGCGAGCGCTGTCGTCGGGGAGGGTGAGGTAGAGCGCGAGCCCGGCGGCGGGGCGGCCGAGGGCGGCGTCGAGTACGTGTGTGGAGACGGTGGTCATACGACGCAGTGTCACACGATCAAGGTTTGCAGTCGGAGCATCGCGATCTCGGCGAGCTGGCCCTTGGTCACCGTGATTTCGGTAGCCGGGTCGTTCTCCAGCCGCTCCTCGAGAAGCGCGAGCATCTGCTCGGCGCTGCGTCCCGCCGCCCGCACCAGATAGATCCGCCCGAACCGCTCCTCGTAGGCAGCATTGCCCGCTCTCAGTCGAGCCTGCACCTCGACGTCGGCCGGGTCGACCCCGGCCTGCTCGCGGGCGGAGAGCGCCGCGCTCTCCCCGTCCCCGGAGTGCCGTTCCCCGATCCGCGGATGATCGGCCAGGGCTGCCTCGACCTCCTCGTCCGTCCAGGCCGCCGCCAGCTGCCTCGCGGCTGCGAGCAGGTCCGGTAGGTCCGTATACGGCCGCCCCGCGACCAGCCCGGCCGCCCACGAGGGGATCGCAACACAGGGTGCGACCACGGCTTCCGCCTCTTCGGCAGGCAGTGCATCGAACTCGGCGAGCGTCATCGTCACCAGGTCAGCCTATGAAACGAGCGTTTCGGCGTCCGAAACGCAGGTTGCCTTTGTGTAACGCCCGGCGGCTACCCCGCGAAGCTCTGCGCGAGGGCGAGGAGGTCGCGGTCGCGGCCCGGTGCAGCGACCAGGCAGAGGCCGGCCGGAAGATTCGTGGGCGTGCGGACCGGGATCGAGACGGCGGGGAGGCCGGCGATCCCGGCGATGCAGGTGAGGCGCATGGTGTCGTCGCGAACCCCGGCTGCGTCGGCAGCGGTCGGCGCCACCGAAGAGGCGCTGGGATAGGCGAGGACACGGTCGCCGACCACGTCGAGGATCTCCGTACGCGCCTGCGCGAGCACGGCACGCGCGTCGGCGGCCTGCTCCCGCGTCACCGAACGGGCCATCTCGAACCGACCCCGCACGGCCTCGCCGAGCGTGTCCAGCCGGGTCCCGAGCCAGGCCCCGTGGGCCTGCCACGCCTGGTAGGCCTGTCCGGTGACGAAGGCCTGGCGCCACTCGTCGAGCTGCGGCGGTTCCCAGGCCAGCGGCTTGGCTTCGGGCAGCGCCTCGCTCACCGCGGTGGCGACATCCTCCGAGGCGAGCCCGACCAGCGACGGCACCAGGTAGATCTCGTCCAGGGCGGGCGACGACGCCGGCGCCTCCGGCAGCAGTACGTCACCCACCGCCTGCAGCAGGAACGCCGAACGAGTCATCCACCCGACGGTGTCGAAGGCCTTGGCGAGCGGAAGCAGGCCCTCGCGCGAGACGGCCCCGTGCGACGTACGGATCCCGTAGAGGCCCTGGTAGGCGGACGGGACCCGGATCGAGCCGCCGGTGTCGGTCCCGAGCCCGATCGAGGCCTGGCCGAGCGCGACCGCGGTCGCCGATCCCGATGACGAGCCGCCGGGGATCCGCCCGGGAGCCTTCGGGTTCGGCGGCGCCCCGTAGTGGGCGTTGAGCCCCGACAGCGAGTAGGCGAACTCCTCGGTGCGCGCGATTCCGCGAACCGATGCCCCGGCGTCGAGCAACGCGGCGACGGCGACGGCGGCGGCGTGCGACGGCGTCACCGGCGCCTGCTCCAGCCATGCCGGGCTGCCGGCGCCGACCGCGAAACCGGCGACCGCGAAGAGGTCCTTGACCGCGACGGTCTCTCCGGAGAGGGCGCCGTCGGCGGTGTGCGAGGAGACCAGCGGGTCGCCGACGACCCGCCAGATCCGGGTGTCGAAGGCCGGCGCGGGCGCCGAGACATGGGCCGCGGTGACCTGCCAGCCGCCGTACTCGATCCGCACGGGGTCCCGCGCCCACAGCTGCGTCTGCAGCCCGCGCCCGCCGCGGTCGAGCTCGGTGACGGCCACGATCAGCGCGTGGTCCTCGTCGATCACCTGCACATGGGTCTGCACGATGCGACGCTTCGGCGCGCCGCCGCGCGACCCACGAAAGGCGGCGATCTGCTCGTGCCCGACGAGCAGTCCGGCCGCGTCGCCGCGCAGGGTGGTCGGTGAGTCGGCGAAGAGCGCGTCCAGAGCGGCGATGTCGTCGGACATCAGCGCGCTCTCGTACGCCCGGAAGGCCTGCAGCAGCCCGTGCGGGACCGGCTTGAGCTGGGCGCCGTCCCGAGCTTGTCGAGGGGTCATAGGGCGAAGTCTGCCTTGCGGATCGTGGCGTGTACGCCTTTGACGCTCAGAAGACGAGCGAGACGCCGAGCAGCACCGCGATGAGCAGCAGTGCCCCGGCGAGGATGAACCCAGTGGAGAAGGCCGGCAGCGGGCGCCGCTCCCGCATCGCGCGCTCGACCCGTGCCCAGCGGACCATCGCGAGGATGGTGCACACGATCGCGGTGAGCACCAGCAGACCGATCACCCCGATGCGTACGCCCTCCGTGGTGGGCACCCGGAACGAGTGCAGCGCGACCGCGCCGGCGAGCAGGCCGAGCACCGTGCGCGCCCAGGCCAGGAAGGTGCGCTCGTTGGCCAGCGTGAACCGCGGGTCCGGCTCCGAGCCGTGGTGGTAGACCCAGTGCGGGTGCCGGGGGTCATCCTTCGATGGCGTCTCGGTCATGCCCCCATCGTCCACCACATCGGGTCCCGATCTAGATTATTACCCATGGGTAATAGGGAACAGGCGGAGTTCGACCGTGACATCGCGGTCCGCAGGACCGACGAGAAGACGTACGCAGCCGAGCTCGCCCCCGGTTGGGTGGTCGGCGGCGGGGTCAACGGCGGCTACCTGCTCGCGGTGATCGCCAACGCGCTGCGGGCTCACCTGCCGAACCACCCGGACCCGATCGTGCTGAGCGCGTTCTACGCCGGCGCGAGCACCCCGGGACCGGCGGAGGTCCGCATCGAGACCAAGCGCGACAAGGGCTCGCTGGCCATCGCGACCGCCGAGCTGTGGCAGGGCGATGACCTGCGGATCACCACCACGGCGACGTACGCGGACCTCGACGGTCTCCACGCCAAGAGCAGCGGCTTCGAGCGGGTCACCGCGACCGAGCCGGAGCTGCCACCGCTCGATGAGTGCCTCTCCTCGACCACGGCGCCCGAGGAGATGAAGAAGTTCGTGCCGATGCTGGACCGCTATGAGCTCTGCGTGCCGAAGGAGCAGTTCGTCTGGGGTGGTGCCGCGCCGACCGGCGAGGCGGTCTTCACCGGCTGGTTCCGTCATCACGACCGTGAGCCCGACCCGCTCTCGCTGCTGCAGGTGCTCGACGCGCTTCCGCCGGTGACCTTCGGGCTCGAGCTGCCGGGCTGGGCGCCGACGCTCGAGCTCACCTGCCATATCCGCCACAAGCCCGCACCGGGCTGGCTCAAGGTCACCCACTTCTCCCGCAACCTCTCGGGCGGCATGTTCGAGGAGGACTGCGAGGTCTGGGACTCCGAGGGCAAGCTGGTCGCGCAGGCGCGTCAGCTGGCTCGGCTGCCCCGCGCCTGACGGGTCAGAGCGGGGCGGTCACATCGGGGCGCAGCGGTCCTTCCCGCCGTACGCGTCCCAGTGCCACGCCTCGGCGGAGTACTGCTTCAGCCCGAAGTTCAGAGCGTTCTTGTTGAGGAACCGCCATACCGCGCTGGCCGGCTCCGAGGCCCGCGTCGCGCAGGTCTTGCCGCCGGTCGCGCTGGGCTGCTCGAAGTCGATGGCGATGCCGAGCTGGTGGGATGAGTGGCCGGGCTGCGCGGTGAGCGTGTAGTCGCCAGTCGGGCAGCCGCCGGTGGCGTCCTCCTGGCACAGCGCCTTCTGCTTCTTCATCGTCCGGAACGAGCTGCCCGCGACCAGGTCGACGCCCTGCTTCTCGGCCCTCTTGACCAGGGCTGCCGCGGCCCCGGAGATGCGTGCGTTCACGACGGTCAGGCCGTCGGAGCCGTCGATGTAGTAGGGGTCGCCCTTGGTGCTCTCGGTGCCGGTGTTGGGCAGCCCCTCGACCGCGCAGAGCCGCACCGGGATCAGCTTGCCCTCGTCGTACCCCTCGCCCTCGCCGAGGTCCTTAGTCCCCGGCGAGCACACGAGCCCGGTCGAGTCGGCGCGTGGGTTGCCGACCGGCCTCGTTGGTGCCGCGACCTGGAGGAGCTTGCCCTCGGCGGCGCCGGCGGCGCGCTGCTCGGAGGCCTGCACCGCCAGCTCTGCCAAGTGGCCGGTGACCCCGCCCGCCTTCGTGTCAGGGTCGGTCTGACCGGCCTCCGGTGCCGTCTTCGGGACGTCCTCGGGGCAGGTCGTGATCGACTCGCTCAGCGGCTTCTGGGTCCCGGTCGCGAGGGTGATGTTCGCGCACACGACCGTGGTGTGGTCGCGCTTGGCGTAGGTGTCCTGCCAGGTCCGGTAGCCCGCCACCTCGAAGCTGTTGCCTGCCTCGTCGGCCTGCAGCGTACGCAGCCTCAGGCCGTCGCCGTAGGCGCCCGGCTGCTCCAGCCAGGTGCCGATGTCGGCGGCGGTCACCTCCCAGCCGACGCTGCGCAGCGACGCGACCGCCACCGACAGGTCGCTGCCGACGCCGTTCAGGTCGTCGGTCGTCGTCTGCTCCCACTTCTGCATCTGGTCGTAGAAGTCGTACGCCCCGTAGCCCCCGACACCGACCAGCGCGAGCACCAGCAGGCTCACGAGAACCTTCGGCCACCGCCGCCGCTTCTTCGGCGGCTCGGACTCGAACCGGCCGGGACCGAAGCCCTGCGGGTAACCCGGGGGCGGCTGCTGCCCATAGGGCTGCTCGGAGTACGGCTGCTCGGCGTAGGGCTGCTCGGGGTAGGGCTGATCCGGATAGGGCCGCTGGCCGTAGGGATCCTGCTCAGGCGGATAAGGCTGCTGTGCCGGCGGATAGGGCTGCTGCTGAGGCGGGTACGGCCGCTGGTCCGGGTAGCGCTGCCCGCCGGGGTAGGGCTGGTGCTGCCCCGGATGGGGCCGCTGCTGGCCGGGGTGGGGCTGCTGCTGGCCGGGATGCGGCTGCTGTTGTCCCGGGTGCTGGGGCTGCTGCTGTCGGCCCGGATACGGCTGTTGCCGCGGGCCCGGATAGGGCTGCTGTCCCCGGTAGGGCGGGCGAGGCTCGCCTGGGCGCCGCGGTGGCCACTGCTGATCGCTCATGAACGGACCCCGGACGGGGGCAGGCAGGCGATGAGCAGAAGACGGCGGGGCACGGCGTTGGAGCGTACCCAAGAGACACCACTTTCCGGGTGTCTAGGGAACAATCTCACACGTGAACAGCCCCAAGACCGTAGTAGCCGCGGCGATCCTCAGCGCCGACGGCAAGCAGGTGCTGGCCGCGAGGCGTACGTCCCCGCCCGAGGCCGCCGGACGCTGGGAGCTCCCCGGCGGCAAGGTCGAGGAGGGCGAGACGCCCGAGGCGGCCCTCGTCCGGGAGATCGGCGAGGAGCTCGGCTGCCTGATCGAGGTGCTCGACTGGATGGAGGGCGAGTCGGCCATCGGCGGGACCGCCGGCCGGTTGATCGCCGCGACCGCCCGGGTGGTCGCGGGGGAGCCGAGGCCGCGCGAGCACGACCAGGTCCTCTGGCTGGCGGCCGAGGATCTCGACTCGGTCGACTGGTTGGAGCCCGACCGTCCGTTCCTCGATGCGCTCCGTCACGTACTCGGCGTGCCCGAAGGGGCCACCCTGCGCGGCATCTTCTTCGAGGAGGAGGCCGCCCGGACCGCAGCGTCGACGCTGGAGCGCGAGGGCTGGACGGCCCGGATCAGCCGCGAGCGCTACCAGGGCGAGGACGACGACGAGGACCACCCGTGGTCGGTGGAGACGGACGCCCCGGAGATGGTCCTGGAGCTGCTGGTGGACGAGTACGACGGCTGGCTCGACATCCCCGATGACGCACCGGACGACTCGATCGCCCCCGAACCCGTCGAGCTCCCCGACAACCCGAAGCGGATAAAGCGCCCCGACCTAGGATCGAGTTCGTGACTTCACAGAAGAGCCTGCTGCTCGTGCACGCCCACCCCGACGACGAGACGATCGCGACGGGGGCGACGATGGCGAGATATCTCGCCGAGGGCGCCCGCGTCACCCTGGTGACCTGCACCGCCGGTGAGATGGGCGAGATCCTGGTGCCCGGCCTGGCCCACCTCGCCGCTGACCAGGAGGACGGCCTGGGCGTGCACCGCCGGGGAGAGATCGAGGACGCGATGGCGGCCCTGAAGGCGCCCGACGGCAGCCAGGTCGACCACCGCTGGCTGGGCGGGTTCGGCAACTACCGCGACTCCGGGATGACCTGGAGCGAGGACCGCACCCACGCGCTCCCCGACCCCGAGGCCCGCGAGAACGCCTTCTGGTACGCCGATCTCAACGAGGCCGCCGACCACCTCGTCACGATCATCCGCGAGGTGCGGCCGCAGGTGCTGGTCACCTACGACGAGTTCGGCAACTACGGCCACCCCGACCACATCCAGGCCCACCGGGTCGCGACGTACGCCGCCCATCTCGCCGCCGTGCCGACCTACAAGGAGGAGCTCGGCGAGGCCCACGAGATCGACCGGATCTTCTGGACCGCGATCGCGGAGAGCTGGATCCGCGAGGGGCTGCGGGCGGCCCGGGCGGCCGGCGACGAGGACGCGCTCGGCGGGATGGACCCCGAGGGTCCGCTGCCGATGGCCACGCCCGACGTCGACATCGCTGCGGCGATCGACGGCACCGCCTACGCCGACCAGAAGGTCGCCGCGATGCGCGCCTACCCGACCCAGATGGACATGGAGCAGGGGATCTTCGCGATGACGAACAGCCTCGGGACGACCGCCTGGTCTCACGAGCACTTCCGGATCGCCAAGGGAGACGTCGAAGGGACCACCCTGACCGACCTCTTCGCCGGGTTGTGAGGTCGTTCGGGGGCGGCCTGGCTCGTTGTGGGGCCGGTCTTCTCCTCGGCCTCGTCGTCGGGGTCGCGGCGGTAGCGGTCCACCCCTGGTGGTGGGGGCTGCTGCTCGCCGTGGCCGCGTCCTCGGCGATGCTGATCGTGCTGCCGCGCGGAGCCTCGCGGATCGCGTACGCCGCGGCCTGGGCGATCGTGGTCGCGCTGGCCGCGACGCCGAGGCCGACGGGCGGGTATGCCGTCGCGGGCGATGTGGCGGGATACCTGATGATCTTCTGGGCCGTGCTGATGATCGTGGTGGCCACGGCGACTGTGTCGAGGGTCACGGCACAGGCGGTTGAGGACCTCCCCGGGAAGTGACGAACGTCCCAAGATGGGCTACGGGTTCGGCCTAGGGGGGTATAGGTCCTAGGCTCTCCCGCATGTCCAATGAGCCCGAGGCCTCCAAGGCCCCCGAGCCCGCGAAGCAAACTGACGCGGCCGGGTCCAACGCCAGCCAAGCTGGCGCGGACGATGCTGCCATCGAGACGATCATGATCCCTCAGATCGAGATCGATGCTCGTGTTGCCGAGTCGACGGGTGCTGCGCCGGTCCCGAACGACGCCGATGAGGATCCCGCCGAGGAGACCCTGCTGCGCAGTACGATGCTGCGCTCGGAGCTGCCGAAGCGCGCGGAGCTGCCGGAGGACGACAACTTCCTCTTCGTCTCGAAGAACCGGAAGTTCGCCCCGGAGCCGGACGCGGTCGACGCCGCTCCCGACCTGGCCAGCGATGCGGCCACCGAGGTCGCGCTCGACAACCAGGTCCAGGACTCCCCGGACTTCGACGACGAGCCGCTCGAGGCGACCGTCATGGGCGTCGGGCCGTTCGTCGTGAACGAGCCGGGCCCCGCCGACCAGTCCGGGTACGACCAGTCCGGGTTCGACCAATCGGCGTACGACCCATCGGCCTTCGACCACTCCGCCTTCGAGCAGCCCGACTACGCCCAGCCGGTCGCGGCCGAGAGCAAGCCGGTCGGCACCGGCACCAAGGTCGCCGCCGCGCTCGTGGGCGGCGTCGCCATCCTGGCCTTCGCCGGCTGGGCTGCTGCGTACGCCGTTGCCGGGGAGAAGATCTCCGAGGGCACCACGGTGGCAGGCGTGGACATCGGCGGCATGACGGCCGCCGAGGCGACGCCGCTGCTGGACCAGAAGTTCGCCCCGGCCCACAGCCAGCCGATCAACGTGACCGCCGGCGAGAGCACGACCGAGGTCAACCCCGCCGACGCGGGCCTGAGCTTCGACGCCGAGGCGACGATCGAAAAGGCCAACGCCGTACGCAGCTGGAGCCCGGTCAAGCTGTGGAAGCACTTCACCGGCGGTGGCGAGATCGAGCCCGTCATCAAGGCCGACGACAAGCTGATCGCCAAGGTCGCCGCCAAGGTGAACAAGCGCGCCGGCACCCCCTTCAAGGACGGCGACGTCGTCATCAAGAAGGGCAAGATCAAGACCACCCAGCCGGTCGCGGGCGAGGGTGTCAGCGACGACGCGCTCCGGACCGCGCTCGCCGGTCAGCTGCTCGTCGAGGGTGACCGCAAGGCCGACGTACCTCTCGCGGAGCTCACCCCCGACGTCGACGAGGCTGACGTCCAGGAGGCGGTCGACAAGGTCGCCACCCCGGCGGTCTCCGGGCCGATCACGCTGAAGTTCGAGAAGACCCCGGTGGAGCTGTCCCCGAAGGAGTTCGGCGACGCGATCCGGTTCGACCCGAAGGACGGCGAGCTGCAGGCCTCGGTCGCGCCCAGCAAGCTCAAGAAGGTGCTCAAGAAGGCTCTCGCCGACGACGCCGCTAAGCCGGTCGACGCGACCATCAAGATGGTCAACGGCGCTCCGAAGGTCATCCCCGCCAAGCCGGGTGTCACCTTCAACCAGAAGGACCTGGAGGCGGTCTTCCTCGACGTCGTCACGGCGCCCAAGGGTGAGCGCACCGTCGACGTGAAGTCGAAGGTCGCCAAGCCGAAGGTCACCACCGAAGAGGCCAAGGCCTGGGGCGTCAAGGAGAAGGTCTCCACCTTCACCACCAACTTCCCCTACGCCGAATACCGCAACGTCAACATCGGCCGCGCCGCCGAGCTGGTCAACGGCACCGTGCTCGCCCCGGGCGACACCTTCTCCCTGAACGGCATCGTCGGGGAGCGTACGGCCGCCAACGGCTTCACCAAGGGCTGGATGATCCAGAACGGGATCTTCCGCGAGGACTACGGCGGCGGTGTCTCGCAGATGGCGACGACCACCTTCAACGCGATGTTCTTCGCCGGTCTCCAGGACGTCGAGCACAAGGCTCACTCGCTCTACATCGATCGCTACCCGATCGGCCGTGAGGCGACGGTCGCCTGGCCCTCGCTGGACCTGAAGTTCAAGAACAACACCAAGTACGGCGTCCTGATCCGCTCCTGGGTCAACCCCGCCAGCGCCAGCGGCCAGGGTTCGGTCACCGTCGAGATGTGGTCCACCAAGATCTGGGACATCAAGACCCGCACCGGCGAGCGCTACGACTTCAAGCCGCCGAGCAAGCAGAAGATCACCGACGGCAACTGCGAGAACACCGTCGGCGCCCCGGGCTTCTCGATCAACGTCTGGCGCGACTTCTACAACGCTGGATCGGGCTCGAAGGTCAACACCGAGACCTTCAAGACCACCTACATCCCGCAGGACGAGGTCGAGTGCACCGACGAGTCGGAGAAGCCGCCGCCCCCTGCCGACCCCAACTGAGCCGAGTCGGCCGGTTCTGACAGAAACGAACGCCGAGTCGGCGCGTCATGACGCGCCGACTCGGCGTTGATTTCTGTCAGGATGAGCCGACTCGGGGCGAGCTGTCAGGGCGAGAGGCGGGTGCAGGTCACGCGGGAACAGGGTGACCTCGCGGATGTTGGCGGCTTGGACGAGCCGAGCGACCCATCGCTCCAGGCCCAGCGCGAAGCCGCCGTGGGGCGGCATGCCATGCGCAAAGGCCTGCAGGTACGAGGCGTACGCCTCCGGCTCCTCGCCGCGTGCCCGGATCGCCTGCTCGTAGTCAGTGAGCCGGTGCAGACGCTGCCCGCCGGTGACCAGCTCCAGGCCCCGGAAGATCAGGTCGAAGCTGTTGCTCCAGCGCTCGTCGCCGGGCTGCGGATGGGTGTAGAACGGCCGCTTCCGCATCGGGTAGCCCTCGACGGCCAAGAAGTCGGAGGCGTACGTCTCCCGAGCCCACGCTCCGAGCGCACGCTCGTGCTCGGGAGCGAGGTCGGGCTCGTCCTCGGGTGCCCCGACCAGCTTCAGCGCCTCGGTGAAGTGGATCACCGGGATCTCCGCAGGCATCACGGGAAGCTCGGCACCCAGTCGTTCGACCGCGTCCGCGGCGTACGTCGTGATCCCCTCGACCATGCCTGCCACCACCTCGCGGAGCACCGTGAGCACGTCGCGGTGGTCGCGGATGAAGCCGAGCTCCACGTCGAGGCTGACGTACTCCGCCAGGTGTCGCACCGTGTCGTGCGGCTCGGCCCGGAAGACCGGCCCGACCTCGTAGACCCGTTCGAAGACGCCCACCAGCTGCTGCTTGTAGAACTGCGGTGACTGGGCGAGGTAGGCGGGCCGCCCGAAATAGTCGATCTCGAATACGTTCGCTCCCGACTCGGTCACCGACTCCACGATCTTGGGGGAGTGGACCTCGGTGAAGCCGGCGGCGTCGAGGGTCTGCCGGAAGCCGCGCAGGGATGCCGCAGCGAGCTCCCATCGGGCCCGGACCGCGGGATGACGCCAGGTGACCGGTGCGTGGTCGAGCAGGGTCGGCAGTCCGGCCGCGAGCTCGGGTCGCCACAGCTCGACCGGCGGGCTGAGCGCCGGGTCGGAGAGCGATGTGACCACCGGCGAGGTGACCTCGACCCCTCCTGGTGCCTGTGGGTTGGCGGTGGCGATGCCGACCACCTCGACCGGCGTCTCCTCGGGTGGTGTCTGCTGCCCATCGGCCGGCTTGATCACCACCTGCGCCGAGCCGCTGCGGTCACGCAGCACGAGAAACGTGACGGCGGCGAGCTCGCGTCGTCGGTGCACGTGCCCGCAGAGTCGAACGGTGGTGCCGGGCGTTGCCGCGGTGAGACCGGCGGCGAGCGTACGGTCTATCGGTTTCATCATTCCTCCAGGTGGCGAGGCCCTGGAGGTGTGGGCGGGGGCTAGGTCGCGGTGCCACCACACCTTCGCTGATGTCTCATCAGCCTCTCGTCGATACGCCGTACGCGCGGGCGCCGCCATGCCGTGGGCAGAGGGTCGTCACTCCTCGGCGGTGCCGCTCACGATCGTAGATCTCGCCGCGGGCCGCCCGCCAACACGTTTCTGGTCGTGACGCGGATCACATCTGTTCGTTGAAGCGGTCATGCGCCCGTTCCTGCTGAGTCTTCTCGCTGCTGTCGCACTCGTCCTGGCCCCGATCTCAGCTCCCGCAGCGGCGGGGTCGAGCCAGACCGGGATCCCACTGCCGGGGTCGCCCTACGGCGACCCGGCCGGGTCCAACGACTGGGCGTGCGCGCCGTCGGCGGCGCGCCCGACGCCGGTGATCCTGGTGCACGGCACCTTCGGCGACCGCCGCTCGCTGCTGGATCCGATCTCGCTGGCCATGAAGCGGGCCGGGTTCTGCATCTACTCGTTCGACTACGGCAACCGCGCGACCGGCGACATCCGGGACTCGGCCGCTCACCTGAGTGAGTTCATCGAGCGCGTACGCGAGGTCACCGACGCCGACAAGGTGTCCCTCGTCGGTCACTCCCAGGGCGGCATGATGCCGCGCTACTACATCAAGAACCTCGGCGGCGCCGCCTACGTCGAGGACCTCGTCGGCCTCGCCCCCTCCAACCACGGCACGACCATCGTCATGGACGGGACCGCGATCGGAGCCACCGGCCTGTGCCAGTCCTGTGCCCAGCAGGCCGCCGGCTCGCAGTTCCTCGCCGACCTGAACGCCGGCGACGAGACCCCGGGCGAGATCTCCTACACCCAGATCGTCACCGCCACCGACGAGGTGGTCGTTCCCCACACCTCCGGCTTCCTCGCTGAGGGCCCGAACACCACCAACGTACGCATCCAGGACGCCTGCGCCCTCGACCTCTCCGACCACCTGCTCATCCCGATGAGCACCTCCGCCATCGCCCTCACCCTCGACGCGCTCACCAACGAAGGCCCCGCATCCCCGGACCTGAAGACCTGCTGACCGTCGCCGGGAGAGCACATCCCCTGGCGACGTGGTCACCAGATGGTGTGAATGGATTCGTACGCCTGCAGTCGGCTGTCCTTGGTCACCAGGGGAAGGTTCTCGAGCATGCTCTGAGCTGCGAGCATGCGGTCGAACGGGTCGCGGTGGTCCCAGTCGAGCTCTCCGGCGAGGCGTGAGTGGTTGAAATCCATCGGCAGCCGCTCGAGGACATGAAGGCGTGTGCGGTCCTCAAAGGTGGCTGCCAGGGTCCCTCCACCGGGGAGCTTGCTGAGCCGAGCCTTGGTCGAGATCTCCCAGAGGCTCGCCGCCGAGACGAACACCTCGGTGTCGATGTCGATAACGGCCTCGTAGGCGGTGGTGCTGAGCCGGTCGGGGTCACTCACCAGCCAGATGTAGGCATGAGTGTCGAGAAGCACCCGCTCATAGGTCTTCATCGAGAGACCCCTCCCAGGCGGCGATCTCGTCGTCCGGAAGCGGTTCGAAGAACTCATCGGGGACGCTCACGCGTAGGCCGCCGAGAATCCGCCTGGTCGGCCGTTCGATCGGCACCAGGCGCGCAACGGCATGGTCGCCTCGGGCGATGATGACCTGGCCGCCCGCCTCGACCTCGGTGAGCAGGCTCGACAGGTGTGTCTTCGCCTCCTGCACCTTTACGACATGTGCTGCATCCATACATCCACGGTAGGTTGGTCAACCAAGTTGGTCAACCCAGCCGCGACCCGCTGAGGAGGGCAGATGCATCTGGATCTGGTGACGTTCGTCGTACCCGACTACGACGAGGCGGTGGAGTTCTTCCGCGACGTCCTCGGCTTCGAAGTCACCGAGGACGCGCCTTCCACCACGAACGACGGCCGCCCGAAGCGATGGGTGGTCATACGCCCGCCGGGCGGCGGCACCGGATTCCTGCTCGCCCGGGCCGACGGCCCGGCACAGGCCGCGAGAGTCGGTGACCAGACCGGCGGCCGGGTGACGTTCTTCCTGCGCGTGGACGACTTCCCAGAGGCGTACGAAAATCTGGTCGCCGCCGGGATCGAGCTCGTCGGGCCGGTGCGCGAGGAGTCCTACGGCACCCTTCAGGTCTTCCGGGACCCCTTCGGCAACCTGTGGGACCTGCTGTCAGGGTAGGCGTACGAGCGCCTGGACGGGGGTGTGGTCGCTGGGCCAGCGACCGTCCTTGGTCCAGGTGTTGATCGCGGACTCCTTCACGGTGATCCCAGGAGTCGTCAGGATCCAGTCGATCCGGTTGCCGGCCGGGGAGGGTGTGCCGTAGTTGGGGAAGGTGCCAACACGCGGGGTCAGCTGAGTGCCCGCGAGCCAAGTGTCGATCAGGCCGCCGTCGGTCACCAGCGTCGTGTAGGACACCGAGGCCTCGGCCGCGGCGTTGCAGTCGGCGGTGAAGACGGCCGGGAGGCCGGTGTCGGCGATGAGCGCGCGGACGACCTCCGCACTCCGGACCCGGGCGTTCTCGGACTGGTGGTCGAAGTGGGAGTTGACGTGCAGGAACTCCGTGCCCGTCGCCAGGTCACGGAACCGCACCCAGGTCACGATCCGGGTCACTGAGTTGCCCCAGGTTGCCGAGCCGATCAGATCGGGGGTGTCGGAGAGCCAGAACTGGTCCCACCACAGTGCCTCGAGCCGGGAGGCGTCGTAGAAGATCGAGGAGTACTCGCCGCCGGCTCCACCGTCACGCCCGAACCCGAGCATCCGATACTTCGGCCCGAGACCCGCCTCGAGCGCGACGAGCTGCCCGAACTCCGCCTCCTGTACGCCCAGGATCGTCGGCTTCTCGAGCTCGACGAGCTCGGTGACCAGGGGCTTGCGCTCGGGCCAGTAGTCGGGCTGCCCAGGCTGGGTGCCTTCGCGGTCGTAGCGGATGTTGAAGCTCATCACGTGCAGGTCGGGCGCCTTGACCTTGCCGATCAACGCGTCGCCCGAAGGCCCTTCGTACGCAGCGACGCCGGCCGCGGGCATGGCGCCGCCCAACGTCGTACCGGCCGCTGCGGCCACGCCCAGCGCGCCCGCTGAAGAGAGAATTCCTCGCCTGGTGATGCTGATGCCCGATTCCATCGTTGCTCCTTCGGTGGGGGTTTCCACCACCTCAACAGGCGCAGATGAGCACTCGCGGAACTCCGGGTGAGCGGGCCCGGACGGCTCCGCTACGGAGTGGGCTACGGGGTGGGCGAGGCGTAGTAGCGGCAGCGGTGGTGCTCGGTGAAGCCGAGGCCCTCGTAGAGCGCTAGGCCGGGGGCGTTGTTGGTCTCCACGTGGAGCCAGGCGGCGCGGGCGCCGCGTTCGGCACCCCACTCGAGCAGGGTGGCGAGGGCCTTGGTGGCGAGGCCCTGGCGGCGGTGTGACTCGGCGACCTCGAGGTCGTGGATGGCCAGCCAGTCGCGTTCCATCGTGCCCATGATCCGGGCGGTGTCGCCGAAGGTGATCAGTACCTGAGCGCCGTCGGCGCCGGTGATCTCCACGCGGGCGTCCTCGACGGGCGGAGGCAGGAGGCGGCGCGTGGCGGCGAGCCCGGCGAGCTGGAAGCCGACGGTCACGTCCTCGACCCAGCCGCGGGCGACCACGGCCTCCTCGACCGCGGAGCCGACCTCGATCTTCACCCGCGGGCGCTTGTGGCGGCTGCGGTAGTAGCTCTCGACCTTGTCGATCGCCGCATCCAGGCCGATGCCGGGCTCGCCGATCGCCAGCGCGGAGTTGGGTCGGCGGCGGACCGAGACCTCGTGGTCGAAGAGCACCCACTCGCCCAACGGCTCCGAGGTGGTGCCGGGGAAGATCGCGGCGCTGAGCAGCTCGGCCTCGCGTACCCCGATCCGGAGCCGTACGTTCGGCCGTGGCGGCACTGGTTTGCCGGAGACGATCTCGGCGACGGGCACGCTCACCCGCTCCCCGGACTCACGCTCGATGACCGCGGTGCCGTCGGCCCAGGACGTACAGACTCCGAGGATGTCGGTGAAGGCGGGACCGCCGGTGGGGCCGGTCTCGCCGGGCACGAGGCGACGGATGACGATCCGCTTGCCGACGACATGTGGTCCCAGGAGATGAGCAGGCACGTGGGGATACTAGGCTGTTCCCTGAAGGGCCAGTCGTGCCCCTCTGACTTTCGTGATACCCCGCTTGGAGGAGCCCCGAATGACGTACGTCATCGCCCAGCCCTGTGTTGACGTGAAGGACAAGGCTTGCGTCGACGAATGTCCGGTGGACTGCATCTACGAAGGCAAGCGGATGCTCTACATCCACCCCGACGAGTGTGTCGACTGTGGCGCCTGCGAGCCGGTGTGCCCGCCCGAGGCGATCTTCTACGAGGACGACACCCCGGAGGAGTGGAAGGAGTACTACGACGCCAACGTCAAGTTCTTCGACGACCTCGGTTCGCCCGGTGGTGCCGCCCGCATGGGTGAGATCGACAAGGACCACCCGTTCGTCGCCGCGCTGCCCCCGCAGAACCAGGACTGATGCCGGCCTCGATCCCGGTCTCGCAGCGGCTGCCTGACTTCCCCTGGGACAAGCTCGCTCCCTTCAAGGAGAAGGCGTCGGCGCACGCCGGTGGGCTGGTCGACCTCTCGATCGGCACGCCGGTCGACCCGACGCCCGCGGTGATCCAGAAGGCCCTCGCCGAGGCTGCCGACTCACCGGGCTACCCGACCACGGTCGGCACTCCCGCGGTGCGTCAGGCCGCCATCGACTGGCTTGCGCGCAACCACGGGATCGACGGCCTCGGGCTGGACAACGTGCTGCCGGTGATCGGCTCCAAGGAGCTGATCGGATCGCTGCCGCTGCACCTCGGCGTCGGACAGGGTGACCTGGTCGCCTACCCGGAGCTCGCCTACCCGACGTACGAGGTCTCCGCGGCTCTCGTCGGCGCCGACACCGTCGCCACCGACTCGCTGGTCGCTCTGGGCCCGAAGGCGCCGAAGATCCTGTGGATCAACTCGCCCTCCAACCCGAGCGGCCGGGTACTCCCGGTCGAGCACCTGCGTAAGACGGTCGAGTGGGCGCGCGAGCGCGGCACGCTGCTGATCTCCGACGAGTGCTACATCGAGTGCGCCTGGGAGGCCTCGCCGATCTCGGTGCTCCACCCGGACGTCTGTGGCGGTTCGTACGAGGGCATCCTGGCCGTCCACTCGCTCTCGAAGCGCTCCAATCTCGCGGGCTACCGCGAGGCCTTCGTCGCTGGTGACGCCTCGGTCCTCGGCGAGCTCCTCGCGGTCCGCAAGAACCTCGGCCTGATGATGCCCGGCCCGCAGCAGGCCGCCATGGTGACGGCGCTCGCCGACGACCAGCACGCCAAGGAGCAGCACGCCCGCTACGCCGCCCGGCGCACCAAGCTCAAGACGGCGCTGGAGTCGGCCGGCTTCCGTATCGACCACTCCGAGGCATCCCTCTACCTGTGGTCGACCCGTGACGAGGACTGCTGGGACACCGTCGAATGGCTGGCCGAGCGCGGCATCCTCGCCGCTCCCGGCACCTTCTACGGCCGCGCCGGCAGCCAGCACGTACGCATCGCCTTCACCGCCACCGACGAGCGCGTCGACGCGGCGGTCTCCCGCCTCGCGGCGTAGCCGGCCGGGGTTTGCCCCATACGTGAAGATTGGTGGAGTGAGCGCACAGCCGGGGACCCCGACGGGCCCACCGACCATCCCGCCCCCGGGTCCGCCTCCCGCATCGGGCCCTTCCGGGCCGAGGCTCCCGGAGCCGGCACGCGAGGCGCTGCGTAAGTCGGCGCGGGAAGCCCGGAAGCAGCTGCGGCCGGTGCGCAAGCACCTCATCATCCTGGGCGTCGTGATCGCCGTAGCCCTGGTCTTCGCCGGCCTGCGGCTCCTCGGCGTCGGTGTCGGCGGCATCCCGGTCCTCGCCCGCGAGTCCTGCACCGTCACCTCCGAGGGCGAGACCTACGACCTCTCCTCCGAGAAGGCCGAACGTGCCTCTGCGATCGCCGCCCAGGCCGTACGTCGCGGGCTCCCCGCCCGCGCGGCCTCCGTCGTACTGGCGGTCGAGATCGCCGACCACTCGCTCGAACGGGACCCGGCGAAGGCGGCCGGCCTCTACGACCGCCTCTCCGGCGTCGCCGACTACCGCCAGCAGTCCGTCCCTGGCGTCGCCCAGCAGATCAGCGACGGCTCGCGCGACGGCTACCGCGACGCCGAGCCCGAGGCGCGGGCCCTGGCTTCGGCGCTGACCGGCAACACTCCCGAGGCGTTCTCGTGCGTCGTCAAGGGCAGCGCCGAGGAGGTCCCGGACAGGCTCAGCGGCGCCGGGCTCACCTCGCGTGCGGAGGCGCTGCGCGATGACGTACGCAACGTCTACGGGGGCCTCCCCGACGGCGGCTTCCAGCCCGGCGGTGTGACCACCGGGCACATGGTCGGCTCGGCCCACTACGAGGGGCGCGCGGTCGACTACTTCTTCCGGCCGATCAACGCCCCCAACAACATCAAGGGCTGGTCCCTGGCGCATTATCTCGTCGCCAACGCCGACCGCCTCGACATCGAGACCGTCATCTACGACGACCGCATCTGGACCAAGTTCCGCTCCGGCGCCGGCTGGCGTGACTACGAGGTCCCGCCCCGCGGCGGCGACCAGGCCATCCTCGAGCACCGCGACCACGTGCACGTCGACGTAGCCGACTGAGGCCGAGGCGTCACGTACGTCGGCCGAGTGGGCACCCACGTGCCATCTCGGCCGACCGGGGTGACGCCTCGGCCGACGCGGGTGACGCCTCGGCTGGTGGAGTCAGGCGAGGGTGACGACGATCTGGTCGCCGGTGACCTTGGGAGTGGCGGCCCACTCCTCGTTCTTGCCGGCGGACCAGGTGCGGCCGTCGTAGGCGATGGAGGTGGCACCGAACTCGCTGGCCCGGGCGAGTACGTAGTGGGCGACGGCCCAGCCGTTGCGCTGGCCGGTCTCGCCGGCGTCGACGGGGATGATCACGGTGGTGCCGTCGACCCGGGCGCGGCCGACCATCTGGCCGAGCAGCTGGTTGACCTCGGTCTTGGTGGCCTGGGGCTTGCCGGAGCCGGCCTCGGGCTCGTCGATCCGGCAGGTCAGCGCGGCGGGGGAGTAGCCGCTGATCGCGGAGGCGATGGCGCGGCCCTCGCCCTCGTGGTCGGCGTACGCCTCGGGGTAGGCCGAGCGCTGCACCTCCTGCGCCGCCTCGGTGACCACCATGTCCTCGTAGCCCTCGATCTTCACGAGCGCGTCGTAGAACTTGTTGGTGGCGTAGACGGGGTCCTGGACCTGCTCCTCGGTGCCCCAGCCCATCGACGGGCGCTGCTGGAAGAGGCCGAGCGAGTCCCGGTCACCGTGGCTGATGTTGTAGAGCTTCGACTCCTGGATCGCGGTCGCGATCGCGATCGTGGCGGCCCGCGCGGGCAGGCCGCGCTTGAGCCCGAGCGCGGTGATGACGGCGGCGTTGCCCATCTGCTCCGGGTCGAAGCGCGCCTCGTACTCACCCGCGACCGCCGTGCACTGCTGCAGGTCGGGGAGGATCGAGTCCAGCTTGTCCGTGGCGGCCTGGACGACCCAGTAGATGCCGCCGGCGATCACGCTGAGCACCACCAGGGCGGTGAGAAGCTTCTTCAACTCAGCACTCTTCGGTGAGACGTCAGTTGGCGTGGAGGGCGGCGTTGAGCTCGATGCCCTCGCCCTTCCACGGAACTGCCTCGATGGCGCCGCTGACCGAGTTGCGGCGGAAGAGGATGTTGGAGGCGCCCGAGAGCTCGCCGGCCTTCGTCACGGTGCCGTCGGGAAGCGTGACCTTGGTCCCGTACGTCACGTAGCACCCTGCCTCGACGACGGCGTCGTCGCCCAGGGAGATGCCGATGCCGGAGTTGGCACCGAGCAGGCAGCGCTGGCCGATGGAGATGACGGCCTTGCCGCCACCGGAGAGGGTGCCCATGATCGAGGCGCCGCCACCGACGTCGGAGCCGTCGCCGACGACGACACCGCCGGAGATCCGGCCCTCGACCATCGAGGCGCCGAGCGTGCCGGCGTTGAAGTTGACGAAGCCCTCGTGCATCACGGTGGTGCCGGAGGCCAGGTGGGCGCCGAGGCGGACGCGGTCGGCGTCGCCGATCCGGATGCCGCTCGGGACGACGTAGTCGACCATCCGCGGGAACTTGTCCACGCCGTAGACGGTCACGTGCTGGCCTGCGGCGCGCAGCCGGGCGCGGGTGAGCTCGAAGCCCTCGACGGCGCACGGGCCGGCGCTGGTCCACACAACGTTGGTGAGGAGGCCGAAGATGCCGTCGAGGTTCTGCCCGTGCGGCTGCACGAGGCGGTGGGAGAGGAGGTGGAGTCGCAGCCAGACGTCCTCGGTGGTCTCGGGCGCGGTCTCGAGGTCCTTGACCTCGACGAGAGCGACCCGCTGGGTGACCTGACGCACCTCGTCGGCGCCCTCGAGCGCGGTCAGCTCGGCCGGCGCGGTGGCGTCGGCGGGCTTCTCGCCCAGCTGCGGCGCGGGGAACCACACGTCGAGCACAGAGTTGTCGGCGGCGTACGTCACGAGGCCGAAGCCCCAAGCTGCATTCGTCACGGGGCGCAGTCTAATGGCCGAGCCTGAGTGGTCCCTTATCGACGGTCTCGACGTGCGAACATGAGCGGGTGAGCAAGAAGAGTGCGCTGCCGATGCCCCAGCTCCTCCAGGCCGAGGACGACACCTGGACCCTGGAGATCCCCGGCGTGGCGACCAGCAAGGGTCACCCGGCGCCGGAGTGGGCGATGGCCAAGGGCGTGGAGGTCGTACGCCGCGCCGCCTCCGACATCGTCCGCAGCTGGATCAACGGCAAGCCGGTGAGCGACGCCGAGAAGCAGGTGGTCCTGCTCGTCACCCGAGGTGACTCGCAGGTCTACGCCTGGCTCGACGCCGCCTTCGCCGACGACAGCCCCCGCTAGGCCGCTAGCAGCAGCGGGCCTGAGGGTTGTGCTCCTTCTCGTCGGCTCGGTGACGTTCGAACGCGCGCCGGCTCATCGGCTCGACGCCCTCGCGCTCGCACCGGGCGACGTACTCGTCCCACTTCGCCTCCCCGGTCGCCTGGCGGAGCAGCCGCCAGGCGCCGGAGACACGCTCAGCGAGCACACTCATGAGACCGGCGTCTTCTGGGAGGCTTCCCACTCGCGTACGGCTTCCTTCTCCTCCTTGGTCGCGAAGAAGTCGGAGGGCGCGACGATCTTCGACTCGACCTTCGGGACCTCGGTGGTCGGCAGCCCGCCGGCGCGGATCGCCTTGACCACAGTCACCGCGGCACCGGCGACGATCACGATCACCAGCAGCGCGAACGCTGCCTGCAGGATGCCGCTCTGGGTCGAGTTGTAGATGATCTGGTCGACGTCCGCGGGGGTCTTCGCGACCCCGTAGAGCTCACCGGCGTCGCGTGCCTCGCGTGCGGCAGAGGCCTGGGCGAAGTAGCCGATCGCGGGGTTGTCGCTGAACACCTTCTGCCAGCTCGCCGTCATGGTGACGATGAGGTCCCAGACCAGCGGGATGCCAGGCACCCAGGCGAACTTGGCCAGACCGTGCTTGAACATCAGCACCGTGGCCAGGGTCAGGGCGATCGCGGCGAGCAGCTGATTGGCGATGCCGAAGAGCGGGAAGAGCTGGTTGATCCCGCCGAGCGGGTCACCGACGCCGATCCAGAGCATGTAGCCCCAGGCCAGTACGACCAGCGCGGAGGCCGACCAGGCCGCCGGCCGCCAGGAGGTGTCGGCGTAGCGCTTCCAGACGTTGCCGATCGTGTCCTGGAGCATGAATCGGCCCACGCGGGTGCCGGCGTCGACGGCGGTCAGGATGAAGAGCGCCTCGAACATGATCGCGAAGTGGTACCAGAAGGCGGCCAGGCCGCCACCGAACGCCTCGGTGAAGATCAGCGACATCCCGAACGCCAGGGTCGGGGCGCCACCGGTGCGGGAGATGATCGTCTCCTCGACACTGTCCGCAGCGGCTTGGAGCTCGGCCGGGGTGATCGTGAAGCCGAGCCCGTTGACGAAGGCGGCGGCGGTCTCCGGGGTGCCGCCCGTGGCGCCCAAGGAGGCGTTCATCGAGAAGTAGATGCCCTGGTCGATCACGGAGGCGGCGATGAGGGCGGAGATCGCGACGAACGACTCCATCAGCATGCCGCCGTAGCCGATCATGCGGACCTGCGACTCCTTGGCGACCATCTTCGGCGTGGTGCCGGAGGCGATGAGCGCGTGGAAGCCGGAGAGGGCGCCGCAGGCGATGGTGATGAAGACGAACGGGAACAGCTTGCCGGCGAAGACCGGACCCTCGCCGTTGGTGGCGAAGTCGGTGATGGCCTCGTTCTGCAGCGCCGGGGCCGCGAGGACCAGGCCGACGGCCAGCAGCACGATGACGCCCACCTTCATGAAGGTGGAGAGGTAGTCACGCGGGGTGAGCAGCATCCACACCGGGAGGATCGAGGCGACGAAACCGTAGACGACCAGGCAGATCACCAGCGTCTCGTGGGAGAGGGTCAGGGCGTTGGCCAGGCCCATCTCCTCGACGTACCCACCACCGATGATGGCCAGCAGCAGCAGCGCGACGCCGATGACGGTCACCTCGCTGACGCGGCCGGGGCGCAGGTAGCGCAGGTAGAAGCCCATGAAGAGCGCGATCGGGATGGTGAGACCGATCGAGAAGACACCCCACGGCGACTCCGCGAGCGCATTGACGACGACCAGCGCGAGCACCGCCAGGATGATGATCATGATCGCGAAGACGGCGATCAGTGCGGCCACGCCGGCGACGGTGCCGATCTCCTCACGCACCATCTGACCGAGGCTCTTGCCGTCGCGGCGCATCGAGAAGAACATCACGACCATGTCCTGCACAGCACCGGCGAGGATGACGCCGACGATGATCCAGATCGTGCCCGGCAGGTAACCCATCTGCGCGGCCAGCACCGGGCCGACCAGCGGGCCGGCGCCGGCGATCGCGGCGAAGTGGTGCCCGAAGAGCACTCGCCGGTCGGTGACGTCGAAGTCCTGCCCGTTCTCCAGCCGCTCGGCCGGGGTGGCCCGGGTGTCATCGACCTTCAGCACCTTGTTGGCGATGAACTTCGAGTAGAACCGGTAGGCGATCGCGTACGAGGCCAGCGCGGCGAACAGGATCCACAGTGCCGAGACCTCCTCGCCTCGGGACAGGGCGAGCATGGCCCAGCAGACGGCGCCGACGACAGCGACGGCGGTCCAGATGCCGATGGCCCTCCAATTACGGGGCGTGTTGGGCCCGGACCCTGGGCCCGAGCTGGTGGGGTTGGCGGTCGACGTCGACATGGTCTCCCTCTGATTCAGCACGGTTTACGGTCGTTGTGACCGCTGTCTCAGCCTAGTCTCAGGAAACTGCTTGTTGGGCGGGGGAGGGGCTACTGCCCGGTACGCCCGTCGATGACCTCTCGCAGCAGGTCGGCGTGACCTGCGTGGCGGGCGTACTCCTCGATCATGTGGACCAGGATGTCGCGGATGCTGGTCGGCTCGTCGCCGCGGCCGACGTCCCGGGTCTCGCCGAGCATCGAGTCGTCGATCGAGTCGAGCCACTCGTCGGCCGCCGCGACCTGCTCACGCCAGCTCGCGAACGCCTCGTCGACCGACTCCTGGGTCGGCTCCACCTTGTGGAACCCGCCGGTGGGGTCGTCGGCGTCGAGCCGCGGCAGGTCGAGGTTCTCCTTCAGCACCCGCTGGAACCAGCTCTGCTCGACCCGCGCCATGTGACGGATCAGCCCGAGCAGGCTCAGGTCGCTCGGCGGCACGCTCTGCTTGACCAGGTCCTCCGGACCGAGGTCCTCGCACTTGAGCTCGAGGGTGAGCCGGTAGTGGCGCAGGTAGTCGCGGTACGTCGCCAGCTCGCCGACGGCCGGCTGGTCCTGGTGGCGCGGGTCCTCGCCCTCGGGAAGCCAGATGCCGCCGAACCCCACCTGTCGCTGATCGCTGCTCATGGGCTCACCCTCGCGGAACGAGAGTCCCCGCGCCAAATGATTTCAGTCGCCGATGACTTCAGCCGGTGAAGCTGGGCGGCCGCTTCTCCAGGAATGCGTTGATGCCCTCGCGTCCCGAGGCCGAGCCACCGAGCGCGGAGATGGACTGCGCCTCGCGCCGCAGCGCCGACTCGGGATTGGGGTCGGCGACGTCGCGGACCAGGTGCTTGGTGCTCGCCAGCGCCTCGGGGGAGCCTGCGAGGAGGGTCGCGACGACCTCGTCCACCGTGGCGGCGAGGTCATCGGCCGGTACGACGCGAGCGACCAGCCCGGCCTCGAGCGCCTCGGTCGCGGAGAGCATGTCGCCCAGCAGGGTCAGCCGCAGCACCCGGTGCAGGCCCAGAGTGTGTACGAGGAGCGACCCGCCGCCGTCGACCGAGAGCCCGACCTTGGCGTAGGCCAGGCTGAACTTCGCCTTGTCGGCCGCGATCACGATGTCGGCGGCCGCGGCCAGCGGGAACCCGACCCCAGCAGCAGTGCCCTGGACCGCGCTGACCACGATGGCGTCGCAGCGGACGAGCTCGGTGATGATCCGGTTGGCGCCCTCGGCGAGCTCGAGGATGAACGGCCCGAGGTCGTCGGCGGCCGCGAACCCGGCGAGGTCACCACCGACGGAGAAGTACTTCCCCTCCGCCGCCAGCACGATCACCCGCGCCGAGTCCGCCTTCGCCCGCAGGATCGCCGCCAGCATCTCCGCGCCCGCCTCGGGCTTGAAGACGTTGCCCCGGTCCGGGTTGGTCATCGTGATGCGGGCGCAACCATCGGCGTACTCGTAGCGAATCAGACTCATGCGCGCATCCTGCCAGGTGCGCCGACGAGGGGTCCGCACGCCGATATGGTCGCGACGTGATCACAGTGCGCCGGGTGGCGGTTGAGGAGACGTATCCGTTGCGGGCGAAGGTGTTGCGCAACGCTGGGCCGCCGGAGGCGGCGAGGGTGCCGGGGGATGACGGTCCCGAGGTTGCGACGTACGCGGCACTGGATGTGGACGGGAGTCTGATCGGGTGCGTCGGGCTCTTTCCCGAAGGGTGCCCTGACCTGCCCGAACACCCTGGGAAGGGGTGGCGGATCCGGGGGATGGCGACGGCGGACGGGTGGCGTGGCCAGGGTGTCGGAGCCGAGGTGCTGCAGGCGGCGCTTGAGCATGTCGCAGCCGAGGGTGGCGGGCTGGTCTGGTGCAACGCGCGTACGCCGGCAGCCGCCTTCTACGCGAGGGCCGGGTTCGTCGAGATCGGTGAGCCGTGGGACGACCCGGAGATCGGTCCGCACGTGCGGATGTGGCGCGCGGTGTAATCGGGTTCGCGTGGCGGGCGCCGGGCGGCGTACTCTCTTCCTTACAGGCGTTCGAGCCGTCATCAGCGGCGAGCCCCGGGAAGAAAGCCTTCGGGCAAGTAGAACCCGGCGGGAGTGGCCCGTCACAGCCGAGAATGAGTGGCCCTGGTTTCGACAAGCTCAACCACCGGTGGAGCGTGGCCGACCAGGACAAGCAGGGTGGTACCGCGGTCGAAAGATCGTCCCTGTGGTGAAGACAACCCACTACCACCCAGCAGGAGATGCGTCGATGGCCTATCCGAAGGTCAACTCAGCCACAGTCCCGGCCAGCCCACGCTTCCCGGAGATCGAGACGCAGATTCTCGACTACTGGAAGAAGGACGGGACCTTCCAGGCGAGCATCGACAACCGTGACGCCGGCGAGAACGGCGAGAACGAGTTCGTCTTCTACGACGGCCCGCCGTTCGCCAACGGCCTGCCGCACTACGGCCACCTGCTGACCGGCTACGTGAAGGACATCGTCCCGCGCTACCAGACGATGCGCGGCAAGCGCGTCGAGCGGCGCTTCGGGTGGGACACCCACGGCCTGCCCGCCGAGCTCGAGGCGATGCGCCAGCTCGGCCTGAAGACGACCGACGAGATCGTCGAGATGGGCATCGACAAGTTCAACGCGGCCAGCCGCGCCTCGGTGCTGAAGTACACCGGGGAGTGGCGCGACTACGTCACCCGCCAGGCGCGCTGGGTGGACTTCGACCACGACTACAAGACCCTCAACCCCGACTACATGGAGTCGGTGATCTGGGCCTTCAAGACGCTCTATGACAAGGGCCTGGTCTACGAGGGCTTCCGCGTCCTGCCCTACTGCTGGCAGGACGAGACGCCGCTGTCCAACCACGAGCTGCGGATGGACGACGACGTCTACAAGGACCGCCAGGACCCGGCGGTCACCGTGGGCTACGCGCTCGACGCCACCGGTGAGGACGAGGTCCTCGACGGCGCCCACATCCTGATCTGGACCACCACGCCGTGGACCCTCCCGTCCAACCTCGCCGTCATGGTCGGCTCCGACATCGACTACGCCGTGGTCGAGGGCCCGGTCCCGGGCACCGACAAGACGGCCAAGTACGTCCTCGCGGAGGCTCGCCTCGCGGCGTACCAGAAGGAGCTCTTCCCGGAGGCGGACGAGGCGACGGTCCTGGGCCGCTACAAGGGCTCCGAGCTGCTCGGCCGCAGCTACACCCCGCCGTTCTCCTACTACGCCGGGCACCAGAACGCCTTCCGAGTCGTGGCCGCCGACGACGCCGTCACCACCACGGACGGCACCGGGGTCGTCCACACCGCCGGTGCGTTCGGTGAGGTCGACAAGGAGGTGACCGACCGCGAGAACATCGAGGCGGTCATGCCGGTCGGCAAGGACGGACGCTTCACCGCGCCGGTGGTCGACTACGCCGGTGTCCAGGTCTTCGACGCCAACCTGCAGATCATCGACCACCTCAAGGCGGTCACCCGCGGCGAGGCCGGGGGATCGGTGACCGCCGGCACGATCCTGCTGCGCCGCGAGTCCTACAACCACTCCTACCCACACTGCTGGCGCTGCCGTCAGCCGCTGATCTACAAAGGTGTCTCGAGCTGGTTCGTCGAGGTCACCAAGATCAAGGACCGGATGCTCGAGCTCAACCAGCAGATCCGCTGGGTGCCCGAGCACATCCAGGACGGCCAGTTCGGCAAGTGGCTGGAGAACGCCCGCGACTGGTCGATCACCCGCAACCGCTTCTGGGGCTCGCCGGTGCCGGTGTGGAAGTCCGACGACCCGGCCAACCCGCGCCTGGACGTCTACGGCTCGTTCGCCGAGCTGGAGCGCGACTTCGGCACCCTGCCGAAGGACGCCGAGGGCAACCCCGACCTGCACCGTCCGTACGTCGACGACCTGGTCCGTCCCAACCCGGACGACCCGACCGGCAAGTCGATGATGCGCCGGGTCTCCGACGTACTCGATGTCTGGTTCGACTCCGGGTCGATGTCGTTCGCGCAGAACCATGTCCCGTTCGAGAACGAGGAGTGGTTCCAGCACCACTTCCCGGGCGACTTCATCGTCGAGTACATCGGCCAGACCCGCGGCTGGTTCTACACCCTGCACATCCTGGCGACCGCGCTCTTCGACCGCCCGGCGTTCTCGAGCTGCATCAGCCACGGCATCGTGCTGGGCTCCGACGGCCAGAAGATGTCCAAGAGCCTGCGCAACTACCCCGACGTCAACGAGGTCTTCGACCGCGACGGCGCCGACGCGATGCGCTGGTTCCTGATGTCCTCGCCCATCCTTCGCGGCGGCAACCTTGTCGTCACCGAGCAGGGAATCCGGGACTCCGTACGCCAGGTGATGATCCCGCTGTGGAACAGCTGGTACTTCTTCCAGCTCTACGCCAACGCGGCTGATCTCGAGACCACCGGCTCCACGGCATCCGAGGACCCGCTGGACCGCTACGTCCTGGCCAAGCTGCGCGACTACGTCGCCGAGATGACCTCCGCGATGGACGACTACTACGTCGCCGAGGCCTGCGAGGCGACCCAGCGCTTCATCGACGTGCTCACGAACTGGTACATCCGGCGTAGCCGCGAGCGGTTCTGGAACGAGGACAAGGCCGCCTTCGACACCCTCTACACGGTGCTGGAGACGGTGACCCGCCTGGTCGCACCGCTGCTGCCGCTGACCACCGAGGAGATCTGGCGCGGTCTGACCGGTGGCCGCTCGGTGCACCTGGCCGACTACCCGGTCGTCGAGGACCTGCCGGCCGACGCCGACCTGGTCGCCCGAATGGACGCCGTACGCTCCGTCTGCTCCTCGACCTCCGCCCTGCGCAAGGCACGCAAGCTCCGCAACCGCCTGCCGCTCGGTGGTCTCACCGTGGTCGGTGCCGACATCGCCGGCTTCGAGGAGATCGTCGCCGACGAGGTCAACGTCAAGTCCGTCCGGCTGCTCGCCGCCGACTCGGAGGAGGCCGGCACCTACGGCATCGAGCAGAAGCTCGCCGTCAACGCCCGCGCCGCCGGGCCGCGCCTGGGCAAGGACGTCCAGAAGGCCATCAAGGGCTCCAAGTCCGGTGACTGGTCGGTCGACGAGTCCGGCGTTGTCGTTGCCGGTGGGCTGACGCTGGAGGAGGGTGAATACACCCTCGAGACCGTCGCCGGCGCCGCCTCCGACGACATCGCCGTCTCGATGCTCGCTGGTGGCTTCATCGTCCTGGACACGGTCGTCACCCCCGAGCTCGCCGCCGAGGGCCTCGCCCGCGACCTGATCCGCGCGGTCCAGCAGGCCCGCAAGGACTCCGGCCTCAACGTCGAGGACCGCATCACCCTCTCGGTGGCCGGCTCCGAGACCGTACGCCAGGCCGCCACCACCCACGCCGACCTGATCTCCCGCGAGACCCTCGCCACGACGTACGACGTGGTCGACTCGCTCGAGGGTAACCCGGTCGACCTGGGCGACGGCGAAAAGGCCCAGATCGCGGTAGCGAAGGCCTGATCCTGTTGAACCTTAGGAGGGTGAGTCACGCCGGGCGTGACTCACCCTCCTAAGGTTTCTCCCGCGGGAGGCGCGCGGTCGATAGTGTGCGAGCGTGGCCAGCCAGGAGGACATCGATCGGCAGATCCAGGCCTACTACGGTGGCCTCGACTGGGACGAGGGAGCTCGGCTGACCAGCAGATCGGCCCAGGGGGTTCTGGAGTTCGAGCGTACGCAGGAGCTCATTGCCGAGCGGATCCCAGCGGGATCGCGGATAGCAGATGTCGGCGGCGCGACCGGGGTCCATGCCGCGGCGCTTGCGTCTGCTGGGCATCAGGTCACGCTTCTGGACCCGGTCATCGACCAGGTTGATCGAGCGCGGACGTTCGGCACTTTCGAGGCCCTGGTCGGCGACGCGCGGGGGCTGCCCTTTGAGGACAGCAGTCTGGACGTGGTGCTGCTCCTCGGTCCGCTCTACCACCTGGCCGACCGTGAGGACCGACTGCGGGTGCTGCATGAGGCGATCCGGGTGGTGCGACCTGGAGGGTGGGTCTTCGCTGCCGCGATTCCGAGACTGGCGAGGCTCGCGGCGATCACCGGCGGGGCTGGATTGCCGCGTGGGTGGGAAGACCTGATCGGGCGTGGAGTCGCGCCCGCCGGCGGACGATTCCCGGGCGGACATTTCCACACCGGTGCCGAGTTGGCAGCCGAGTTGAGTGAGTCTGGATTGCTGCAGGTCGAGGTGGTGGGTGTCGAAGGACCTGCCGGCTTGGCCTTGGAACAGCTGACCGAGATCGACCCAGAGGTCTACTCGGCCGCGCTGACTGTGGCGCGCGCCGTGGCCGGGCAACGAGGAGTCCACGACCTCTCCAACCATCTACTCGCAGCCGGTAGGCGACCTTAGGAGGGTGAGTCACGCGGGGCATGACTCACCCTCCTAGGGGTTCTCATCCTGGAGTCGTCGCGTGCGATAACTGTGGTGTGGACATCTCGGAATCCATGGGCGAGCGAGAGCACGCAGAGCGGCTGATGGAGGCACAGCGACGTCAGCAGGATGGTGTGCTCAGTCATGCGCAGCTCGCGGCCGGTGGGCTGACGCGCGCCGACATGATCAGAATGCAGCGGCGCAAGGAGATCGTGCGGGTGCATCCGCGGGTGTACGTCGATCACACCGGTCCGCTCACCTGGCATCAGCGCGCTTGGGCAGCCGTCCTCTATGCCGCGCCCGCGTACGTGTGTGGCCCGAGCGTAGAGGCACCCCGCACGGAGCGGCCGATGGTGCCCGGGATGGTCCTGGACCCGATCCATGTCGCGATCGACCAGACCCGGAGAGTTGTGCCTCAGCCCGGCATCGTGATCCACCGCCTCACCAACCTCGAGACTCATGCCCACGGAGGCGTCCCTCCTCGCCTGAAGTTGGACGACAACGCTCTGGCGATGGCGCACGACGCCCGTTCGGAGATCGACGCGATCGCCAGTCTCGCCGACGTCGCCGGGCGGGCTTACGTCACCGCCGGCTCACTCCGTGGGGCGCTGAGTCGCTTCCCGTCCCTGCGCCGCCGCGCCTGGATCGCCAGGATCATCGACGATCTGGAGTCCGGCACGAATTCCGTGCTCGAGCACGGCTATCTCACCAAGGTCGAGCGCGTCCACGGGCTGCCACGGTCCGAATTACAGACGGTGCGGGCGACGCCGATGGGCAACCAGTTCCGAGACGTGGAGTACGTGGCGTACGGGCTGATTGTTGAGCTCGACGGAGCGTTGGGGCATGACACCTGGCGCGACCAGGCGCGTGATGCCGACCGAGTGCTCGATGATCTCGCCGCCACGGGCAGTGTCACCGCGCGACTCCGTTGGCACCAGGTCTTCGAGACGCCATGCCGAACCGCGCAGAGCATCGCGCGTGTCCTGGCATCCCGCGGCTGGACGGACTTCCCGACGGCGTGCGGCGACTCCTGCCTGATAGCGCGGTTCTAGCAGAGGCAACGGTCACGCCATAGCGAGCCTGGCGTTGCGCCGGGCGGCCGACCTCGCCACTGCGAGGGCGACCGCTGCGTAGGCGGTCCAGACGATGAAGGCGTAGGTCGCATCCGCCAGGGTCGTGCGCGGCGGGATGGCGGAGAAGGTCAGGGCGCTGGCGATGAGGGTCACCCATCCGGCGCAGATCGACACGATTGCGCCACCCGCATAAGCCGCCAGTTGGGTGCGGACCGAGGTGGGCGCGTCGGAGAAGGGCGCCGCGACCACGCGGCCGCCGATGGTCCCGCCGATGAGCGGGATGGCGATGGTGACGAGCGCGTACACCACCCAACCGAGCGAGTCCGATCCTGCGCCCGGTGCTGTGGTGAGAACGGCAGGAATGTCCGCATGAGCACGCCAGGTGAGCTCGTACGGCGCGAGGAGTACGGCGAAGGCGACGACGCCGATGATCCAGTAGGACCCGAAGGTGAGGGCTCGCCGAGTGGGGGTCATGTCATCAGTGTCCAGCAACGGGGCGTTGGCCCGCATGAGTTCGCACACTCGAGAGTCGACCGAGCGCTACGGTCAGAGTATGCAGGGGCCGACGTTTCGTGAGCTGATGGTGCAGGCCCTGTCGTCGGTGGAGCAGGGCTACGACCTGCTGGCGCCGAAGTTCGACGCGACGCCGTTCCGGACGCCGGACTGGTTGCTCGCCGCGACCATCACCGCGCTGCGGGAGTACGGGCCGTTCGAGCGTGGCCTCGATGTGTGCACCGGCACCGGGGCCGGGTTGGAGCTGCTCGCGGAGGCGACCGTGGAGCGGCCGACAGGGGTCGACTTCAGCGTGGGGATGCTCGAGCAGGCCAGGGCCGCTCACCCCGACGCCGACCTGGTGCGGGCGGATGCTCGCGCGCTGCCGTTCGAGGCTGCGTACGACCTGGTGGTGAGCTTCGGGGCGCTGGGGCACTTTCTGCCGGAGGAGCGGCCGGAGCTCTTCGACGGCATCCATCGGGCGCTGCGGCCGGGCGGGGTGTTCGCGCTGCCGGTCAGCCGGGCGCCGGGGCCGACCCATCCGGCGTACTGGCTGCTCTCCGGGTTCGACCTGGTGATGCGGGTGCGCAACGCGGTGTGGCGGCCGAAGTTCGTCATGTACTACCGCACTCATCCCAACCTGGCGCTCTTCGCGGACCTGGCCAACGCCGGGTTCACGGTCGAGACGACGCCGATGCCCGGTGTCGGCGAGCTGATCATCGCTCGCCGACCACCGGGCTGACGTACGCAGGACCTCAGGCGCGACGCGGGTTCCGCTCCGCCAGCCGGGCGGCGATGGCGGGGACGATCACCGCTGCGGCGACGAGGTGGGAGATCACCAGCATGATGTTGGTGGCGTAGGAGTCGGTGACGGCGATCAGGCTCGGGACGCACGAGAGGGCGGTGAGGGTCCAGGCGGTGCGGTTCCACGTCGAGCGCGGACGCTTGGCGAAGCGGGCCAGGCAGACGGCGATGATGATGCCGATCAGACCGAGCTCGGCGACGGCCCAGGCGAGCCCGGTCGCGGGGATCGCGGCGGGCTCCATGCCGGTGCCGGGTAGGGCGACGTTGAACGGGATCCCGACCGCGCGGGCGGCGAACTCGTAGACGCCGGTGACCAGCGCGCCGACGAGGACGGCGGCGACGCTGACGAGCCAGACGGGCATCCGCGCTGCGAACTGACCGCGGGTGGAGGTCGTGGCCTGGGTGTAGGTGCTGGTGCTCATGATGGTGCCTCTCGTCCTGTGGTGGTTTGTCGCGGTCCGTCTGGCCGCTTCTCACTCACTCCACGAACGGCTCGACACCGATCCGACAGGTTCCCGGAAAAACTCCCGAAAAAAATCTGGACGGGTTCAGCGCGGGGAACGCAGTGGTAGCCGGAACTCGTGTCGAAAGGTCCACAGCATCAGCACCAGCCCGGCGGCGGAGGGACCGGCATCGATCGTCCGGAACATCTCGACGGTACGCAGCGCCGGGGTCACCTGCCAGGTGGCCCGCGCGGGCACTTCGCCGGCGTTCCACATCCGATGGACGGTGCGCCGCGGCACCTCGATCCGGTCACCGGCCCCGAGCACCCTCCGCACGCCGTCGAGGTCGACAGTGAGCTCGCCATCGAGCACCTCGAAGGTCTCATCCTGGGACGGATGGAAATGGGCCCGCGGCGGGTCGCCACCGGGCGTCCAGGTCGATTCAAGTGCGAGCATCGCCGGCGTCGAGTCGACCACTCGCAAACGCTGATGTCCGCTGAGGTCGAGTGTCTCCGTCATCGGCTCTCCCGACGGTTGTCATTGGCCGCGCCGCGGCCCTTCCCCGGCACAATACCGAGCAGCGGCGCGTGACGTAGTCGAAGATCACACCCTCCGGGCCTTTCATCCGAAGGTAAGTTAGGTGAGCCTTAGTCTGCATGACCCGCAAACCTCGGATCGCGAAGCTGCTGAGCCCCCTGATCGGGCTGTTCGGCCTCCTGTTCATCGCCAGTGGCGCCGCCAGCTACTACATGGCCCACACCCAGCTGAAGGCGCAGGAGATCACTGTCGCCGACGACGCATCCTTCCTTGCAGGGGACATCGTCGACGGCCCGTTCTCGGCCTACTCCCAGGCGGCCACCGTCGAGAAGCACGCCCTGGGGATCACCAAGGGCAAGACGTACGCCGAGCTGGACCAGGAGGACCCGATCCGCGCAGTCGCGGCGGAGTCGTCCTTCGTGCGCGCCTCGCTGCTCACCGCGGTCACCGCCTTCGGTCTCTCGGCGTTGGTCGCGGGCCTCGGCGTCGTGCTGCTGTTCGTCGCCTTCGCACTCGGGTCGCTGACCCGAGCCGTCGCGCCGGCGAAGGAGAAGGCCGCTGAGGAGACCGACGGCCTCGAACCGGCCACTGCCTGACCCCATCCACTCGCCAACGGGCCTGGGAAGGCATCGCCTTCCCAGGCCCGTTCTCTTGTCCTCAGCCCAAACGCCGGAACGCCCGGACGGAGAGTGGGACGAAGATCGCCAGCAGGACCGCGGGCCAGGCGACGGCCAGGAGCGTCGCGTGGTCGGCGAGCGCGCCGGAGGTGATTCCGGTCGGGTTGCCGAAGAGGTCGCGGCAGGCGGTGGCGGTCGCCGAGACCGGGTTCCAGGCGGCCAGGAAGCCGAGCCAGCCGGGCATCGTCTCGGGCGAGACGAACAGGCTCGAGCAGAACCCCAGCGGCCACACCAGCACCTGCACCATGGTCAGCGCACCCTCCATCCGCAGGGTCAGCCCGAGGAAGATGCCCAGCCACAGCATCGCCAGCCGCAGCCAGAGCAGGAGCCCGACCGCGGCGGCCGCCTCGAGGAACGAGCCCTCGATCCGCCACCCGATCAGCAGCCCGCCGAGCATCAGCACGCCCAGCTGGACCGCCGAGTTGCCAAGGTCGGCGATGGCCCGCCCCAGCGGCACCGCGAGCCCGCTCATCGGCAGCGACCGGAACCGGTTGGTGACACCGCGCTTGGTGTCCTCGGTGACCACGGCCATGGTGCCGTCGATGCCGAACATCATCGTCAGCGCGAGCACCCCGGGCAGCAGATAGGGCAGGTACGTCCCGCCGCCCGGCATCTCGATCGCGCCGCCGAACAGGTAGCCGAAGATCAGCAGCATCATGATCGCGAACAGGATCCCGAAGACCGGTCCCCATGGCTCGCGCTGCCAGTGCTTGAGGTCGCGGAGCGTGATCACCCAGGTCTGTCGCAGGGTGGAAGAGATACCTGAAGTCAGATCGGTCATCGGGCGGCTCCTTCAGGATCGAGTACGTGGTCGGGGGCGGTCAGGTGGAGGAAGACCTCGTCCAGGGTCGGTCTGCGCAGCAGCACGTCGTCGACGGTGACGCCGGCGGAGTCGAGAGTGCGTACGACCTCCACGACCGCGGCGCCACCGCCGGCCGCGCCGGCCTCGACGGTGACCTCGAGCCGGTCGGGGTCGACGACGGCCGCGGAGCCGAGGACCCCGGCCATCCGGGCGAGGTCGTCCGGGCCGGTCGCGGTGATGATCACCCGGTCGCCGCCCAGATCGCTCTTGAGCGCCGACGGGGTGCCCTCGGCGATCACCCGGCCCGCGCCGAGCACGGTGACCATGCCGGCGAGCTGGTCGGCCTCGTCCAGGTACTGCGTGGTCAGCAGCACCGTCGTCCCGTCGGCGACCACCTGCCGCACCATCTCCCAGACCTCGTGGCGGCCGCGTGGGTCCAGCCCGGTGGTCGGCTCGTCGAGGAAGAGGATCCGCGGACGGGTGACCAGGCCGGCGGCGATGTCGAGGCGCCGCCGCATCCCTCCGGAGTATCCCGAGACCTTCCGGTCGCCGGCCTCGGTGAGGCCGAAGGCGTCGAGGAGCTCGCCGGCGCGACGTACGGCATCGGTCTTCGGCAACCCATGGAGGCGTCCGAACATCACCAGGTTCTCCCGGCCGTGGAGGGCCTCGTCGAGCGCGGCGCTCTGCCCGACCAGGCCGATCGTGGAGCGGACCCGGGCGGGGTGGCGTACGGCATCGTGGCCGCCGACACGCACCTCGCCGGCATCGGGCCGGGTCAGGGTCGCGAAGACGTTCACCGCGGTCGACTTGCCGGCACCGTTGGGCCCGAGCAGGGCGTGCACGGTGCCGGCGGCGACCTCGAGATCGAGACCGTCGAGCGCCTGGGTGTCGCGGTAGCGCTTGCGCACGCCGCGTGCGGAGAGGGGAGTCGAGGTCATCGGCCTACCTCGATCCGGAACACGCCGCAGCGGCCCGCGACCGCCTCGAACGCCTCCGGCGTCACCGCGGTGACCACGCCGGCGTCGAGCATGATCTTCGCGCCGTCCGTCATCCGTTCCGGCCACACCCGGAGCACGGTCAACGCCTCGTCCCCTTCCACCTCCACGAGGCGCACCTCCTCGGTGTTCCTACCGATCCGGAGGGTGCCGCGGCCGGCGGCGGCACGTACGTTGCGGGCCCAGTCAGCTCCTGGGAAACCCTCGAGCAGGTAGCGCCGTCCGTCCAGGTCCAGGACCGAGAGCGGGGTGCTGCGGGGCTTGCCGCTCGCGCGGCCCGGCACGGTGAGCACCGGCAGCTCCTTCATCCCGAGCCCGGTCTTCGACAGGGTCATGAAGACCTTGTTCATCGGCTTGAGCCAGCGCGGCGGGACCGGCTTCGCGTCGTTCGGCATACACGTTCCTCCAATTTCGTACGTCGTACGAAGATGTCAACGGACCGACTGTAGCATTTGTTCCGTACGACGTACGAAATTATTTCGGAGGAGGTTACGATGAGCGACGTGCCGGACCAGCCAGACCAGTCGGACCCGTCCCTGCGCCTGCTGTGGCGCCATCGGACCGGGGTGCGCGACGAGCCCAGGACCAGGCGTGGGCCCAAGCAGAAGGTGAGCGTCGACGAGATCGTCGACGCCGGGATCGACATCGCCGACGCCGAGGGCCTCGCCGCGGTGACGATGCGCGCGATCGCCCAGCGCTTCGGTCTGGGCGCGATGACGCTCTACTCCTACGTGCCCAACCGGGACGCGCTGCTGGTGCTCATGGCCGACCAGGTGACCGGCCGCGCCGAGCTGCCGGAACTGCCGGAGGATCCGCGCAAGCGCCTCGAGCTGGTCGCCAACCTCGCCCACGACGAGCTCCGCGCCCACCCGTGGCTGCTCGAGGTGCAGGACGTACGCCCCTGGCTCGGGCCCAACATGAGCGACCGCTACGAGTGGCAGCTGCAGGCCGTCGACGGTCTCGGGCTCTCCGACCTGGAGATGGACCAGACGGTCGCCGTGCTGATCGGTTTCGCGGGCAACATCGCCCGCAGCGAGCTCATGAAGCGCCGCGCCGAGCAGGTCACCGGGATGACCGAGTCGGAGTGGTGGGAGGCCAACTACGACACGCTGAACGAGGTCATGGCGGACAGCCACTATCCGCTGGCCAACCGGGTCGGCACCGCCGCCGGTGAGACCTACCAGGCGGCCACCGACCCCGCCCGCGAGCTCGACTACGGGCTGGCCAGGATCATCGACGGGGTGCTCGCGCACGTCGAGCGCCGGTCAACCGGTGCGGCCGACGAACTCTCATGAAGGGCTGGTTGACTAGCGCCTGTGACAACCAGTCCTGACACTCCCGAGATCGACCTGACGACCGACGTGGTGACGCTGACCCGGCAGCTGATGGACATCAACTCCGTGAGCCTCAACGAGCTGGAGCTGGCCGACGCAGTGGAGCGGGCGCTGGCTGCGTACGACCACCTCGTCGTCGAGCGGCGCGGCAACTCGATCGTCGCGCGCACCGACCTCGGCCTCCCCGAGCGCGTGGTCATCGCCGGCCACCTCGACACGGTGCCGGTCAACGGCAACTTCCCGAGCCGCCTCGACGAGGCCACCGGCATCCTGCACGGCCTCGGCGCCTGCGACATGAAGTCCGGCGACGCGGTCATCCTCAAGCTCGCCGCCACCCTCGATGAGCCCAACCGTGACGTGACGTACGTCTTCTACGACGCGGAGGAGATCGAGGCCGTCCACAACGGCCTCGGCAAGCTCGCGGCCAGTGAGCCCGACCTTCTCGCCGGAGACTTCGCGATCCTGATGGAGCCCTCGAACGCCGGCGTCGAGGCCGGCTGCCAGGGAACGCTGCGTGTCGAGGTACGCACCACCGGCGAGCGCTCCCACAGCGCCCGCTCCTGGCGTGGCGTCAACGCCATCCACAAGGCCGGCGAGGTGCTGCGCCGCCTGGAGTCGTACTTCCCGCGCAAGCCGGTCATCGACGGGCTGGAGTATCACGAGGGCCTCAACGCGGTCTTCGTCGCCGGTGGAGTGGCGGGCAACGTGATCCCCGACGAGTGCGTGGTGACGGTCAACTTCCGCTTCGCGCCCGACCGGAGCGAGGAGGAGGCGCTGGCGTTCGTGACCGAGTTCTTCGAGGGCTACGACGTCACCCTGACCGACTCGGCCCCGGGTGCGCTGCCCGGTCTGGACCGTCCTGCGGCCAAGGCCTTCATCGAGGCGGTCGGCGGCGAGGTCGGGCCCAAGTTCGGCTGGACCGATGTGGCGCGGTTCACGGTTCTCGGCATACCGGCGGTCAACTATGGTCCTGGTGACCCGATGTTCGCCCACAAGGCCGACGAGCACGTGCGGATCTCCGAGATCATCACCTGCGAGCAGGCCCTTCGTGATTGGTTGACCGCATGACCCGACGCAGCGGCTCCGGCCCACGCCCCACCAAGGGGCGCCCCGCCGGCAGCACCACCGACCAGCGACTGCTGGACAGCTCCGGCCACGGCGACTGGGTCCACACCGACCCCTGGCGGGTCATGAAGATCCAGGCCGAGTTCGTCGAGGGGTTCAACGACCTCTCCGAGGTCGGCCCAGCGGTCTCGGTCTTCGGGTCGGCGCGCACGCCGAAGGACCACCCGACCTACGCGCAGGCCGAGGCCGTCGGCCGAGGTCTCGCGGAAGCGGGCTTCGTGGTGATCACCGGCGGCGGTCCGGGCACGATGGAGGCGGCCAACAAGGGCGCCCTCGAGGCCGGTGGGGAGTCGATCGGCCTCGGCATCGAGCTGCCCTTCGAGGCCAGGCTCAACGACTACGTCAGCTTCGGGCTCAACTTCCGCTACTTCTTCGTGCGGAAGATGATGTTCGTGAAGTACTCCCAGGGCTACGTCGTCATGCCTGGCGGTCTCGGCACCATGGACGAGCTCTTCGAGGCGATGACGCTCTCCCAGACCAAGAAGATCACCCAGTTCCCGGTCGTGCTGATGGGCGTGGAGCACTGGCAGGGGCTGCTCGACTGGATGCGCGAGACGATGCTGGCCGACGGCCGGATCAAGCAGAGCGACCTGGACATGATCACCCTCACCGACGACGTGGACGAGGCGGTCGAGCTGATGCTGAAGGCGCGTGACTGACCGATGGGTTGGATCTTCGCGGCACTCATCGTGCTGGCTCTCGGAGGAGTCGCCCTCGTAGCCGCCGGGACGGGCGCGCCGATGGGGGAGGAGTACGGCGACCAGCCGGACGCTCTGGTGCCCCGCGACCGCGTCCTGGAGGCCTCAGACCTGCGTCACGTACGTTTCTCGGTGGCCTTCCGCGGCTACCGGATGGACGAGGTGGACGCTCTGATCGCCCGCCTTGCCGAGGAGGCAGAATGGCGTGAGTCGACCGCGGCCGGGGATGCCGATGCCGAGGTCGGAGTCGGGGGACTCACACCACATACGCCCGAGCCCGATTCGGGCTCGCCCGACGTCTAGGACAGAATCGCTGCCGTGAGCTTCGCTGCCGTACTCGTCTACGCCGTGACCGTCCTGGTCGCGGTGATCGTCGCGCTCACCTATCTGAAGCCACACCTCCTGCAGTCGCAGGAGGCGGGGCTGCCGCCCAAGATCCACCTGTACGCCGGCGCCGCCGGCCTGCTGATCTGGGTCCTCTTCCTCGCCTCGCCGTCCTCGTTCTTCCTCGGCGGCGACGTCCCGGGTGTCATCGGGCTCTTCGGGATCTGGCTAGCCGCGATCGCGGGCCTCTACCTGCTCGCCCGTCGGATCAAGGAGCAGCGCGCCGCGGCCGCCGGCCACGACGACTACGGCTATGACGACGGCTACGACGAGGAGTACGCCGAGGACGGCTACGGCTACGACGAGCCCGGCTACGCCGAGGCCGGTTACGACGACTACGCCGAGCCCGACGACCGGGCGGCCTACGCCGACCCGCGCCGATCGGTTCAGCAGCCTGTTCCTCAGCCCGTCGCCCAGCCTGGACGCCCGGCCGAACGCCGGCCCGAGCCCCGGCGAGCAGCGGCGGGTGTCGACGAGACCGCGGTGATGCCACCGGTCGAACGCGACCCGTCGCCTGCGCCGCCGCCGGCTCCTGCACCTGCCCCAGCTCCGGCTCCCGCGCCTGCCCCGGCTCCCGCGCCGGCGCCGATGCGGGACGGGCAGACCGGTCGCCGGGTGGCAGGGCGGCAGGCCCCGCCCCCGCCGGCACCGCAGCCCCAGCCGTCGCCGCAGCGGCCACCCCGGCGGGCAGCCGCACCCCAGCCGCCGGCGCCCCAGCAGCCCGTACGTCACCAGCCCGTGCCTCAGCCGCCCGCCCCCGAGCCTCCCGCCCGGCCGCGGCAGGACCGCCCGGCGCCTGCGCCAGCGCCCGCGCGACCCGCGCCGGAGCGGCGTGCCCCGGAGCAGCCGGTGCGCGAGCGTCCGGCTCCCCAGCGCCCCGCCCCCCAGCGCCCCGCCCCGCAGCGTCCGGCCCCTCAGCGTCCGGCGCCCGAGCAGCCCCAGCCGGGTCAGGGCGGCCAGGACCCGTGGGGTCGCCGTCAGGAGCCGCCGCAGCGCCGCTCGCGTGGCTACGACGACCGCTATGACGACCGCCGCAACGAGAACCACGACGAGTTCGCCGACCGCCGATACCGGCGCGACAGCAGCTACTCGGACTACCCGGGCCAACAGCAGCCGACCCCGCCGCGCGCACCGCGCCCGGCGCCCCGGCCAGCACCCCAACCGGCACCCCAGCCAGCACCCGCACCCGCGCCGCCGCCCGCGCCGAGCCGACAGTCCGGCCGCCCCGCGGGGCAGCAGCCCGAGACGTACGATCCCTACTCCTTCGAGTCCTACGGTCCGCGCGACCGGGACCGGCGCCGCGACCGGACCGAGCCTCCTGCTCCGGCCCCGCCCGCGCCCGACGCGCAGCCGCGTCGACGTCAGCGCGACCAGGGCTACGACGAGCCGGCCTACGCGGGACACGAGCAGGGCTACGACCAGGGCTATGACCAGGCGTACGCGCAGGGCTACGACTACGACGAGGCCTACGACCGCGGCTATGACGAGCGCTACGACGACGCCTACGACCGGCCCGTCGGAGGCGACCGCCGGGACCGGGACGGAGCGTTCCACGAGTCCTCCGGAGCGGCCATCGCGGTGCACCTCACGCTGGTGATCCTCGCGATCTGGCTGACCTGGGCCTACGGAACTTCGGTCATCTGACAGGTTCGAAGCAGGTCAACCCGCCGAAACTCCCACCTTGCCGTAAGGTCTGCTGACCTGATGAGGGATAATGGACGTGCAATGCGCGCTCCGAGGCCATCCGGCAGGTGAGCGCCGACACGCGAGACACGGAAGAAGGTGCCGCATGGCGGCGATGAAGCCGCGGACGGGAGACGGTCCGCTGGAGGTCACCAAGGAAGGTCGGGGCATCGTGATGCGCGTCCCGCTCGAGGGTGGTGGCCGGTTGGTCGTCGAACTGAACGCCGAAGAGGCCGCCGCGCTCGGCGAAGAGATCAAAGGTCTTGGGCTGAACGCGTAGATGACCACAACGCTGCCGTCACCGGCTCTGCCGTCGCAGGTTGGGCCGCCCACCTTCTCGCTCAACCCGCTCGGTCCGGAGAGCCTCGATGCCGAGATCATCGCGCTGCCGGTCATCCCGGGTGAAGACGCGCTGGTCATCGGTCCTGGTGCCGCCGACCTCGGCGACCACCACGACCTCTTGGGTCACCTCGAGTTCGAAGGTGCCACCGGCAGTGCCGGTGAGGTGACGACGTACGCCGTCACCGGCTCTGGCACTCTGCGACAGATCCTTCTGATCGGTGTCGGCGCGCAACGTCGCGACGACTTCCGGCGGGCGGGGGCCGCGCTGGCTCGCGCAGTGCGGGATCGGGCCGATGTGGTCACGACCATTCCGGTAGCCGACCCGGAGGTCGGGCTGGAGCCGTTCGTGGCCGGCGCGACCCTGGGGTCCTTCCTCTTCCACTGGCGCTCCGAGGGCGCGCCGTGGAAACCGGTGGAGACGATCACTCTGGCCGACCTGGGCGATGACCAGGCGGCAGCGTTGGACCGGGCCCAGGCGATCGCGCGCGCCAGCTGGCGCGCGCGGTTCTTCTCCTCGGTCCCGAGCAACTTGAAGAACCCGGCCTGGCTCGCGGAGCAGGCCAACACTCTGGGGGCCGAGACCGGCCTGAAGGTCACCGTCTGGGACGAGGAGCAGCTCGCGGCGGAGGGCTTCGGGGGCATCGTCGCGGTCGGCCAGGGGTCGGCGACCCCGCCCCGGCTGATCCGGCTCGACTACACGCCCCGCAAGGCGGGACGGAAGACGCCGACGGTGGTACTGGTCGGCAAGGGCATCACCTTCGACACCGGCGGGCTCAACATCAAGCCCGGTGACGGCATGGTCAACATGAAGCGCGACATGACCGGCGGCGCGGTGGTGCTCGCGGTGATGTCGGCGCTGGCCGAGATCGGCTGCCCGGTCAAGGTGGTCGGCCTCATCGCCTCTGCGGAGAACGCCATCTCCGGCTCGGCGCTGCGCCCCGGCGACGTGATCACCCACTACGGCGGCCGCACCTCCGAGGTCACCAACACCGACGCGGAGGGCCGCCTCGTGCTGGCCGATGCGATGGCGTACGCCGTGGACAAGCTCAAACCGGCCGCCCTGGTCGACATCGCCACCCTGACCGGCGCGATGCGAGTGGCGCTCGGTCAGACGATGGCCGGCTACTTCGCCGACGACGACGCCCTGGCCACGCTGCTGGCCGAGGCGTCTGATGTCTCCGGTGAGACGCTGTGGCGGATGCCGTTGGTCGCCGACTACGAGGACAAGCTCTCCTCGAAGGTCGCCGATGCCGACAACGCCCCCGGGGGGCCCGGCGCCATCACCGCCGCGCTCTTCCTGCACCACTTCACCGGTGGCATCCCGTGGGCCCACATCGACGTCGCCTGCGGCGACGCGTACGCCGATGTCCACGAGCTCACTCCCGGTCCCACCGGTTTCGGTGCCCGGGTCCTCCTCAGCTGGCTGGCGAGCGCCGACCCGCTGTCCGGCGTCGGTTCCTGACGAGACGTCACCCCCGCCGGCCGAGAGGTCACGTACGTCGGTCGAGATGGCACTCGAGTGCCGCCTCGGCCGACGGGAGTGACGCTTGGGCTAGGACTTTCGGGCGAGCAACAGGCCGTCGCCCACCGGGAGCAGCAGCGGGATCAGGCCGTCGTTGTCGGCGACCTGCTGGTTGAGCTCGCGGATGGTGGCGGTCTCCTCGTCGCGTACGGACGGGTCGGCCACCCGGTCATGCCACAGCGCGTTGTCGAAGGCGACGACGCCGCCGGGACGGAGCAGACGCAGCGCTTCCTTGAGGTAGGCCGAGTATTCGGTCTTGTCGCCGTCGACGAACACCAGGTCGTAGTGGTTGTCGGTGAGCCGGGGGAGTACGTCGAGGGCGGCGCCGGCGATGCACCGCGCCTGCCGCTGCCCGAAACCGGCCTCGGTGAAGCTCTGGCGGGCCAGCCGCTGGTGCTCGGTCTCGATGTCGACGGTGGTCAGAACCCCCTCGGGGCGCATGCCGCGCAGTAGCCACAGCCCGGAGACACCCGTGCCGGTGCCGACCTCGACGACGTTCTTGGCGTCGAGGACCGAGGCGAGGAAGCGCAGCGCCGCGCCGCCGCCAGGCCCGATCGGCGCGACACCGACCTCCTCGGCCCGGGATCGGGCGGCTGCGAGGAGGTCGTCCTCACCGACGAACTCGTCGGCGTAGGTCCAACTTGCGGTCGAGACAGGGCTGGTCACACCGCAAAACCTAACCTGTTTCCCGTAACGGTGCGGGAACGCCTGATCCAACTTGTGCGTTGGAAGAGCACAGGAAGAGGAAAAATAGGAGCCTCACAGGCAACTCTCAGCCCTTCCGGTCCCAGGGGATCTACCGTAGGAGATGTCAGCGATCAGCGAGACAGACGACAGGAGCACCATGACCGCCGAACCCACGCAGGCCCCGACCGTAGAGCCGGGTGTTCCGACGTGGGACGAGATCGTGGAGAAGCACTCCGACCGGGTCTACCGGCTCGCTTACCGTCTCACCGGCAACCGCCACGACGCGGAGGACCTCACCCAAGAGGTCTTCGTGCGCGTATTCCGCTCTCTCGACACCTACAGCCCCGGCACCTTCGAGGGCTGGCTGCACCGGATCACCACCAACCTCTTCCTCGACCAGGCCCGTCGTAAGCAGCGGATCCGCTTCGATGCCCTCTCCGACGAGCGCGCCTCGCGCTTGACGAGCAGCGGCCCGACGCCGGACGTGGCCTACACCGACCAGCGCTTCGACGACGACATCGAGCGCGCGCTGGCTACGCTGCCGCCCGACTTCCGGGCCGCGGTCGTGCTCTGTGACGTGGAGGGGCTCTCCTACGAGGAGATCTCCGAGATCCTCGGTGCCAAGCTCGGCACCGTCCGCTCGCGTATCCACCGCGGCCGGGCGATGCTTCGTGACAACCTCGCCCACCGCGCCCCGCGCGGCGGACGACTGCGTCACTCCGGGCCCAAGGTGTTGTGGGGCGGGGCTTCATGAGTCTTCTGGGCAACCACCTCGGCGCGCGCATCAGCGCCCTTCTCGACGGACAGCTCCCCGCAGCAGACGAGGAGCGCGCCTGGGCGCACGTGCACGAGTGCTGCGCCTGCCGCCGCGCCGTGGAGCGTGAGGGCTGGCTCAAGCGACGCCTGGCCGGCCTCAGCGTCGACCCCGGAGTCACCGCACCGGCCGACCTGAAGGGCTCGCTTCGCGGCGGTGCCCTGGCCGGCGCCTCGATGTGGCCCGCCGACGACCTCGATGAGACCTACTCCGACCCCCGGTCGATGCGGCGTACGTTGGTGATGGTCGCCGCCGGTGGCGGTGCCGTCAGTGCCGCCGTCTTCGGCATGTTCACCTTCGCCGCCGCGCCCGCCGACGCGCCGGTCCCCAGGAACCTCCCGGTCACCGCGGTCACCCAGGTGCCGGGCGCCCCGGGCGCTCCCGTCGTCGCCCACGTACGCCGCTGACCGACCGCCCGGTGACGCGACACGAGACCCGGGCTGCCGATAGTTGGGGCGAGTGGGAAGAATGGGTGTCGTGACGCAGGAACCACAAGACGACCAGTCGCGGCCGATCTCCCGTTGGGCGCCACCGTCCGACGTGCCTCCGGCCGGGCAGTCGTCCCCTGACGACCTTGTCGATGACGAGCGGGACACGGCCGAGGTGCCGTTGCCGGGCATGCCGAGACCCGCCGTCGCGCCGGTTCCGGCCGCCGACACCGCTCCGCTGCCGCCCTTGGTGCCACCACCCCCGCCGGGCGGGTCCCTGCCCGGGTTCGATGCCCCGCCTGCGTCACCACCACCGTCATCACCCACCCGGACCGACTCGTCGCCGCGTCGCCGCATCCCCGGCCCGATCTGGGCGCTCGCGGCTGCTGTCGCCTTCCTGCTCGGCGTGCTGGGTGGCTATGCCGGCGGCGTACTCGAGGATCAGGACGACATGTCCAGCCTGGCCGGCGGGGGCCTCGACCCGGGCTCGATCGAGACCGACGCGCCCCTGGAGGGCGACGACGCCAGCATCGTGAAGGTGGCCGCGACGCTGCTGCCCTCGACGGTCCAGATCTTCGCCGAGTACCAGGGCGTGGAGGATGCCGCGACCGGCTCCGGTTTCGTCTTCGACCGCAACGGCCACGTGGTGACCAACAACCACGTGGTCGCCGACGCGGCCAAGGCCAAGGGCAGCATCGAGGTGGTCGACCACAAGGGCCGCCGCTACAAGGCCGACGTGATCGGGCGCAGCGCCGTCTACGACCTCGCGGTGCTCAACGTGCCGGAGGTCAAGGAGCTCGAGCCGGCCTCGCTCGGCAGCACCTCACGGCTGAGGATCGGTGAGGGCGTCGTCGCCATCGGGTCGCCGCTGGGCCTCAGCTCCACGGTGACCTCGGGCATCGTCAGTGCGCTCCAGCGCCCGGTGAGCACCGGGCAGACCGAAGACGACACCTCCTACATCAACGCCGTCCAGACCGACGCGGCGATCAACCCCGGCAACTCCGGTGGTCCGCTGGTCAACCTCGTCGGCCAGGTCATCGGCGTCAACTCGGCCATCGCCACCGCAGGTGGCGGAGAGGGCGGCGAGGGCGGCAGCATCGGCGTCGGCTTCGCGATTCCGATCGACCAGGTCAAGGTGACCGCCGCGCAGATCCTGAAGACCGGCAAGGCGACCTACCCGATCGTGGGAGCCTCCGTCGACGTGCAGGCCGTCGACCACAACGGAGCGCTGATCTCGGTGGTCGAGGCCGGCTCGCCGGCCGCCGCCGGTGGGCTCAAGGACGGCGACCGGGTCACCAAGGTCGGAGACGTCACCGTCACCGACGGGATCGGCATGATCGTCGCCATCCGTGCTCACCAGCCGGGGGAGACGGTCGAGTTCACGGTGATGCGCAACGGCGCCCGCCACGAGCTCAAGATCAAACTCGAGGCGCAGACCGAGAACCTCGCCTGACCAGGAAAAGAACGCGAAGAGCTGCTCGGCACCACGGTGCCTGGCAGCTCTTCGCGTTGTTGTGGGGAAGGTTTAGTTGTGGGGGTTGAGGTTGCTTTGACTCAAGAAGCGTCCGGCGTGGCGGCGGGCGCAGCAGGCTCGGCCTCGACGAACGGGTGGTCGGCCACAAAGGCCTTGGTCTGCGAGTACATGTCATCGATGAACTTCTCGAGGACGCTGGCCTCAACGCGCCACTGGCCGCGCCCGCCGATCTTGATGGCGGGAAGCTCACCACGGCGGACAAGGGCATAGACCTGTGCGCTCGAGGTGTTGAGCACCTCGGCGACGTCGGCAAGAGTCAGGAAGCGGGGGGTACCAGACATAAGGATCAGTCTCCCAGACTCTGCAAGCGGCCGTAAACCATCGCGCCAACCTGTTAGTCCGCATTAGGTACTGTTGCGCTGCTTTGTGGATGCGTGGTGGGTGAACCGTGAAGCAGCGATGCGCTATGCGGCGAACAGCAGGTACAACCCACCGACAGTGAAGCCGACCATCGTGAGCAGAAGCGGGATCTGCCCGGTCACGAGGTGCTGCCGCGGAAGCACCTGGAGCGCCCGGATGTGGGCCGACCAGACCCCCAGCACGTGTCCGGTGATCACCGCGGCCACCTTGATGACGGCCAGCAGGGTGGCGTGGAAGGCGAAGAAGTAGGAGACCGGCAGGTCTGCGGTGCCGAACCAGTCGCTTCCGTTTCCGAACGGATCCGAGGCGTTGCGCAGCGTTGCCAGCCCGCTCTCCCAGAAGTAGCTGAGGTAGTGGGCCACGACGTAGCCGACGATGATCGGCACGAGCGAGGGTGCCAGCTCGGCGGGCAGCGCCCGGCGCGGTACGTCACCGACGCCGGTCAGCATCGTCCCGAGGCAGTAGAACCCGGCCACGAGCAGCGGGAACGCGATCAGCGCGATGTTGCTGATCAGGTAGGCGGTGGCACCCGACATCTCCGGGTTCTGCACGAACTGGAGCCACGGTGGCGACTCCCGGTAGGAGTCGTAGACGATGGTGCCGAAGAGCACCGAGACGACCGCGACCAGGCCCGGAGTCGGGCGCAGGGTGTCCAGGTTGCCGAGCGGTGTCCGCAGGACCAGGTTGCCGGCCGGCGTACGTCCCCACACCGACAGCCGCGCGGTCAGCGACGAGTAGACCTCGAACGGGTCGCAGCGCTCCAGGAACTCCTCGCCGAAGAGCACGCCGCCGAGGATCATCACAGCCAGGTAGACGGCCAGCCAGAGGCGTACGGGTCCGAGGTAGTTGTTCTCCGGGTAGACCAGCTCGAGCCAGGCGAAGGCGAGCAGCGTGAACGCCGCCGGCCAGTAGCCGAGACGCTCGGGCAGTCGCAGCGGCGGATCGCCGGTGCCGCGCAGCCACGTCAGTCCGGCCACGATCGTGCGGGCCGGGCTGATCGCCCGGAAGACCCGTCCGAAGAGCAGGGAGAACGGGACGAGGCCGACCCACAGCCAGACGTACGTCATCCCGAAGATGGGGTTGTTGGCGTTGTCGGAGCCGGCGAAGGCGACCAGCACGAAGTAGGCGAAGATCAGCAGGCCGACGACGCGCCACAGGGCGATCCAGGCGGGGGAGTCGACGACACGCCCGAGACGGGGGACCGGCCAGCCGCGTGGGTTGCGTACGCCGACCACCTGGCCCTCGGCGGCGCGCTTGGTGGTCAGCACCAGCAGCCCGAAGGAGACGAGGAGGGCGAGGACTGCGCCCGCGATGACGTATTCGAGCGGCAGTGGGAGGTCCTGACGACCGCCCACGCCGTGGGTGAGGATCACTTGACCTCGAGGGTGACGATGGTCTTGCCGAGGGTGTGTGACTCCACCTCGTACTGACCAGGGATCTTGAACGCGCCCAGGCTGATCCGTGTGGTGCCCACGCCGTAGGCGGCGGACTGCTCCGGGTCGGAGTGCACGTGGATCTCGCCGGCGGCGTCGGCGGTCACGTCGAGCTCGACTCCGTGGCCGACGGGGACGTCGATCTGGGTCCCGTGCGGGTCGACCGAGTTACCGGAGAAGTTGATCTCGACGACCACCGGGTCGCTGTCGTTGCTGGGCTCGGTGGCGACGTCGTTTCCGCAGGCTGTCGCGATGCACGCGATCCCGCAGATTGCTGCCACGACCGCGATGATCCGGGCCGTGAGGCGCATTGCTTCCCCGTTTCGTGGACTAAGTTCAAGCTGGCGTCTGCCACAATCGCACATGAACCAAAGAGGGGGCTGAGAGGGCATGAGCGAGCGTCAGCGAGCGAATCGTGGGGCCAACACGCCGCCGCGTCCGTACCATGGCGCCTGCGCTACGGAGGTGGCGGCGTGAGTGATCGGCTGAAGGCACGGGACGTGGCCTTTCTGGACGGGGAGACGCTGTCCGTTCCGCACCAGGTGGCGAGTATCGAACTGATCGAGCCGAAGGCCGAGGGCTTCGACTACGGCGCCTTCCTCGAGCACGTCGAGGACCGGCTCTCCTTCGTGCCCCGCTACCGGCAACGGGTCCGTGTGGTGCCCGGTCGCATCGCCTATCCCGTCTGGGCGGACGACGACCGTTTCGACCTCACCTACCACGTACGCCGCTCCGCGCTGCCCCGTCCGGGCTCGATGGATCAGCTGCTCGACCTCGCCGGACGGATCGTCTCTCGGCCCCTCGACCGCTCCCGGCCGCTGTGGGAGCTGTACGTCATCGAGGGGCTGGCCGGCGACCGGGTCGCGCTGATCACCAAGACCCACCAGGCGCTGGTGGACGGCGCCGAGACCGTCGACCTGGTCCAGCTGCTGCTCGACGACAAGCCCGAAGTCGGGCCGGTCGTACCCGACCTGTGGGAGCCGCCGGAGCCGCAGTCGAGCGCGCGCCTGGTCGCGGGCGCGGTCTTCGAGGCGGTCACCTCGGTCAGCGCCTTGACGGACACCGCGCGCAGTCTGGGCGGGTACGCGCTGGGGCGGGTCACCGGTGTCGCCAAGGACGTCCAGAACGCCGGCACCGGCATCGCCCGGGCGCTCACCCGCCGGGCTCCGGAGCGGCCGACGCCGCTCAACGGGCCCCTATCCCAGCAGCGGCTCGTGGTCACGCTGCAGGCCGATCTCGCCGACTTCCGCCGCATCCGGGACACCCACGGCGGCACCGTCAACGACGTCATCCTCGCCGCCGTCACCGGCGGCCTGCGCGACTGGCTGATGACCCGGCAGCAGTCCCTGGCCGGCGTACGCCAGGTGCCGGCGCTGGTGCCGGTCTCGGTGATCGACGAGGAGCTCGACCCGACCCAGCTCGGCTCCGCGGTGGCACCCCACTTCGTGGTGCTCCCGGTCGCCGAGCCGTCGCCTGTGGTCCGTCTTCACCAGGTGTCCTACTCGTTCGAGCAGCACAACGCCAACGCCCGCACGGTCAGTGCGCAGCGGCTGGCCGGGATCAGCGGCTTCGCCCCGGCGACCTTCCACGTGGTCGGCTCCCGGGTGGCCGCCGAGAGCGAGCACGACTACCTGCTCTCGGTGTGCAACGTGCCCGGCCCGCAGGAGCCGCGCTATGCGGCCGGCTCCCGGCTGGTGGCCTCCTATCCCATCCACCCGCTGGCCGAGGGACACACCCTCGCGATCGGGGTGACCTCCTACGACGGCCAGGTCTTCTTCGCGATCACCGCCGACCGCGACCTGGTGCCCGACGCGTCGCTGGTCGGACAGTGCATCAGCGAGGCCCTCGACGAGCTGCTCGACACCGCCTCCGGACGCCGCTTCCGCGCGCCCCGGGGCCTGCGCGTGGTCAAGAACTCCGGCGAGTGACGGCGAGTGAGGCAGAATCCGACCCGTGACCCGCATCTACGTACCCGCCACGCTCGAGCTCCTCGCTGACTGGTACGCCAAGGGCGAGCTGCCCGGCACCGCCGACGGCTACGCGGCCGCCGACGACAGCGAAGAGGCCGAGTACGCCGCCCTGATGAGCGCCGCCGACGACTCGGCGGCACTCCTGGCCGGCCCCGGACGCAGGGTCGTCGTCGTCGTCGACGCTCCGGCCGCGCTGGGGGACCAGGTGGTCCCGCTCAAGCTCGTCGCCGCCGTCCACGCCGACCTGGCCGACCGGCCTGCCGACGCCGACCCCGACGAGGACCTGGGCTGGTTCGCGACCCAGGAGATCCCGCAGCTCATCGGGTGATCGACGCCGGCGCCGGCTCAGGCCGGGCTCACCTCTCGTTCCACCAGGTCTCGGTGTCGACGCCCTGGTAGGGCGGGACGGTGACGGTGCGGGCGCCGGCCTTGCCGCCGATGATCACGGTGCGGTGACTGACGTTGTTGGACCGGGTGGTCTCGTAGAGGTTGCCGTCCGGGTTGACGGTGACCTTGATCCGGTAGGTGCCGTTCTTGACCTTGGAGAGGTCGAAGGCCTGGGTCTGCGACTGGTCGTAGGTGTCGCCCCAGCCGGAGGGCAGGCTCTCCCGCAGCCAGAGCGCGGACTTGGAGCCGCATGCCGACTCCAGGCCGGTCTGCCCCGGTCGCAGCGTCGCTCCGGGCACGGTCAGGTCCACCGGGTCGGTGGGCACGAGGCACCACGACTGCTTGCCGCTGGTCGAGACGACCTTGTCCTTGGCGTCGACCAGCTCGTACTTCGCGAAGTCGAGGAAGTGCCAGTGGTTGTGCTCCGGTGCCTCGTGGAACTCCATGGTGCCGGTGCGCTTCATCCCGACCTGCTTACCGTCGCGGTAGAACATCTGGTAGGCGTCCATCACCGGAGAGGTGCCGCGACGGAAGCCCTCGACGATCATCGGAGCCGGTCCGGCGTTCCACTCGTTGGCGGCGAAGTTGAGGCGATCGGTGCCCTCCTCGTCGACCGCGGTCGAGATCTGCCAGGCAGGCACGGAGACGAGGTCGGGCAGGCTGCTCTTCTTGGGCTTGCCGTGCGACGTACCTCCTGCGCCGCCGCCCAGCGGGAGTCGTCCGCGACCGTCCTCGGCGCCTTCCAGCGACTCTCGCGGCACCACGGTGCGAGCGCCCTGGTCATCATCGGCGCCATGGGCCGAGTGAGTGCTCATCTCGCCCTCGCCCCCGCCGTCGCCTTCGCAGCCGCCCTCGGGGCACCCGTCGACGATGACCAGGTTCTGCTTGGCGCTGCGGCTGGCCTTCGGCAGACCGAGGAAGTCGGCGACGGGCTTGCTGACGCTCATCGTCATGGTGAGCGCGGTCTCGCCCTTGGTCTCGAACTCGAGGTCGGAGACGGTCGGGACCGCCATGCCCCGCTCGATCCCGTACAGCACGCCCTTGGTGAACCAGTTGCCGCCGCAGAACTCCGGGTAGACCGGTCCGGTGGCGCCGTCGGTCTGCACCCGCTGCCGGTCGTAGCCGCCGGGGCACAGCGGTCGGATCTCGTCGAGGATCACCTTGCCGGCCTTGTTCTTGAGCGTGACCCGAAGGCCGTCCTTGAAGCCCTTCATCCCGTCGACGATCGAGGCTGGCGCGGTCGTGGTCGTGCGCTTCTTGCCCCGGATGATGGTCTTGGTCAGCTTGACCGGCTCGTCGTAGGCCTTGTGGCTGGCACGGAACTCGAAGGCCGCGTCATAGGCGGCCAGCCAGACCGACGGCTCCACGTACGCCACCCCGTCGTACGACGCCACCTCGACGGTGTCGGCGGCGGCGACGAGCTTCAACGTTCCCTTGCCGGTGGTGCCGCTCGCGGCACCGTAGTTCGCGGTCACCGTCGTAGTGACGACGAGTCCGGCTGCGACCAGCCCGATGCCGGCCGAGACCAGCTGCCGGACGCGAGTGCGAGGTTTGACCATCGAGATCCCCTTATAACGGCCTTGGATCCTCCCGATCCGAGGCGCCGAGTGGCCGGCAATCTAGTGCCCGCCGCATATGGGGACGGTTGGTTTCCTGGTCTGGTTGCACCAGATCGGGGAGATCAGCGAGAAAGGTACGCCGCGCCGACCGCCTGCTCGAGGTCGAAGGCCTTGAGCATCAGCTCCTCGACGTACTCCTCGAGCTTGGCCCCGACCAGCGGCACGGGCACCTTGATGTTCAGCCGCACGCTCTCGGTGGTGCGTCCGTCGGACTCGGACAGCGAGATGTTGCCGCGCAAGGTGGCCAGGCCACCGGGGACGGTGATGTCGACGACGGCGACGGTGTCGGAGGACCAGACCTCGTTCTGATGGACGGTGAGGTCGCCGGAGACGATGCGCTTCGCGAAGGAGGGTACGCCGACGGTCGACTGCACCCGGTCGATCCGGACCTCCCGCGGCGCACCGCCGATGGTCACCCGGCGACGGAGCGCTCCCTGGGCGTCGGCGACCCGCTCGCGGAAGCCCGGATCAGCCAGCATCGCGGAGACCTCGCCCATGCGGGCGTCGTAGACGAGCTCGTGTTGAAGGGTCGTCGTCATTGCCGAATCCTTTGGGGCTCTTCTGCGGGTTGGGATGGGGGATGAGGAGGCTCAGGCGGCGAGCCAGCGGGTGCCTACCTCATGCTCCTTCTCGAGCGCCTTCTTGAAGATCGAGAGGATGAGATCCTCCAGCTTTCCGCTGACCAGGGGCACATTCACCGTAGCGGTCAGGGTGACCGTCTCGATGGTCTTCGTGCCGTTCTCGGCCAGCCGCGCGATGCCGGAGAGCGAGCCCGGCTTGCCCGGCAGGGTGACCTTGAGGTCGCCGGAGGTGAAGTCGGCCGACCAGATCTCGTCCTGGTGCACCTCGATGGAGTCGCCCACGAACTTCTTGGCGAACCCGGGCACGCCGCTCACCTTCTGCTCGTAGCGGATGCTCACCGTCGAACCGGTGATCGCCACGCTCCTGGACAGCGCGTGCTGGGCATCGCAGACCTGCTCGCGGAACGCCGCGTCGGCGAGCATCCCGGAGACGGCTGCGATCGGGGCGTCGTAGGCCAGATCGACCGACAGCTTTTTGCTCATAACCACACATCATGACGCCTAGTGCGGCCAGAGTCATCAGCGGAGCCGCCGAGAGAACCGACACATTCCCGGAGTATGCTCTTTACCCCCAGGCCTGCGGCAGGTCGTGAGCCTATGACTCACATCGGCGATTCCTTCGGATCCAGCCGCCTACTCAGAGCCCTCCCGGGATACCGTGACAGGTGTGTCAACGGAGACGCATATCAAACCTGTCCAAGCTCAGCAGAACGTCCTGCAGAACCGCCTGCCGAGCACCACCTACTTCCGCCACGTGGCTCCCGAGGAGCTCACCGGCCGCAGCGAGGCTGATCTCGCCGGCGCGGTGGGATCCCATCTGGCGCTGGCAGCGAATCGCCCGCAGGGCACCGCCGCCGTGCGCATCCTCACCCCGACCACCGCCGCAGACGGTTGGTCCGCCGGAGGCCGCAGCGTCGTCGAGATCGTCGTCGACGACATGCCCTACCTCGTGGACTCGGTCAAGACCGAGCTCTACCGTCGTGGCCTCGACGTACATCTCGTCGTCCACCCCGTCATCGACGTCGCCCGTGACGTGACCGGTGCGCTCGAGGGGGTGAACGAAGGCGACATCAGCGAGTCCTGGATGCACATCGAGATCGACCGTCTCGCCCCCGACGCCGCCAAGGAGATCGTCTCCGGGCTCGAAGGAGTGCTCGAGGACGTACGCGAGGTCGTCGAGGACGAGCCGAGGCTGCACCGCCGCCTGGCGGAGATCGCGGCCGGCCTGCGCTACACCCCGCCCAACAGCGTGCCGCGCGAGGAGGCCTCCGAGGCCGCCGAGCTGCTGGCATGGCTGGCCGAGGACCACTTCCTGCTGACCGGCTACCGCGAGTACCGCCTCGACGGCGACTACCTGCGCGGTCGCTCCGGCACCGGCTTGGGCATCCTGCGCGCCGACCCGCCGCAGGCTCCCGACCACGGCAAGATGCCGCCCAAGGTCGCCGCCCACGCCCGCGACAAGGTCATGCTCGTCCTGGCCAAGGCCAACTCACGCTCGACAGTCGGGGAGCCCGCCTACCTCGACCACGTCGGCATCAAGATCTTCAACGGCGCCGGTGAGGTGACGGGGGAGCACCGCTTCCTCGGCCTGTTCACCACGAAGGCGGCTCGCCAGTCGGTGACCCGGATCCCGGTCGTACGCGGCAAGGTCGCCGCGGTCCTCGACCACACCGGCTACGACGCCCGCAGCCACACCGGCAAGGCGATGCTCGACGCGATGGAGACCTACCCGCGCGAAGAGCTCTTCCACGCCTCCACCGAGGAGCTGATGGACCTCGCCGAGGCCGCGCTGGGAGCGATCGAGCGTCGCATCCTGCGGGTGGCCGTCCGGCCCGACACGTACGGTCGCTATGTCTCGGTGCTCGTCTCGCTGCCGCGTGACCGCTACAACACGACGGTCCGCGAGCGGTTCTCGAAGGTGCTCCTCGATGCCCTCGGCGGCACCGACCTGGAGTTCACCGTACGCATCAGCGAGTCGACCACCGCCCGGGTGCACTTCGTGGTCCACGGCACCACCGAGTCGCTGGGGAAGGCCCTGGACACCCCGGGGCTGGTCGACAGCCTCGAGTCGCGGCTGCGCAAGGCCGCGCGGAGCTGGCGCGACGACCTGGTCAGCGCGGTCATCGCCCATGCGGGCGAGGACGGCGCGGCCCGGCTCTCGCACGTGCTCGACGCGTTCCCGGAGGCCTACAAGGAGGACTTCGACGCCGACACCGGCGCCGCCGACCTGACCCGGCTCGAGATGCTCTCGCACCAGGGTGAGGCGGTCGACTTCTCCTTCTACAAGGACCCCGAGAGCGCCGGCGGGTTCCGGATCAAGATCTACCGCACCGGTGGCCCGCTCTCGCTGTCCCTGATGCTCCCGATCCTGTCCTCGTTCGGCTTCGAGGTCACCGACGAGCGACCCTACGACCTCGAGGGCGTCGGCCCGTCCGGGTCGGAGGAGTGGTTCATCTACGACTTCGGTCTCGCCTACTCCGGGACCCCGGTCGGCACGCCCACACAGCTGGTCGCAGCGCTGCACCAGGCCTGGTCCGGCCGCAGCGAGGTCGACGGGCTGAATGCGCTCGTCCTGGCTGGTCTCGACCACGGACAGGTGACGTTGCTGCGTGCCTACGGTCGCTACCTGCGTCAGGCCGGCACGCCCAACTCGTTCCAGACGATCGCGGGCGCGCTGTGCACCAACCCGGGCATCGCTCGGCAGATCGTGGAGCTGTTCGAGACCCGTTTCGACCCCTCGCTCACCACGCGTGACGAGACGAAGCGGGCCGAGGCGATCATCGAGGCTCTCGACGACGTGGCGAGCCTGGACCAGGACCGGATCCTGCGCAGCTACGTCACCACGATCCTGGCCACGACGCGGACGAACTACTACCGCGGGCGCAACTACCTCGCGCTCAAGTTCGACCCGCAGCAGCTGCCCGACCTGCCGCTGCCGCGGCCGGCGTACGAGATCTTCGTCTACTCGCCCGACGTCGAGGGCGTGCACCTGCGCTTCGACGCCGTGGCCCGTGGTGGGCTGCGGTGGAGCGACCGGCGCGACGACTTCCGCACCGAGGTGCTCGGGCTGGCGAAGGCGCAGCAGGTCAAGAACACCGTGATCGTGCCGGGTGGCGCGAAGGGTGGCTTCGTCCCCAAGGGCGTGGCCGGTCCGGACGCGTACGTCACGTTCCTGCGTGGTCTGCTCGACGTCACCGACAACCGGGTGGACGGTGCGATCGTGCCGCCGCCCGACGTGGTGCGCCACGACTCCGACGACTCCTACCTGGTCGTCGCCGCCGACAAGGGCACCGCGACGTTCTCCGACCTGGCCAACTCGGTCGCGGCGGAGTACGACTTCTGGCTCGGCGACGCGTTCGCTTCCGGCGGTTCGGCGGGCTATGACCACAAGGCCATGGGCATCACCTCGCGTGGCGCCTGGGTCTCGGTGCAGCACCACTTCAAGCGGCTCGGCATCGACCCGCAGACCGACGAGATCACCGCGGTCGGCGTCGGGGACATGTCCGGTGACGTCTTCGGCAACGGCATGCTGCGCTCGGACCGCATCCGGCTCGTGGCCGCCTTCGACCACCGGCACATCTTCATCGACCCCACGCCCGACGCGACGACGGGTTTCCAGGAGCGGAAGCGGCTCTTCGAGATGCCCCGGTCCACCTGGGAGTCCTACGACACCTCACTGATCTCGGCGGGCGGCGGCGTGTGGTCGCGGCAGCTGAAGTGGGTGCCGATCAGCCCCGAGGTACGGCAGGCGCTCGGTCTGGCGACCGACGTCAAGCGGCTCACCCCACAGGAGCTGATCAGCGCGATCCTGCGCGCGCCGGTCGACCTGCTGTGGAACGGCGGGATCGGGACGTACGTCAAGGCGTCCGACGAGAGCCATGACGATGCCGGGGACCACTCCAACGACGGCGTCCGGGTGGATGCCGCCGATCTACGGGTGCGGGTCATCGGCGAGGGCGGCAACCTGGGCATCACCCAGGCCGCCCGTGTCGAGTTCGCCCGCAAGGGTGGGCTGATCAACACCGACGCGATCGACAACTCCGCCGGTGTCGGCACCTCCGACCACGAGGTGAACCTCAAGATCCTGCTGGAGCGAGAGGTACGCGCCGGCTCGCTCACACTCGCCGAGCGCGACGAGCTCCTCGAGGAGATGACCGACGAGGTCGCCGCGTTGGTGCTGGCTCACAACGAGGCCCACAACGTGACCCTGACCCGCGCGGTGGCCTCGGCTCCGCAGCTCCTGGAGGCTCACGAGCGCCAGATCGCGGAGTGGGTCACGGCCGGTCTGCTCGACCGCGAGGTGGAGGGCCTGCCCTCCGCGACCGAGGTCGCGCACCGTCTGGAGGCGGGGGAGGGCCTGACCGCCCCCGAGTTGGCCGTCGTGCTCGCCTGGACCAAGATCGAGCGCCGGCGCGAGCTGGTCGCCGAGGGCGTACCCGACCCGGCCGCGGACCCGGAGATGACGAAGCGCCTGGTGGCCTACTTCCCGACCGCGATCCGCGAGCGGTTCCCGGAGGCCATCCTGGATCACCCGCTGCGGTGGGAGATCTGGGCGACCTCGGCGGTCAACGAGGAGGTCAACCTCGCGTTCGGGAGGCTCGACGCGCCGTCACGGTGAGCACTGTGCCGGCGAGCAGGAGCGAGATGCCGAGCGCGGCGAACACCCACGACGGGCCGCCGGTATCGGGCAGCGAGCTCTGAGGTGAGGTTTCCGTCGGCGGTCCCGGGTTAGGGGCCGTCGGCGGATTCTCATTTCCGCCGGGGATCGGTACGTCGGTCGGGTCCGGCGTAGGTGTCGGATCCGGAGTCGGGTCCGGGGTCGGCGTCGGCTCCGGCGTCGGGGTGGGGTCTGGCGTAGGAGTCGGGTCCGGCGTCGGGCTCGGCGAGGGGACCTCGTCGACCCGGAAGTCCTGTCCGCCCCGGATCTCGCCGGCCGAGGTGATCGTGACCGTACGCGAGGCCTCACCCACGACGCGCATCCCATCGGGTGCAGTGACGGTGATGGTGTAGTCGCCCGGCGGGAGGTCGTCGACGAGGTAGGCGCCCGCGTCGTCGGTGGTGGCCGTGACCGGACCGTCGGGTCCGTCGACGGTGATGGTCACGCCGGCGACCGGGTCTCCGGTGGAGGCGTCGGTGACCCGCCCGGCGATCGTGCCGGGGCGGGTGAGGTCGAAGTCGACCCCGGTCACGTCGCTCGTCGCCACGGTGACAGGTCGCGTGGTGGCGCCCGTGTAGCCCTCGGGAGCGTCGATCTCGGCGGTGTAGTCGCCGGGCGGCACCCCGTCGAGGGTGTAGTTGCCATCACCGTCGGTCACGGTGGTGATCGGCTCCCCGCCACCGGCGGGGACCAGGCGCACCTGGACGCCGCCGAGCCCGCTGCCGCCGCCGGTCACGGTGCCCGAGACGCTGGCCAGCTGGTTGACCACGAAGTCCTGGTCGGTGACCGGGATGTCGTCGATGGTGATGTCGGAGCGGGTCGTCCCGTCGGGGCCCGCGGAGTAGCCGTCGGGCACCGTCAGGGTCACCGAGTAGCCCGTGCCGACCGCGTTGTCGTCGAAGAGATAGCTGCCGTCGGTGCCGGTGGTCGTGGTCGCGGTGGACCCGTCGGGCCGGTTGAGCGTCACGGTCGCGCCCGGGACCGGAGCACCGGCGTCGTCGCGTACGGTCCCGCTGATGGCCTGCGGGATCACCTGCCGCACCTCGAAGTCGGCCCGTGAAGCCGGGTCGCCGTCCTCGCCGCGGTTGCTGACGGTCGCCTCGGTCTGCCCGACCGTCGCACACCCGTCAGGCTGGCTCAGCCGGACGGTGTAGCCGTCCTGGGTGGCGAACTCGCCGAAGGAGTACGTGCCGTCGGCGGCAGGGCTCGTGGTGGCCAGCGTCTCCCCAAAGGGCGAGACGAGGGTGAGCACCGAGCTCTCGACCGGGCACGACCCGGAGGTGGACACGTCGGACACCATGCCGCCGATCGGCCGCGCCCGGCTCACGAACCAGGTCTGGTAGACCGGGAACCCGGCCCGGCGGGTGAAGACGAAGGTCAGGCTGGTGAGCCGGATGTCGGGCTCGTACCAGCCGCTGGCGCCGTTGGTGTCGGTGGCGGTCGGGTTGCCGGTCAGCGTCGAGGTGGCTGGGTTCCAGGTCGGCTGGTCGGTGCCTCCGGCGTAGTTGAACGGCCCCTGGAACCACGAGGAGATCTCCGCGGCCGGGACCGCCTCGCCGTTCTCGTCGGTCGCCTGGACCTGGACCTGGTCGGAGTCGACGTCACCGAGCACGAACGCCCAGCCGGTGTCGGGCGTGGGGTTCTCGAAGGCGTACGTCGTGGTCGAGGCGCCGGTCGGGGTGTCGGCCTTCGGGCGCAGGTTGATATAGGCCGACCCGCGGCTGGAGCCGTACTTCGCTCCCGGAGGCGTGCTGGCGTCGAGGAACGTGCTCGCACCGCTGGGAAGGGCGACGTTGGCCCGGGAGTCGCTGGCCATCTGGGCCACGGGGAAGCCCGTCGACCGCTGGGTCATCGTCGTGGAGTAGTCGTTGGACGTCCCCGAGATGGGCGCCCACTCGGCCCACGAGTCGGTCACGGCATGAGCCGGTCCCGGAGACAGCACGGTGACGAACACTCCGGCCAGAAGTGCCAACGCCAGACAGGCCCGGTTGAACATGGGAGGGGATCCTTTGCTTCCGAGGAGCAAACGTTGCCTTGGGGGACGTTGAGAAGATTAGCCCTGCGAAACCGGATTTTTACGCTCTGAAGCGCGTGTATGGCCGAGGTTGTCGTCGTTCGAGCCCAGCCGCTGCCAGTCCGCAGGGCGCGGGATCGACCGCACCGAGCGGGCGAGCGTGGGGATGAGAGCGGCGAGAGCGACCAGGCCCGTGACCGCGAGGACGGCGGTGGTGCCGTCGGTGACGGCGAGCAGCGCACCCGCCAGCGCGGGCGCGAGCGGGATCGAGAGCATCGAGACGAACTGAGCCGCCGACTGCACGCGCCCGACCAGCTCAGGTGGGGTGATCGCCATCCGGTACGCCGCGACGCCGGCGTTGCCCGCCGGGTTGAGGAAGAGCCCGACGGAGACGGCCAGGGCCATCACGGCGGGGTGCGTCCAGAACGCGAGCGGGATCGAGAGCGGCACGAAGCTCCACGCGACCAGGGCGGTGAGGCGGCCCGTCGGGATCCTGTCGATGAGCCAGGGAGCGACCAGTGCGCCGAGGATCCCGCAGGCTCCGATCGCGGCCTCGGCCAGCCCGATCTGCCAGGCCGGGAACCCGGCTTCGATCAGACGCAGCAGAGCCAGGAAGAAGAGGGCGTTGACGGCGAGGTTGGCGGCAGGTCCGAAGAAGAGCAGCGTCCGAAGGAACGGCTGCTGCCAGCTGTAGCGCAGCCCGGCGACCAGGTCGGCCGATGCCTTCTCGCGAGGCGCGCGGTCGAGGACCGACGGTGCCGAGAGGTCGGCCCGGACGCGTCCGAGGAGCAGCCAGCCGGCGGCGTACGCGATTGCGTTTCCGGCGAACGGAGCCCACCGGGTGAAGCCGAGCAGCACGCCGCCGAGCGGCCCGCCGAGCAGTCCGGCGATGTGCTGGCGGGCCTGCTGCTGGGAGAGGGCCGTCGGGAGGTCGTCTGCCGCGACGACCGACCTGATCGCCGAGTTCTCGGCGGGGAGGAAGAGCCCGTTGAGCGCTCCGGTGAGGAGGGCGACGAGGAGCAGGTGGGGGAGGGTGAGCGAGCCGAGGATCCCGGCGACGGCCAGCGAGGCGTACAGGACGGTGCCCGAGCCGTGGGCGAACCGCATGATCCGCAGCCGGTGGCGCCGGTCGGCGATCACTCCGGCGGGCAGCAGCATCCCCACCATCCCGATGAGGTGGATCGCCTCCGCGGCCGCTGCCCAGAAGGCGGATCCGGTCATTGCGTACGCGACCAGGGGCATCGCGAAGAGGCTCACCCGGGTCCCGAGCTCGGCGACGGTGGCGCCGATCCAGAGGGCGGTGAAGTCGTGGTTGCGGGCGAGCTCGCGATAGGAGGGCATACCCGCACCATAAGGTGCGCAAGATATGTTGCGCAATATGTATTGCGGAATTCTGTAGACTGCGGCCATGGCTACGTACGACGACCCGCGGATCCTGCGTGCGATCGCCCACCCGACTCGCAACCGGGTGCTGCACGAGCTGTCGGCAGCGGGATCACTCCGTGCCGCGGATGTCGCGAAGCGCACCGGCATCCCGGCCAACCAGGCCAGCTTCCACCTCCGGCAGCTGGCGAAGTACGGCCTGGTGGAGGTCGACCCCGACGCCGGCCGCGACAAGCGCGACCGTGTCTGGCGGCTCACCGACGACGACATCACCATCAGCCCCAGAGACATGGTCCAGCAGCCCGGAGGCGAGGCGGCGTACACGGTGTTTCAGCGCAGCTCCGTCGCCTGGGGCCACCATCTGGTCGACGAGGCCTTCAAGGTCCCTCCGGAGACCGAGGAAGATCCCGCCAAGCGGTACGTGTCGGAGTCTTCCCTGCGGCTGACCAGCGACGAGGCCGTCCGGCTGCAGCAAGAGCTGAACCAGGTCGTCGCGCGCTACCGCGACACCGGTCGCCAGCCATCCGGCGAGGAGCGGGAGCTCTACTCGGTCTACCAGATCGTCCAGCCGATGCCGGACCTTGCAGGTGAGCTCGACCCCGTGAAGGACGAGTTCCGGGTGAGCGGGTTCGGTCGGGCTGACGCCGAGACTGAGTGAGCCAGGTTCGACTCGTTCGGTGCGGCCGCTGACGTGAGTCACGTCTCACCAGCCACTTCACGCACCTTCCTACTCGCGAGTCACCGAGAAGTTGGTTTACCGTCCGAAGTCGCGCCCACCCAGGACGCCAGTAGGGAGATAGACGAACGATGAGCACGAGCCAGATCGCCGAGAAGCGCGAGGTCCGCGAAGCCAACCGAGTCGAGGGCCACAACGCCCGGTCCTGGCTCCTGGTCTCCGCGATGCGTACGGAGATTTTCGACGACGCCCAGCTGAGCCGAGCCGACCAGATCATCCTCGACATGGAGGACGCGATCGACACCTCGCTCAAGTCGCAGGCGCGCGAGAACGTGACCAGCTGGCTCAAGGGTGGCGGCCGTGCCTGGGTACGCATCAACGACTGGACCACCGAGGACTGGAGCGAGGACATCGCGGCGCTGGCCGGGATCGAGACGCTCGCCGGTGTGATGCTCGCGAAGACCGAGTCGCCGGACCAGGTGACCGACACGTTCCAGCGGCTGGGTGGCAAGACCCCGGTGATCCCGCTGCTCGAGTCGGCGCTGGGGATCGAGGACGCCGCGACGATCGCGCGCGCCCGCGGCGCCTACCGGCTCGCCTTCGGCTCCGGCGACTACCGCCGCGACACGGGTGCGGAGAACGACCCGCTCGCGATGGCCTACCCGCGGACCAAGCTCGTCCTGGCCTCGCGGATCGGCGACCTGCCCGGCCCGATCGACGGCCCGACGGTGGGCAGCAGCCACCCGCTGCTGCGTGAGCAGTCGGCCGACGGCGTCGCGATGGGTATGACCGGCAAGCTCTGCCTCGACATCGAGCAGCCCTCGGTGATCAACGAGTCGTTCAGCCCGTCCCCCTCCGACGTGACCTGGGCCCACGAGTTCCTCCAGAAGTTCGAGGAGGGCGGCCGCGTGATCCGCGACGGCAGCGACAAGCCGCGCCTGGCTCGCGCCGAGACGATCAAGCGCCGCGCCGAGCTCTTCAAGATCAAGCCCGACACCGAGGCCTACGACGCGCCCGCCTCGGGGCCGAGCGTCTATTGATCGACGCCGACTCGGCGCTCTGGGGTGGGACAGACGCGCCGGGTCGGCACGGCTCGGCTAGCGTTGACGTCGTGGATCTGCAGCAGCGCATCAATGACCGGGCCGGTGAGATTCTTCTGTTCGCCGTCACCCCGCCGAGGGTGACGACGGCACCCGAGAGGGTGCAGCAGATCGCGGAGGTCACGCTCGAGCGGATCCGGCCACTCGATGTCGACGGGCTGATCCTCTACGACATCGACGACGAGTCCGACCGCAACCCCGAGGAGCGGCCGTTCCCGTTCGTACGCACCCTCGACCCCGCCGAGTTCCTCGAGCGCAACCTCGCCGGTCTCGATGTGCCGGCCGTCGTCTACCGGGCCACCGGGAAGTACGACGAGCCGACCCTGCGCGACTGGGTCAAGACCCAGGACCCGGCCAAGGCGCTGTCGGTCTTCGTCGGCGCCTCCTCGGGTGAGAAGCGGGTCGCCACCAGCCTGCGCCGCGCCCAGCAGATCCGGAACGAGACCAACCCCGACCTGCTCCTCGGAGCCGTCGCGATCCCCGAGCGACACACGGCCAAGGGCGACGAGCACCTTCGGCTGATCGCCAAGCAGGAGGCGGGCTGCTCCTACTTCGTCACCCAGGTCGTCTACGACGTCAACGCCGCCAAGAACCTCGTCTCCGACTACCGCTACGAGTGCGAGACCCGCGGCCTCCAGCCGGTGCCGATCGTGTTCACCTTCTCCGTCTGCGGCTCGATGAAGACCCTCGAGTTCCTCCGCTGGCTCGGCGTCGACGTACCGCGTTGGATCGAGAACGAACTTCGCCACGCCACCGACACCCTCGACGCCTCGCTCGAGCAGGCCGAGGCGACGGCGATCGAGCTGATGTCCTTCTGCCGTCAGCTCGGCGTGCCCTTCGGCATCAACATCGAGTCCGTCTCGATCCGCAAGGTCGAGATCGAGGCTTCCGTACGTCTCGCCGAACGGCTCCGCGGCAAGCTCGCGCGCTGAGGCGGGCCGGGATGTTGACCGAGTTACCTCGGTCAACAGTCACTTCCCTCGTGGAGTTCCACGAAGTAGGTGCGCGCTCACCGAGTTACCTCGGTGAGCATCCACCCTCGCTCAGAGCCCCGTGCGCATCGCCCACAGCTCGGGGAACAGGATGATGTCGAGCTGCTTGCGCAGGTAGGAGACGCCGCTGGTCCCGCCGGTGCCGACCTTGAAGCCGATGATCCGCTCGACGGTGGTCACGTGCCGGAACCGCCAGACCCGGAAGGCGGTCTCGAGGTCGGTGAGCTCCTCGCCGAGCTCGTAGAGGTCCCAGTGCTTCTCCGGGTCCTGGTAGACCTCGCGCCAGGCGGCCTCGACGGCGTCGGAGGCGGCGTACTCCTGCTTCCAGTCCCGGTCGAGGTGGTCAGCCGGGATGTCGAAGCCCCGCCGGGCCAGCAGTCGCAGCGACTCGTCGTAGAGAGACGGCCGTCCGTACGCGGCGAGCACATCCTGCTCGTGCGGCCGGCCCTCGTGCACGCGGAGCGTGTAGGCGGCCTTGTTGCCGAGCGCGAACTCGATGCAGCGGTACTGCCACGACTGGAAGCCCGAGCCGGTGGCCAGGTAGGGGCGGAACTTGTCGTACTCGGTCGGGGTCAGCGTCGAGAGGACGTCCCAGGCGTGCACGAGCTGCTCCATGATCCGAGAGACCCGGGCCAGCCCCTTGAACGCCGGGCGCACCGCATCCTCGGCGAGGAGCCGCTGCGCCTCGGTCAGCTCGTGCAGCGCGAGCTTCATCCACAGCTCCATCGCCTGGTGCTGCACGATGAAGAGCATCTCGTTGTGGTCGCCCGAGAGTGGGTTCTGAGCGCCGAGCACCTCCGGCAGATGGAGGTAGTCGGAGTAGTCCATCGGAAGGTCCTGCGTGCTGCTCATGTGACTGCTCCTCGGGTCCAGAAGCGCTCGTCGCGCCATTCGTCGTTGTCCATCACCGAGACCAGGTGGTCGACGGCGTCCCACACGTCGACGTAGCGGGTGTAGAGCGGGGTGACGCCGAAACGCAGGATGTCCGGGGACCCTGCGCGGAAGTCGCCGATCACGCCGCGCTCGATGAGTGCCTGCACGATCGCGTACGCCCCGTCGTCGCTGACGCTCAGCGACAGCTGGCTGCCGCGCTGGTCGTCGTCCAGCGGGGACTCGATCGTGAACCCGGGAAGCCGGGACGCGACGAGGTGGGCGAAGAGCCGGGTCAGCGCAAGCGACTTCTCCCGGACCGCCTCGAGACCGCCGTACGCCTCGGCCGCGAGCAGCGTGTCGACCCCGCACTCCAGCGCGGAGATGCCGATGACGGCGGGGGTGCCGGACAGGTAGCGCGAGACGCCCTCCGCGGGCCGGTAGCCCGGCGACATCTCGAACGGCGCCGCGTGACCCATCCAGCCAGACAGCGGCTGCTCGAAGCGGTCGACGTGGCGGGGGTTGACCCACAAGAACGCCGGCGAGCCGGGGCCGCCGTTGAGGAACTTGTAGCCGCAGCCGATCGCGAAGTCGGCGTCCGCGCCCCGCAGGTCGACCGGCACCGCGCCGGCCGAGTGGCACAGGTCCCAGACGGCGAGGACCCCGTGCTCGTGCGCGAGCGCGGTCACCGAGGCCATCGAGTGCAGGTAGCCGGTGCGGTAGTTGACCTCGGTCAGCATCAGCACCGCTGTCCGGTCGAGCAGCCCCTCGATCTCGCCGGGGGAGTCGACCAGCACCAGCTCATAGCCACGCTCGCGGCACAGCGAGGAGGCGATGTAGAGGTCGGTTGGGAAGTTGCTGCGCTCGCTGACCACGACCCGGCGATCGGGTGAGTCGGCCGAGGCGATCGAGAGCGCCGAGGCGAGCACCTTGTAGACGTTGAGAGAGGTCGAGTCGGCGACCACGACCTCGCCCTGACCTGCGCCGACGAGACGGGCGACCTTGTCGCCGACGCGCTGGGGGAGGGTGATCCAGGAGGCGGTGTTCCAGGACTCGATCAGTCCCTGTCCCCACTCCTGCGTGACCACCTCGGCCACCCGGCCGGCGGTGGCGCGGGGGAGCGCCCCGAGCGAGTTGCCGTCGAGGTAGATCGTCCCCCCGGGCAGGTCGAAGAGGTCCCGCAGCGGGGCCAGCGGGTCGGCCTGGTCGAGAGCGACCGCGTCGTCGCGGTTCATTCGTTGATCTCCTTGATCGGCCTGAGCACGGCCCGCACGGGCGCGGCGTCGGCGGTGGTGAGCTTGAGGGGGAGCGCGATCAGCTCGTAGTCGCCCGCGGGCACCTCGTCGAGCAGCAGGTTCTCCAGAATGCGTACGTCATGACGATGGGTGGCGAAATGGGCCGGAAGATCCTTGGAGGAGGACGGGTCCAGGCTGGCCGCGTCGGTGCCGACCAGCCGCACCCCGTGGGCGGCCAGCAGGTCGATCAGCGCGGGGTCGAGCGCGCAGAAGTCCTCGTCCCACGTCGCCGGCTGGGTGGCGTACGTCCGGAACAGCACGCGCGGCGGCAGGTCCGTGACGTCGATGTCGTCGACGGTGACCAGCGGGCGCACCCCCGAGACGTCGACCACGCGGCACGGACCGAGGAACGGCTCCAGCGGCATCTCACCGGCGGGCGTGCCGCCGTCGGTGAAGTGCAGAGGAGCGTCCGCGTGCGCGCCGACGTGGGCCGACAGGGTCAGCTCGGCGACGTTGACCGGGCAGCCGGGGCCGATCCGGAACGTCCAGCCGACCTCCGTGGCATGGTCGCCGGGGAAGACCGGCGAGGATGCGTGGACCGGTGGGGAGATGTCCCAGAGCTGCGCCATGGCGCCAGGATAGGCCGCCCTCCGGCGGGGTCGGTCAGGCGGTGAAGAACTCCGTGGCCACTGGAGCCAGGGCGTCGGCCTTGACCATGTGGTTCTGCCCGTCCAGGACGACGTAGCGGCCGTCGGGAACGGCCTTGGAGATGGCCTGCTGGGCGTTGGTCATGTAGGTCGGGCTCTTGCTCCCTGCCACGTTCAGCACCGGCACCTTCACGCGCTCGTAGTAGTCCCGCGGAAGCGGCAGACCCTGCTCGAAGGGCAGCACGATGGAGAAGTCGTACGGCAGAGTGTGCGCGACAGCCGTCAGCTTCTTGAACGCCGGTGTCAGCCGCATGACCTTGACCGCGACCCATGGCATCCCGACGGTCCGCAGGAACAGTTCGACGGCCGCGGCCCGGCGGCCGCTCTCGGCCAGCTTCTCGACCCTGTCGCCGAGGTCGGCGTCATTGGGCTCACGGGTGTCGTCGAGGATGAACGGGGCCTCGTAGGCGAGGATCGCGTCGATCGAAAGCTCCGCGCGCGCCGCCTCCAGCGCCAGCGCGGCACCCGAGCTCTGACCGAGCAAGTAGGCATGACCGCCCGCGGCCTCGATCACGGCCCCCAGGTCGGCGACCTCCTGCTCGACGGCTTCCGCCGTTCCTGGCGTGGCCGGTTTGGCGATGGTGCTCTCGCCGCGCCCTCGGCGGTCGTAGCGGTAGACGGTGAAGTTGTCCGACAGCGCCGCCGCGAGGTCCTTCGACGGACCCATCTCGCGGTAGCAGAGAGCTCCGTCGACAAGCACGAGCGCCGGTCCCGAGCCGGTGACCTCATAGGCGATGGTCGAGCCGTCGGCGGAGGTGGTGGTCTTGGTGGTCATGGCATTGCTCCTGATCCAGCGGTGGTCGAGCCTGTCGAGATGACCCGGTTGATACTTACGCGTCGGACGAGACCTCATCGCTTCGACACGCGGCCGCACGTTTCTCGAGAAGTTCCTGCTCGCCGGCGTTGGTGGTCAACGAGGCCGCCTCGTCGAACGCCGCCGCGGCCTCGAGGTGCCGCCCGGCGCGGTGCAGCAGGTCACCACGTACGCCAGCAGGTAGATGTGACCCCGGAAGCGCTCCCTCAGGGAGGGCCGCCAGGATGGCCAGCCCGGCATCGGGACCGAAGGCCCGCCCGTGCGCCACCGCCCGGTTGACCTCGATGACCGCGCCCGGGACGCCGGTCGCGAGCATGTCGTAGAGCCGCGCGATCTCGGCCCAGTCGGTGTCCTCGGCCTGCCGGGCGCGGCCGTGGCACGCGGCGATCATCGCCTGCACCAGATAGCTCCCGCCGGGGGTGCCGGAGGAGGCGAGCGCCGTGGCCCGGTCGACCGCGGCCAGACCGCGCCGCAGCAGCAGCTGGTCCCAGCGGGTCCGGTCCTGGTCCTCGAGCAGCACCGGGTGACCCTCGGCGTCCGCGCGGGCCGCGAGCCGTGACCCCTGGATCTCCAGCAACCCCTGCAGCGCCTGCGCGTCGGGATCGGCCGGGGCGTGCGCGGCCAGCATCCGGGCCAGCCGCATCCCCTCCAGGCACAGCTCGGGCCGGGTCCACGAGGGCCCCGACGTCGCTGCGTAGCCCTCGTTGAAGACCAGGTAGATCGTCTGCATCACGTCGCGCAGCCGTGCCGTCCGCTCCTCGCCGGTGGGCAGCTCGAACGACGCCCCGACCTCGGCCAGGGTGCGCTTCGCCCGCGAGATCCGCTGTCCGACGGCCGACTCCTTGGCGAAGTAGGCCCGCGCGATCTCGGCGGTCGTCAGCCCGCCCACCAGCCGCAGCGTCAGCACCGTGCGGGAGTCGGGCGCCAGCACCGGATGGCAGGAGAGGAACATCAGGCGCAGCACATCGTCCTCGATGTGGTCGACCGCGGCAGCCAGGTCAGGCATCTCACCCTCCTCCAGTTCGTGGCCCAGCAGGGCGACCTTGCGGCGCAGCACCTCGTCACGGCGGAACCCGTCGATCGCGCGCCGCTTCGCGATCGACATCAGCCACGCCCCGGGATTGCGAGGGATGCCCTCGTGCGGCCACTGCTCCAGCGCCGCGACGAGGGCATCCTGGGCGAGGTCCTCGGCCAGGTCGAGGTCGTGCGTCATCCGCGCCAGACCGGCGAGGAGGCGTACGGACTCGTTGCGCCAGACCGCGACGATCGCGTCTTCGGTGGGCGAGCTCATTCAGCCGGGGTCGGCGGACCGAACAGCGGCCGCATCTCCACGGCCACGTCCTGCCCCGGCCACAGCTCCTCGTGGAGCTGGATCATCCGGCGACCGAGCTCGATGGCCTCGTCGGGTGAGCGGACCTCGAAGAGCGAGAACCCGCCAGCGACCTCCTTGGCCTCGGCGAAGGGCCCGTCGATGTGGGTCACCTCCCCGGCGGTCAGCCGGATCTCCACGGCGGGACCGAGTCCGTCGGCGTCGAGCAGGATGCCGTCGGCGTACTGCTGCTTGATCTCGGCCTCCACCGCCTCGATCAGCGCGGCCGGGGGCGGCCCGGCCTCGGGGTCCATCTTCACGAACATCATGTAGCGCATCGGCTTCTCCTTGCGTGTCGGCGTCGCGTCCGTTGCGCGTCGTCGCCTACGCGTCGAGAAGAGCCTGCCGCTTTCGACACGCCGGCACCAGAGATTTGGGTACGTGTTGCCCTAGGACGCCTTCGGCTTCTTCTTCTTGTTCTCCTCGGCCTCATCGGGGACCTCCTCGCCACGCGACTTCTTCGCGTCGGCGACGGAGCGCTGCAGGGCCGCGAGCAGATCGACGACCTCGCCGGAGGTCTTGGTGGAGGTGGGGGTCCGCTCGACCTCGCCGCCCTCGATCTTGGCCTTCACCATCTCCTCGACGGCGCCGGCGTAGTCGTCGGAGAACTCCTCGGGATGGAAGTCGCCCGCGAGCGTCTCGACGAGCATGTTGGCCATCTTGATCTCGGAGTCCTTGATCTCGCCGGCCTCGACCTTGAAGTCGGGTACCCGGATCTCGTCGGGCCACATCATCGTCTGCAGCACGATCACGTCGCCGTTGTCGGTCGGCCGCACCCGCAGCGCCGCGACCGTGGTGCGCTGCCGCAGCGCGACGGTCACCAGCGCGACCCGGTCGGCCTCGAGCAGGGCCTGACGCAGCAGCGCGTAGGGCTTGACCCCGGTGTTCTCCGGCTCCAGGTAGTAGCTCTTCTCGAAGAGCATCGGGTCGATCTGGTCGCTCGGCACGAACTTCTCCACCGCGATCTCGCGCGAGGACGTCGTCGGCAGGTTGGCGAAGTCGTCGTCGGTGAGCACGACCATCTCGCCGTCCTCGGTCTCATAGCCCTTCGCGATCTCGGAGTAGGGCACCTCCTCGCCGTCGATCGAACAGATCCGCTGATAGCGGATCCGGCCACCGTCGGCCTGGTGCACCTGACGGAAGGAGACGTCGTGGGACTCCGTCGCCGAATAGAGCTTCACGGGCACGCTGACCAGCCCGAACGAGACCGCGCCCTTCCAGATCGCACGCATGGTGACTCCCTCCGCAATGGCAACGACTTGCCCAGTATCTGCCGGATTCCGCTTTCTCGGTACCCCTTAACCACATGCGTCACACGGCGAGCGAAAGGAATGCACGGTCCAGATCTGCCCGGCGCGACGACTTCGTAGAGGCAAGATGGACGCATGCGTCCCATGCTCGCCACGCCTGGCGCCCACGTTCCTCCGGGAGAGGAGTGGGTCCATGAGGTCAAGTGGGACGGGATCCGGCTCCTCGGCGACAGCCCGGAAGGACGTACGCAGACCCGGCTGACCACACGCAACGACAACGACGCGACGCCTGCCTGGCCCGAGATCGCGACCGGCCCGGCGCGGGACGTGCTCGTGGACGGCGAGGTGATCGCGCTCAACGAGGCCGGGTTGCCCGACTTCCGGGTGCTGATGGACAGGATGCACAATCGCGACGTCGGTCGGGCGGCGCGGTTCGCGGAGCGGATTCCCGCGACGTACATGGTCTTCGATCTCCTCCGTCTCGACGGGCGGCTGCTCATCGAGGAGACCTGGGCGGAGCGCCGCAAGATCCTCGAGGCCGTCCACGCGGACGGGGACCTGGGCTCCTGGCAGGTGCCTGCGACGTACGAGGACGGCCGGATGATCCACGAGGTGACGCGGGCGCAGGGGCTGGAGGGGATCGTGTCCAAGCGGCGCCGCAGCCGCTACCGGCCGGGGGAGCGGAGTAAGGACTGGATCAAGCTGGCCCACCGCTACCGGGCCTCGCTGGTGGTCGGCGGCTGGCGACCCGAGGTCGGCACGGAGGGCGGCACCGAGCGCCTCGGCGCCCTGCTCGTCGGGCAGCCGACGCCTGACGGGCTGATCTACCGCGGGCGGGTCGGTAGCGGCATCACCGGCAAGCGGGCCCAGCGGCTCGGGGAGCGGCTCCGCGAGACCGGCCGGAACCCCTTCGCCGGACCCGACGTGGACCCCGACGGAGGAGTGCCGTCGCTGGATGCCCGCGGCACCCACTGGGTCGAGCCGCTCCTCGTCGTCGAGGTGGAGACCCACGGCACCGCCGTCGCGGCGGCGAGCTACAAGGGCCGGCTGCGGCAGCCGAGCTTCATCGGCATCAGGGACGACGTCTCACCGGAGGATCTGTGATGGTCGAACGAGAAGAGGTACGCGTCGAGGTCGACGGCAGGGTCCTGACCCTGACCAGCCTCAGCAAGGTGCTCTATCCACGCACGGGCATGACGAAGGGCGAGGTGCTCAACTACTACGCCCAGGTCGCGCCGGCGCTCCTGCCGCAGCTCCAGGACCGGGCCGTGACGAGGATCCGCTGGCCGCACGGCATCGGCGACATGTCGTTCTTCGAGAAGAACGCACCGGCAGGCACACCCAGCTGGGTCCGCACCGTCATCGTTCCGACAACGGGATCCCGAACCGCCGACCACAGGGAGGGAACACTCACCTTTCCGATCCTCGACAGCCTCGCCGCCCTCACCTGGGCCGCGAACCTCTCCGCGCTGGAGCTGCACGTCCACCAGTGGACGGTCGGCACCGACGGCACCCCGGCCGGTGCGAACCGGATCGTGATCGACCTCGACCCCGGCGAGCCGGCCGGTCTGCAGGAGTGCTGCGAGGTGGCGCTGCTCGTGCGGGAAGCGCTCGGTGCCCGTGACCTCGCCGCGACCCCGGTGCTCAGCGGAAGCAAGGGCGTCCACCTGTACGCCGCCCTGCCGGAGCCCGTCGAGCCGGACGTCGCCACCGCGCTGGCCAAGGAGATCGCCGAGGAGCTTCAGAATGCCCACCCGCGCAAGGTCACCGCGACGATGACCAAAAGCCGCAGGTCAGGCAAGGTTTTCCTGGATTGGTCGCAGAACTCGGGATCGAAGACGACGATCTGTCCCTACTCGCTGCGGGGCAAAGCGACCCCGACGGTCGCGGCCCCGGTGACCTGGGACGAGGTCTCCGAAGGGGCCGAGGATCCGCTCGGTATCGACCAGCTGGGACCTAACGATGTGATCACGCGCTTATCTGAAAGGGGGGATCTCTTCACAAGCCCTACGGGGCTGTAACTATTGTTCTCTTCATGTCGAACTCCGTGCTTGTCGTAGAAGACCAAGAGGACATCGCTGCTCCCCTGGTGCGCACGCTCCAGCGTGAGGGCTATGACGTCACCTGGGTCGACTCCGGCAAGAAGGCGCTGGAGCTCCTGGCACCTCCGTACGACGCCGAGCTGGTGCTGCTCGACCTCGGCCTTCCGGACATGGACGGCCTCGAGGTCTGCAAGGCCGCCCGCGACAACGGCTACGAGGGCGGGATCATGATCCTCACCGCCCGTGACGCCGAGATCGACCTGGTCGTCGGCCTCGACGCCGGTGCCGACGACTACCTGGCCAAGCCGTTCGCGCTGGCCGTCCTCCAGGCGCGGGTCCGCGCCCTCCTGCGCCGCTCGGGTCCGGTCGAGCCCGGCGCCGACGACGACGCCCTGCGCATCGACGTCGCTGCCCACCGGGTCTACGCCGGCGAGCGTGAGGTCACCCTGACCGGCAAGGAGTTCGCGCTCCTGGCCGTCCTGGCCGCTTCCCGCGACAAGGTCGTCTCCCGCGACCGGCTGATGGCCGAGGTCTGGGACGAGAACTGGTACGGCTCGACCAAGACGCTCGACGTCACCGTCGGACGCCTTCGCCAGAAGCTCGAGGCGGCCGGTGTCCAGGAGAAGGTCGTCGCGGTCCGCGGAGTCGGTTTCCGACTCGAAGCAGCGGAGTAAACGCAAGTTCGACACGGCGTCAGACACGTGTTCACTCGGTGAGATGACTCACAAACGACGGCAAAGTCACGCGTGAACACGCCGTTTGTGCTCCGGATTCGGGCATTCGGGATTGGATCCGTTCCAGATCGCATGTCACCTTGGATGAGCCGTGCAGAACGCACGACCGGCCCCGGGTACACGCCGAATCCTGTCCCTCCGGAAGCCGGCCCCTACTACTGAACCCCCTTTACCCTCACACTCAGCAGTACGTATGGGACAGGAGCGGGGGACCCAAGTTCCACGCGACTAACTCGGACGGTCGCTTGGGGTGAAGCCATCGCAATGATGGCCGGGCAACCTTCTAGCCCGAACCCGACAGCTCACCTCGCAGGCGTGGGAAGGAACTCACGCATGTCCAAGTCCGTATCCAACCCAGCCCATCGAGGCGCGCCGCGCCCGTTCCGGTCGCCGAACGTCTCGATCGCCCGGTCGATCGCAGGATCGCTCAGCGGCCACGGCAAGCTCATCGGCCGCATCACCCTTGCCAGCGGCATCGCCGCCGGTGCCCTGGTGGCAGTGCCCGCCGCCAACGCCGCCCCGGTCTCCCACGAGGCCAGCCTCGAGTCGACCACTGAGTCGGCCAAGGTGGTGGAGGCTCCGACCCTGGAGGCCTCGGCCACCCCCACCGCGATGCTCACCGACATCAAGCAGCTCGAGAGGGCTGTCGAGGTGCAGGAGCGTAAGGCCGAGGCAGCCCGCAAGGCGGCCGAGGCGAAGCGCAAGGCAGCGATCGCCGCCAAGAAGGCAGCGGAAGCGAAGAAGAAGGCCGAAGCAGAGGCGAAGGCCTTCGCCGCGAGCCAGGAGGGCAAGATCGAGCGCGCGATCAGCGTCGCCTCGGAGCAGATCGGTGACCCGTACGTCTGGGGTGCCACCGGCCCGAGCTCGTTCGACTGCTCCGGCCTGACGCAGTACGCCTTCAGCGCCGCCGGCATCGAGCTTCCCCGGGTCTCGCGGGACCAGGCCGCAGCGCTGCCGACGGTCCCGAACGACCAGATCCAGCGCGGCGACCTGATGTTCTGGGGCAGCCCGGTCTACCACGTGGGCATCTTCCTGCGCTGGGAGAATGGTCAGGCGATCATGCTGCACGCCCCCAAGCCGGGCTCGGCCGTTCGTGAAGAGGCTGCCTGGGACGGCTGGTTCGCCGGCTCGACCCACCAGGCCTGAGGCTTCTCGGGACCCATATATCCCCCTGGCGCTCGCCCTCCGGTTCCCCTACCGGAGGGCGAGCGCATATTTGAGGGTCCGCGAATCGGGTACGGCACCACGCGTCAAGTAACCTGTAAGACGTGGCAGGCCCCGAATTCGACACCGAGATCAAGCAGCTCCAGGCAACGATGCAGACCATCGGCCAGGTGCTGGACCTGGACGCGATGCGCAAGGAGATCGCCGACCTCGGCGAGCAGGTCGCCGCGCCCGACCTCTGGGACGATCAGGACAACGCCACCCGCGTCACCGGCCGCCTCTCCCTGCTGCAGGGCGAGCTCAACAAGTTCACCGAGCTCCACACCCGCATCGAGGACCTCGGCCTGATGGTCGAGATGGCCCAGGAGGAGGGCGACGCCGACTCGCTCGCCGAATCCGAGGCCGAGCTTCGCCGGGTGAAGAAGCTGGTCGAGAGCCTCGAGATCCGCACGCTGCTCTCGGGGGAGTACGACTCCCGCGAGGCCGTCGTCACGATCCGCTCCGGCGCCGGTGGCGTCGACGCCGCCGACTTCGCCGAGATGCTGATGCGGATGTACGTCCGCTGGGCCGAGCGCAACAAGTACCCGGTCGAGGTCTTCGACACCTCCTACGCCGAAGAGGCCGGGCTCAAGTCCGCCACCTTCGCGATCCACGCCCCCTACGCCTACGGCACCCTCTCCGTCGAGGCCGGCACCCACCGCCTGGTGCGGATCAGCCCCTTCGACAACCAGGGCCGCCGCCAGACCTCCTTCGCGGCGGTCGAGGTCGTGCCCGTGCTGGAGCAGACCGACGAGATCGACCTCGACGAGAACGACATCAAGGTCGACGTCTACCGCTCCTCGGGTCCCGGTGGCCAGTCGGTCAACACCACCGACTCGGCGGTCCGGCTGACCCACATCCCCACCGGCACCGTGGTCTCCTGCCAGAACGAGAAGTCGCAACTGCAGAACAAGGCCGCCGCGATGATCGTCCTCAAGGCCAAGCTGCTCGCGCTGAAGAAGGCCGAGGAGGAGGCGCAGCTCAAGGAGCTCAAGGGCGACGTCGCCGCGTCCTGGGGCGACCAGATGCGCAACTACGTCCTCAACCCCTACCAGATCGTCAAGGACCTGCGTACGACCTACGAGGTCGGCAACCCGCAGGCGGTCTTCGACGGGGACATCGACGGGTTCCTCGAGGCCGGCATCCGGTGGCGCCGCGGCGCCGAGAAGGCCGAACAGAACTGACCTGATGGATGCGCTGACGCGCACCAGGCTTCCACTCCCGGGCCGCGGGGCGGCGTACGTCTACGACGCCTACGGCCCTGAGGACGGGGTGCCGATGGTGCTGTTGCACGAGCTCGGAGGCAGTGCGAAGCGGTGGCAGGGGGTCGTGCCGCAGTTCGCCGCTGACCACCGGGTGCATGCCTTCGACATGCGTGGACACGGGGACTCGGACTGGGCTTCGGAGTACTCCCACCGGCTCATCGCCGACGACGTCATCGTGGCGATGGACGCGCTCGGGATCTCGGGCGCCGTGATCGTCGGGCATTCGACCGGCGGCAACGTCGCCCTCCTGGTCGCGATGCACCGGCCCGACCTGGTCTCCCGGCTGATCATCGAGGACGTGGTGCCACCCGCGCCGCGCGAGCGCAGGCGGCCCGGGCGCCCGGCCAAGCCGATGCCGCACGACTGGGAGTGCATCGCGTCCCTGCTGGTCGAGGCGACGATGTACGACGCGTGGATGTGGGAGCAGCTCGAGCTGCTGCCGATGCCAACCCTGCTCGTGGCCGGTGGCGGCAACAGCCACATCCCGCGGTCGGACCTGGAGAAGGTCGCGCAGCGGATTCCGGAGGCCGATCTCGTCCACTTCGACGTCGGTCACTTCGTGCACCGCAACCAGCCCGGCGAGTTCGCCGAAACCGTCCTGGCCTGGCTCGCGTCGCGGGTGGGATCCCCATCCCTAAGGACCCCACCCGCTCTCGCCGACCGGCTCTGCTCTGACTCAGTGCCCGCGGCGGCGCGCGCCGCCCGGTGAGGTGCCTACCCGGCCCGAGCGACTAAGTCGATTAAAGCACTAGACTTTAGGTTGGCGCAAACGACGCACCGATCCTGGGCTCGATCGAGGCCCGCAGGCGTCAGGCGGCAGCCGCGGTCAGGGTCACCAGGCACCAGCGGGAGGCGCGCTTCTGGACCGTCGCGGGCGCCTCGCCGGCCTTGCCGGTGAGCTCGCAGGAGAGCCAGGCGTCGCCGAAGAGGCCGCGGTAGACCACCTTCGGCTGCTTCTTCGCGTCGGTGCAGGTGAGGGCGACCGACGGCTTCCCGTACGCCGGGGTCGACGCGGCCTTGCAGCCCTTGGGCACGCTCTTGGTCATCTGAGTGGCCCAGTCCAGGGTGACCGGCGGGGCGAAGACCCAGGCCCGGGCCGAGGTGGCCGAGTCCTCCGGTCCGGTCCAGATGCAGCCGTACTCCTGCGATACGTCGTTGACCTCGCCCGAGATGGCGGTCTGGTCGCCGTCGCCGTAGGCCTTCTTCTCGGCAGCGGCACCGCCGAGGGCCTCGGTCGCGTCCTCGGACGGAACGCGGTCGCAGAACGCGCCGCGGCGTACGTGCATCTTGGTGGTGTCCGTGGTGCTCAGGTCGCCCTTCACCTCGGCGACCTCGGGCTCGTCGTCTTTCAGGGTGAGTACGCCGACCCCGACCGCGATCGCGGTGAGGACTACGGCACCGATGAGGATCCGGACTGCAGAGCGCACGCCGTCAGAGTACAGGGGCAGGTATCTCAGAGCCGAAGTGCTGAGCCCACCACCATTGCACTACCCTCGGTGCGGTGATCCGCTTCGAGAAGGTCAGCAAGGCCTACCCAGGGCAGGCGCGCCCCGCCCTCAACAGCCTTTCGATCGACATCCAGAAGGGGGAGTTCGTCTTCCTCGTGGGCCAATCCGGCTCGGGGAAGTCGACGGCGCTCAAGCTGATGCTGCGCGAGCAGCGCCCGACCACCGGCCGGGTCTACGTCGCCGGTAAGGAGATCAACCGGCTCGCCGGCTGGAAGGTGCCGCGGCTGCGCCGCCAGGTCGGCACGATCTTCCAGGACTTCCGCCTCCTGGCCAACAAGAACGTCGCCGAGAACGTCGCCTTCGCGATGCAGGTGACCGGCCACTCCAACCGCGAGATCCGGGAGCGCGTCCCGGAGACGCTCGAGCTGGTCGGCCTCGACGGCAAGGGCGACCGGATGCCCGACGAGCTCTCCGGTGGTGAGCAGCAGCGCGTGGCCGTCGCCCGCGCCTTCATCAACCGGCCGATGATCCTGATCGCCGACGAGCCGACCGGAAACCTCGACCCCGGCAACACCGTCGGCATCATGCGCCTGCTCGACCGCATCAACCGGTCCGGCACCACGATCGTGATGGCGACCCACGACGTCCAGATGGTCGACCAGATGCGCAAGCGCGTCATCGAGCTCGAGCACGGCCACCTCGTACGCGACCAGGTCCAGGGCGGCTACGGCGCTCAGTTCTGAGCCCCGGACCCCCTCACCTTCGACCAGGTTCTACAACCCAGAAAAGGTTCCTCGACCCGCCATGCAGCTGCGCTATGTATTCACCGAGCTCCGCCAGGGGCTACGCCGCAACCTGTCGATGCACGTCGCGGTGGCCCTGACGCTGCTCGTCTCGCTGACCCTCGCCGGCGTCGGCCTGCTGCTGCGTGAGCAGGCCCAGCTGACCGAGGAGGTCTGGGGCGACGAGCTGCAGATCACCTTCTACATGTGCAACGGCGCCAACGACCGCAACCCGCAGTGCGCCGGCGCCGTCGACGACAGCCAGAAGAAGGTCATCACCGCCGCTCTCGACGACAACAGGTACGTCGACAAGATCGAGGAGGAGAGCCAGGAGCAGGCTTACGAGCGGCTGCAGGCTCTCGACGTCGAAGGCGTCAGCGGTCCCGACCCGGTGGTCAAGTCCAGCGACATGTGGGAGTCCTACTGGGTCACGATGACCGACCCGCACCACTCCGCCGAGATCATCGAGGCGGTCGCCGGTCTGGACGGCATCGACCACGTCGGCGACGTCCACGAGGTCACCGGGCCCATCCTCGCCGCCGTCGACGGACTGCAGAGCGCGGCGCTGGTCGGCGCGATCGTGCTGGTCATCGCGGCCCTGCTGCTGGTCGCCAACACCATCCGGCTGGCAGCCTTCGCCCGCCGCCGTGAGATCGGGATCATGCGACTGGTCGGCGCCTCGACCCTCTACATCGCGCTGCCGTTCCTCCTGGAGTCGCTCGTGGTCGCCCTGGTCGGGATCGGGCTGTCCGGCATCGCGCTGGCCGCGGTGATGTACTTCGGCGTCGAGCAGCGGCTCTCGTCCACCGCGGTGACCCAGTGGGTCGGCTGGGAGGAGTTCTTCAGCTCCTTCGCGATCGTCGCGATCCTCGGCATCCTGCTGACGCTCGTCCCGACACTCCTGCTCACCCGCAAATACATCAAGGTCTGACCCGGATCCCCTACCGTCGAGCCGTGCACGTCTTCCCCCGTGCCGGTTCGCTCGCCACTGTGCTCTGTTGCGCGGTGGTGGCTGCCGTGCTGCTCTCGCCCACCCTTCCCTCCTCCGCCGACGAGAAGGACCGCCTCGAGCAGGAGCAGCGGGAGGTCCAGCAGGACCAGAAGGCCGCCGCCGAGGATCTCGAGCACTCCAGCGCCGGCCTGCGCAAGGCATCGGCGACGTACGCCGCGGCACGGAAGAAGCTCGACCAGGCCCAGACCCGTCTCGATGAGCTCAACGCCAAGCTCGTCGAGGTGCAGGCCGCTCACACCAAGCTCGAGGCCGAGCTCGCCGAGCAGAAGCTGCTGCTCGCCGAGGCGAAGCGGGAGCTCGCCGAGGGCCAGGCCGAGGTGAAGGCCCAGCGCGAGGAGATGCGCGACGCGATCCTGACCCGGTTCACCGGGGGAGACCCGCAGCTCGCCCAAGCGGCGGCACTGCTCTCCGGAGGCTCCCTCGAGGACCTGATGCGCCAGCAGACGTACGTCGATGCGGCTTCCGCCGGCCAGGACGCCACCCTCCAGCGGATGGAGGCGACCGAGACGATGCTCGTCGTCCGCGAGGGCGAGGTGCAGGAGGCGACCGACGCGATCGCGGCCAAGGAGAAGAAGGCCCGGGAGTTGGTTGCCGAGGTCGACTCGCTCCGGGACCAGGCCGCCGCGGCCCACGCCGAGATGTCCACGCTCGCCGACCAGGCAGCCACCGCGAAGCAGTCGGCCGAGGCGGCCAGGGCGGCCGACGCCGCCGAGCTGCGCAAGCTCGAGTCCGAGGAGTCGGCGCTGCGTACGAAGATCCGGTCGCTCGCCTCGGCGGGCTCCGGCTCTGATCGCAACGTCGGATCGGTCGGCGGGCTCTTCGGGCCGCCGGTGACCGACACCTACGTCACCTCGCCCTACGGGATCCGCAAGCACCCGATCTACGGCTACGTCTCGCTGCACAACGGCACCGACTTCTCCGCGCCCTGCGGCCGCCCGCTGCTCGCCGTCGACTCGGGGCAGATCATCTCGACCTCGTACTCCAGCGTGTGGGGCAACCGCCTGCACCTGTATCTCGGCAAGGTCAACGGGCACTCCTACACCGCCGTCTACAACCACATCTCGAGCTACGCGAAGAGCTCAGGGAGCGTCGGGCGCGGTGAGACCGTGGCGTACGCAGGGACCACCGGCTGGTCCACGGGCTGCCACCTGCACTTCACGATCCTGCGCGACGGCACTCCGGTCGACCCGGCACCGCTGCTGGGCTGAATTCGGCTGCTGAGCCCTGGGGGGTATCGTCTCCTGCTCGTCCGGTCACCCCCCACTGCCACCGGAGGCAATGCTTTGCACCCCGCGCGACTCGGCGCCATCCGTCTGAGCCGTCCCCTGCTCGCGCTGCTCATCGGCAGCGTGCTCGCCGGGACGCTGATCACCCCGCTCGCTCGAGCCGACGACTCGCTCGAGGACCAGCAGGAGCAGATCGAGAAGGAGAAGGAGGCGGCCCAGCACGCCGTCGAGCACTCCAGCGACGCTCTGCAGCGAGCCACGACGGCCCTGGCCACCGCCCAGAAGAAGCTGGCCGGGGCCCGCTCCCGGCTGAAGAAGACCGACGTACGCCTGCGGGCGTCCTCCCGCGCGCATCGACGTGCCGAGGCGTCCCTGGAGCGGCAGCGAGCCGTGCTCGAGGCCGCGCGTACGGACCTGCGCACCGCGCGGAAGCGGGCGACCGAGTCCCAGGAGGACCTGCGCGACACGATCCTGGAGGAGTTCACCGCCGTCGGCGACCCGCGGCTCCAGGAGTTCTCGGCGCTGATCGAGGGTGCGACGCTGGAGGAGCTGATGCGGCGGCGCAACTACACCGACGCCGTGACCTCCTCGAAGGCCAGCACCCTAGAGCGGCTGCGAGCCGGGGAGCGGCTGGTCGCCCGCCGCGAACGCGGCCAGCGCAGGGCCACCGCGGTCGTGGCGGCCACCGAGAGGACCGCCGCCCAGAAGGTCGCCGAGGTCAAGCGACTCCGGGCTCGCGCGGCCGAGGCCCGCGACGAGATCGCCGCCCTGGTGACACGGACCGCGGCCGCCAGGACGAAGGCCGCCGAGCTGGCCGAGGAGGACCGCAAGGTCCTCGCCGAGCTCGAGAAGCAGGATGCCGCGCTCAAGGAGAAGATCGCCGCCCTCGCCGAGGGCGCGCAGAACCGGACCGTCGACACGCTCGTGGGCATGTTGGCGATGCCGGTCGCGGACTCGTACGTCACCTCGCCCTACGGGATGCGCACGCACCCGACCACCGGGGAGTACAAGCTGCACGACGGCGTCGACCTGCACGCCCCCTGTGGCACGCCGCTGCGTGCCGCCGAGTCGGGCACGGTCATCGCGCAGGAGTGGAACGACGCGTACGGAAACCGCCTGCATCTCTTCCTCGGCAAGATCAACGGGCACTCCTACACGGCCGTCTACAACCACCTCGAGGCGTACCGCAGCGACGTCGACGACACGGTCGGCCGCGGCGATGTCATCGGGCTCGCCGGGACGACCGGCTGGTCCACCGGGTGCCATCTGCACTTCATGATCCTCCGGGACGGCGAGATCATCGACCCGATGCCGCTGCTTGGTCTGTAGCTGGTTGTGCAACTGGGGGGCCTAAACGTTTCGCGGTCATGACCCTGCGCCTGAGAGAATGGAGGAATGGCGAAGGAGCAGGGGCGCAAGATGATCGCGCAGAACAAGAAGGCGCGACACGACTACCACATCGAGGACACCTACGAGGCCGGCATGGTCTTGCAGGGCACCGAGGTGAAGTCGCTGCGTGAGGGTCGCGCCTCCCTGGTCGACGGCTTCATCGACATCGACCGTGGCGAGGCCTGGATCCACGGGATCCACATCCCGGAGTATCTGAACGGCACCTGGACCAACCACGCCGCCCGACGCAAGCGCAAGCTGCTCCTGCACCGGGCCGAGATCGACAAGATCGAGCGCAAGGTCTCCGAGAAGGGACTCACCGTCGTCCCCCTTGCCCTCTACTTCCTCAACGGCCGCGCCAAGGTCGAGATCGGCGTCGCCAAGGGCAAGAAGTCGTGGGACAAGCGCAACACCATCGCCGAGCGTACTGCCAAGCGGGAGGCCGAGGTCGAGGTCGGCCGCAAGCTCAAGGGCATGACGGGCTGACGGGTTTCCTGCCGGGAGATAACCGAGTGGGGAATGTTCGCGGGGGACTGTAGTGTTGTCCTGTTGCCTGGTTGCAGGCGTTGATAACTCAAAAGGGGCTGATCGGTTTCGACTTGGGACGTTGCTCCCAGGGGAAGCGGGTCGAGGAGCCAGCGTCATCTCGTAAACGATCGCTGGAAACCAATAACTGCCGACTCTAAGCGCAGTTCCTTCGCTCTCGCCGCCTGACGCGGTGATCGAAGCGTCTGACCGAGTATCCGTCTTCGGCTCGGACCCAGGCGTCATCTAGAAGACTCACCTCATGCACATGCCGACGGGGCATGAGGGACATCTAGTCGGCTGAGCCTGTCGGGGACGTGTCTGCGTCGAGCCCCGGGGATGAGAGAACGCCACCCACAGACTGCACCCGGAGAAGACCTGGCACGGCGCTCGAGGACCGGGGTTCGATTCCCCGCAGCTCCACAAACCTTTGGCCGACGTGTGCCCGCGCTTCGCGCGGGCCACGTCGGTTTGTTATTCATATGCGACGCTCCGCGTCGCGGCGGGGGCTTCGCCCCCGCACCCCCTTGACTCGGCGTGGCTGGTGTTTCTGCCTGGTCGCGTCTGTCGGAAGACTTCCGGTTGTTCATCTCCCTGGCGGGATGACTTCTCTTGCGTGCGCGATAGGGTTGTGAGGCGTACGTCACATGGAGGTAAGGATGTTCGAGGAAGGACAGCTCTACTCACCCGTCACCGTGGGCGAGGATGGGCAGGTCGAGGTGCATCTGGGGGACAACCACCCCGGGTTCGCAGACCAGGACTACCGGGCACGGCGGAGCGAGATCGCTGCCGCGGCGCTGGGTTGGAAGCCGGGGCAGCCAGTGCCACGGATCGACTACACCGAGACGGAGAACGAGATCTGGCGGACGGTGTGCCGGGAGATCGCACCGCTGCACGCGAAGTACGCCTGCCGCAACTACATCGCGGCCGTGGAGGCTCTCAACCTCCCGCAGGACCGGGTGCCACAGCTCGACGAGGTGAGCGCCGGCCTGAAGCCGCTGACGGGCTTCGAGTACGTCCCCGCCGCGGGGATCGTCCCGCTGGAGGAATTCTACGGGAGCCTGGCCGACGGGCAGTTCCACTCGACGCAGTACCTGCGTCACCACGCCGTGCCGCTCTACACCCCGGAGCCCGACATCATCCACGAGGTGATCGGCCACGGGAACCTCCTCGCCGACCCGCAGGTCGCCGAGGTCAAGCGTCTCGCCGGCGCCGCCGCGCGTCGCGTCGAGACCAGGGAGGCGCTCCAGGTCGTGGCCGACGTCTTCTGGTTCACCATCGAGTTCGGCGTGCTCCGCGAGGACGGCGACCTGAAGGCCTACGGGGCCGGGCTGCTCTCGTCCTACGGCGAGATCGAGGAGATGCATGAGGTGGAGGTGCGTCCGATCGACTTCGCCCAGATGGCGACGGTCGACTACGACATCACCCACTACCAGCCGGTGCTCTTCGCGGCGGAGTCGTTCAGCCACATGGTCGACGAGGTCGGCAACTTCTTCGCGACCTGCGACGACGACACGCCACAGCGTCTCGGCGCCGTCTAGGCCGAATCGACCGCTTCCGAGGCGTTAGCCTCGGATGATGATCGACAGCTACCGAAACCGCGCGCTGGAGGCGGCGCTCGCCGCCGCCGACGCCGACGCGGTCGGTGCTGCGCTGCGTACGGGGCAGGTTGTCGTTCCCCAGCTCGACGAGGCCCGGATCAGGGTCTTTCCCGGGGATCGCGGCAACCGGCCACCGTACGAGGCGATGCTCTTCTCCTCCCAGGAGGCGCTGGAGACGTTCCTCGCCGAGGACACCCGCCGGCGCGCGCAGCTGCGCAACGCCGACGGCCTGCGCGAGTTCCTCACCGCCAACATCGAGGAGATCGCGTACGTCACCTTCGACCCGGCCGGGCCGAACCGGTTCCGGGCGGGCATCAAGGACGTGCTCAAGGCGATCGGCCCCAAGCCGCACGTCGACCTGCGGCTGCCGAAGGCGCAGGAGTGGTACGTCGTGGACATGTCCGACGAGGACGTACGTGACTACCAGCTCGCCGACCTGGCCGCCAAGGTCCTCCCGAAGGTGCAGCGGTCCAGGGTCGAGCAGCCAGACTGGGCGCAGTGGATGACCGCCGCCAAGAACGCGGCCGCCGAGCAGGGCGCGGCGTTCCTGGCCTTCTGGCTGCAGCGGGTCGGGCGGCGCCCGGCCGGGCTGGCGGTCGCGCTGAGCCGGCCGGCTCCGTTCGGCATGGTGCGGCACCCGTTGCAGGCCGAGACCACGACGGTGGGGGAGCGGTGGGTGGCCTCGCCCGACCGCCTCTACGAGTCGCGGCTGATCTACTCCTTCCCGCACCCCGACCTCGCCGACGTGGCCCTGCCGACCGTCGACCTCGTGGTCGCGACGCTGTCGTGGGGCGACGAGTCGTGAGCTGTGTCTTCTGCGACGTCGTCGCCGGTGACCTGGCGGCCGAGGTGGTCTTCGAGGACGAGAGCTTCCTGGCCTTCCTCGACCATCGGCCGGTGCAGAAGGGCCACATCCTGATGGTGCCCAGACAGCATCTCGCCACGCTGCTCGATCTCCCGCCTGACCTGCACGAACGATTCGTCGTCAACGCCCAGCGCCTGGCCGCCGCGGTCGTGGACGGGCTCGGCGCCCAGGGCAGCTTCGTGGCGGTCAACAACGTCGTCAGCCAGTCCGTCCCGCACCTCCACCTGCACGTCGTCCCCCGCACCCGCGGCGACGGCCTCAAGGGCTTCTTCTGGCCCCGCCACAAATACAAGGACGGCGAGCAGAAGGAGTACGCCGACCGGCTCCGCGCCGTGCTCGGCTGATCGGGGCCGAGTTCACCGAGGCGTACGGCTTCGGCCATCAAGAGGTCGGGACGAGGTCGGGGAGGGCCGATTCACTCGAGATCAGTTGTTGTCCACTGATCCCGGGAGTGCGCAATGTCGCTGTCGTCCGTCGCGTCCAAAACCTTCACCTCAGCACTGGCCGGCGTCGCGCTGGCAGCAGGCACGATGATCGTTCCGGTGGCGGTCAACGCCGTCGAGGCCAACCGGGCCGACGACATCACCGTCACCGCCCACCGTGGGGCGAGCGCGTACGCGCCGGAGAACACCCTCGCGGCGTTCGCGGTCGGCATCGAGCAGCGGGCCGACTGGATCGAGTCGGACGTGCAGGCCACCAAGGACGGCGAGCTCGTGCTGATGCACGACACGACCCTGTCGCGCACCACCGACGTCGAGCAGCGCTTCCCCGGCCGCTCGCCGTGGAACGTCAAGGACTTCACCCTCGCCGAGATCAAGACGCTGGACGCCGGCTCCTGGTTCAGCGAGAGGTACGCCGGCGAGCCGGTGCCGACGCTGAAGGAGATGGTCGAGCAGGTGCGGCCGACGCGGTCAGGGATCCTGATGGAGCTCAAGTCGCCGGCGCTCTACCCGGGGATCGAGAAGAAGGTCGCGGCCGAGTTCGACTCCTTCCCCGGCTACGTGGCCGCCGCGGTCGCCGCCGGCCGCCTCGCCGTGCAGAGCTTCGACTTCGGCTCGATGAAGACCTACAAGAGCGTCCAGCCCGAGATGCCGGTCGGCCTGCTCGGCACCCCGGCCTACGCCGATCTGGACAGCTACACCTGGGCCGACCAGATCAACCCGCACTTCGGCTCCTTCGACGCGGGCTACGTCGCCCGGGTGCACGCGCTCGGCATGCACATCCACTCCTGGACGGTCAATGACGCCGCCACGATGAGCGCCGTCCTGGACCGTGGTGTCGCCGGCATCATCACCAACAACCCCGACGTGCTCCGCGAAGTGATCGCTGGGCGGCGTACGCCTTCCCCGGACTTGGGCGACGCCGCTTGAGTCGTTTCGGCAGATCGTCACGTCGCGTTCACCGCACACCGGCCCCAGAGACTCCCGGGGCCGGTGTGATCGGGGCATGACCACGCTGAACCCCACTCGCATGCGTACTCTCGCGCTTGCCGCCGCCGCGGCGCTCGCCGCCGGGACCGTTCTGGTCTCGCACCCCGCCTCCGCGACGGCCACCACCACGACCGCCGTTCAGGCGGCCAAGCACAAGCAGGCCGACCCGATCGTCTTCGGTCACCGCGGTGCCTCCGGCTACCGGCCCGAGCACACCCTGGCGGCGTACGACCTGGCCATCCAGCAGGGTGCCGACTTCATCGAGCCCGACGTGGTCTCGACCAAGGACGGCGTGCTCGTGGCCCGCCACGAGAACGAGATCTCCGGCACGACCGACGTCGCCGACCACCCCGAGTTCGCGGCTCGGAAGACGACCAAGACCATCGACGGCAACGCGCTGACCGGCTGGTTCACCGAGGACTTCACCCTCGCCGAGCTGAAGACGCTGCGCGCCAAGGAGCGCATCCCGGGCGACCGCCCGGCCAACACCGCGTACAACGGCCTCTTCGAGGTGCCGACCCTCGATGAGGTGCTCGACCTGGTCGATGCCAAGGAGGCCGAGACCGGCCGCACCATCGGCGTCGCCCCGGAGACCAAGCACCCGACGTACTTCGACTCCATCGGTCTCTCGCTGGAGGAGCCGCTCGCGAAGAGCCTCAAGAACCACGGCCTCGGCGGCAAGCGCGCCGCGGCGGTCATCCAGTCCTTCGAGGTCAGCAACCTCAAGGACCTCAACCGCATGGTCGACACTCCGCTGGTGCAGCTGATCGACTTCGGCGGGGCGCCGTACGACCAGGTCGTGGCCGGAACCGGCGTGACCAACGACTACCTGGTCACCAACAGGGGCCTGCGAAGCATCAAGAGGTACGCCGACCAGGTGGCGCCGTACAAATTCTACTTCATCCCGCGCAACGCCGACAGCACCCTGGGCGAGCCCACCGATCTCGCCGACCGCGCCGAGCGCATCGGGCTGCCGACCGTCATCTGGACCATGCGCGCCGAGAACAAGTACCTGCCCGCGGAGTGCCGCATCGGCACCGACCCGATCGCGATCGGTGATCTGGGCTGCGAGGTCGGTCCCTACCTCGACGCCGGTGTCGACGCGTTCTTCACCGACCACCCCGACCTGGGTGTGGCCGCGCGCGACGCATGGGTTACCAAGCAGTAGACCCCTGAACACGATACGTACGGCCCTCGCTATTGTCGGCGGGGGCCGCACGTGTTCGTGGGCCTCGTCACAACCAAAGGAGTTTGAGTCATGGGTCGTTTCGACGGACGCGTCGCAGTCATCACCGGTGCAGCGCGCGGGATCGGTTTCGGAGTCGCCACGCGTTTCGCCGAGGAGGGTGCCTCGGTCGCGATCATCGACCTCGACGAGGCCGCCGCCGCTGAGGCTGCCGCCAAGCTTCCGCTGGTCGAGGGTGCCAAGTCGGTCGGCATCGGCGCCAACGTCGCCAAGGCCGAGGACACCGAGGCCGCGGTCGCTCGCATCGTGGAGGAGCTCGGCGGCCTGCACATTCTGATGAACAACGCCGGCATCACCCGCGACAACCTGCTCTTCAAGATGACCGAGGACGACTGGGACCTGGTCATGAACGTCCACCTCAAGGGCCACTTCCTGATGTCGAAGGCCGCGCAGGCGGTCTTCGTGAAGCAGAAGTACGGCAAGATCATCAACGTCTCCTCCACCTCGGCCCTGGGCAACCGCGGCCAGGCCAACTACTCGGCCGCCAAGATGGGTGTGCAGGGCTTCACCCGCACCCTCGCGCTCGAGCTCGGCCCGTTCGGCGTCAACGTGAACGCCATCGCGCCGGGGTTCATCGCCACCGAGATGACCGACCAGACCGCGGCCCGCCTCGGGCTCGACGTGGACGACTTCCGCAAGCTCTCGGCCGACGCCAACCCGGTCAAGCGCGTCGGCGAGCCCGCCGACATCGCTGCCGCCGCGGCCTTCCTGGCCAGCGACGAGGCCTCCTACATCACCGGCCAGACCCTGTACGTAGATGGCGGTGCCACGGTCGCCTGAGCTTTCGAAGAAGAGAACCCCGGGCGCGGGCCCGTTGAGCGCAACGATTACCGTCTGTCACTCGTCTTGGTACTGAGCCGATGCAGATGGAGATTGATGATGCGTACGTCCCGCCCGGGGTTCTTCCTGCGAGCAGCGGCGACGCTGGCCGCCGCGGGTCTGGTCTTGACCGGCTGTGGCTCCTCGGAGGAGTCGTCGGATGCGAAGCCGTCGCCGTCCGCGCCCGCTGAGCCCGACCACGAGCCGCTGACGGGCGTCGAGCTGCCCGAGGGGCAGACCGCCGCGCGCAAGCACCCCGCCTACATCGTCAAGATCGACAACACCGCGGCCAGCGACCCGCAGTACGGTCTCGCCAAGGCCGACATGGTCGTCCAGGAGCTGGTCGAGGGTGGCGTGACCCGGTTGGCCGTCGCGTACTACTCCCAGCTTCCCAAGGAGGCCGGTCCGGTCCGCTCCATGCGGGCGACCGACGCCGGGATCGCGGCGCCGATCGATGCCAAGATCCTGACCAGCGGCGCGGCCCCGTACACCTTCGCGCAGCTGAAGAAGCACGACATCTCGTGGATCGACATGTCCACCCCCTACGTCGTACGCGACACCAGCAAGCCCCACGACTTCCTGCACAGCGTGGTCGGCAAGGTCGCGAAGGCCGGCAACGCGGCCGCGAAGGACGGCAAGGCCAAGCGTCCCGGCGACTTCATGCCCTGGGGCGATGCGACCACCAAGCTGACCGGTGGCAAGCCCGCCAAGGCCGTCGACGTGAAGTTCTCCCAGGCGCGCACGGACAACTGGGTCTTCAAGGGCGGCAAGTACCGCCTGCAGAACAACTACATGTCCAAGAGCGGCCAGTTCCTCGCCGACACCGTCGTGGTCGCGCAGACCAAGACCACCATCGCCCCCTACAAGGACCCGGGCGGCGCGATCGTGCCGGTCTCCCACTTCACGGGCAGGGGCAAGGCGTGGATCCTGCGCGCCGGCCAGATCGTCGAGGCGACCTGGGTGAAGAAGGGCGAGAAGGGTGCGGTGACGTTCACCGACGCCAGCGGCGCCGCGATCGAGATCCCGCCGGGCAAAGTCTGGCTGGACCTGATCCCGAAGGGCAACGGCCAGGTCGAGCCCGGTGGCGTGATCGTCAAGTAGGGCCCAGAGTTGGCGATCTCTTAGCGCATGTCCTCGACCTTGACGCCCTGCTTGGCCAGGGTCTGGACCCCGGTGAGCAGGTAGGTCACGGCCAGCTCGATGCGCTCGGCCGCGTCCTCGGGGTCGCTGGCCTCGGTGACGGACTCGCCGGCCGCCGACATCGCTCCGAAGAAGAGCCGGGCGAAGGTCGCGACCATCTCGTCGTCGACGGTCCGGTCACCGGCCCGCAGGACGGCGGCCACGATGTCCTCGACGACGGTGAAGGTGGAGCGCTCCTCCTGCTCGCGGTAGCGCTGGTAGCCGAGGACCGCCGGCCCCTCCTGCACGACGATGCGGCGGTAGGTGGGCTGCTGGACGGCCTCCAGGAACGTACGCAGCCCGGCGCGGGCCTGCTCCCAGGGATCCTTCGTCTCGCGCATGGCGGCGTCGATGCTCTGCGCGGTGGCGGCCTCGACCTTCTCGAAGACGACCTCGTAGAGCGCCTGCTTGCCGCTGAAGTGGTGGTAGAGCGCGCCCTTGGTGACCTCGGCCCCGGCCACGATGGCGTCCAGCGAGGTGCTCGCGTAGCCGTGCTCGGTGAAAAGCCGCTCGGCGACCTCGACGAGCGTCTTCTTGGTCGAGGCGGAGAACTGCTGTCGTCGTGACATCCCCGGCACCGACGGAAGCGGAGGAACCTTGGGGACGAGCTTGCTCACGGACGACTTTGCCACTCGTCCACTCTAACGGCCGTGTTCGGAATCACCGTCCCAGGTGTTGGCCATACCGTCGGTATGTCCAATACTATAGGTACGTACTCACGGTATGTGAGTGCTCACCTTCCGCAAGGAGCCGACAAATGAGCTGGACCAGCCATCACAAGCGCGGGGAGATCCTCCGCGGCGTGGTCGCCGTCATCGACGAGCGTCGAGACGGTCTGCTGCCCATGGATCTTCCCGGCGTCACCGAAACCTTCACCGACGAGCTCGACCTGCTCGCCGCCCTGCAGTTGCGCTGGCACACCCGCCTGTCGGGCCGCATCGAGACCGAGCTCGCCAACCAGCCGATGGACCTCGAGGACGCCGTCGTCCGAGCGTGGCACGGCGCTGCCGACGACCTGCCCGGCATCCGCACGGTCCTCGACCGCTACCACGCCCTTCCTGTCGACGAGGCGATGGCCACCGCGCTGGCCAAGTCGCAGACCAAGGAGCACCTGACCCTCGCGGTCATGGCCGGCCGCGGCGCGTTCGCCGACGCCGAGTGCGTACGTCTCGGCTCGATGATCGAGGCGCGTGCTCGTGCCGAGTACGTGCCGGCCGTCGAGGTCGTCGAGCGCGGGCCCTTCGCCGGCCTCGTCGACATGTTCCGAGCGGTCCGCTCGGCAGCCTGACCTGCTGACGGCCGTCTGAACCAAGGCCCCGGGCGCCGGTGCGCTCCCTCCCGCGGACTCCCTCCGCACCTCCCTAAGTGCCGGCCCCGGGGCCTTTTCCTGTCTCGTTCCGATCGGCGGGCTTTGTTGGTTTCTTGTTGCGGCTGACGTGACCCAGGTGATGCGATCATGGCGTCATGACGGAGCAGAAGGACGTACGCGCCGGGCGGCTGCTGGTAGCCACCCCGGAGCTTCGCGACCCCAACTTCGTCGACACCGTGGTGCTCCTGATCGAGGTCAACGACGACGGAGCGCTGGGCGTGGTGCTGAACCGTCCCTCGCCCGTGCCGGTCGCCGAGGTGCTGCATCCATGGGCGACCTCCGTCGCCGATCCCGACGTCCTCTTCCAGGGCGGCCCGGTGAGCAAGGACGCCGCGATCGCCGTCGCGCTCCTGGTCGACGCAGAGGACCCGCCGCTGGGCTTCCGGCCCGTGGTCGGGCGGCTCGGGCTGCTCGACCTCGACACGCCTGTCGAGCTGGTCGACGGCACCCTGTCGCGGCTGCGCATCTTCGCCGGATACGCCGGCTGGGGCGCCGCCCAGCTCCAGGGCGAGGTGGACGAGGGGTCCTGGTATGTCGTCGACAGCGAGCCGTACGACTCCTTCCTCGACGACGTGAGCTCGATGTGGGCTGCGGTGCTCCGTCGGCAGCCCGGTGAGCTGGCCTTCCACGCCACGCGACCGCCCGATCCGGAACTCAACTAGAAGACCAGTAGACTGGGCGGCATGGGCATCCTGGGATTCGGCACGAAAGAAGCCCTCAAGGAACGGGAGGACATCCGCGAGCAGGACGTCCCCACCGAGGAGGGTGACCACGACCGCTACTCCCATTACGTGGAGAAGGACAAGCTGACCGAGGCGATGGTCATGGGCACGCCCGTGGTCGCGCTGTGCGGCAAGGTGTGGGTGCCGAGCCGCGACGGGTCCAAGTTCCCGGTCTGCCCCGACTGCAAAGAGATCTTCGAGGGGATGCCGCCGAGCGGTGGCGAGGGCGACGACGAGTGAGTAGCGCCGACCTTCCCGGCGCCCTCACACCTGCGTGGCCCAACAAGGCCGCGTGGGGCACTGCGCCCAAGCTGCGTGCTTGGCAGCAGGAGGCGCTGTCCAAGTACCTGGCCGAACAGCCCCGTGACTACCTCGCCGTCGCGACGCCCGGCGCCGGAAAGACGACCTTCGCGCTGACCGTCGCCGCCGAGCTCCTCGGCCGCAGGCTGATCGACCGGGTCACCATCGTCGCGCCCACCGAGCACCTCAAGGTCCAGTGGGCCGAGGCGGCCGCGCGCGCCGGGATCGCGATCGACCCGAGCTACTCGGCCGGACAGGGCAAGACCTCGGCCGACTACGTCGGGATCGCAGTGACGTACGCCGGGGTGGCGGTCAACCCGCTCGCGATGCGGATCCGCACCGAGCGGTTCAAGACGCTGGTGATCCTCGACGAGGTGCACCACGCCGGTGACGCGCTCTCGTGGGGCGAGGGGGTCCGGGAGGCCTTCGAGCCGGCCGCGCGGCGGCTGGCGCTGACCGGTACGCCGTTCCGCTCCGACACCAACCCGATCCCGTTCGTCACCTATGCACCCGGCGAGGACGGGATCCCGCGTTCGGCGGCCGACTACACCTACGGCTATGCCGAGGCGCTGCGCGACCACGTCGTCCGGCCGGTGCTGTTCATGGCCTACTCCGGACAGATGCAGTGGCGCACCCGGGCCGGCGACGAGATCGCCGCCCACCTCGGCGAGCCGCTGACCAAGGACCTGACCTCGCAGGCGCTGCGGACCGCGCTGGACCCGGCCGGATCGTGGATCCCGTCGGTGCTCGCGGCCGCCGACAAGCGCCTGACCGAGGTACGCCGCCACGTCCCGGACGCGGGCGGGCTCGTCATCGCGACCGACCAGGACTCGGCGCGCTCCTACGCCAAGACGCTGAAGACCATCACCGGGCAGAGTGCGACCGTGGTGCTCTCCGACGAGAAGGCCGGCTCGAAGAAGATCGCCAAGTTCTCCGAGTCCGACGACCGCTGGATGGTCGCGGTCCGGATGGTCTCCGAGGGCGTCGACGTGCCCCGGCTCGCGGTCGGGGTCTACGCGACCACCACCTCCACGCCGCTCTTCTTCGCGCAGGCGGTGGGGCGTTTCGTACGTGCTCGTACCCGTGGTGAGACCGCATCCGTCTTCCTGCCGTCGGTCCCGAACCTGCTCGGCTTCGCCTCCGAGCTGGAGCTGCAGCGCGACCACGTGCTCGGCAAGAAGGTCACCAGCGAGGACGACATCTTCGCCGCCGAGGATGCGCTGATGGCCGCGGCCAACGCCGAGGAGGGCGCCTCCGAGGAGGAGCTGGGAGCCTGGGAGGCCATGGGGTCGGAGGCGCGCTTCGACCGGGTGCTCTTCGACGGCGGCGAGTTCGGCCACTCCGGTGAGGTGCACGTCGGCTCCGAGGAGGAGATGGACTTCCTCGGTATCCCCGGCCTGCTCGACACCGACCAGATGAAGACCCTGCTCCAGCAGCGGCAGAGCGACCGGGCGCGCAAGCAGAAGTCCGCTGCGGCGCCGATCGCGGCCGACGAGCCCGTCGCCGCTGTCGCCGCCCACGAGCAGCTCGCCGTGCTCCGCCGCGAGCTCAACGGCCTGGTCGCCGCCTGGCACCACCGCACCAAGACGCCCCACGGCGTCACCCACAACCGGCTCCGCAAGGAGTGCGGCGGCCCGCCCGCCGCGGTCGCCAACGCCGACCAGCTCAAGGCCCGCATCGACACCCTGCGTGACTGGGCCGCGCGCGGTTCCGCCTGAGTTAGCTCGGGACGATGACAGCGCTCGAGATCGCCGTGACGTCGGTGGCCGGCGCACTCGCGGCGCGGGCGGCCGGGGCGACCCGGGTCGAGCTCTGCTCTGCCCTCGAGGTCGGCGGGGTCACACCGTCGCAGGGGCTGGTCGATGGAGTCCTTGACGAGGTCGGTGGCGTCGATGCCGATGACGGCTGGCAGGGCGTCCATGTGCTCGTCCGGCCTCGGCCGGGCGGGTTCGGCTACTCGCTCGAGGAGCGCCACCTGCTGCGGCGCGAGGTCGAGACGGTCCTGGAGGCCGGGGCCGACGGGATCGTGATCGGCGCGCTCACCCCGGACGGGGAGCCCGACGTGGAGCTGGTCCGGGAGCTGGCGGAGGCGGCCGCTGCGTACGAGGCGACGGTGACGTTCCACCGAGCGATCGATCTCAGCGCGGACCCGGTCGGGGCGATCAGGGCGCTGAACGGCGTGGTGGACCGGGTGCTGACCTCAGGAGGCGCGCCGGCCGCTGCTGCAGGGGCCGCGACGATCGCCGAGATGGTTGCGGTCGGCGGGCCGGACGTACTGGCCGGAGGTGGGGTGACCATCGACGCGATCGGGGCGCTCGCGGAGCTCGGTGTCGAGGGCGTGCATCTCTCCGCCAAGCGACGGGTCGTCACGACCGGCCGGGTGGCCCTGGGCGTCGCCGACGACGGTGGTCACTGGGTGACCGATCCGGATGTGATCGCCGCCGCGGCCGCAGAACTCGCCTAGGCGGTCGGGGTGTCGCCCTCGACCAGGTCGCGCAGCACGGCGACGGCGCCCTCGAGATCGGCCTGGGTGCGGTGACGCGACTCCAGCCGCTCGGCGATGAGGTGAGAGATGCGCTCACGTACGTCAGCGAGATCGGCGCGGCCGGCGTCGGTCAGGGTCACCAGGCTCGCCCGCGCATCGGCGGGGTTGGGCTCCTTGCTGACCAGGCCGGTCTCCACCAGCTGCGCGATCTGGGCCGACATGGTGGGCTGCGAGCAGCCGTCGGCGCGGGCCAGGTCGGTGATGCCGAGCGGGCCGATGGCGTCGAGGATCGTGAGGACCCGGACGCTGGCCGGAAGGTCGAGCGCACGGCGGACCAAGCGCATGAGGCGCGCCGCGTAGACGACGAGGTCGCTGGAGAGGTCCAGGGTCTTCGCTGACGCGGAGCCCGAGGCGGTCGGGGCTTCCGAGGGAAGCAGCTGCTGTGAAGGCATCGATCGGAATCCAGAGTTGGGGGTTGCGGCGCAGTGAACGGGTGGAGACTATCTGAGAATGACTACGGAACGGCACACCTGGATCGCGTTCCTGCGCGCCATCAACCTCGGTGCGACCCGGAAATTCCCGAAGCAGGCGATCTCGGCCGCCGTGGTAAGGGCGGGCGGAACCGACGTCGAGACCTACATCAACACGGGCAACGTACGCTTCGATCACCCGGTCGGCGACCGGGCCGAGATGGAAGCGATCCTGGAGGAGGCCTTCGCGGCCGACCGGTTCTTCGAGGTGCCGACGATCTGCGTGACGCCCGCTGAGCTGAAGGTGATCGCCAACGACGCCGCGGCGGTCGGGATGGGGCACGAGGGCAAGCAGTACGTGTTCCTGTGCAAGGAGCTCACCGACTCCGGATCCCGGGACGCGCTGGTCGCTCGGGCGGGGGAGGGCGAGAGGGTCTATGTCATCGGCCGCGCCGTGCACCTGCTCACCAAGAGCTTCCAGCAGACGAAGATCACCAACGCCGTCGTCGAGCGCCACATCGCCATCAGCACCAACCGCAACATCAACGTGATCCGTACGCTCGCCGACAAGTGGGCCTGAGGCCTACTGCGCCTCGATGCGGTCGAGATAGGCCCGGCGTACGACTGAGTCGACGCGGGTGATCGCGGCGTCGTCGTGGACGGCACGGCGGAGCAGTCGCATCACCGGCTCGGGGACGAGCGGGGCGCTGTTGGCGGCGAGGCCGACGTAGGACGGGACGGCGATCTCGGCCGCCCGGCTGCGGACCGATCTCACCACCGCGGCCGCGATGTCCTCGGGGTCGACGGCCGGGAGGACGCCGAGGTCGATGCCGGAGGAGAGCTCGGTGCGTACGGCGCTCGGCAGGACGGTGGTGAGCGACACCCCGGTGCCCTCGAGCTCGAGCCGGGTGGCGGCGCTGAGGCCGACGACGGCGTACTTGCTGGCGTTGTAGACCGCCAGGCCCTTGAGCGGGAACTTGCCCGCCAGCGAGGCGACGTTGACGACATGGCCGTGGCCGCGCGCGATCATCCCGGGCAGCACGAGCCGCATGCCGTGGATGACGCCGTAGACGTTGACCTCCATGGTCAGCCGGTCGATCCGGTCCTCCTGGTCGAGGAAGGAGCCGTTGGGCATCACCCCGGCGTTGTTGACCAGGACGTCGACCGGCCTGCCGTGCGCCTCCTCCGCGGCCGCGAGGAAGTCGGCGTACGACTGCTTGTCGGTGACGTCGAGCAGGTGGCCGCTGGCGCTCTCGCCGAGGCCTGCCGCCGCCTCCTGCGCCAGTGCGTCGTCGAGGTCGCCGAGGGCGACCCGCGCTCCAGCCGCGACGAACTCCTTCGCCGTGGTGAGGCCGATGCCACGGGCGGCGCCGGTGATGACGAGCAGAGCGCCGTCGAGGTCGATCCTGGGGTAGCGGGTCATGCAGGAACCTCCTCCGTCTCGTAGACCGTCACTTCGAAGTCGGCCGGGTCGAAGCGGCTGATCCGGCGGACCAGCTCGCCGGTGGACCACGGCCAAGAGAAGCTGTTGCGACCGTTGGCGTCGATGAAGTAGCTGTGGCAGGACGCCCCGCTGTAGGCGGTGCCGGCGAGCGCGGCCTGCACCTCCTCCACGTACGCGGCCTGGGCCTGCGGCCTGACGTCGAGCTCGGCCCAGCCCTGGGCGCGGGCGGTCGTGATGGCCTCGGTGATCATCGCCACCTGCGACTCGGCGACGGCGAAGGCCGAGCCGTGACCGGTGCCGAGGCTCGGGCCGAGCACGACGAACGCGTTGGGGAAACCGGTGACCGAGGTGCCCTGGTACGCCTCGGGGGAGCCGGCCCAGTGCTCGGCGAGCGTGCGGCCGTCGGCTCCGCGGATCAGGTCGGCGACCGGCATGTCGAGGATGTGGAAGCCGGTGCCGAGGATGATCGCGTCGACCTCCGCCGTGCTGCCGTCGGCGCCGATCACGTTCGCGCCATCGACCCGCTCGACGCCGGTCGCGTGCACCTCGACGTTCGGCTTCGTCAGCGACTGGAGGTAGTTGTTGGAGAAGAGGATGCGCTTGCAGCCGATCAGGTAGTCGGGCGTCAGCTTCGCCCGTAGCTCCTTGTCCCGGACGGTGGCGCGCAGGTAGGCCCGGCCGACCTGCTGCAGGCCCTGCATCAGCGGCTGCGGGCGGCGGAAGGCGATGCCGACGGCCTCCATGGCGGCGTACTCGACCGCCCCGAGAGCCTTCTCGAAGAAGGGCACGTTGTGCTTGACCCACTTCTCGGCGTCCGGCACAGGATGGTCGACCTTGGGCAGCACCCAGTGGGCGGTGCGCTGGAAGAGGTGCAGGTCGGCGACCTGCTTCTGGACCTCGGGTACGAACTGGACCGCCGACGCCCCGGTGCCGATCACGGCGACGCGCTTGCCGTCCAGGTCGACGTCGTGGTTCCAGCGGGCCGAGTGCCAGACCTCGCCGGGGAAGTCGGCCAGGCCGGGCAGGTCCGGGATCTTCGGCTCGTTCCACGGGCCGGCGGCGGCGACCAGGAAGCGGGCGGTGATCTCGCCGTCGCTGGTGTCCAGGTGCCACCCGGCGACCTCGGCGTTCCAGGTCGCGCCGCGGACCTCGACCCCGAATCGGGTGACGTCCTCGAGGCCGCGATCCCGGGCCACGCCGTCGATGTAGCCGAGGATCTCGGGCTGGTTGCCGTAGACCCGTGACCAGTCGCTGTTGGGCGCGAACGAGAAGGAGTAGAGGTTGGACGGTACGTCGCACGCGCACCCCGGATAGGTGTTGGCCCGCCAGGTGCCACCGTAGGTGTCGGCCTTCTCGAGGATGACGACATCCTCGACGCCCTCCTCGCGCAGCTTGATCGCGGCCGCGATGCCGGAGATTCCGGCGCCGATGACGACGACCTCGTGGTGGGTGCTCATGCGGTTGCTCCTTCGCTGGTCGAACTGGTCGAGCGTGTCGAGATCGCGGCCGGGGACGTGTCGGCGGGCCGCGGCGAGGGTGGCCTCGCGGCGGCCGAGGTCCATGAAGTTGGGGCCCATCGCGGCCAGCTCCTCGGCGCCGGGCTCGATCCGGATGACGCGTACGCCGGTCTCCCGGAGCCGCGCGACCTCGCGGTCGAGCACGGCGGTCATCTGTGAGCGCAGCAGACGTTCGATCCGGTCCAGGCCACGAGCGGGGACGCCACCCTCGGTGGTCATCGGGGCGACCACGACCACCTCGTCGACCGCCGCCTGGCCGAGGAGGAGGTCGGCCGAGACGGAGGAGACGGCTCCTCCGTCGACGTAGCGGCGGCCCGCGATCTCGACCGGCGGGAACCAGCCGGGTATCGCCCAGGAAGCGGCGACCCCCGCACCCAGGGTGGCCGCGGGGGCATCGTCCGAGCCGAACGCCACCCTCTGGCCGGTGGCCGCGTCCGCCGCGACCAGCCAGGTCGCGGGGTGGTCGACCCAGCCCTCAGAGCCGGCCAGCGCGTCGCCGTACGCCCTCAGCCAGGTGGCGTCGCCGCGGCCGCGGGGGAGCAGGCCAGCGATCGCGCTGTAGGGCGAGCGGCGGGAGAGGCCGGGTCGGACCAGGCCGAGTGCGGGCAGCGCGGGAGCCGGCACCGGTGGCACCGTGCCGGGATGGGCTGCCACGTGGGCCGCCAGGACGGGGTCGGCGCCGGGTGCCCCGTCGAGCGCGTCGAGCAGGTCCTGTGGCGTACGGCCGGACCCGAGGGCCGCGACGATCTCCGAGCCCGCGGAGGTGCCGACAAGGACGTCGGTGGTGCGGACGTCCCAGTCCAGGGCCTCCTCGAGGACGCGGAGGGCGACGGCCGTCCAAGCGAAACCGAGGGTGCCGCCGCAGCCGATGGCGAGTGCGCGTCGTCGAGTCATATTCGGATACTAACGGTATTTGAATACCGACGGTAGCCCGAACTGATAAGATCTGGCCCGTGGGAAGGATCACGCGCAAGGAGTCGCACGCGCAGACGCGTGAGCGACTCATCGAGACCGCGCACCGGCTGTTCATCTCGGACGGCTACAACGCGACCTCGCTCGACAAAGTCGCCACCGCGGCGGGCTTCTCGAAGGGCGCGGTCTACTCGAACTTCTCGACCAAGCACGAGCTCGGCCTCGCCGTGCTCGACGTGATCCACCGGGAGCGGGCCATGTCGCTGGCGGAGGCCGTCAGCGGCGTCGACACCGTCGAGGGCCGGATCGACGCCTTCGCGACCTGGGCCGAGGCCAACATTGGCGACGTCGGCTGGACCGCGCTCGAGGTCGAGTTCGCGACCAGCACCCGTCGGGTCGATGGAGTGAGCCAGCAGCTCGCCGCCCGGCGCCGCGAGCTCACCGCGGCCGTCGCCGGCCTCATCGAGCAGCAGGCCGCCGACCTCGGCCTCACGTTGCCGGCACCGGCCGAGGAGGCCGCTGTCCAGCTGCTCTCCCTCGGCATCGGGCTCGGCGTCCAGCGCGCGTTCGACCCCGACCTCTCGGTCACCAGCCTGGTCGATCTGCTGCGATCGCTGCTGGAGAGCGCGACACCTGCGTCGTAGCGCGCGAGACCTAGTGAGCCGGGGCGCCGTTGCGCTCGGGGGAGGGGAAGGAGACCCGGTTCAGGCGGCGTACGGCAGGACTCAGCAGGGTCGCCAGCGAGATCACCACGTAGGCGATGCCGGCGATCGCGAGCATGTTCTCGATCCCGTACGCAGCGGCCAGCGGCCCCATCGCCAGCTGCCCGACGGGGATGGCGATGTAGGTGCCGAGCTGGTCGTAGGAGGACGCCCGGGAGAGCAGCTCGCTGGGGACGTTCTCCTGCATCGAGAGCTGCCAGCCGAGGCTGAAGACCTGGATGCCGGCGCCGGAGAGCGCGGCGGCGGGCAACAGCACGGCGAGGTCGGTGGAGAAGCCGAGAGCGGCGATCGGCAGCCCGAACAGGGCCATGCCGATCATGCCGTAGAACAGCGGCCGCTCGAGCCGGACCTTCATCAGCACGAGCGTCGCGGCGAGCACGCCGATCCCCTGGAAGGTCAGGATCAGACCCCAGCCACCCGCGCCCAGCCCTGAGCCCTCGGCCCGCTGCGGGCCGAGCGTGAGGAGCCCGCCCTCGTAGAGCGCGTTGAGCATGGTCGCGGCGCCGACGCAGAGCCACAGCCAGCTCGTGGAGCGGAAGTAGTCCCAGCCAAGGCGCAGATCGCCGATGACCGAGGCCTTGCCGACCATGCCGCTGATCTTGACCGGCAGGAGCAGCAGTGCCGCGATGATCCAGGTGGCGGCGTCGAGCGCGAGCGCCCATCCCGCGCCGACGCTGAGGACGAGCAGGCCGGCGGTGCCGGGGCCGGCGACCGCGACGATCGCGCGGGTCAGCGACATCAGCACGTTGGCCTCCTGCAGCATGGTGCGAGGCACCACGAGCGGGATGATCCCCTGTTGGGCGGGCAGGCCGGCGGCGGAGACGATGCCGTTGAGCGCGGAGAGCGCGATCAGGTGCCACAGCTCGGCGACACCGGCGATGACGAGGACGGCGACGACCGCCTGGCTCAGCCCCGAGACCAGGTTGGAGGCGAACAGGATCCTGGCTCGGCCCATCCGGTCGGCGAGCACGCCGCCGATCAGCATGAAGACGATCATCGGGATGGTGCGGGCCGCGAGGACGGCGCCGATCGCGATCGGCGCGTCACTCACCTCCAAGACGGCGAAGGCCAGGGCGACGGGCGCCATGAAGTTGCCCACCAGGTTGATGGAGCGGGACGCGAAGAACCAGCGGAAGTGGGGTTCGCGAAGTGGGGCTGTCGCCGAGATCCGAGCCATTCGAGAGAGAATAGACCTTTGGGTGATTTCTATCTGCCCAAAATTCCCGATTCTGTCACGAGACCGTTATCCCGGCCGAGCGCATCTCCTCGATGGCAGCCGAGGTGCTCGCCGCGGCCACGCCGGCGGCCAGATCGGCGAGCAGCGTGGTGTGGAAACCGGCGGCTCGGGCGTCGAGCGCGGTGGCGCGTACGCAGTAGTCGGTCGCCAGCCCGCACACGTCGACCTCCTCGACGTCGTGGGCCCGGAGCCAGTCGATCAGGGTGGCCCCGCCGGTGGCCGCGCCCTCGAAACCGGAGTAGGCCGCGGCGTACTCACCCTTGCGGAAGATCTCGTCGAAGGTGACCGGGTCGAGATTGGGGTGGAAGGCCTCGCCGTCGGTGCCGACCACGCAGTGGGCCGGCCAGGAGTCGACGTAGTCCGGCGGGTTGCCGAAGTGGTCGCCCGGGTCGATGTGGTGGTCCTTGGTCGCCACCACCAGCCCGTACGTCTGCTCCGGCTCCTTGCTCGCCGCCCGCTCGCGCAGCAGCTGACCGATGTCGTAGGCCACCCGGGCCCCGCCGTCGACCGGCAGGGACCCGCCCTCGCAGAAGTCGTTCTGTACGTCGACCACGATCAGTGCACGCGTCATGCCCGTCAGCCTAGACCGGGCTGGCGAGACATCACTGGCGAGACATCACTGGAAGAGCGTCGGGATCGCCGGATCGCCCTTCAGGAGCGAGTGGGCGATGACGGGGAGCTCGGCGACCGAGGCCCGGTGGCGCTCGCGCGCGGCGTCGAGGGGCTCGCGGCCGACGACCTCGCCGTTCTTGACCAGCTGGGTGAGCAGCGGCCGGTCGTTGCCGTCGCCGTTCGGCGGGGTGCCGATGCCGATCACCTCGGCATCGGCGACGTCCTTGCGGTTGCGGCGGCGCAGGGCGTACTTCCGGCCGCCGATCGAGGCCTTGGACGCGCTCTTCTTGGCGACCGGCTCCAGGTCGCCGGAGGCGCCCTCGCGGGCGACCAGCTTGTAGACGAAGCCGGCGGTCGGGTGGCCGGAGCCGGTGACGAGCTGGGTGCCGACGCCGTAGCCGTCGACCGGGGCGGCCGCGAGGCCGGCGATGGCGTACTCGTCCAGGTCGCTGGTGACGATGATCTTCGTGTCGGTGGCGCCGAGGTCGTCGAGCTGGCGGCGTACGTCATGGGCGAGGAGCCCCAGGTCGCCGGAGTCGATCCGCACCGCACCGAGCTCGGGACCGGCGATCTCGACCGCCTTCGCCACCGCCTCGGCGATGTCGTAGGTGTCCACCAGCAGCGTGGTGCCCTTGCCTAGGGAGGCGACCTGGGCGTGGAAGGCCTGCTCCTCGGTGTCGTGCAGGAGCGTGAAGGCGTGCGCGGAGGTGCCGGTCGTGGGCACGCCGAAACGGGCGCGGGCGGCGAGGTTGGAGGTGGCGGTGAAGCCGGCCACATAGGCCGCGCGGGCGGCGGCGATCGCGGCCGCCTCGTGGGTGCGGCGCGAGCCCATCTCGATGCACGGGCGCTCGCCGGCGGCCATCGTCATCCGGGAGGCGGCGGTGGCGATGGCCGAGTCGTGGTTGTAGATCGAGAGCAGCACCGTCTCCAGGACGACCGCCTCGGCGAAGCTGGCCTCGACCACGAGCAGCGGCGAGTGCGGGAAGAAGGTCTCGCCCTCGGCGTACCCCCAGATGTCGCCGGTGAAGCGGTAGCCGGCCAGCCACTCCAGGGTCGGGCCGTCGACGACGTCCTCCAGGATGGCCAGCTGCTCCGAGCCGAACCGGAACGCCTCGAGGGCGTCGAGGGCCCGCCCGACCCCGGCCACCACGCCGTAGCGCCGTCCGCCGGCCAAGCGCCGGGGGAACAGCTCGAAGACGGCACGACGCTCCGCGGTGCCCGCCTTCAGGGCGGCCTGGAGCATGGTCAGCTCGTAGTGATCTGTCAGGAGCGCGGTCGAGTCCGCTGTCGAGTCCACGGGCACATCGTGGCACGATGGATGTCATGAGCGCGCCAAGCCCCGTGGAGCTCGACGAGCCCGAGGTCGACGACCTCGTAGCGCCCGCGACCCCGTGGGTCACCATCGTCTGGAACGACCCGGTCAACCTGATGTCGTACGTCACCTTCGTCTTCCAGAAGTACTTCGGCTACTCCAAGAAGAAGTCGGAGAAGCTGATGATGGAGGTGCACAACGACGGCAAGTCGGCCGTCTCCTCCGGGTCGCGCGAGGAGATGGAGCGCGACGTGCAGGCGATGCACGAATACGGGCTGTGGGCGACACTGGAGAAGCAGGATTGATGGGCGGGTTCAGCTACCACCGCCGCGGCAAGCAGATCATCGCGACGTTCTCCGGGTTCGAGGCCGACCTGCTTCGTTCGCTGGCCTCGCAGCTCGTCGAGCTGTTGCGCAACGAGGTGGCCGCGCCGGCCGAGAGCGATGACCCGCTCGAGGCGCTGCTCGACTTCTCGGGGCCGACCACCGAGCCCGAGGACCCGGTCCTGAAGCGGCTCTTCCCCTCGGCCTACGGGAACGACGAAGAGGCGGCCGGGGAGTTTCGGCGATTCACCGAGGGCGGGCTGCGCGACGGCAAGGCGCAGGCCGCGTCCACGATCATCGACTCGCTCGAGGAGGCCGGGCTCCCGCCCGAGCTCGACGAGGACGGGCTGGTCATCGACGTCGAGCTCCCGATCCCCGACGCCGAGGCGTGGATGCGCTCCTTCACCGACATCCGGCTCGCGCTCGCGACCCGGCTCGGGGTCGAGGAGGGCGACGAGGACTTCTGGGACTCGCTGCCCGAGGACGACCCCGCCGGCCAGGTCTACGGGATCTACCAGTGGGTCGGGATCCTGCAGGAGACCATGGTCGAGGCGCTGTGGGCGGCGTCCTGACTACACCATGTCGTGGTGCGGTCGTGGCCGTGTCCGGCACCCGGTCACGTACGTCTTCGCTGCTCGGCCCGCCTAGGCTGATCCCGTGCTGACCATCGACCAGGCGACGTACGACGCGATCGTCGCCCACGCGAAGCGCGACCATCCCGACGAGGCGTGTGGGATCGTCGCGGGCCCTGAGGGGTCCGACCGGCCGGAGCGATTCATCGAGATGATCAACGCCGCCGGCTCGCCGACCTTCTACGAGTTCGACTCGACCGATCTGCTCCAGCTCTACAAGGAGATGGACGCGAACGACGAGGAGCCGGTGATCGTCTACCACTCCCACACCGCGACCGAGGCCTACCCGTCCCGCACCGACATCGGGCTGGCGATGGAGCCGAACGCGCACTATGTGCTGGTCAGCACCCGCGAGCACGGCAACGACGAAGGTCCGGTCGAGTTTCGGTCGTACCGGATCGTCGACGGCGAAGTCACCGAGGAAGAAATCAGCATCGTCGCGACGTTGTCGTGACGCGCCCAAGAAACATCCAGCTAGGAGAACCCATGGCCATCGAGGTCAAGATCCCGACCATCCTCCGCACCTACACCGCCGGTGAGAAGGCAGTCAGCGCCGAGGGCAAGACCCTGAGCGCGCTCATCGACGACCTCGAGGCGAACCACTCCGGCATCAAGGAGCGCCTCATCGACAACGGTGACCTGCGCCGCTTCGTCAACGTCTACATCAACGACGAGGACGTACGTTTCATCGGCGGTCTCGACGCCGAGCTCAAGGACGGCGACCAGGTCGTCGTGCTTCCCGCCGTCGCCGGCGGCTGCTGAACGCTCACCCCAGAATGCCGCGGTCGTACGCTCGTGCGACCGCGGCTGCTCTGTCTGTGACCCCCAGCTTGTCGAAGATGTGACCCAGGTGGGTCTTGACCGTCGCCTCACTGACGAAGAGCGACGCTGCGATGGCGCGGTTGGTCGTCCCGCGGGCGACGAGAGTGAGCACCTCGCGCTCGCGAGGGCTCAGCTGGGCCGTCGGGCCCGGTGAGCGGAGCCGGGAGGCGAGCCGGGTCGCCACCGCGGGGGAGAGAACGGTCTCGCCGGCCGCGGTCGCGCGGACGGCCTCGACCAGGTCCGGCGTCGGCGCGTCCTTGAGCAGGTAACCGGTCGCACCCGCCTCGATCGCGGCGACCACGTCGGAGTCGGTGTCGAACGTCGTCAGGACCAGTACGCCGGTCCGCGACTCCAGCGCCCGGAGCCGCTCGATCACCTCGACCCCGCCGGTGCCGGGCATCCGCAGGTCGAGGACGAGCACGTCGGGCTCGAGCTCCTCGACGAGAGCGAGGGCCTGCGCCCCGTCGCCCGCCTGGCCGACGACCTCGAAGCCTTGCGCGCGGAGCACTCCGACCACCCCGTCGCGTACGACTGGGTGGTCGTCAGCGACCACGATCCTGATCTGAGTCATGCGGGTCCTCGGGGGAGAGCGGGGATGCTGGCAGAGACGGCGGTGCCGGCGCCGGGGGCGGACTCGAGGGTGAAGGTGCCGGCCAGGCGCTGGGCGCGCTCGCGCATCACGCCCAGCCCGAACGAGGACGAGCGGCGCGGAGCGGTGGGGTCGAAGCCGGAGCCGTCGTCGCGTACGTCGAGGATGACGTCGGCCTCGTCGAAGGTGAGCGTCACGCCGACCCGGGACGCGGAGGCGTGCTTGGCGACGTTGGCGAGGGCCTCCTGGGCGATCCGCAGCAGCGTCGCCTCTACCTCGGAGTGCAGCGCCGTGGCATCACCGACCACGACGAACGAGGCCTCGACGCCGTGGTCGTCGCGCCAGCTCGTGACCAGCCTCGACAGGGCGTCGGCGAGGCCCGCGTCGGCCAGCTCGGCGGGGGTGAGGTCCTGCACGGACCGCCGGGCCTCGACCAGCGCGGTGCGGGCCAGCTCGGTGGCCCGGGCCACCCGGCGGCGTACGTCCTGGGCGTCCGCAGAGCCCTCGGCGGCCTGGAGCTGCGCCACGACGCCGGCCAGGGACTGGGCGATGGTGTCGTGGATCTCGCGGGCGAGGCGCTCGCGCTCGTCGCGTACGCCGGTCTGGCGTGACTGCGCGACGAGCTGCTCCTGGAGGCGCGCGTTCTCGGCGAGGGCACTCTCCAGGCGGACGATCGTGTCGGCCCGCTCCTGGCTGACGGCGTCGAGGTGCATGCTGTAGCGGCCCATCAGGGTGGCGAGCCCGAAGTTGACGACGAAGAGCACCGGCAGCGCCGCGCTCTGCCACGGGCTGTCGTACGGCGGCGGCCCGCCGGTCTGGCCGATGGCCATGATCAGCGCGGTGGCCGCCATCGCCACCCATCTCCAGCGGCCGCGGAAGGACTCGAAGGCGTCCAGGAACCCGACCCAGGCGAAGATGCAGAAGAGCGGATGGACGACGGTGAGTGCGGCGGCCAGCAGGGTGCGCCCGACGTAGCCGACCGGATGTGGGCGGCCGTAGACATACATCCACCGCCAGATCCACACCGCGGTCGCCGCCACCAGTACGCCGAGCGTCACCTGCCCGCCGAGCGTGTGCGGTCCCATCTCCGGGATGGTCGCGACGCTGATCACCGTGGCGAGCGCGAGCAGCACGAACGGCAGCGCCTTGAGGTTTCGCTCCCAGAGCTGCTCGTGCTCGACGGCCGAGGTCATGTGGAGGACCTTCTCATTCCCAGCGGAAGGCGCGCACGGCAATCAGGTAGAGCACCACCGCCCAGCCACCCATCACGGCCAGGTCCGCGAGCTGGGGGAAGCTCCCGCCCGCGGCGTCGTTGAGTGCGTTGGACGCGGCCCCGTAGGGCGAGAGTGAGATGACGTCACGCACCGTGCCGCCGAAGGCCTCGACCGGGAAGTAGACCCCCGCGGTGAACATCGACGGGAAGAAGACCACCATCCCTACGACCTGCCCGGTCTTCGCGTTGGGAGAGACGGCGGTGATCGCGGCGCCGATCCCCAGCGAGACGGCCAGCGCCAGGACGTACGCGACGGTGTATCCGACGAGCGACTCCGGAAGCGGGGTCCCGAACACCAACCGGCCGAAGAGGATCACGATCACCGAGGAGGCAGCGACCGCGACGGCGTGGACAAGCACCTGGCCGAGCAGGATCGAGGCGGGGCGGGCCGGCGTGGTGCCGAGCCGTCGCAGGACCCCGCTCTCGCGGTAGCCGGTCAGCGTCGGCGGCATCGTCATGATCGCCGCCATGATCATCGAGAGCAGCACGGTGACCGGCACGTAGACATCGATCAGGCTCCGGCCGCCGAGGTCGGCACTGTCCTCGCGGAAGCTCGGAATCACCCCGAGCACCCCCAGCAGCAGGCTCGGGAACAGGACGATCCAGAAGAGCGAGAGCCGCTCGCGGGCGAAGAGCCGGGACTCTGTACGGATCACGGCAACGGTCGGGCCGGTCATCGGAGCGCCTCCTGGCGAGTGTCTGTGTCGGTGAGGTCGAGGTAGGCGGCGTCGAGGCTGCCCGCGGCGACCCGGAGCCGCTCCGGGGTCACGCCGTGCGTACGCAGCACCTCGACGACCGCGAGCGCGACCCCTTCGGCGCCCTCGACGGTGATGGTGCCGTTCTCGCTGCGCGCGGCGGTGACGCCGTCGAGATCGCGCAGGGAGGCCAGGTCGATCGCGACCGAGGTCTCGAAGGTGGTGATCGTGGCGGCGGAGGCGGAGTCGATGAGCCCCGCCGGGGTGTCCAGCGCCCGGATCCGCCCGGCGTCGACGATGGCGATCCGGTCGCAGAGGGTCTGCGCCTCCTCCATCGAGTGGGTGACCAGCAGGACGGTCACACCCCGGTCGCGTACGTCCCGCACCAGGTCCCACACCTCACGACGTGCCCGCGGATCCAGGCCGGTCGTGAGCTCGTCGAGCACGACGACCCGCGGCCGGCCGATCAGCGCCAGCGCGATCGAGAGCCGCTGCTGCTGGCCGCCGGAAAGGTTCTCGAACCGCTGGCGCAGGTGACTCCCCAGGCCGAGGCGCTCGGCCAGCGGCGCCCACGGCTCCGGGTCGGGGTAGAAGGCACTCCACAGCTCCAGCGCCTCCTGGACGGTGATCTTCTGCTGCAGCTTCGCCTCCTGGAGCTGTACGCCGAGCACCTCCGTCACGGCGGCGCGGTCCGTCCACGGATCGATGCCGTGGACCCGGATCCGGCCGCGGTCGCCGACCCGCAGGCCGGCGATCGACTCGACGGTCGTGCTCTTGCCGGCGCCGTTGGGGCCGAGGATGCCGAAGATCTCGCCTTCGTGGACGCTCAGGCTGATCTCGTCGACCGCCACCTTGTCGCCATAGCTCTTGCGCAGGCCGTCCACGACGACCGCTGGTTCTCGCTCCTGATGCATATCTTCAGCCTGGTCGGTGACGCGGTCTCACGGATCGGGCGATCGGCGCGAGTGGGCATCAGTCGATCGGTTGATGCGACGATGGACCCCATGCGCTACGACAACCTGCTGGCGTCGGTCGGGGGCACCCCGTTGGTGGGGCTGCCCCGCCTCTCGCCCTCTCCCGACGTACGTCTGTGGGCCAAGCTCGAGGACCGGAACCCCACCGGCTCGATCAAGGACCGCCCGGCTCTTCGCATGGTCGAAGAGGCCGAGAAGGACGGCAGGCTCCGCCCGGGCTGCACGATCCTGGAGCCGACCTCCGGCAACACCGGGATCTCGCTGGCCATGGCGGCCAAGCTCAAGGGCTACCGGATCGTGTGCGTGATGCCCGAGAACACCTCCGAGGAGCGGCGTCAGCTGCTGCGGATGTGGGGCGCTGAGATCGTCTCCTCGCCCGCCGCCGGCGGCTCCAACGAGGCCGTCCGGGTCGCCAAGCGCCTCGCCGCCGAGCACCCCGACTGGGAGATGCTCTACCAGTACGGCAACGCCGCCAACGCGCGCGCCCACGAGGAGGGCACCGGCCCCGAGCTCCTCGCCGACCTCCCCTCGATCACCCACTTCGTCGCCGGACTCGGCACGACCGGCACGCTCATGGGTGTCGGCCGCTTCTTCCGCGCCGCCAAGCCGGAGGTACGCATCGTCGCCGCCGAGCCGCGCTACGGCGAGCTCGTCTACGGGCTGCGCAACCTCGACGAGGGCTTCGTCCCCGAGCTCTACGACGCCTCCCTGATCGACGCCCGCTTCTCGGTCGGCCCCCGTGACGCCGTACGCCGCGTCCGCGAGCTCCTCGAGCTGGAGGGCATCTTCGCCGGCATCTCCACCGGCGCCATCCTCCACGCCGCCCTCGCCCAGGCCGCCAAGTCCCTCAAGGCCGGCGAGAAGGCCGACATCGCCTTCGTCGTCGCCGACGGCGGCTGGAAATACCTCTCCACCGGGGCGTACGAAGGCACCATCGACGACGCCGAGGAAGGCCTCGAAGGCCAGCTCTGGGCCTGAATTCCCCGTCGGTCGAGCCGCGAGCGCCAGCGAGCGTGTCGAGACCAACACAGCCAGTTCGAGCTCGACAGGGGACTGTGTTGGTCTCGACACGGATTCGCTCGTACCTCGCGAATCCGGCTCGACCACCGGTGGCGCGTCAGCGGCAGAAGGCGTAGACGATGAGGCCGTGGTCCTCGCCGGAGAAGACCTGGTCGAGGGCCTTGCCGGTGAGGTGGGCGTCGACGTAGCGCGGGGCGGGGCCGGTGGCGACGATGGCGTGGCCGGGGAGCCTGCCGGCCATGTCGCGTGGGGCCTCGGCGCTCCAGCAGTCGTGCTTGGCGATGAGGGCGGCGGGGCTGCCGGGGGCCATCGGACGCCCCGACCAGACGCTGCCGGCCTGCGGCTCGGCGCCGAGCTGTACCAGCGCTACGGCGACGGCCGATGCGTACATCGCCCAGATGCCGAGCGCCAGGATCCCCTTGCGTCCGAGGAAGGCTCTCACTCCTGGGCAACGCGGCAGCGGGCCCCGGGGTTACGGGCGGTGGCCGGGGGCGGCCACGTCGTGGTCGTGGATCCAGGCGAGGTGGCGGTCGTACGCATCGCCTGACCCGAGCCGCTTGTTGCGGGCGTGGGCGCGGGGACCGTCGGGGAGGTGGAGGACGTCGGCGGCGGCCAGCGAGGCGATCTGGATCCGGCGGGTGCGGTCGCGGCGGCGTACCTCGTAGGTCGTGCGGGCGCGGTCCCAGTCGTCGGCGGCGAGGCAGTCGGCGAGGACGATCGCGTCCTCGATCGCTTGGGCGGCACCCTGACCGTGGTGCGGGAGCATCAGGTGAGCGGCGTCGCCGAGCAGCGTGACGCGGCCGCGTGACCAACTCGCCAGAGGCGGACGGTGGAAGAGTCCCCAGTGCTCCGAGCACGGTGCCGCGGAGATCATCTGGACCACGGCTGGATGCCAGCCGGCGTACGCATGCACGTGCTCGTCCGGGTCGGCCGGCCAGGACCACGAGTCCGGTGCCCACGGTCCGGGCTGCCGCTTGACCAGCAGGAACGCGTGGTCGCCTTTGCCGACCGGATGATGCATCAGGTGAGCGTCGGTGCCTGTCCACACCTGCACGCGGCCGGGGTCGGGGAGCAGGGTGAGCTGCGAGCGTGGGACGATCCCGCGCCAGGCGATGCAGCCGGAGAACTGGGCGTCGTCGTAGCCGACGACGTACTCGCGCAGCATCGATGCGGCGCCGTCGGCGCCGATGACCAGGTCGGCCTCGACCGACTCGCCGTCGGCGAACTCCAGCAGCGCCGGCCCGTCCCCGTCATCGGTGATGTCGACCAGTCGGTGGCCGAGGCGGAGCCCGTCGGTGCCGTACGCCTGGCTCAGGAGCGCGTGCAGGTCGGCGTGACCGATGCCGTAGCAGGGCGCCCCGGCGCGGTCGGCATACTCCGCGGCGGAGAGCACCCGGCCGATCGCAGCGCCGGTGTGGCCGTCGCGCCAGACCCAGCCGTCGACGGTCGCCGCCGCCTCGCCGAGATCGGGCTCGAGCCCGATGCGCTCCAGGAGCCTGGTCGCGTTGGCCGGGAGCAGCACGGCGTCGCCGGTGGGTCGCGGATCGGTCGCGGCCTCGTACACCTCGACCTCGATGCCCCGGCGGCGCAGCTCGACGGCGAGGGTCAGGCCGCCGATGCCGGCGCCGATGATCGTGACCCGCCGGGCACGACGATCCCTGCGTAAAGCTGCCCGAGCCATCCGGGTGACTGACATCGCACGCTCCTTGGGGAGGTTACGTTCGAAACGTACCTCAGGGGCGTGTGTGCTCGTGGACAGTTATGGCAAACGTCATTTGACGTCGAGCGTCTGCTTCTCGCCGATGTCGCTGGTCCGGATGGGGTCGAGGCCGAGGAGGTCCAGGGCCAGGTTGCCGAGGTCGGCGTTGCGTACGGGCTGAGGACCTTCGTAGTCGGGGCGGTCCTTGCCGGGGTCGCGGTAGTCGTCGGCGTTCAGCTCGTAGAGGTCCGTGCCGGCGCCGGCGTCCGGTCCCCACACGATGAACGGGATCCGGTAGTTCTCGTAGACCTTCTCGGAGTGGTTGGTGATGCCCGGCTTGAAGCCGTGGTCGGCGGTGAGGATGACGTCGAGCTCCTTCGACAGCTCTGGGTCGCCGTCGATGACATCGAGGAACTCGCCGACCTGGGCGTCCGACTCCTCGACGGCCTCCAGATACTCCGGCGACATCCCGCCCGAGGCGTGCCCGGCGGCGTCGGGAAGGGACAGATGTACGAAGGTGAGGTCCCGCTGCTCGTCGGCAAGGTCCTCGGCGGCTTCCGGGACCAGGTCGTCGTGGTCGTCGATCGGCACGTAGAGGTCGATGTCGTCCTCCCAGGCCCGCTGCCACAGCTCGAACTTCTGCTTCGTCACGAAGACCCCGGTGCTGAGCCCGGCCTCGTGGGCGACGGTGAACACCGACTCCTCGTCCTTCGAGATCGACTTCGACGGGTCGCCGACGTTCCAGGTGACCCCGTGGCCGCCGTCGTCGGCGTTGATCGGGTCGCCGGTGACCATGCTGGTGTGGTTGGGCAGGGTGATGTTCTTCTCGTAGGCCGTGCGGGCGTTGAGCGTCGAGGCGCCCTCGTCGATCAGCCGGTGGATGTTGGGCGTCTTCGCCGGGCCCAGCTTCGCCAGGGCATCCGGGTTGAGCCCGTCGATCGAGATCGCGAGCACCTTGCGGTCGACCTGGGTGGCCTCACGCTCCTTGCGCTCGCCTCCACCGGCACCGCTGCCACCGCCGCCATCGCCACCGTCCCGGTCGGGCAGCGCGGTGAACGCGACGACGAGCACCACGACGACGAAGATGCCGAGGGAGACGAGAGGGAAGAGGCGACGCACCGGCACACCCTAAGTGAACCCGATGACACCCCGGGCGAACGCTCAGCGAATGTCTAGTGACTGAGTTGAGTTCAGCGTGCTGCCGGGGATCGGGCCCAGGCCGAGCAGGTCCAGGGCCAGGTTGCCGAGGTCGCCGTTGCGGATCGGCTGCGCGCCGGCGTACGTCGGGCGGGTCGTCCCCGGCGCGCGGTAGTCGGGGTTGAGCCGATAGAGCGAGGCGCCACGGGTGACCCTGACCCCGGGACCCCACACGACGAACGGGATCCGGTAGTTGGAGTAGAGGTGGGCACCGTGGTCCCTGGCGGCGGCCTTGAACCCGTGATCGGCGGTGAGGATGACGTACGTCGACCGCTTGAGCGTCGTCGAGGAGTCGATCGCCTTCAGCAGCCTGCCGATGCGGGCGTCCGTGCGGATCACCGAGTCGCGGTAGGCCGCGCTCATCCCGCCGTCGCGGTGGCCGTAGTGGTCGGGGGAACCCAGGTGGACGAAGGTGAAGGCACGCTTGTTGGTCGCCAGGTCTCCGGCCGCCCGGCTGACCAGGTCGGCGTCGCTGTCGACCACGAACCGGTCGATGGAGGGCCAGGAGCGGTCGAAGAGGCCGAACTTGGACTTGGAGGCGAACAGGGCGCTGCTGCGGTTGGCGCGCTTGACCTGGCTGAAGACCGAGGAGACCGGGTGGCCGGCGGCCTCCTGCACCGTCATCCACGACCGGTCGTCGTTCCAGGTGACCCCGTGGCCGTGCGCGGACCGGGTGATCCGGCGGCTGGTGACCATCGAGGTGTGGTTGGGCAGGGTGACGTTCTGCTCGTACTCGCTGCGCGCCTCGCGGGTCGAGGCGCCGCCGCGCATCAGCCGGTAGATGTTGGGCAGGTGGCCCGGGCCGAGCCGCTCGATCGCGGTCACGCTGAGACCGTCGACGGAGATCGCCAGCACTCGCATCGTGGTCGCCGCCTGAGCTGGCCGCCCGGGCAGCTCGACGACCGCGAAGGTGACGCCCAACAGGGTGATCAGGACCATCAGCACCAGCGAGCGCCGGGAAATCGTCATAACCGGACGTTAACAACGCTGATCCGCCCTGCTCATGAACGTGAGATGGATCTCGGGTATGTCTCGAGTGACCCCCAGCACTGCGAAGTTGCGCTGTTTGGGCCTAGCCTTGACGATCGTGCAGTCCGTCTCGTCCCTGGGTTCGCCCTCGCCCCTGGGTTCAGCCCAGCCCGACCGCGACGCCCCGATCGGGATCTTCGACTCGGGCTTCGGCGGTCTCACCGTGGCGCGGTCGGTGATCGACCAGCTCGCCCACGAGTCGATCCTGTACGTCGGCGACACCGCCCGCGCGCCTTATGGGCCCAAGCCGATCGCCGAGGTCCGTGAGTACGCCCTGGAGTGTCTCGACCATCTCGTCGCGCAGGGCGTGAAGGCGCTGGTCATCGCGTGCAACTCGGCCTCGGCCGCGATGCTGCGTGATGCCCGGGAGCGCTACCGGCCGCTGCCCGTCGTCGAGGTCATCCTGCCGGCGACCCGCCGCGCCGTCGCCGCGTCCCGCACCGGCCGTATCGGGGTCATCTGCACCCACGCGACGGCCGAGTCGATGGCGTACGACGACGCCTTCGCCGCCGCTCCGCACGTCTCGTTGCACACCCGGGCCTGCCCCGAGTTTGTCCCGTTCGTCGAGGCCGGCATCACCGGCGGCGACGAGCTCCTGGCCGCCGCGCACGAATATCTGGACCCGCTGACCAGTGCCGGGGTCGACACGCTGATCCTCGGGTGCACCCACTATCCGCTCCTGACTGGTGTGATCTCTTATGTGATGGGCGACAACGTGACGCTGGTCAGCAGTGCCGAGGAGTCGGCGAAGGATGTCTACCGCGTCCTCGCCGAACACGACCTGATGCGCGAGGGCGGCGAGCCGACCTACACGTTCCTGACGACGGGCAACCCCGCCGAGTTCAAGGCGATCGGCGCCCGGTTCCTCGGCCCGGAGCTCGCGGCCGCCCAGCAGTTCGCCGGAGGGATGGGATGACCTCCGGGATGCGGCTGACCGTCATCGGATGCTCGGGCTCCTATCCCGGGCCCGACAGCCCCGCCTCCTGCTATCTCGTCGAGGCCGACGACGAGGCCGGACGTACGTGGCGGATCGTGCTCGACATGGGCAACGGCGCGCTCGGCGTCCTGCAGCGCTACATCGACCCGCTCCTGATCGACGCGGTCCTGCTCTCGCACCTGCATGCCGACCACTGCGTCGACATGACCTCCTACTACGTGCTCCGCAAGTGGCACCCGACCGGCCCGCAGCCGCCGATCCCCGTCTACGGCCCCAAGGGCACCGGCCGCCGCCTGGCGAAGGCCTACGACCTGCCCAAGCGACCCGGGATGCGCGAGGAGTTCGCGTTCTCGACCTACACCGGGCCGATCCATCTCGGCCCGTTCGTGATCACCCCGACGGCGGTGGAGCATCCCGTCGATGCGTACGGACTCCGGATCGAGGCAAACGGCAAGGTCATCGCCTACAGCGGCGACACCGCCGAGACCGAGGCGCTGCTCGACATCGCCACCGACGCCGACCTGTTCGTCTGCGAGGCCGCCTTCCGCGACGGCGTCGACAACCCGCCCGGGGTGCACATCACCGGCGTCCACGCGGGGGAGTACGCCACCAAGGCTCACGTGAAGAAGCTGGTCGTCACCCACGTCCCGCCCTGGCACGACTCCGCCGACGCCCTCCGCGAGGCGCGCTCGGCGTACGAGGGGCCGACCGAGCTGGCGGCTACCGGGGCTGTGTACGAGGTCTGAGGTCGGGTAGGGATACCCGGTTAACCGGGTATCCCTGCACTTCTCAGGCGTTGCAACACCCGAGAAGTGCCGGAACAACCTGAGCGGTGTGACCCGTGTGGCCGGTGAGGCGAGCGGCTCAGACCAGGCCGGCGTCGTGGACGGTGATCGCGATCTGGACGCGGTTGGTGGCGCCGAGCTTGTCGAAGAGGCGCGAGACGTGCGCCTTGACGGTCGGGATCGAGAGGTAGAGCTCCTTGGCGATCTCGGCGTTGCTCAGCCCGCGCCCGACGGCGAGGGCGACCTCGTGCTCGCGCTCGGTGAGCGCCTCGAGACGGCGGCTGGCGGCAGCGGCGCGCTCGCCGGTGGGCTCGGCGCGGAGCCGGGTGATCAGGGTGCGGGTGGCCTTGGGGGAGAGGATCGGCTCGCCGGAGGCGACCGCGCGGATCGCCGCGACGATCTCGGGCGGGGGCGTGTCCTTGAGCAGGAACCCGTCGGCGCCGGCGGCGAGGGCGTCGACGACGTACTCGTCGGCACCGAAGGTGGTCAGCACGATGACCCTCGGTGACCGAGACTCGGTGAGCACCCGGCGGGTGGCCTCGAGGCCATTGATCCGGGGCATCCGGATGTCCATCAGCACCACGTCAGGGGCGGACGTACGCACCAGAGTGAGCGCCTCCTGGCCGTCGGTCGCCTCGCCGACGACCTCGATGTCGGCCTGACCGCCGAGCATCAGCCCGAGGGCCGAGCGTACGAGCGGGTCGTCATCGACGATCCCCACCTTGATCTTGACTGGACTCTCTGAACCGGTCCCTGGGCTGCTCACTGGCCCCACGGTAGCCATGCTTCGAGGATGAAGACATCCTTTTCCGTACGGTGCGCGAGGCGGCCACCTGCGAGATCGACGCGCTCGGTGAGCCCGACCAGGCCCAGCCCGGCGCCGGGCGTGTTGGAGTCGAAGCCGAGCCGGTTGCGCAGCTGTACGTCGATCCCGTGCTCCTCGGAGCCCTGCAGGGACACCTGCAGCGCCGCCCCGGGCGCATGCTTGCGGGCGTTGGTGATGCCCTCCTGCACGATCCGATAGATCGACCTCCCGACCGCCTCCGGCGGCGACCCCTCGACGTCGTCCTGGAAGGTGATGTTCATGCCGCCCGCGTGGGTCTCCTCGATGAGGCGGCCGAGGTCGGCGTACGTCGGCTGGGGTGCGGTCTCGGGATCCTCGCCGTTGCCGCGCAGCACGCCGAGGACGGTCCGCAGGTCGTCGAGCGCGCGGTGGGCGCCGTCGCGGATCGTGCTGACCTCGGCCCGCACCTGTTCGGCGGAGAGGTCCTCGCGGTAGGCGAGCGCGCCGGCCTGCATGGAGATGTGGGAGATGCGGTGGGCGAGCACGTCGTGCATCTCGCGGGCGATCCGCCGGCGCTCGGTCTCGCGGGCCTGGGAGACGCGCAGCGCCTGCTCGGCCTCGGCTGTCTCGGCGCGGAGCCGGAGGGTGGCGATGAGCTCACGGCGGGAGCCGATGTACATGCCCCAGGCGACCATCGCAGCGACGATCACAACGTTGACGCCGAGGTTGAAGCCCCACAGCGGGATTCCTGGGATCTCCTCGGTGGTGGTGGTCTCCATCACCGCGAACCAGAACATGCCTGCGGCGCAGCTGAGCAGAGAGATCGGGATGATCTCGCGCCAGCGGCGCCTGGTCGCCAGGGAGACCAGCGCGAGTGTGGATGCCCCGGCGGAGAGGATCGAGACCGCGCCGGCGATCGTGACGAAGGTGGCGATCGCCACCGGCCAGCGGCGGCGCCAGAAGACCAGGATCAAGGAGAGGACGCCGAGACTGAGATCGAGCAGGAAGCGCCATTCCGGCCAGCCGTCGGTGCTGGAGATCAGGCCGATGCCGCTGATCCCGAGCGCGAGGAGATACCGCCACACGTGGCCCCACAGGCTCAGACGTGGCTGATAGGCCTCGGGTGACGGTTGCTGCACGGCGTACACGCTAGTCAACCGGGGTCGCGGACACAGGATCCCGCGGTCGTGCCCAGCCCCATACTTTCGTCGGGTCGGGGGTCATCCGTATGTCCGATGCAGTCTCCGCCGGACGCACGGCAGGATGTACGTCATGATCAAAGTCGAAGGACTGACGAGGGTCTATGGGACCTTCACCGCGGTCGACGACGTGTCGTTCACCGCCGAGGCCGGCAAAGTCACCGGCTTCCTCGGCCCGAACGGCGCGGGCAAGTCGACCTCCATGCGCATCATGGTCGGACTGACCAACCCCACCCGGGGTCGGGCAACGATCAACGGCAGCCTCTATGCCGACCTCCCCAACCCGGGCCGCCACGTCGGCGTGCTGCTCGACGCCAGCGCCCAGCACGACGGCCGCACCGGCCGCGAGGTGCTCACGCTCGCCGCGATGACGATGGGCCTGCCCAAGTCGCGCGTCGACGAGATGCTCGAGCTGGTCTCGCTGACGCCGTCGGAGGCGAAGCGCCGGATCAAGAACTACTCGCTGGGTATGAAGCAGCGCCTCGGCATCGCGCACGCGCTGATCGGTGACCCCAAGGTGCTGATCCTTGACGAGCCGGCCAACGGCCTGGACCCGGCAGGTATCCGCTGGATGCGTGGCCTGCTGAAGGAGTACGCCGACCGTGGCGGCACCGTCCTGCTCTCCTCGCACCTGCTGCACGAGGTCGAGCAGATCGCCGACGAGCTGATCCTCATCGGCAACGGCCGCATCGTGGCCGAGGGCACCAAGGACACCATCCTCGCCGGCCAGGGCACCGCCGGCCAGGCGCTGGTCACCTCCCTGGACAACGAGGCGCTCACCGTCGCGCTCAAGGCCAAGGGCTACAGCGTCGAGCCGGTCGGGACCGGCATGCGCGTCTCCGCCGCACCGGCCGAGGTCGGCAAGGCCGCCCTGGAGGCCAACGTCGTGCTCACCGACCTGCGTGATGGCGGCGCCGGGCTCGAGGACATCTTCCTGCAGCTCACCGCCGAGACCCAGCGCGAGAGCACCACCCAGATCCACGCCGAAGGAGTCTCCGCATGAGCGCCGTATCCGTAGCGCCGTCGACCCCGTTGCCGACGGCCACCAAGGTGCCTTTCGGCCGCCTGGTGCTGGTCGAGTGGCGCAAGATGACCGACACGCGTGCCGGCCGGGTCATGCTGATGATCACCGGTGGGCTGATCGCCCTGGTGGCGGGAATCATCCTGCTAGTCACGGCACTGTCCGACATGGCCGCGCTGCCCGCATCGACCTGGATGAGCGCCCTCTCCTTCCCGGTGTCGCTCCTGGTGCCGGTGCTGGCGATCATGATCGTGACGCAGGAGTGGGGCCAGCGCACCCACATGGTCACCTTCACCCTCGAGCCCAGCCGGCTCAAGGTCGTCTTCGCCAAGCTCGTCGCGGTCTTCGTCCTCGGCATCCTGACCATGGCCATCGCAGTCGGCATCGGTGCGATCGGGACTGTGGCGGGAGCGGCGATCGCCGGTTCCGAGGCGAACTGGAACGTGAGTGGTGAGGCGCTCGCGTGGACCCTCGCGACGCAGATCCTCTACCTGCTCATGGGCTTCGGGTTCGCGATGCTGCTGCTCAACACCCCGGCCGCGCTGGTCATCTACTACGGCTACACGCTGATCCTCGAGGCGTCCGTCTTCAGCGCTCTCTACTTCATCTTCGACTGGGCCCAGAACCTCTTCCCCTGGATCTCCATGCAGGTGGCGATGATGCCCTACATCGCGGAGAACGAGATGAGAGCAGCCGGAATGGCCGTCGAGGACGGAGCGCTCGGGTTCGCCAGGCTGGCCACCTCGATCACGCTGTGGGTCGGTCTGCCGCTGGTGCTCGGCACGATGCGCGTTCTCAAGTCCGAGCTGAAGTAGTTCATCGGACTGTTCGCGACACGTCACGCGGGGGTGGGTGCTTCGGCACCCATCCCCGTCACCGTTGTCAGACGTGGGCACCTACCTGCGTTATGCGGCGCTGGGCGACAGCGCCACCGTTGGCCTTGGCGACCCTGTCTCCACGGGGTGGCGAGGATGGGCCCGGCTTCTCGCCGAGGCTCTGGGACAGACGTACGACATCTCCTTCTGCAACACCGCGGTCATCGGGGCGACCTCGACCGTGGTGGTCGAGCAGCAGCTCGCCGACGCGGTGGCGCACCGGCCCGACGTGGCCTCGCTGATCGTCGGGGTCAACGACGTGATGCGGTCCGGCTGGGACACCGAGCGTCTCCGGGACGACCTGATGACCTGCGCCGACGCGCTCGCGGGCCAGGGCGCGCTGCTGATGACGGCGCGCTTCCACGACCACTCGGTGATGTGGCCGATGCCGGGCTGGATGAAGCGGTCGATCCAGCGGCGTACGGCCGATCTCAACGCCATCTGGGACGAGGTCCATGCCACCTACGGCGGGCTGCGGCTGGACCTGGGTGCGGTTCCCGACCTGCACGAGCGGAGGTTCTGGGCCGCCGATCGGCTGCATCCCTCCGAGCTCGGCCACCGGCGGATGGCCCGTACGTTCGGCGAGCAGCTGGTGTCGCACGGCTTCACCTTCGAGCCGCCGAGCCTGGAGCCGGCCGGCGGGCTGCCGACCACCTGGCGGCAGGACCTGGCCTGGATGGCGGGTGAGGGAGTGCCGTGGATGGGGCGGCGGGCACGGGATCTGGGTCCGTGGGTCGTGCGCCGGGCGTGGGTTCGACCGGTTCGACCGGAGAAGGAGAGCGTTGCATAGGGTGGTCTCGTGACCACACGAGCTGACGGGCGCGCCGACGACGAGCTGCGCCCCATCAAGATCACCCGCAACTGGCTCGACCACGCGGCCGGTTCCGTCCTCATCGAGTTCGGCAAGACCCGCGTCCTGTGCGCCGCCTCGGCCTCCGAGGGTGTGCCGCGCTGGCGCAAGGGCTCCGGGCTGGGCTGGGTGACGGCGGAGTACGCCATGCTGCCGGCCTCGACCCATGAGCGCTCCTCGCGCGAGTCGGTGAAGGGCAAGATCGGCGGACGTACCCACGAGATCTCCCGGCTGGTCGGGCGCTCGCTGCGCGCCGTCATCGACTACAAGGCGCTCGGCGAGAACACCATCAACATCGACTGCGACGTGCTGCAGGCCGACGGTGGGACGCGTACGGCTGCCATCACTGGCGCCTACGTCGCGCTCGCCGACGCGGTCGCCTCGCTGGGTGTCTCGAAGGCGCTGACCGGCTCCGTCGCGGCGATCTCGGTCGGCATCATCGACGGCGTACCGCGCCTCGACCTCCCCTACGAGGAGGACGTGCGCGCCGAGACCGACATGAACATCGTGATGACCGGCGAGGGCAAGTTCGTCGAGGTGCAGGGCACCGCCGAGGGCGTCGCCTTCGACCGCGCCGAGCTCGACGCCCTGCTGGCGCTGGGCGAGAAGGGCTGCGCCGACCTGACCAAGCTGCAGGAGGCCGCACTTGCCGGCTGAGCCCAAGATCCACGTCGCCTCGCGCAACGCCAAGAAGCTGGAGGAGATGTTCCGGATCCTCTCGCCGCTGGTGCCCGGGGTCTCGGTCGTCGGCCTCGACGACGTGACCCATTACGACGAGCCGGTCGAGGACGCCCCGACGTTCGAGGGCAACGCGCTGATCAAGGCGCGAGCCGGGTACGCGGCCACCGGGCTGCCGACCGTCGCGGACGACTCGGGTCTCTGCGTCGACGCGCTCAACGGGATGCCCGGGGTGCTCTCGGCGCGCTGGGGCGGCCCTCCCAAGTCCGACGAGCGCAACAACCAGCTGCTCCTGGCTCAGCTCTCCGACGTCCCCGACGAGCGCCGCGGCGCCCACTTCGCCTGCGCGATCGCCTTCGTCTGGGACGGCGGCGAGATCGTCGTCGAGGGCCGCATGGACGGCCGGATCATCCGCGAGGTCCGCGGTGACGGCGGCTTCGGCTACGACGTCCTGTTCGTCGCGGTCGACACCGAGGACGGACGTACGTCTGCGGAGCTGTCGATCGAGGAGAAGGACGCGATCTCCCACCGTGGTCGCGCCCTGCGCGAGATCTCCCCGAAGATCGCCGCCGCGCTCGCCTAGGGTCATTAGCCTCGGCGCGTGACCACGTTCGACGCGCAGCACCGTCAGCACGCCTACCGGTTCCGGCTCGAGTGGGGGCCGGTGGGCGCCGAGGCGATCGGGCCGGTGGACATCGCCGTCGTGGTGGACGTGCTCTCGTTCACCACGACGCTGACGGTCGCCGTCGAGCGCGGGATCGAGGTGTATCCGTTCCTGTGGCGCGACGACCGCGCGGAGGCGTACGCACGCGAGCACGACGCCGTTCTCGCCGTCCAGCGTCAGGATGCGGTGCCGGGCCGGCCATCGCTCTCTCCCGCGTCGCTGCGGGAGTCCGAGGGTGTCCAGCGGCTCGTGCTGCCCTCGCCCAACGGCTCGACGATCAGCAGCCTGCTCGCCGACGGCGGTGCCACGGTGGTCGGTGCCTCGCTCCGCAACCGCACCGCGGTCGCCAAGTGGCTCGCTCCTCGCTGCGCCGACGGCGCGAGCGTCGCCTTCATCGCGTCGGGGGAGCGGTGGCCGGACGGCACGCTCCGCCCCGCGGTCGAGGACCTGTGGGGCGCCGGGGCGGTCCTGGACGCTCTCGACCCGGGCGACCTCTCGCCCGAGGCCGCGATGGCCCGCGACGCGTTCCGCGCGGCCGATCTTCCGGACGTGCTCCGTGCCTGCGCCGGTGGGCGGGAGCTGACCGAGAAGGGCTACGCCGACGACGTGGTCGTGGCCTCCGAGCTGGACGGCTCGTCGGTGGTGCCGCTCCTGCGCGGCCGGTCCTTCCGTGCGGTCGTTGATGGAGTCACAGATCAGAGCTGATTGATGCGTGAGTCCGTCGACCCGTGTTCCACGCCTGGAAGACGGACACCCCACTAGCCGCCGTGTACACTGTGTACACACGCGTTGGAAGGAGGCCCCATGGGGGCGTCAGTGGAATACCAGAGCGCTCGCGAGGCACGCGAGCACTTCAAGGACATGCTTGACGCCGCAGATGGTGGCCGCCCGGCGACCGTTTCGCGCGGGGCGCGCCGGGTGGCGGCGGTGGACGCAGATCGGTTGGTCCACTTCCTGACCAGCGTACGTCCCTCGGGCGCGGTTGCGGTCGCCGAGAACGACGCGTGGTCGGTCTTCATCCCTGGCCTTCCGGTGGCTGCCGACGGCGTCACCCTCGACGAGGCGGTCGAGGAGATGGTCGAGGCGCTTCGTGACTACGCCGAGGACTGGGTCGACCGGCTGCACTCTGCGCCCAACCACGCCGACAACTGGGGTCTGGTGCAGATCGTGGGGTTGGCCTCCGAGGAGCAACTGCGCGACTGGCTGCTGGCCTGACATGGTCGAGCGCAGGCGTCCGGCAAAGAGGGTCGACCACCAGACCTTCTGTGTCACCGAAGGATGGATCGAGCGCCGGCGGGCTACGGGCAAGCGCGGCACCCATCACGTCAACTACGAGCTGGCCGTGCCCGACGGCCGCATCCTCTACACGCGCATCAGTCATCCGGTCGACCGAACGGACTACGGGCCGAGCATCTGGGGTCACATCCTCAAGGACCAGCTCGAGGTCACCGCTGAGGAGTTCTGGGCATGTGTGGAGGACAAGACCCTTCCCGCACGCAGCCAGATGCCGGAGCCGCGCGAAGCCATCCCGATGGGAGTGCTCCGGGTCCTGATCCAGGAGGCGCACATCCCCGAGGCGGAGGTGCGCGCGATGACCAAGGCGGAAGCCATTCAACGTCTGGCCGACTTCTACACGCGCGGCTCCTGAGTCGGCTACCCGGTGCTGAGCCGGCCCTCCAGACCGATCTGCCAGTCGAAGAGCCCCTGCTCCACGAGCAGGGTGAGCAGGGCCTTGTCCAGCCCGGTCGCGATGGCGACGCCGATGAGCACGAGGACGACGCCGAGCACCTTGTGGAAGGTGCCCTCGGGGTCGATCGCCCACCTGAGCCGGCCGATCAGCGCCCGCCCACCGACCATGACGGCGGCCAGCAGGAGGGTCAGACCGGCGACGTACGCGAGCAGGTAGCCGAGCCCGCGCAGCGGCTCAGCTGGGAGGATCGCCGCCACGATCAGGGCGTACGTCGGGCTGCAGGCGCTGAAGACCGGCCCCATGCTCGCGCCCAGGAGGATGTCGCCGCCGATCCCGCCACGGGTGCTCGCGCGCGCCAGGCGCTCCTGGGCACGTGAGCCGAACCCGAGCCGAAACGCGACCGCGTCCCACAGCCGTGGCCAGACCATCACGACGCCGAAGAGCGCCACGATCACGCCCGAGACGATGCTCCAGAACCGTGGCGGGACGTCGATCAGCAGCGTCGTCGACTTGAGCACGATGCTGAACACGATGACGGAGACGCCGAGCGCGGCTACCGCCACCCAAGGCCGGCGCTCGCCGGTCCCGCGGGAAAGGATCACGGGCACGAACGCCACCACGCACGGGGCGAGCACCGAGAGCGCCCCGGCGAGGAACGACGCGAGCAGCAGCGTCACTTGGTGTTCTCGAGGATGGCGTCGACCGACTTGTCCTTGCCGTAGCCCGACCAGAGCTTGACCCGCTCGCCGGCCGGGTCGACGCGTACGAAGGTCGACTGGATCGTCACCTCGTGCTGCTTGCGCAGGTCGGTCGCGGAGTCGTAGTCGACCTTCAGGATCTGTGCCCCGTCAGGCACCTCGCCGCTCTTGATCGCCTCCTCGAAGCCTCGACACTCAGGGCACCATGGCGCGTGGAAGAAGAGGATCGTGTCGGTGTAGCACTCATCGGCGACGGCCGCGGCGGAGTAGTCGGCGTAACGGCCGGGCGCCTCGCACGATGGGGACGGGTCGTCCCCGGTGGGTGAGGAAGCCGGCGCGGCTTCGGTGGACGGAGTGGGCGCAGCGGTGTCGCCGGCGGTCTCCGTCGAGCTGCAGCCGACGGTCACCGCACAGAGGATGGTCAACAGGGCCAGGATTCGGGTGCTCACGGGCATGGGTTCGGAGCGTACGTCCCCGCGGACTGGTGTGTGCATCGACCTCATTGAAGAGCGGCGGTGAGGCGCAGCACGTTGTCGACGTACGCCGCGATCTTCGGCCGCGCGAGCCACTCCTCGAGCAGCAGCTCGCGCGAGATGGCCCGGTAGCTGTCCTCGACCTTGCGCAGCTGTGCGACGGGGTCGCCGTCGAAGAGCATCAGCGAGATCTCGTAGTTGAGCGCGAAGGAGCGCATGTCCATGTTGCTCGAGCCGAGCACGGCGACCTCGTCGTCGATGCTGAAGTGCTTGGAGTGCAGAACGGCCGGCTTGGGGTAGAGGTAGATGCGGACTCCGGCCCGCAGCAGTGCCTCGTAGTAGGAGCGCTGGGCGTGGTAGACCATGAACTGGTCCTTGCCCTCGCTGACGAACAGCTCCACCGCGACGCCTCGCCGGGCGGCGGTGGTGACGGCGTAGAGGAGCGACTCGTCGGGCACGAAGTAGGGGCTGGTGATCGAGATCCGCTTCTTGGCGGCGTACATGAGATGGGTGAACGCGCGCAGGTTGTTCTCGGCGTCGACACCCGGCCCGCTGGGCACGATCTGGCCGGTCACGTCGCCGGCGCGCGGCGCAATGGCGGCGAGTTCGGACCGCAGCAGCTCCCCGGTCTCGGTGTCCCAGTCGCTGGCGAACACGACGTTCAGCGCAGTCACCAGCGGACCCTCGATCCTGGCGTTCAGCTCGACCCACTCCCGACCGGCCCGGTGGTTCTTGGGCTTGTTGTAGCCGGGCTCGATGAGGTTCTGCGAGCCCGTGAACGCGACCCGACCGTCGACCACCAGAAGCTTGCGGTGGTTGCGCAGGTCGGGGCGGCGGATCTGGCCGCGGAGGGGGTCGATCGGCAACAGCGGGTGCCAGTCGATGTCGGAGGCGTTGAGCCGCTTGACGAGCTGTCGCCAGACCGGGATGCCGCGCGAACCCAGGTGGTCGAGGAGCAGCCGGACGCTCACGCCACGCGCCGCGGCCCGGTCGAGGGCGTCGAAGAACGGCTCGGTCATCTGGTCGCAGGCGGTGATGTAGAACTGCGCGTGCACGTACGTCTCCGCCTGGTCCACCGCGGCCGTCATCGCCTCGACGGAGGCGGCGTAGTCGTCGATCAGATCGATCCGGTTCCCCGCCCTGGCAGGCAGTGAACCGAGCCGTTCGTTCAGCTCGATCGTGACCGCGTCGACCTCGGAGATCGTCTTCGGGTGCGGCGACCTCGGTAGGCCGCGTACGTAGCTCAGCACCTCCTCGTTGAGCGCCCGCTGCCGCTCGTGACGCCGCCGGTCGAGCCGCGTCTGCCCGAGCAGCAGGTAGCCGATCAGGCCGACTCCCGGGATCAGGAAGATCGCCAGCAGCCACGCCATCGCGGTGCCCGGACGCCGGTTCTTCGGCACGACTCCGAGCGCGATGACCTTGATCAGCAGGTCGATGATGTAGATCGAGGTCCCCATGACCCCAGCCACTGTCATGCGCATCAGCATGCACCACCGCCACTCGTGTGGGAATCTTCTGACATGGTTCGACTCTTCCCTGCCGCCCGCCGTGCCATCGCTGCCGAGGAGGCCTCGCCGCCGATCTGGGAGGTCGATGTGGCCGCCCAGCGCGACCAGGCCCGCAAGATGGCCGCGGCCGAGGCGAAGGAGGAGGTCGCGGAGGTCACCGGCATCGACGCCGACGGGGTTCCGTGTCGGCTCTACACCCCCGAGGACGTACGCGAGGGGGTGATCGTCCACCTCCACGGCGGTGGCTTCGTCTTCAACGACGTCGAGGTCCACGACGCTGCGTGCCGGCGGCTGGCCAACCGGAGTGGGCTGCGGGTGCTGTCGGTCGACTACCGCAGGCCTCCCGAGCACCGCTATCCCGCGGCTCCCGACGACGTCGACACGGTCGTCAAGTGGCTGGGCAACGACCCGCTGCTGAGCAGCTTGCCGGCGTACGTCCACGGCGACAGCGCCGGTGGCAACCTCGCCCTCGTGGCGGCGCTGCGCAACCCTGGCGTCTTCGGCGCGATGGTGCTCGTCTACCCGTTCCTCGACCCGTCGATGAGCACCCCGGGCTACGCGATGGAGGACGGCTGGAACGAGGAGGCGGCGTGGTACTGGAAGCAGTACGCCTCGACCGCGGCCGATCTCCGCAACCCCGACCTCGGTCCTTACCTCGCCTCTGACGAGGAGCTTCGCAGCCTGCCGCCGACACTGATCGTCAGCGCCGAGGGCGACATCCTCACCGACGAGAACGAGGACTTCGCGCTCCGCTTGGCCGACCTCGGCGTCGAGGTGGTCGCCTTCCGTGCGGTCGGCCAGATCCACGGCTTCTGGCGCCACGGCCAGACCTTCCCAGCCGCGGAGTCGGTCATGGCGATGACTGCTGCCTTCGTGAATCAGCACAGCTTGAACCAGCACAGTGTGCGAGGTCGTCCGTGACGGAGCCCTACGACGTCACCGAGACCCGGGCTGCCTACGACACGGTCTCCAAGGCGTACGCCGAGATCGTCGACCCGACGATCACCGAGACCTCGTTCGACGCCGGCGTCCTCGACACGTTCGTCAGCTACGTACGCAAGGACGGTGGCGGGCTCGTCGGCGACATCGGCTGCGGGCCCGGCCGGGTGACGGCCTATCTGGCCGAGCGAGGGCTCGACGTCTTCGGGGTCGACCTGTCGACGGGCATGATCGCGCAGGCCATCGAGAGGCATCCGACGCTCCGGTTCGAGGTCGGCGACATGGCCCACCTCCCGCTCCGCGACGGTGAGCTGGCCGGGGTGCTGGCCTGGTACTCCCTCATCCACACCCCGCCCGCGCGCCGGCCAGAGGTCCTCGCCGAGCTCGCCCGGGTCACCCGTCGCGGCGGCCGGTTCGTGACCGCGTTCCAGGTCGGGGACGAGCACGTACGCCACATCGGCGCCTATGGCCACGACGTCACCTTCGACGGCTATCGGCTCCCGGTCGAGGCGACCAGCGCGCTGCTCGAGGAGGCGGGTTTCGAGGTCACCGGGACGGTGGTGCGCTCCGCCGAGGACTGGGAGCGGACGCCCCAGGCATATCTCGTCGCGCGCCGTCGCTGACGACCGATAGGTTGCGCCCATGACGCAGCAGCCGTACCACGTCCCTCGCTTCTTCCTTCGCCAGAAGGTGACGCCTTTCGCCAACAAGTACGTCGCCCAGGCCGCCAACGCCGACGGCTCGGAGGGGCAGGTGCTCGCCTTCGCTCAGCAGAAGCGGCTGGCGTTCAAGGAGCAGGTGACGTTCTACGCCGACGAGTCGAAGTCGCAGGCCGTCTTCGCGTTCAAGGCGCGCGCGGTGATGGACCTCAACGCCGGCTACGACGTCACTGACCCGAGCGGTGCGGGGCTCGGCTTCTTCCGCAAGGACTTCGGCAAGAGCCTGCTGCGCTCGACATTCCAGGTCGAGGGCCCCGGCTACACCGGCACCGGTCAGGAGCGCAACCAGGTGATCGCCATCCTGCGCCGCTTCACCGAGCTCGACTTCCTCCCGATCCACTTCGACTACGTGTCCTCCGACGGCCAGCCGCTGATCTCGATCGAGCGCCGCTTCGCCTTCCGCGACAAGTACACAGTCACCGTCCACGACCCGCGCGTCGACTTCCGGGTCGCTGCTGCTCTCGCGGTCGCGATGGACGCGCTGATGCAGCGCTGAGCCTCTCGGCTCAGGCTGGGTTCGTCCGGTCCGGGTCCGCCGCCGCCAGGTGCGGGCGGACCAGGTCCAGCAGCATCTGGTGGGTGGCTGCGTCGGCCGCGGCGATCATCCCGCGGCCGGTGTGGATCGGATCGCCGTTGAGGTCGGTGACGACGCACCCGGCGGCCTGGCACAGCGCGATGCCGGCGGTGAAGTGGACGCTTCCCTCGAGGTGCCCATCGGTGACGTACGCCGCCCGCCGGCCGGCAGCGACCCAGGCGACCGCGAGGGTGGAGGACATCACGCGCGGGCCGAAGTGGGCTCGCAGGCGTGGGTCGGCGACGAGCTGTCCGCCGACGAACGGCCGTTCGAGCGGGCCGTCGCACTGGATGTCGACGAGCCGAGTGCGCGCGCTCGGGGCGAGGACGGTGTCCCCGCCGCCCTTGCGCAGCCAGGCGGAGGTGCCGTCGGTCCAGAAGATCTCTTCGCTGATCGGATCCGCCGAGACTGCCGTCTCGACGCCCGCGGGTGTCACGAGCGCGACGTTCACCGCGGCGAGCGGGGTCTGGGCGGCGTAGTTGAGGGTCCCGCAGAGCGGGTCGACCAACCATCTCCGCTCGCTGTCGCCGCTGCGGCCGGTCTCCTCACCCTCGAAGGCGTCTTCGGGCCGGTACGTCGCGATCGTCTCCCGGATCGCCTTCTCCGAGGCGATGTCCGCCTCGGTCGCGAAGTCCGTCGGGGACTTGTCGAAGTGGCTCAGGTCCGTGCCGTACATCTCCCTGACGACCGCTGCCCCCGCCGTCGCCGCCGCGATCGCGACGGCCTGGTCTGGGAACGCTGCCCGGAACGCGTCGATCGCGGGGTCTGGGGACTCCTCCGGCTCGTCGCCGATGAACACCGCCACCACCTCGGCCTCGGGATCCTCGGTCAGCTTGGGCAAGATCTTGTCGCGCCAGCTCCGGACGTTGGGGTGGTCGTAGTCGACGTACGCCTCCGCGGGCGAGATCAGCTCGATCGCCCGCTCGAGCTCCTGTCGGGTCAGTCTGTACGCCGCCGTCCCGCGCTTGTGTCCGACGACTGTTGCGACCACGACCGCTGGGAGGCGGTGGCCGTAGGCGTTGACCAGGGGAAAATGTTCTGGCTCGTGGTTGGCTGCTGTGGATGGGCGGAGGCCTACGCCGTGGGCGTTCGGGGGCGTCCAGCCGTCTATCGCTGACTCGAACCTTGTTCGCGCCGCGAGGATCTCGTCCATCGTCGTCCAGTGCTCCACGCTGGGGGAATCTATCGGGGGCCTGTCTTTTGAGGGAGTGCTTTTCGGCTGTTCTTCGGGGTTGGGGTGGGCCGCCGACCCTTTCTTTGAGGGTCTTCTCGACGGTCCCCGGAGTAAAGGACGGCCTTCGGCCGCCGGCTTCGCCGGCCGCTTCGCGGTCCTTGACACCGGGGACCGTCGAGAAAAGATTTGGCTGGCTATCGGGGCGGCGGCCCGGGTGTGGCGCAGCGGATTCTTGTTTGGGACGGGTGAGGTTGATGGGGCGGAAGGGTGGCCCTTCGGGCCACTTACGATCCACAGATGCGAGGCTGTTCGCTCACCGCGAAAATGCCTTCTGAACAGGGAAAATAGGTGGTCAGAGAAGGGGTGGAGGCGTAGAATCAGACCCATCACACACCTCTTTGAAGGGAGGGAAAACGATGAGTCTCGAACGCGACATCAACCCGTGGGGCACCAACCCCGACGACGCGATCGACGCAGAGATGAGCGCCATCGAATCCTCCCTCGACAAGCTGCTGACCAGAGACCCCGCCTATTGGAGCACCGGGCAGAAGAAAGGCCGGCTGGAACGACTGGAGAAGATCCAGGCGAAACAAGCCGCATTAAAGCTTCGGGTGCTCGCGTCTGCCGGCGACATCGCTGAGGAGACCGGCGCGAAAGATGCCTCCGGGTGGATGCGGACCGAGCTGCTGGTCGACAAAGGCGTGGCGCGCTCGCAGATCAAGCTTGCCGCCGGGGTAGCGAAGTATGACCTCGTGGCGGCTGGCCTGGCTGAGGGTGTGGTGTCGCAGGACAAGGCAAGGGTGATCACCCAGGCCCTCGATGCCATTGAGACCGACCCTGCTGCCAGCGCCGAGGACCTGATCCTGGCCGAGAAGCTCCTCGTCGAGCACGCCACCCGGCTGACCGCGAACGAGTTGAAGATCATCGGACGCCGGATCCTCGCCGAGATCGACCCCGAACGATTCGAAGCCGCCGAAGCGAAGGCCTTGCAGCGCGAGGAGGAGCACGCCCAGCGGCGCACGTTCTTCCAGTCCCGCGACAACGGTGATGGCACCATCGACATCCACGCCCGGGTCTCCCGCGCCGTCGGGATGCGGCTCCGCACCCAGTTGGACTCCCTCGCGCAGCCCAGGAAGCTCTCAGCCGAGGACAAGGGCCGCAAAGCCCCCTATGACCGGCTGCTGGGCCAGGCGTTCGCCCGGGTCGTCGAGACCTACGACGTCGACCAACTCCCCAGGCACGGCGGTCACGGCACCACGGTGTTCATCACCATGAGCGTGGAAGACCTCCGCAAGGACCTCGGCACCGCAGCCCTCGGATTCGACGGGGAGAAAATCACCGCGGCCGAGGCCCGGCGGATGGCCTGCAACGCCGACCTGGTCCCGGTCGTGTTGGGCACCGACTCCGAGATCCTGGACTTCGGTCGAACAGCGAGGTTGGCGTATCCGGTCCAACACCGAGCACTTCGACTACGCGACAAGTGCTGCCAAGCCGAAGACTGCGACGCCCCAGCCGCCTGGACCGAGGCCCACCACTTGAAACCTTGGTCCGAAGGCGGCCTCACCAACCTGGCCAACATGGTCTTGCTCTGCGCGAGCGATCATCGCCGGATCCACGACCCGAACTACGACCATGAGCGACTCCCAAGTGGACGGATCCGGTTCACCCGCCACACCCGAGCCTGCTGACCCCGGGCTGACTGGGCGGCACCGCCGCGTCCTATCCACCTAGGCCACCCCCACCACGCAATGCCCTGCCCTCCATGTCGCTCTGTCGATGTTGCACCTGGCTAATCGGCCAGTCCTCGTCGCGTGCCACGTCCGCCTCGTCACCAGGGTCATGGCCCTGCTTGTGAACCGTTCACAAGGTTTCGTCAACTGGCGTAGGCACCGCGCAGACCCTTCGCCCTACCTGGACTCATCGACAGGAGATCCCAAGCCCGTACCCAACCGGAGGCATCCGCGCCAAACCCCGCCGCCGAAAGGGGTCGGCGGCCCAGCCAACAAGAAACACCAACCACCAAATCCGAAGTTGAGCCGACGGTAAGAGAGGATGGGAGGCATGCGCGTCCACATCGGCTGTGACCATGCCGGTCTCGAACTGAAGTCCCATCTGATCAACCGTCTGACGGAGCTCGGCTACGAGCCGGTCGACCATGGCCCGTTCGTCTATGACGCACTCGACGACTACCCGGTCTTCTGCATCCGGGCGGCCGAAGGAGTGGTCCGGGACCGGGAGCAGGGGCTGGACAGCCTCGGGGTCGTGATCGGGGGGTCGGGCAACGGTGAGCAGATGGCGGCCAACAAGGTGACCGGCATCCGTTGTGCGCTCGCGTGGAGCGAGGAGACCGCCAAGCTCGCCCGTGACCACAACAATGCCCAGGTGGTCGCGGTGGGTGGCCGGATGCACAGCCTCGAGGACATGACGAAGTTCGTCGAGATCTTCCTGGCCGAGCCGTTCAGCGAGGACGAGCGGCACGTACGCCGCATCGACCAGCTCCACGCCTACGACGCCGACGGCGTACGGCCGCCGCTTCCCGACTCGGCCAAGGGCCTGGGGCCCGCCGAGGACCAGGACTGATCCGGAGATGCCCGAGGGGCACACCCTCCACCGCCTCGCGCTCGATCTGAGCGACGCGTTCGCCGGCCAGCAGGTCCAGGTCAGCAGCCCGCAGGGCCGGTTCGCGGACTCCGCCGCGCTCCTCGACGGCCAGGTCGTCGCCGGCGCCGAGGCGTGGGGCAAGCAGCTGTTCGTCGAGTTCTCGGGGGAGCAGTACGTCCACATCCACCTCGGCCTCTACGGCAAGCTCGACCTGAAGCCGCACGCAGGCGCGCCGCCGCTGCCGATCGGCCAGGTCCGACTGCGCCTGACCGGCAGCGAGACGTACGCAGACCTGCGCGGCGCCACCACGTGCAACCTGGTCACCGCGGCTCAGCGTGACGCGGTGGTCGCCAAGCTGGGCCCGGACCCGCTGCGCGACGACGCCGACCCGGACCGGGCGTGGCTGCGGATCAGCCGGAGCCGTACGACCATCGGCGCGCTGCTGATGGACCAGTCCGTCCTGGCCGGGGTGGGCAACGTCTACCGCGCCGAGGTGCTCTTCCGGCACCGGATCGACCCGATGCGACCGGGCAACACCCTGCGCAGGCAGCAGTGGGACGCCATCTGGGACGACCTGGTCGAGCTGATGAAGCTCGGCGTCCAGAGGAACCGCATCGATACCGTCCGCGACGAGCACACGCCCGAGGCGATGGGCCGTCCGCCGCGCAAGGACGACCACGGCGGCGAGGTCTACGTCTACCGCCGCAACGGCCAGCCGTGCCTGGTGTGCGGCACGAGCGTACGCACCACCGAGCTGCAGCAGCGCAACCTGTTCTGGTGCCCGAAGTGCCAGCGCACGTACCGGCCCCGGACGAGCGTAAAGAAGTAGCCCGCACTACTCTCCGGCCTGCGAGAACGACCACGCAGCCCCCACCACGAGACCTAGAGTGAGGCCATGTCGAGCCATGCCTTCGCAGACCGCCTGCGGAGCAACGCGATCCGCCGCAGGTTCCGTGACCCGGAGCTGCGAGCGGTGCTGTGGCTCGGGCTGCTCACCATCGTCCTGACGGTCCTCGCGGCGGCCCAGTCGGGCTGGCTTCAGGTGGTCCCGGTGGCGGTCCTCACGGTGCCGTTGCTGCTCGGCGCGGTGCTGCTCGGGCCACGCACGCTGAGCTGGTTCGTCGTCTTCGTGATGGTGATGATCGTGCTCGCCGCCAGCCAGGTCACGCTTTCCGACCGGGACGCGGCCGCCATCGGGGTGCACTTCCTGCTCGGCGCGATCGTGCTGTTCGTCGCGATGCGCCGCACCTACCTCGGGGTGGGCGGATTGAACGACGAGCTGATGCTGCTCGACCTGACCCACAAGCTCGACCAGGGCGCGATCCCCCCGATGCCTCCGGGATGGCTCGCGGACTCGGCCGTCCTGCCGGCGGGCGGCACCCGGTTCGCCGGTGACTTCGTGGTGGCCGCGCGGGAGGCCGACCGGCTGGAGATCGTCGTCGTCGACGTCTCCGGCAAGGGCGAGCGTGCAGGCACCAGAGCACTTCAGCTGTCCGGCGCGTTCGGTGGCCTCCTCGGCGCGGTACCGCCAGGCGAGTTCCTGCCGGCCGCCAACCGCTACCTCCTCCGCCAGGACTGGCAGGAGGGCTTCGCGACCGCGGTCTACCTCTCGATCGACCTCGGCAACGGTGCGTACGAGATCCGTACGGCCGGCCACCCGCCCGCGCTCCTACGCCGTGCCGCCACCGGCCGCTGGGAGGAGGCCGATTGCAACGGCCCTGTGCTGGGGCTCATCGACGACGTCGAGTTCGACGCCTGCCAGGGAGTGCTCGGGGTGGGCGACATGGTGATGCTCTACACCGACGGCGTCGTGGAGGCTCGAGGCGTCGACCTCGAGCGTGGCATCAGCAACCTTGTCGCCACGGCAGACCATCTCGCGGTCACCGGCCGAGGCGGGGGAGCGCGCCGTCTGCTCGAGGGACTGAGCGCCAGCTCCGACGATCGCGCGCTCGTCGCGGTCGGGCGTAGGTGACCGAACCGAGCCTGCGAACCGGCCGGTAGGGGAGCCGGTTACAGGTGTGAGCCAGATCTATGGCAGGATTTCGCAGGTCGCACGAGGGCGCTGGCTCTCGCGTGCGCGGATGTAGCTCAATGGTAGAGCCTCAGTCTTCCAAACTGATTACGCGGGTTCGATTCCCGTCATCCGCTCCAAGTGCCATTCCCGCTGATTGGGGAGGGGCCCTTGACGGGGCGTAGCGTAGTGGCTAGCGCGCCTGCTTTGGGAGCAGGAGACCGCAGGTTCGAGTCCTGTCGCCCCGACATTTCATAGCCCTGCACGCGACATCATTCTCAGAAACAAACGACAGGAGACACCCTGTGAAGAGCGCCGTCGAGACGTTGAGCCCGACCCGGGCCAAGCTGACCGTCGAGGTGCCCTTCGAGGAGCTCAAGCCGAGCCTCGACGCGGCGTACAAGCAGATCGCCAAGCAGATCAACGTCCCCGGCTTCCGCCGGGGCAAGGTCCCGCCCCAGGTGATCGACAAGCAGGTCGGCCGCGGTGCGGTGCTCTCCGAGGCGGTCAACAACGTCCTCCCGCAGATGTACTTCGACGCCCTCCAGGAGAACTCGCTCGAGCCGCTCGCGCAGCCCGAGATCGAGGTCACCAAGCTCGAGGACAACGAGACCCTGGAGTTCACCGCCGAGGTCGACATCAAGCCCGAGATCACGCTCCCCGACTACGAGGGCATCGAGGCCAAGGTCGAGGACATCGAGCTCACCGACGCTGACGTCGAGGAGCAGATCCAGGCGATGCGCGAGCGCTTCGGCACCCTCAAGGACGTCGAGCGCGCCGCCGCGGACGGCGACTTCGTGGTCATCGACCTGAAGGCGACCAAGGACGGCGAGGACGTCGAGGGCGCCGAGGCCGTAGGGATGAGCTACCAGGTCGGCAAGGGCGGCATGCTCGACGGCCTGGACGAGGCCATCGCCGGTCTCTCAGCGGGCGAGTCCAAGGACTTCAAGAGCACCCTCGTCGGCGGTGAGCTGATCGGCCAGGAGGTCGACGTCAACGTCACCGTCAACCAGGTCCAGGAGCAGGAGCTCCCGGCGTACGACGACGACTTCGCCCAGCTCGCCAGCGAGTTCGACACCGTCAAGGAGCTCGAGGAGGACGTCCGCGGCCGCCTCGGCAACGGCAAGCGCCTCGAGCAGGCCGCCGCCGCCCGTGACGCCGTCCTCGAGGCGCTCCTTGAGCAGATCGAGATCCCGCTGCCTGAGAGCATCGTCACCGACGAGCTCAACGCGCGCCGCGAGGGCATCGAGCAGCAGCTCGGCTTCGCCGGCCTCACCTTCGAGAAGTACCTCGAGGACGAGGAGCAGACGATCGAGGAGTTCGAGTCTGACCTCGAGCGCCGCGTTCGTGACGCCGTCGCCGCCCAGCTGATCCTCGACCAGATCGCCAAGGAGAAGGAGATCGGGGTCGAGCAGCAGGAGCTGACCGAGCACATGATGCGCCGTGCGCAGCAGTCCGGTCAGGACCCGCAGGAGTTCGTCAACCACATGCTCGAGCACAACCACGTGCCCGAGCTGGTCCAGGAGATCCTGCGCGGCAAGGCGCTCGCCCAGCTCGTCGAGGCCGCCAAGGTCACCGACGAGTCCGGCAACCACGTCGAGCTGAAGAACCTCCGCCCCGACGGCACCATCGGTGAGGACGAGCCCGAGGCTGAGGCCGAGGCTCCCGAGGAGACCGAGAAGGCCGACGCCTGATCACCCTCTGACGTACGTCACAGCGCCCCTGCCTCGCGGCAGGGGCGCTGTCGTTTTCGTGCGGCTCGGCGCTACTGGGCGTCGAAGTTGTCCGTCGGGTCGCCGGAGACCTCAAGATGCTTGGCCGCGCAGTCGGTCTTCGACAGGCCCTGCTCGACACACCACTCCAGCGCGGGCGTGGAGGTGTCGCTGGGACGGGGGACCACGACGGCGTACATCCCGGACTTCACGTACGAGCTCGGCCACTCGCCGGTGTCGAGGAGCAGCGCGTCGGGGTGGTGGGTCTTGATCTTCTGGTAGCGGCTCAGCGCCTGGTGCCAGTCGGCGTCACCGCCGTCGCCGGCACCGACCGCCGCGAGCTGCGGGTTCCAGGTGCCGATGAGCTTGGTGGCCGCCTCGGTGTCGAGGCGGGAGATGCGGAGCAGCTGGTCCTCCGGCGGGGCGTTCGGGTCCACGGAGGGCACGCTCGACGGCTCGCTCGTGGTGGGGCTGGTCGAAGGCTCCGGCTCCGCCTCGGACTGCACGGGTCCGTTCCCGTCCTTGCCGAAGATGAACCCGAGCACGCCGGCGACGAGCACCAGCACCACGATCATCACCAGGATCGGGGCGGTGCGGCCCTTCCGTCGCTCTGGCGGCGGGGGAGCGTGGTCGAAGAAGTAGCCTCGCGTGCTGCGACCTACCGCTTCGTCGCCGAGCTCGTCCACGAAGAGCGGACGGTGCTGCTCCGGGGGAGCCAGGAGCGGGGTGCCGCAGCCGATGCAGTAGATGGCTCCGGGTAGCAGGTCATCGCCGCACGCCTGGCAGTGTGATTCCTTCTCGTCGCCCACGGTCGGACACCCCCTTCCCTATCCGACGGTAACCCGCGAAGACCGCCATCGTCACGCAACACCAGTAACAACAGCATCACGGTCACCATACGTGTGAGTGAACGCAAACGTACTGAATACGGTCGCGGCCGTGTGATCTGAGACACAGACATGCCAGCCAGTGGGCACAGGTGATCCTGTCGGCGCAGCGAAGGCCCTACGCTGCCAGCGTGACCTCCAGCCCTGAGACCGTCCGCGCCGTTGTCCTCAACGTCGAGGACGCCCCGGTGGACCCCGACACCGAGGAGCAGCTCGACCGCGGTCAGGGCAAGGTCGCCGGCCTCGTCGGTCTGGCGAAGCTCGCCTGGCGCATCACAGCCTTCGCGCGCCGACCGTTCGCGGCCCCGTTCGCGCTCGCGACGCCGATCATCCGCGGCGTCGTCAACACCGACTCCGGGCCCGCCGTCGCGGTCCGGCACCAGGGCCGCATGGTCAGCCCGAAGGAATGGGCCGCCGCCCAGCAGCAGGTCGGGACGAGTCCTCGGATCCTGGTCCTGATCCCACCGGTGGGCAAGGACGAGACCGTCTGGGACGAGGGCTCCCAGGCGACCGGCGCGACGTACGCCGACCGGCTCGCCGAGCTGCTCGGCTGGATGCCGCTGCACATGCACGTGTCGGCCGGCAGCAAGTCGGTGCCCGCCGCGGTGGCGCTCAGCAGCCGGATCCAGGAGTGCGTCGACGCCCTCGCGGCGGAGCCGCACATCGGTACCGCCGGATCGCCGCGCATCGTCCTGGTCGGCTACGCCGGTGGCGGTCTGATCGCCCGCAACGCGCTCGGGGTGGCCACCGCCGGGGCACGGCCGTGGACGACGTACGTCTCCGAGCTGATCGCCCTCGGCACGACTCCCTACGCGGTCACCTCCGCCCCGATCTCGGGTGGGGTCGGCAAGCAGCTCGACGAGCACCTCGCCGGGATCGCGGTCGTCGGAGCCGACGAGGCGATGCTCCCGCCGCGGCCGGACGTGGACTATCTGCTGGTGACCGACAAGGCGACCTCGCGCCCCAACCGGGTTGGGCGACTGTTCGGCGAGATGCTGTGGTGGCGGCACAAGACGCCGCTGCGGTCGCGCCGGGTGCGCGACCTGTTCCCGACGGCAGAGCGCTTCACGCTCTCGACCGCCGAGACGCCGCTGTCGAACCATCCGGCGGTTCACGACGCCCTGCTGCGCTGGCTGGCGTAGCCGCGGGGATCGCGGCGCCGCTCGGATTGCGACGCGATCGCCAATAGTTCTGCCGTCGGCGAACAATGGCACACCAGCCGTGGAACAACTGGATGTGGCGGCTAGTGTCGATCCTGTGAACATCGACTCCAGCGCGGCTGACGCTCATGCCGGTGCCCCAGGGCTCTCCCCGAGCCTAGGCGGCAACGGCGGCGGTCTGAGCCTTCTCGACGACAACATCTACAACCGACTGCTGCGGGAGCGCATCGTCTTCCTCGGCTCCGAGGTCCGCGACCAGAACGCCAACGCGATCTGCGCGCAGCTCCTGCTGCTCTCCGCGGAGGACCCCGAGGCCGACATCTTCCTTCACATCAACTCGCCCGGTGGCTCGGTGGATGCCGGTATGGCCATCTACGACACGATGCACTACATCCCCAACGACGTGGCGACCGTCGGTATGGGTCTGGCGGCCTCGATGGGCCAGTTCCTGCTGTGCGCCGGCGCGAAGGGCAAGCGCTACGCGCTGCCGCACGCGCGGATCATGATGCACCAGCCCTCCTCGGGCATGGGTGGCTCGGCCTCCGACATCAAGATCCAGGCCCAGCAGTCGCTGCACATCAAGAAGGTGCTGCTCGATCTGATCAGCGAGCACACCGGCCAGAGCGTCGAGCAGGTCACCACGGACGCTGACCGCGACCGCTGGTTCACCGCCTCCGAAGCTCTCGACTACGGCCTGGTCGACCAGGTCATCCGGAGCGCCAAGGAAGCCTCCGACGAGGGCCGACCCGCTCACAAGAAGGACTGAGGACATGAACTACTACATCCCGCAGTGGGAGGAGCGTACGTCGTACGGCGTCCGCCGGATCGACCCCTACGCCAAGCTCTTCGAGGACCGGATCATCTACCTGGGCACCCCGATCAGCGACGATGTCGCCAACGCGGTCATCGCCCAGCTGCTCTGCCTGCAGTCGATGAACCCGGACCAGGACATCTCGATCTACATCAACAGCCCCGGTGGCTCGTTCACGGCCTGCACCGCGATCTACGACACGATGCAGTTCATCAAGCCTGACGTGCAGACCGTCTGCATCGGTCAGGCCGCCTCGGCTGCCGCGATCCTGCTCGGCGCTGGTGCGCACGGCAAGCGGATGGCGCTGCCCAACAGCCGCATCCTGATCCACCAGCCCTACACCGAGGGCACCTTCGGCCAGACCTCGGACATCGAGATCCAGGCCAACGAGATCCTGCGGATGCGTGAGCTGCTCGAGAAGATGATCGCCGACCACAGCGGCAAGTCGATGGACGAGGTCAGCCACGACATCGAGCGAGACAAGATCCTCACCGCCGCCCAGGCGGTCGAGTACGGCCTGATCGACTCGGTGCTCGAGTCGCTCAAGACGCCCGCTCTCGTTTGACCATCGGGCCCCGCGCCGCTCCCACACTGAAGGCGCGGCGCGGGGTACCGTCAGTAACTATTCGGACCTAGCAGCACAAGTCGGGGAAGGAAGGCCACTCGTGGCACGCATCGGCGACGGAGGTGACCTGCTGAAGTGCTCCTTCTGCGGGAAGAGCCAGAAGCAGGTCAAGAAGCTCATCGCGGGTCCGGGCGTCTACATCTGCGACGAGTGCATCGACCTCTGCAACGAGATCATCGAGGAGGAGCTCAACGAGGGCTCCGAGGTGGAGATCGCCGACCTCCCCAAGCCGAAGGAGATCTTCGACTTCCTCAACTCCTACGTCATCGGCCAGGAGCAGGCGAAGAAGTCGCTCGCGGTGGCGGTCTACAACCACTACAAGCGCGTCCAGGCCGGCCTCCAGCCCGGCGGCCCCCAGGGCCCCGGCAAGCACGCCAAGGAGGAGCAGGTCGAGGTCGCCAAGTCCAACATCTTGGTGATCGGCCCGACCGGCTGCGGTAAGACCTACCTGGCGCAGACGCTGGCCCGGATGCTCAACGTCCCGTTCGCGATCGCGGACGCCACCGCGCTGACCGAGGCGGGCTACGTCGGTGAGGACGTCGAGAACATCCTCCTCAAGCTGATCCAGGCCGCCGACTACGACGTCAAGAAGGCCGAGACCGGCATCATCTACATCGACGAGATCGACAAGGTGGCCCGCAAGGCGGAGAACCCCTCGATCACGCGCGACGTCTCCGGCGAGGGCGTGCAGCAGGCGCTGCTGAAGATCATCGAGGGCACCACCGCCTCGGTGCCGCCGCAGGGTGGCCGCAAGCACCCGCACCAGGAGTTCATCCAGATCGACACCACCAACATCCTCTTCGTGGTGGGTGGCGCGTTCGCCGGTCTGGAGCACATCATCGAGCAGCGCGTCGGCAAGAAGACCCTGGGCTTCACCGCCGAGGTGCGCGGCAAGGCCGAGAAGGAGTCCGAGGACCTGCTGAAGCTGGTGCGTCCCGAGGACCTCACCAAGTTCGGGCTGATCCCGGAGTTCATCGGCCGACTGCCGCTGATCGCGAGCGTCGAGAAGCTCGACCAGGCTGCCCTGGTCCAGATCCTGACCGAGCCGCGCAACGCGCTGGTGAAGCAGTACCAGAAGCTCTTCGACCTCGACGGCGTCGACCTCGAGTTCACCGAGGATGCGATCACCGCGATCGCCGACAAGGCCCTCGAGCGTGGCACCGGTGCCCGTGGCCTGCGGGCGATCATCGAAGAGGTCCTCCTCTACGTGATGTACGACGTGCCCTCCCGCGGCGACGTCGGCAAGGTCATCGTCACCCGCGAGGTGGTCGACGACGGCGAGATGCCGACCCTGGTTCCTCGCGAGAAGGAAACCAAGAAGAAGTCCGCGTAGCCCGTTTGGGTCATTTTCGCCGCCCGGGTCTGTATTGGCCCGGGCGGTCGGACACAATACGCACTGATGATCATCTGTACCTTTCCAGCTCCGTCACTCGGTAGGGAAGTGGGCACGTGAGGTTCCAGAGGGGCCCGGTGATGGCCTACGCCGCCGTAGTGCTCATCGGCCTGCTCGTGGTCATCCAGACCCTCAGCCCGGACGTCTCCGCGCTGCACCGGGTGCCGCGTACGCTCTCGGGCCAGGCCGACTTCACCGTGATCCCGCCGGCGCCGTCTCCCGGCGTCTCCGGGGTGTCGACGATCCCCAGCACCAGGCCCGATGCGGACCGGAAGAGCGACCGTGAGGACTCCGCCCAGCCTGAGCGCCGGGGCGACGCGAAGCCCGACAAGGCGCCGTCCGCGCCCGCCGAGCAGCCCGACGCATCGCCCTCCGAGGAGCCGACGGCGCCCGCCGACCCCGGTGAGGACAAGGGCAACGGCAAGCCCCCCAAGCTGGTCCCGTCCGTGGGACCGATCCCGGGGATCATGGCGCCGCTGCTGTGGCCGTTCGTGGCCGAGGAGGACGCCCGGCCGGTCGATGAGGCCGTGCCGATGTTCCTGCGGCAGCTGATCGCCGCCGACGCCGGTGTCCCGGTCGAGGACCTTCCGCTGGAAGAGCCCAAGGAAGACCGGGAGAGCGACGAGGCGACCACGGAGACGAAGGAGCCCGACGCGGACTCGACCAAGCACGAGTCCGAGGCCGAACGGGTCGCCGAGGACGCCTGCGAGCTCACCGCCGCGATCGCCGAGGACGTGAAGACGCTGCCCGGATCGAACGAGGCTTCCGAACCGGAGGCCACGCCGGAGTGCGGTGAGGCGTGCGCTGAGCCGAAGACCCCGGTAGGGTCATCGCCCGCAGCCGAACCCGAGGCCACCACCGAATCCGCTGAGCCGTCCGACGATGAGCAGTCCAACACTGAGACGACGGATGCACCGGAGCCGGAGCAGGAGCCGAAGGAAGGCAGCAAGGACGACCAGACTTGTGCCGAGAAGTCGGTGCAGTAGGGATCACTCCGATGGCGACTGCACCACGCCAGAGTGACCGGCCGAGCGAGTCCCCCCGGGCGCTTGGCTGGAGTGAGGGACGAAGCAGGCCCCGGACCGCGATGCGGTCCGGGGCCTGCTCCGTCGTTCGGGCTCTGTCGGCCTGAGGCTCAGGCCTCCTCGGGGACCTCTGCCAGCTCAGCGGTGACGGAGATCTCCGTGGCGTTCTCGTCGACGGTGAAGAAGAGGTCGCCGACGATGTTGCCGACCCGCTTGAGGTCCGGCGCGGCGGCCTCGGCGTCCTTGACCAGCTTGGCCGGGCCGGTGACCTCGGCCTTGGCAAGCGGGTGGCGCATCTTCACCTTCGCGGTCGACTTCGCGCCCCGGATCCCGGTCAGGGTCGCCGCGACGGCGTCCAGCGCAGCCGGGTCGGCGGCCGCAGCGGTGCCGAGCTCGAGCTCACGCGGCCACGCGGAGGTGTGGATGGAACCGGTCTGCCACCACGACCAGACCTCCTCGGTGACGTACGGGAGGAAGGGGGCCAGCAGACGCAGCTGGACGTGGAGAGCCGTGGCGAGGGTTGCGCGCGCGGACTCGGTGGCGAGACCGCCGTCCTCGTCGTAGGCACGCTCCTTGACCAGCTCGAGGTAGTCGTCGCAGAACTCCCAGAAGAACTTCTCCGAGGCCTCCAGTGCCGTGGAGTAGTCGTAGGCCGTGAAGGCGTCGGTCGCCTTGGTGATCGTCTCCTTGAGACGGGCCATCAGCGCGCAGTCGACCGGCTGGGTGATCGCGACCGGGTTCAGCGTGGTCGCGCCGACGTTGCCGAGGACGAACTTGGAGGCGTTGAGGATCTTCATCGCCAGGCGGCGACCGACCTTCATCTGGGTCTCGTCGAACGGCGAGTCCATGCCCGGACGGGTCAGCGCGGCACGCCAGCGAACCGCGTCGGCGCCGAACTTCTCGAGGATCTCGGTCGGGACGACGACGTTGCCCTTCGACTTCGACATCTTCTTGCGGTCGGGGTCGAGGATCCAGCCGGCGATCATCGCGTGGCTCCACGGGACGGTGCCGTCCTCGAGGTGGGCGCGGACGATGCGGCCGAAGAGCCAGGTGCGGATGATCTCGTGGCTCTGGGTGCACAGGTCCATCGGGTAGACCCGGCTGAACAGGTCGGGGTCGGCCTCCCAGCCGCCCGCGATCTGCGGGGTCAGCGAGGAGGTCGCCCAGGTGTCCATGACGTCCGGGTCGCCCTGGAAGCCGCCGGGCTTGCCGCGCTGCGCCTCCTCGTAGCCGGCCGGGACGTCCGTGGACGGGTCGATCGGGAGCTGGTCCTCGCTCGGCAGCAGCGGCTTGTCGTAGTCCGGGTTGCCCTCGGCGTCGAGTGCGTACCAGACCGGGAACGGGATGCCGAAGAAGCGCTGGCGGGAGATCAGCCAGTCACCGTTGAGGCCGCCGACCCAGTTGTCGTAGCGGTGGCGCATGTGCTCGGGCAGCCAGGTCAGGTCGCCGCCGCGGGACAGCAGCTGCTCACGCAGCTCGGGGTTGCGGCCACCGTTGGTGATGTACCACTGCCGGCTGGCGACGATCTCGAGCGGCTTGTCGCCACGCTCGTAGAAGTTGGCCATCCGCTGGGTCTTCTTCGGCTCGCCGTCGAGGTCACCGGACTCGCGGATCATCGCGACGACGGCCTCGCGGGCCGAGTGGACGGTCTTGCCCTTCAGCTCCTCGTACGCCGCGACGCCGGCCTCGGTGGTGATCCACTCCGGGGTCTCGCGGGAGAAGCGGCCGTCGCGGCCGATCAGGGCGCGGGCGGGAAGGTTGAGCTCACGCCACCACTGGACGTCGGTGAGGTCACCCCAGGTGCAGGACATCGCGATGCCGGCGCCCTTGTCCATCTCGGCGGCCTCGTGAGGCATGACGGGGATCTCGACGCCGAAGATCGGGCTGGTGACGGTGCTGCCGAACAGGTCCTTGTAGCGGTCGTCGTCGGGGTGCGCGATCAGTGCGACGACGCTGGGGATCAGCTCGGGGCGGGTGGTCTCGATGTGGACCGGGGTGCCGTCAGCGCGGTGGAAGGCGACGCGGTGGAAGAAGCCGGGGTAGTCCTTCGCCTCCAGCTCGGCCTGGGCGACGGCGGTCTGGAAGGTGACGTCCCACAGGGTCGGCGCCTCCTGCAGGTAGGCCTCGCCGCGGGCCAGGTTGCGCAGGAACGCCTTCTGCGAGGCGGTCTGGGAGACCTTGCCGATGGTCGTGTACTGCTGGTCCCAGTCGAAGGAGAGACCCAGGGTGCGCCACAGGTCCTCGAAGACCTTCTCGTCCTCGACGACCAGCTGGTTGCACAGCTCGACGAAGTTGGGCCGGCTGATCGAGATCTGGCGCTTCGGGTCCGGCTTCTCCGGCGGGGTGAAGTCGGGGTCGTACGGCAGGCTCGGGTCGCAGCGGACGCCGAAGTAGTTCTGGACCCGGCGCTCGGTCGGCAGGCCGTTGTCGTCCCAGCCGATCGGGTAGAAGACCGACTTGCCGTTCATCCGCTGAAAGCGGGCGATGAGGTCGGGGTGGGTGTAGGAGAAGACGTGGCCGACGTGCAGGCTGCCGGAGACGGTCGGAGGCGGGGTGTCGATCGAGTAGACGTTCTCGCGCGGCTGGGTGCGGTCGAAGGCGTAGGTCTTCTCGTTCTTCCACTGCTCGGCCCACTTGGCCTCCAGACCCTCGAGGACCGGCTTGTCCGGTACGGCGACTACGCGCTGCTCAGCGGGCGTAGTCGTCTCCGGTGCGGTCTGCGTGGGCGTGGTCTCAGTCATGGGACCAAATCCTATGGGCGCGCGGTGGCTGGCGCGAAACCGGTTGAGACCGGCGTTGCACAGTCGCCATGCTTCGGTCATGGGCACCATCGACTTCTTCACCGATCCAGCCGAGTTCCTCGCCAACGCGTCGGACTACCTCGCCGCGGAGCCGGTGACCGCCAACGTGGTCGCCACCAATGCGGAGAAGGCCACCCGGATGGAGCAGGAGGGGCCGTACCGCTGGTTCGCCGTCGCCCGCGAGGGTGACCGGGTCATCGGGGCGGCGATGCGGACGGCCAGCTTCGAGCCCTACCCGCTCTACGTGTGCCCGATGCCCGAGCCGGCGGCGCTCGAGCTGGCGCGTGCGCTGCATGCGAGGGGCGAGTACGCCGGTGGGGCCAACGGCGCGCTCCCAGCAGCCCGGACGGTGGCCGAGGAGACCGCCCGGCTCGCGGGCGGGCGGGTGAGCGTCGCGATGGCGTCGCGTCTGCACGAGCTCGGCACGCTGGTGATGCCGTCCGGCGTGCCCGGGCACGCCCGCCCGGCGACGTACGACGACCTCGAGCTGTGCCGGGAGTGGCTGGCCGACTTCGGGCACGCAGCCCGGGAGCAGTCCTCGAACAAGGCGTACGCCCACGAGCACGCTGCGGTCAGCGAGGACGAGGTGCGGCGCCGGATCGAGGAGTTCCTGCTGCTGTGGGAGGTCGACGGTGAGGTCGTGTCCCTGATCGGTGCGACCCTGCCGGCGCACGGCGTGGTCCGGATCGCGCCGGTCTACACGCCGAAGGAGCAGCGGGGCCACGGCTACGGCACCGCGGTCACGGCCGAGGCCTCACGCCTCCTCGGCGCCGACGGCACCCGGTTGTGCCTGTTCACCGACGTCGACAACCCCATCTCCAACCACGTCTACGCCAAGATCGGCTACCGCCCCGTCGTCGACATGGCCAACCACACGATCGTCCCCTGACCTGCCGAGTCGGCTCGTTAGAACGAGCCGACTCGGCGGGGGTTGCGGTCAGGATGAGCCGACTCGGCGGATCAGTCGACGGTGAAGCGGCGGCCGAGGTAGTGGTCGACAGCCGGCCAGATGTGGCCCTCGACCTCGGCGGCGTTGGTCCACCGCAGAGACCAGCCTTTGCCAGCGGCGGTGGTGATGTCGGCGGAGCGGCGGCCGCTGCTGCTCTGCTTGAGGTGGAGGGCGCGGATCTCGTCCCAGGGGACGTAGGCGGCGTTGGACGCGGTGGCGAGCTCGGCGGGTGACCTGTCCAGGGCGCGCTGGATCAGCTTCCTGCCGGGCGAGCCGGAGGTGACCGAGGCGAGGCCGGTGGCGAGGCGGTCGGAGCCGGAGGGCTTGAGCAGCATCAGGCCGGTGTCGGTCACCAGCAGCGTACGGAAGCCGTCGCCGGAGATCGGGGCCAAGGCGCCGATGTAGCCGTCGGGCGGCGTCGGGGCCGGCGTCTCGGGGGCGGTGTGCGCCTGCGCCTCGTTGTCGACCTGAGCGTCGAGCTGGTGCACCCAGGCGCGCAGTGCGGCGGCGTAGCCGGGGGAGCCGAGGGCCTCGTAGGCGAGGTCCTCGGGATCGACCTCCTGGCCGGCGATGTCGACCAGCCGCCACGGACCGGCCCAGCTGAGCTCGTAGCGTGCCTTGTCCTCGCCGACCAGCTCGTGGGCGATGGCGGCGCCCAGGAGCCGAGCGATGACCCGCCGCTTCGTCGAGGTGTCGTCCTCGGGGGTCGTGGACTCGACCTCGACCAGGTCCAGGAGCGCGTCGAGGTTGCCCGAGGCGATGAGGTCGAGGGCGCCGCGGACTGTGGCCGGCACGATCTGGTTCTCCTGCATCGCGTTCAGCAGCGTCTCGGCGTTGAGTGCCGCGGCACGGGCCCCTGCGACGCTGACGATCTCGGCCATCGGCGCCGGGGTCAGGCCCGAGCCGGCGAACGTCTTGTCCTCGAGGGCGAGGAAGTTCTGGGACGGGTAGCGAAGGATGCTGGCGGCGTTGCCGGATTTGTCCGCCTCGTCCGCAGAGGCCATCGCCTCCAGCCGCTCGATCCGCTCCGACAGCGGCGGGTGCGAGTCGTAGGCCGAGGTCTTCGACTCGGGTGGCGCCGCGCTGATCCTGGCGAGCTCCTCGAGCCGCTCGGGGTCGCTCATCAGGTTGGTGAAGTTGTCGAAGAAGCGCGTGGGCCGCAGGCCGTAGTGGGTGCCGGCCTCGACGTACTGCTCCAGATAGATGTGCCAGGCGGCATCGAGCGCGGGCAGGGTGCGCAGCGTGACGGCCGCGGTCCGCGGCCCGGCGACCGTCGCGCTGAGCTGGTCGGCGTCGATCTCATGGGCGTGCGCGAGCGGGCGGGTGAGCGAGAAGAAGAGACGGGCGTACGTCCGGAACGGCCGCTTCACCAGCGGGTTGGAGAGGCCGGCGGCGACCTCGGCGATCGCCAGCCGGCTCCGGTGGATCAGGGCGCCGAGCCGGGTGTGGCTGGTGCTGTGGTGGCCGAGCTCGTGGGCGAGCACCGCGTGGAGCTGGTTGCGGGAGAGGCCCTGGAGGAGAGGTACGCCGAGGAACATGCGCCGGGTCCCGGTCCTGAGCCCGAGGAGGCTGGTCTCCTCGCTGACCGCCGCATTGACCTCCGGCACCAGGCGGATCTCGTCCGGGGCGCGGGTCCCCGCGGTGGCGGCCAGATCGCGGACCTCCGCCCACAGCCCGGGCTGGTCCTGCTCGGTGAGGACGAGCCCACCGGGGTCGCTCGAGGTCCTGCTGCGCCGCCGTGGGGCCATCTGCTGACCGACCAGCGCGAAGGCAGCCAGGACGTAGGCAACGGCCAGGAACATGACCGCGAGAGCAGCCCGGAGCGTACGCATGAATGGTGGACCTTGTGGGGGATGGGGGTCAGTCCGAGATGAGTGGGAGGGTACCGGGTCTGGTAATTCGCTGGGAAGCGCCTGCACCCGAAGCCCAGGTCCGCCGCTCTCCGCCTGCTGCGCGCCACCATGCGGGCGCGCTGGCGGCGTTGACGCCGCTCAACAGACGCCCGGTATGCCTTCGCGGCGTCGCCTTGCCATCACACCCGCCTGATGGCGCTCGCGACGGCGGCCATCGGCGGACCTGGGCTTAGACTCGACCCGATGACTGAGACTCCCGCGCCGCGTCTGGCGGCCACGATCGAGGAGGTCTGGGAAGCGCTGCAGTCGCGCTGGCCCGAGACCCGGCTCGAGCCTTCCCTGGACCGGATCCGTGCCCTGCTCGAGATCCTCGGTGATCCGCAGAACGCGTTCCGGATCATCCAGCTGACCGGCACCAACGGCAAGACCTCCACCTCCCGGATGATCGACACGCTGCTGCGGTCCCTCGACCTGCGCGTGGGGCGGTTCACCTCGCCGCACGTGGAGCGGATCAACGAGCGGATCTCGATCGACGGCGAGCCACTGACCGACGACGAGTTCGTGGCCGCGTTCAACGACGTCGCCCACTACCTCGGCATGGTCGACGACGACCAGCCGCACCCGCTGTCGTTCTTCGAGTCCATGGTCGGGATGGCCTACGCCAAGTTCGCCGAGGCCCCGGTCGACGTGGCCGTGGTCGAGGTCGGGCTGGGCGGCGGCTGGGACGCCACCAACGTCGCGAACGCCGATGTCGCCGTGGTGACCCCGATCGCGGTCGACCACGCGAAGTACCTCGGTGACACGCCGGTCGCCATCGCACGCGAGAAGGCCGGGATCATCAAGCCGGATTCGGTCGCCGTGATCGCCGAGCAGTCCGTCGAGGTCGCCGCGGTGCTGGACCAGCACGCGGCAGAGGTCGGCGCCCGGCTGCTGTGGGAGGGCACCGACTTCGGGGTCGTGTCCCGCACCCCGGCCGTCGGTGGACAGATCCTCACGCTGCGCGGGCTGCGGGGGGAGTACGAAGACCTCTTCCTGCCCCTCTACGGCGCCCACCAGGCGCAGAACGCGGCGACGGCGCTGGCCGCGGTCGAGGCGTTCCTGGGAGACACCGTGCTGGCCGATGAGCTCGTACGCGACGCGTTCGCCAAGGTCGACTCGCCGGCGCGGCTGGAGATCATGCGGTCGTCTCCGACGGTCCTGCTCGACGCGGCCCACAACCCGGCCGGTGCCGAGGCTACGGTCGCCGCGCTCGAGGACTCCTTCTCGTTCTCGGGTGTCGTCGGTGTCATCGGCGTGATGGGCGACAAGGACGTGGAAGGCCTGCTCGCCGCCTTCGAGCCCCACCTCGAGCATCTCGTGGTGACCCAGAACTCCACCGAGCGCGCCCTTCCGGCCGTCGAGCTCGCGAAGGTCGCCGTCGACCTCTTCGGCGAGGACCGGGTCTCGGTGGTCCCGCGTCTCGCCGACGCCATCGACGCCGCGATCGGCCTGTCGGAGTCCTCCGGCGGCGGCTCGATCTCCGAGGGTGCGGTGCTGGTGACCGGCTCCGTGGTGACCGCCGGGGAGGCGCGTACGCTGCTGGGCTCCCGTGGCCCCGCCGCCCGGTCGGCCGCGACCGCCCGGGTCGTGCCGACCGCCGACCCGGAGCTGGAGGCCTATCTGGAGGCGGACGCAGATGACGAGTGAGCGGGAGAAGTCGCCGCGACGCGGCATGTGCGCCGCGATCGTGTCGATGGAGGGACTCGCGGTCGCGCTGGCCGCGCCCGTGATGATCTCGATCGGCGGGGTCTCCGCCGGGCTGGCGCTCCCGCTGGGCCTCGGGTTCTTCGTGGCCTGCATCCTGGTCGCCGGGCTGCTGCGCCGCCCCTGGGCCTACTGGGTCGGCTGGGCGTTGCAGGTCGTCGCGATCGCGATGGGCTTCCTGATCCCGGTCATGTTCGTCGTCGGTGTGATCTTCGCGGTCCTGTGGGGCATGGCCGACATCCTCGGTCGCAAGATCGAGAGCGAGCGTGCCGCGGCCTTCGAGGCGTTCGATCGGATCGCCGCCGAGGAAGACGCCGCGGAAAGCGCTGAGGAAAGCGCCGGGGAAGAGGCCGAGCCCAGGTAGGTTGGCTGCCGTGGAGGAGCGCGACGAGCTGCAGATGGCGACGGACGAGACGCCGACCGACTGGGCACTGTGCCCGGCGTGCGGCAACGCGCTGGTGCTGCGACGGCCGCGGACGCGTACGGCTCACTACGCGCACAAGGCCGGGGAGTCGTGCCGGCTGGTGGGCGCGCAGCTGCGGCGTACCAGTTCCGGGTGGGCCGTCGGCGGCGGCGAGGACGACCCGGACAGCCTGGAGAACCTCTTCGACCTGATCGAGGACGAAGCGCCCGGTCGCTAGCGCGCGAGGGCCCCGGTGAGCGCGGTGAGCGCCCGATCGAGCTCGGCGTCGGTCACTCCGCCGAAGCCGATCACCAAGCCGGCCAGGCCGCTGGTGCGGGCGTAGGTGGAGAGCAGGTTGATCTCGAAGCCGGCCGCCCTGGCGGCGTCGCGGGCTCTGCGTGCTTCCATCTCGGGCAGCAGCCAGGTGGAGTACATGCCGGCGAGCGGGCCGGCGAGCGTGGCGTAGGGGCTCATCGCCTCGGCCACCCTCGGGGCACGCTCGGCGTAGACGCGGCGGGCGGAGCGTACGGCCCGGTCGAGCCAGCCGTCACGCAGCAGCGTCAGGAGCGCGCGCTGCGAGGGCCAGGCGGCGCCTGCGTGGGTGATGGTGCGGCGGCGCAGGATCAGCTCGTGCAGGTCGGGCGGCGCGACCAGCCAGCCGAGACGCAGTGTCGGGACCACCGACTTCGCCGCGGTGCCGAGATAGACCACCCGGCTGCGATCCAGCCTCGCCATCGCGGGCACCGGCGCGACGTCGTAGCGGAACTCTGAGTCGTAGTCGTCCTCGATCACCACCGCGTCCGCTCGTCTGGCGGCCTCGAGGAGGGCCAGCCGGTCGGCCGCTGGCATGACGCGCCCCAGCGGGTGCTGATGCGCCGGCGTGACGTACGCAGCCACCGCATCACCCAGGTCGCCCACCGTCTCCACGGCGGGCAGGTCGATGACCTCGCGTCCGTAGGTGAGCACCGTCTCGGCCGCGGCCCGGTATCCCGGGTCCTCCACCACAACCGGCCCGGGGCGCAGCTCGGGAAGCAGCGCTCGGAGCCCGTCGGTGGTGCCTGCGGTCACGATGATCTCGTCCGGATGGAGGTCCAGGCCGCGGGTGCGTCCGAGTCTCGCCGCAAGCGCCTCGCGCAGCTCGAGCAGCCCCCGCGGATCGTCGTAGCCACGCGGGGGAGTGGCGACCGAGACCTCCCGCCACGCCCGCCGCCACCCCGGCTCCAAGCGCGGATCGAAGAACGGCGTGCCCGTGTCCAGCCCAGAGGTCACCCCCGTCGGCCCAGACGTCGGCGCCGTCGGCCGAGACGTCACCTGGGGCGCTGCTGCGTTCGTGGTGCGGGTCGCGGTGACGTACGTCCCGGATCCGCGGCGCGCCTCGAGCCAGCCCTCGGCGGTGAGCTGGTCGTAAGCCTGCTCGGTCACCGCGCGCGAGACGCCCAGGTCTGCCGCGAGCGCACGGCTCGAGGGCAGTCGGTCGCCGGTCCCGAGGGTGCCGACGAGGACCAGGGCGCGGACCTGGCCGGCGAGCTGGGCGGGTAGCGGCTCGCTGGAGGTGCGGTCGAGGATCACGGGGAGCATCGTTGAATGGCCTGTCGGAGTGGGTCGGAATTGGCCCGTGCATGCAGGCCACTTCGCTACCAGGATGGTGCCATGAGCACGACGTTGTCACCCACCCCACGCACCCGGATCAGCCGCGGCAAGAACCGCGCCGTCCCCGACCGCGAGCGCCTCCACGCCTTCCTCGGCGAGGCGCTCATCGCCCACCTGGGCGTCACCGTCGGGTCGGGCGAGGAGGCCCACCCGGTCGTCCTGCCCACGGCGTACGGCTTCGATCTGGACGGCCCGGACGCAGGCGGGTCGCTCTACCTGCACGGCTCGGTGGCCGCCGGCTGGCTCGCGCGGGCGCTCGAGCGCGACGTGTGCGTCACGATCACCGAGCTCGACGGCCTGGTCGCGGCGCGGAGCGGGTTCCACCACTCGATGAACTACCGCTCGGCCGTGGTCATCGGCCGCCCACGTCTGGTGGAGGACCCGGAGGAGCGCGAGCGTGCCCTCGCGCTGGTCGTCGACCAGATGATCCCCGGCCGCTGGGACACCCTGCGTCCGGCCACTCGTAAGGAGCTCGCCGCGACCGCCGTGCTCGCCCTCCCGCTCGCCGAGGCGTCGATGAAGGCGCGCGCCGAGGGCCCTGTCGACGACCCGGAGGACATCGAGGCCGGCATCTGGGCGGGCGTGATCCCGATCCGCCGCGTCGCCGGCACACCGGTCACCGCCGTAGACGCGACCGGGCAGGCGCCGGAGGATGTCGCACGCCGCGCGGCCCAGATGGGGGCCACGGCGGGGTAGTCGAACTCCCTGGACTACCCGCTCAGCGCGTCGGAACGCCAGAACAGCCAGCCCGAGACCGCGAACAGGGCGGCGTACAGCGCACTGATCATCACGATGTCCCGGGCGCCGTCGACGTCGTCATGGAGCCCGGCGGCGATCGCGATCAGGCCGACAAGAAGTGTGGCGAGGGCAGCGGCACCGACGGCGAACGCCATCCCGCGGGCCCGGAACCGAACCACGAGCGCGCCGAGCACGACGATGGCGATGGGGGCGAGGTACATCATGTCCGCGCGCCCGCCGTCGCCGATGATCCCGAGTGCACCGGCGCCGAGGACGAGAAGGATCGCGGTGCCGACGGCGGCGATCCCGCCGAGCACGTACAGGTTCTTGGAGGTCATGCTCCGAACCTAGGGCGCGGAGTCGGGAGGATGCGGGGAGGAGATGTGCAGGTCTCGTGCAGATCTCCTCCCCAGCGATTTAGGTGAGACCTAGGAGAGCCCTGCGCGGCGCAGCGCGTCGGCCATCGCGCTGTTTGCGGGCGCCGGAGCGGGGCGACTCTGCGGACGACCGCCGCCCTTGCCGCGCGGCTGGCCCTTCCCGCCACCACCGCCACCGCGCTGGCCACGGTTGCCGCCACCGGCAGCCTTCGGCTCGCCCGGCGCGGGCGCGTCGTCGTTGAGCCGGAGCGTGAGCGAGATCCGCTTGCGGGCCTCGTCGACCTCCTGGACCTTCACACGCACCACGTCACCGGAGCGGACCACGTCGCGCGGGTCCTCGACGAACTTGTCCGACATCGCGGAGATGTGGACCAGGCCGTCCTGGTGGACGCCGATGTCGACGAAGGCGCCGAAGGCGGCCACGTTGGTGACGGTGCCCTCGAGCACCATGCCCGGGCGCAGATCGGATACGGCGTGGACCGAGTCGTCGAAGGTCGCCGTCTTGAACCCCGGGCGCGGGTCGCGTCCGGGCTTCTCGAGCTCGGCGAGGATGTCGGTGACCGTCGGCAGGCCGAACTTCTCGTCGACGAACTCCGACGGCTTCAGCGACTTCAGCGCAGAGGTGTTGCCGATCAGTGACCCGATGTCCGCCGACGCCTTGTCGAGGATGCGGTTGACCACCGGATAGGCCTCGGGGTGCACGCCGGACATGTCGAGCGGGTCGTCCCCGCCGCGGATCCGGAGGAACCCGGCCGCCTGCTCGAACGCCTTCGGGCCGAGCCGCGCGACCTTGGTGAGCTCGCGGCGGGTGCGGAAGGGGCCGTTGGCGTCGCGGTGGGCGACGATCGCCGAGGCGAGCGACTCCGTGATCCCCGAGACCCGGCGCAGCAGCGGAGCCGAGGCGGTGTTGAGGTCGACGCCGACGCCGTTCACGCAGTCCTCGACGACCGCGTCCAAGGACTTGGAGAGGCCGTATTCGGGCAGGTCGTGCTGGTACTGCCCGACGCCGATCGACTTCGGCTCGATCTTCACCAGCTCGGCCAGCGGGTCCTGAAGGCGGCGCGCGATCGACACCGCCCCACGGATCGACACGTCGAGATCCGGGAGCTCGGCGGAGGCATAGGCCGAGGCGGAGTAGACCGAGGCGCCCGCCTCGGAGACCATCACCTTGGTCATCTTCAGGTCCGGCAGCAGCTTGAGCAGGTCGGCGGCGAGCTTGTCGGTCTCGCGCGAGGCGGTGCCGTTGCCGATCGCGATCAGGTCGACGGAGTGCTTCTTCGCCAGCTTGGCCAGCGTCGCCAGCGATCCGTCCCAGTCGCGCCGCGGCTCGTGCGGGTAGACCGTCGAGGTGTCGACCACCTTCCCGGTCGCGTCCACGACGGCCACCTTCACGCCCGTCCGGATGCCAGGGTCGAGGCCCATCGTGGCCCGGGTGCCGGCCGGCGCGGCCAGCAGCAGGTCGCGAAGGTTGTCAGCGAAGACCGCGATCGCGGCCTCCTCGGCGGCGGTGCGGATCCGGGTGCGCATGTCGAGCTCGAGGCGGAAGAGGATCCGCGTACGCCACGCCCACCGCACCGTCTCGGCCAGCCACTTGTCGGCCGGACGGCCGGAGTCCGTGATCCCGAAGCGAGAAGCGATCGAGCGCTCGTAGTCGGTGACCTCGCCCGGCTCCGGCTCCTCGGCGTAGGGGGAGAGGGTGACGTCGAGCACCTCCTCCTTCTCCGCACGGAGGACGGCCAGGGTGCGGTGCGACGGCAGCGAGGCGTACGCCTCCGAGAACTCGAAGTAGTCGGAGAACTTCGCCGCGGCCGGGTCGTTCTCGCGACCCTCGCGGACGCGGGTCACCAGGCGACCCTGCTTCCACATCCGCTCCCGCAGCGTGCCGATCAGGTCGGCGTCCTCACCGAACCGCTCGACCAGGATCGCGCGAGCGCCGTCGAGCGCGGCCTTGGTGTCGGCGACCTGCTCCCCGAGGTACTTCTCCGCCTCGACGACCGGGTCCAGGGTCGGGTCGGCCAGCAGCCCGTCGGCCAGCGGCTCGAGCCCGTTCTCGCGGGCGATCATCGCCTTGGTGCGCCGCTTCGGCTTGAACGGCAGGTAGATGTCCTCCAGCCGCGCCTTCGTGTCGGCGGCGAGGATCGAGGCCTGCAGCTCGGGGGTGAGCTTGTCCTGCTTCGCGATCTCGGCGAGCACAGCGGCACGCCGCTCCTCCAGGTCGCGCAGGTAGCCGAGGCGCTCCTCCAACGTACGCAGCTGGGCGTCGTCGAGGCCGCCGGTCACCTCCTTGCGGTAGCGAGCGATGAACGGCACCGTCGAGCCCTCGTCGAGCAGGGCGACCGCTGCGGTCACCTGCGCCGGGCGCACTCCGAGATCTTCGGCGATGCGGGCCGGGATGGCGGCCATCGAGTCTGCGAGCGTCGGAGCTGATGGGGTTGTCGTCACGGAGCGCCATCCTGCCGCATCCCACCGACATGGTCTCAACGTGGCCGACAAGGGCACAGCAGCGATCGGCCCGAACGTGCCCGGACCGGCCCGCCCCGATACGCTCGGCCCCATGACGCAGCGCACGTTCGTGATCCTGAAGCCCGACGCCGTCCGCCGGGGCCTGGTGGGGGAGATCCTGTCCCGCTACGAGGCCAAGGGCCTCTCGATCGTGAAACTGGAGCACCGCACCATCGACGCGGGCATGGCCGACGAGCACTACGCCGAGCACGTCGAGCAGCCCTGGTACCCGCCGCTGCGTGACTTCGTCACCTCCGGCCCGCTCGTCGCCGCCGTCCTCGAGGGCGACGAGGCGATCGAGGTCGTCCGCGCGCTCAACGGTGCCACCGACGGCCGCAAGGCCGCCCCGGGCACCATCCGCGGCGACTTCTCCCTCTCCAACCGCGAGAACCTCGTCCACGGCTCGGACTCGCCCGAGTCGGCCGACCGCGAGATCAAGCTCTGGTTCAGCGCCTGAGAGTCTGACCGCAGATCGCGCCGGTAGCCCTACCGGCGCGATCTCTCATTTGCCCTGGAGACCGCTTTCGCAGGCCTCCGTGAGCCGTTCCGCAACACCCGGTGAACACAGGCATCCCCTGGTTCGGCGACGTGGATGCACCCCGTATCGTTGCGGTTTCGGCGAGCCTCTCCGGATTGAGGCTCGGACCTTCGTAGCCTCGTCGGGAGGCCCGCATCCTGCAGCACAGATCCCCGACGCGGCGCCCCGGGAACGCGAGGACGCATGGCGAGCATCATTGGACGTGACATGGCGGTGGACCTCGGCACCGCAAACACACTCGTCTACGTCCGCGGCAAGGGTGTCCTTGTCGATGAGCCGAGTGTGGTCGCGCTCAACAAGAACACCGGCGAGATGGTCGCCGTCGGCCATGAGGCCAAGAAGATGCTGGGACGTACGCCCGACGACATCGTCGCGCTGCGGCCGCTGAAGGACGGCGTGATCGCCGACTTCGAGGCGACCGAACAGATGCTTCGCTACTTCATCCATCAGGTCCACCGCCGCCGCTACTTCGCCAAGCCGCGGATGGTCATCTGCGTCCCGTCCGGGATCACCGCGGTCGAGATCCGCGCGGTGAAGGAGGCCGGCTACCAGTCCGGCGCCCGGATGGTGAACATCATCGAGGAGCCGATGGCAGCCGCGATCGGCGCCGGGCTCCCGGTGCACCTGCCGACCGGCAACATGGTCGTCGACATCGGCGGAGGCACCACCGAGGTCGCGGTGATCAGCCTCGGCGGCATCGTCACCTCGCAGTCGATCAGGACCGCCGGCCACCAGCTCGACAACGCGATCATGACCTGGCTGAAGAAGGAGCACGCGCTGCTCCTGGGCGAGCGCACCGCCGAGGAGGTCAAGATGACCCTCGGCTCGGTCTGGCCGCTGCCCAACGAGCCCGAGGCCGAGATCAGGGGACGGGACCTGGTCAGCGGCCTGCCGCGCACCGTGACCGTCTCGAGCGCCGAGGTGCGCAAGGCGATCGAGGAGCCGCTGCACGACATCTTCGACGCGGTCCGGTCCACCCTCGACCAGACGCCGCCCGAGCTGGCCGGCGACATCATGGACCGCGGCATCGTGCTCACCGGCGGCGGTGCCCTCCTGCGCGGGCTCGACGAGCGCCTGCGCCACGAGACCGGTATGCCCGTCCACGTCGCCGAGTCGCCGCTGACCTCGGTCGCGATGGGCGCCGGCCGCTGCGTCGAGGACTACGACGTGCTCCGCCCCGTCCTGGTGAACGAGAACAGGAGATGGTGACGTGTCGTTGCTGAGCCCCCGCCCCAGCGAACGTCTGCGCAAAGGGCTGGAACAACGCAAGGGCCCCAAACCCATGGTCCGTACGCCGCGGGAGCGGCTCAACCGCCGCGGCAGCCTCGAGACCAAGGCCGGCGGCGGTGGCCCGAAGCGCTCCTGGCTGATCGCGCTCATCCTGTGCTGCGCCACGCTGGCCACGCTCGACCAGACCCCCGTCCTGGAGCCGGCCCGCGCCGCGGTCGGCGAGGTGATCTCCCCGCTGGAGACCGGCGCGGCGATGGTGGCCCGTCCGTTCACCGACATCCCGGAGTGGTTCGACACCCGCGACGAGCTGCGTGACAAGGTCGCGAAGCTCGAGGCCGAGAACTCCTCGCTGCGCCGCCAGGTCGAGGTCACCGACTACGGCCGGGCCAAGCTCGCCGAGTACGAGTCGATCACCCGCGCCGCCGAGGACCTCGGCTACGCCATGGTGCCGGCGCGCGTCACCGCCTACGGCCCCGCCCAGACCTTCAACCGCACCGTCACCATCGACGCCGGCAGCGCCGCCGGGATCAGGTCCGACATGTCGGTCGTGACCGGCGACGGCCTGGTCGGCCGGGTGCTGCGGGTCACCAAGACCTCGGCAACGGTCCTGCTGATCGTCGACGCCGCCTCGGTCGTCGGCGGTCGCGTCGGCGGTGAGGACCGCAGCGGCAAGAAGTCCGGCCAGGTCGGGATGGTCCGCGGCTCCGGCGCGGTCGCAGGAGGCACCCCCTCCGGTCTGCTGACCCTCGACCTCGTCGACCAGTCCACCGCCCCGCTCAAGGGCGACACGGTCATCACCTGGGGTGATGGCCGAGCCGCTCCGTACGTCTCCGGGCTGCCGATCGGCGAGGTGACCGACACCTTCGAGAGCGTTCGTGACTCCTCGCAGACGGTGCGGATCAAGCCGTACGTCGACTTCGGCTCGCTCGACGTCGTCGGTGTGGTGGTGCCCGGCGACACCATGAGCGACCGCGCCGTCATCACACCGGAAGGAGAGCTGCGATGAGCCAGATGGAAGGTCGCGCCTCCGGCGCCGCCCCGGTGCTGCGCAACGTCCTGGTCGGCATGCTGGTCATCATTGCCGTCGTCCTCCAGCTGAGCGTGGCGCCGGCCTTCGCCATCCGCGGGATCACCCCCGACCTGGCGCTCCTGGTCGTCCTCGCGGTCGCGCTCACCCGCGGCGGGCAGGCCGGTCTGGTGACCGGGTTCGCGGCCGGCGTACTCCTCGATCTGGCGCCTCCCGCCGACCACACCGCCGGCCGGTGGGCGCTCGCGCTGCTGATCGTCGGCTACGTCGCCGGTCGCGTGCGCGAAGGCAGCATCGACGAGGGCAGCATCCACGGTGGCCAGGGCCGTCCCAACGCGATGACCGTGATGGCCACGGTGGCCACCTGCGCGTTCATCGGAGTCAGCATCTTCGCGGTCAGCGGCCTGATCCTCGGTGAGGCGCCGCTGACCCTGCTGCCGACCGTGGCGATCAGCGTGGGCTACGACCTGCTCCTGGCGCCGTTGCTGATCCCGGCGATGCTGTGGCTGATCGGCAGGGGGGATATCTGAGATGGCCCCGAGTCGACTCTCCACCGCCCAGGTCAGCCGACTGCGGCTGATCGTGATCCAGGCGCTCGTCTTCTCGCTGCTGGCCACGCTCGGAGTCAGGCTCTTCTATCTGCAGGTACGCCACGGCGACGCCTATCAGGCCGCCGCGGCCTCGCAGTCCAAGCGCGAGATCGTGCGCCAGCCGGTGCGCGGCATCATCGTCGACGCCCAGGGCCGGCCGCTGGTGACCAATCGCTCCGCCTGGGTCGTCAGCCTCGACCAGGGTGTGCTCGACGGGCTGGACGACAACGACAGGAAGACGCTGATGGCCCGCGTCGCCAAGGCCGTCGACGTGTCCCCGAAGAAGCAGGACGAGGCGATCGCCAACTGGTCCGGCACCCGCTACCAGCCGGTCCCGATCGCCACCGACGTCTCCGAGTCGACCGCGCTGCGCATCCTCGAGCAGCCGGAGGACTTTCCCGGTGTGGTCGCGGAGAAGCAGACGCTGCGCTCCTACCCGAGCCCTTTCGGCATCAACGCCGCCGGCGTGCTCGGCTATCTCTCCCCGATCACCGAGGACGAGAACGACAACGCCAAGGAGCGTGGCGACGAGTCGCTCAACATCACCTCGATGGTGGGTCGCTCCGGTGTCGAAAAGGAGTACGACCAGTGGCTGCGCGGGATGCCCGGCTACGACACCGTCACCGTCGACTCGCTCGGCCGAGAGATCGGGCGCGGCGACTCGGTCGCCTCCCAGCCCGGCGACACGCTGGTGACCAGCATCGACGCCAAGGTGCAGGGCCGTGCCGAGAAGCTGCTCGCCGAGTCGATCGAGACCGCGCGCAACACCTTCGACAAGATCTCCGGCCGCAACTTCGAGGCCGACTCCGGCTCGGTCGTGGTCATGGAGGCGCAGACCGGCCGACTGGTCGCGATGGCCAACCAGCCGACGTACGACCCCGAGGAGTGGGTCGGCGGGATCACCCAGAAGCAGCTCGACAGGCTCTACTCCGAGAAGGCGGGCTACCCGCTGTTGCCACGGGCGACGCAGGGTCAGTTCGCGCCGGGCTCGACGTGGAAGCCGTTCATGACGGTCGGCGCGCTCAACAACGGCTACAGCCGCGACACCCTGCTCAACTGTTCCAGCGGGCTCCAGGTGGGCAACCGGGTGTTCAAGAACTACGAGTCGGGCGCCTACGGGTTCATCGACTTCGCCAAGGCGCTCCAGGTCTCCTGCAACACGTTCTTCTACCAGGTCGGGGTCCACTACTGGCAGAAGTACGGCGCCAACCCCGCCGACGTCAACGCCAAGGACCCGCTGGTGGAGACCGCCAAGGCCTTTGGCTTCGGTAAGCGCACCGGCATCGACCTGCCGGGGGAGTCGACGGGCCGGATCGCGGACCGGAAGTGGAAGGCCGAGTACTACCAGGCCATGAAGGGCTACTACTGCCGGATGGACGAGAAGAAGAACGCCCCCACCGACTTCCTGCAGCTCTTCGCCCACGAGTTCTGCATCGAGGGCAACTACTACCGCACCGGCGACGCGGTGAACTTCTCCATCGGCCAGGGCGACACGATGGTCACCCCGATCCAGCTCGCTCGGGCCTACGCGTCCCTGGCCAACGGCGGCACCCTCTACGAGCCCAGGATCGGGAAGGCGGTCGTCAGCGGCGACGGGACGGTGGTCGAGAAGATCGACCCCAAGGTTGCCGGCAAGGTGAAGATGTCGGCCAAGAGCATCGACTACGTCAACGAGGCGCTGCTCGGCACTCCCCAGTCGGGCTCCCTGGCCTGGAAGTTCGGCGGGTTCCCGCTCGACGAGGTGAAGGTGCGCGGCAAGACCGGCACCGCCGAGGTCACCGGCAAGCAGACGACCGGCTGGGTCGCGACGTACAACAAGAAGTACGTCGTCATCATGACGATCTCCCAGGGTGGCACCGGCTCGGGCTCGGTGGGCGATTCCGTACGCAAGCTGTGGGAGACGCTCTACGGGATCGAGGAGGGCGGTGCCGAGGTGCGGCCCGACAAGGCCGCGATCCGGGGCATCGACCCGCCGAGGAACCTGCCCGCGTTCGGTGCCGACGGCTCGATCGTCGCCCCGAAGGACTGAGGGGTTGGTGGGCACAGCATGAAGAACGACGTGATGGCCTTCGTACGCCGAATCGACCTCGTCCTCCTGGCCGCGGTGCTGGTCCTGGTGTCGCTGTCGGTGCTGCTGGTCTGGTCCGCGACGATCCACCGGGACGCGATCACCGGTGGCGACACCACCGCCTACCTGCGCAAACAGGCGATCAACGTGGCCGCCGGGCTGGTGCTGATGGTCGGCGTGGTCGCGACCAACCACCGCTGGGTCCGGCTCCTGACGCCCGTGGCCTACCTGGCCGCGGTGGTCGGGCTGGTGCTGGTGCTGGTGATGGGCTCCACGGTCAACGGGTCGAAGTCGTGGGTGAATCTCGGGCCGGTGCAGGTCCAGCCCTCGGAGCTGGCCAAGCTGGCCGTGGTCATCGCGATGGCGCTGGTCCTGGCCGAGCGCAGCGAGGGCCGCTGGCGGGCACGGGTGTCGCTGGGCGACGTGGTCGCGATGATCCTGGTCGCGGCGGTGCCGATCGTCCTGGTCCTGCTGCAGCCCGACCTCGGCACCACGATGGTGCTCGGTGTGACGGTCTTCTGCGTGCTCGCGGCCGCGGGAACACCGCGGCGATGGCTCGCGCTGCTGGCGTTGACCGGCGTGGCGGGTGCCACGACGGTGGTCGCGACCGGGGTGCTGAAGCAGTACCAGATCAACCGGTTCATGGCGTTCACCGATCCGTCGCTGGATCCTCGCGGGGCCGGCTACAACGTGCAGCAGGCGCGGATCGCGATCGGCGACGGCGGCATCTTCGGGCAGGGACTGTTCCAGGGATCGCAGGCGCGTGCGGGCTTCGTCCCCGAGCAGCACACCGACTTCATCTTCACGGTCGTGGGGGAGGAGCTCGGGCTGGTCGGCTCGCTGCTGGTGATCGGGCTGATCGGTGTCGTGCTGTGGCGCGGGCTGCGGATCGCGGCGCGCACCGACGACCTCTTCGGGCGCGTGGCGGCGGCCGGGATCGTGTGCTGGCTCGGCATCCAGAGCTTCCAGAACATCGGGATGTGCCTGGGCATCATGCCGGTCACGGGGGTGCCGCTACCGTTGATCTCCTACGGCGGTTCCTCGATGATCGCGGCACTGCTGGCGGTGGGTGTGCTGCTCGGCATCTCGGCCCGCTCGCGGCGCACCGGTCTGGACCGGTCCGGACCACTTCAGGACCTCCGCTCGCGTGATCGCCTGCAGGTTGCTGCAGTGCGAAAAGATGTCGCGTTTCATCGAAATTAAACTCGATTACGTTCCCTCCCGGTGCCCTACAGGGCATCTGTTACCCCTTGCAGCCCTCATCCCGAGGCTGCTTGACGACGGGAGCAGTAACCGTGAACTCACCCCACAGAATCCAGCGCCTCGGCGCACTGGCAGCAGCGACGGTCACCGCCGTCGGTGCGGCTACCACCATCCTGGCCATGTCCGGTCCCGCCGGCGCAGCAGACAGCCCGGCACCGCTGATCGGTGCCGAGAAGTCGACGGCCATCGACAACTCCTACATCGTCGTGATGAAGGGCAACGGTGCGGCGGCCAAGGCCAACGCCGCCGACGCCCGGGCGCTCGCCAAGGAGAAGGGTGGCTCGGTGAAGTACGCCTATGACAAGGCGGTCACCGGGTTCTCCGCCACGCTCGACGCCGACGCGCTCGACGCGCTCCGCAGCAACCCCGACGTGGACTACATCGAGGCCAACCAGGTCGTGAAGGCCAGCGGCGACCAGGCCAACCCCACCTGGGGGCTCAACCGCATCGATCAGCGCAACCTGCCGCTGAACTCGAACTACCACTATGACTACACCGGCTCGGGTGTGAAGGCGTACATCATCGACACCGGCATCCGTTCCGCGCACGCGGACTTCGGTGGCCGGGTGACCTCCGGCTACACCGCCATCGGGTCCAGCACCGAGGACGAGAACGGCCACGGCACCCACGTCGCCGGCACCGTCGGCGGGTCGACGTACGGCGTCGCCAAGAACGTCACGCTCGTGCCCGTCCGCGTGCTCGACGCCTCCGGGTCCGGCACGACCGCCGGTGTGATCGCGGGTGTGAACTGGGTGACCTCCAACCACACCTCCGGTCCGGCGGTCGCCAACATGTCGCTCGGCGGCGGGGTCTCCTCGACCCTCGACTCCGCGGTCTCCAGCTCGATGGCGGACGGCGTCACCTACGCCGTGGCCGCGGGCAACGACTCCGGTGCGAACGCGTGCAACGGCTCGCCCGCCCGGGTGGCCGGTGCCCTGACCGTCGGCTCGACGACCAACACCGACGCCCGGTCGAGCTTCTCCAACATCGGCTCGTGCGTCGACCTGTTCGCGCCGGGCTCCTCGATCACCTCGGCGTGGCACACCTCCAACACGGCGACCAACACGATCTCCGGTACGTCGATGGCGACCCCGCACGTCGCCGGAGTGGCGGCGCTCTACCTGCAGGCGAACCCGACTGCATCAGCCTCTGCCGTCGCCTCGGCGATCAACTCCAACGCCACCACCGGCGTGGTCACCTCGCCCGGGACCGGTTCTCCCAACCGCCTCCTCTACTCGCTGTGGAGCGGTGGCACGGACCCGACGGACCCGCCGACCACGGGCAACCTGCTCACCAACCCGGGTTTCGAGTCCGGCGCGACCGGCTGGAGCGCCTCCTCGGGCGTGATCGACAACTCGAGCAGCGCCCCGGCACGCTCGGGCTCCTACAAGGCGTGGCTGAACGGCTACGGCACCACCCGCACCGACAACCTGTCGCAGTCGGTCACCCTGCCGACGACCGGCAAGACCCTGTCGTTCTACCTGCGGGTGATCACCAACGAGACGACCACCTCGACGGCCTACGACAAGCTGACCGTCAAGGTGGGGTCGACGACGCTGGCGACGTACTCCAACCTGAACGCGAGCTCGTCGTACTCGTTGAAGTCGTTCTCGCTCGGGTCCTTCGCCGGCAGCACCGTCACGCTGACGTTCACCGGCACCGAGGACTCCTCGCTCGGGACCAGCTTCCTGATCGACGACACCTCCATCGCCTGATCTGAGGCACTCGTCTGAAAGATTGACCGCACCGGGTCGCTCGCGTTACGCGAGCGGCCCGGTGTGTTGGGTTACAGACCATTTTTCCCGCCTTGTTTATGGGCTGTTTATAGGTGTTCACCTTTGGTATCTGCACGTTGCTGCAATGCGAAGAGTTGGGTCGTTACGGGTTCTACGTAACGTGATTACGTGGTTCACCGAACGCTTCGGGTTGCGGCCGTAGGGAGGGCGCAGGGCGTTCGGCCGGCACGTGCGAGGTCTGCGCGTGGGACCACCTACAGGCGGTTCCCAAGTCCGGTGCAATGAATGGTTGTGGCCCCATCGGGCCGCACGATGACGGGAGTCAGTTCGTGAACCGAACCATCAAGAACCGGGCCTTCAAGGCGCCGGCAGTCATCTCCGCCGTAGCTGTTGGAGCAGCAGCGTCGGCGATCGCCTTCACCGTCCCGGCCGGCGCCGCGGACAGTCCGGCACCGCTGCGCGGCGCGGACGCCTCGACCGCAATCGAGGGTGAGTACATCGTCGTGATGGAGAAGCAGGGCCGCAGCGACGTGGCCAAGTCCGAGGCCAAGTCGGTGCGCGGCGACGCCCGCGACGCCGGTGGAGACGTACGGGAGGTCTTCAACACGGCGTTCAACGGCTTCTCGGCCTCGCTCGACAAGGACGCCCTCGAAGAGGTCCGCTCCAACCCGGACGTCGCCTACGTGCAGGCCAACCACCGCTACACCACCCAGGGTGACCAGGCGGACCCGACCTGGGGCCTGGACCGGGTCGACCAGGCCGCGCTGCCGCTCGACAAGAACTACCACTACGAGCAGACCGGTAAGGGCGTGACCGCCTACATCATCGACACCGGCGTCGCGACCGACCACTCGGAGTTCAGCGGCCGCATCGGCGAGGGCTTCGACGCCGTCGACGGCGACACCGACCCGACCGACGGCAACGGTCACGGCACCCACGTCGCCGGCACCGTCGCGGGCACCACCTACGGTCTGGCCAAGGAGGCCACGATCGTTCCGGTCCGCGTCCTCGACGACCAGGGCTCCGGCACCACCGAGGGTGTCGTCGCCGGCATCGAGTGGGTCACCGAGAACCACACCGACGGCCCGGCCGTCGCCAACATGTCGCTCGGTGGCGGCAACGACGCCGCTCTCGACGCGGCCGTCCAGGCCTCGATCGCCGACGGCGTGACCTACGCCGTCGCGGCCGGCAACGAGAGCTCCGACGCCTGCGGCTCCTCGCCGGCGGCCGTCCCGGAGGCGATCACCGTCGGTGCCACCGACAACGCCGACGCTGCCGCGGACTTCTCCAACACCGGTGAGTGCCTCGACATCTTCGCCCCCGGCGTCGACATCACCTCGGCCTGGAACGACGGCTCGACCAACACCATCTCCGGTACGTCGATGGCGACTCCCCACGTCGCCGGTGCCGCCGCGCTCTTCCTCGAGGCGAACCCCTCGGCCACCCCGGCCGACGTCGCCACGGGCTTGACCGGCGCCGGCGTCCCCGACGTGGTCACCAACCCGGGCACCGGTTCCCCGAACCTGCTGCTCACCACGCTGTTCTGAGCCACTGGCTCTGAGCTCAGGGTCGTTGGGGCCGTCCGGGAGGGGCGGCCCCAACGCCCATTTTCCGCTCCGCTAGGACGGCTTGGTCCACGCGATGGTGTGCCGGAAGCCGAGGCGGCGCCGGATCGAGGCGCCGGGCATGACGTCGAGGACGATCTCTCGCAGCTCGTCGAAGGGCATCGTCGGGTCCTTGATCGGGACTGGGGTGACGGGTGCGCCATCGGATGATGGCCACGGATGCTTGACGTAGCCGATCATCGGGTTCGTCACTGCGGAGGCGAGGTCCCACAGATGGTCCGTCGCGCTGCGCGGCGGTGCGAGGCCGACCGCCAGGAACCGCCCGCCTGGCTTCAGGAGGCGGCGCACATCGGCGAGAGCGGCGGCGACGTCGAGATGGTGCAGGACGGCGACCATCGTCACCAGGTCGATCGGGCCGGTGGCGTCGGACCAGGAGCGACCGTCGATGGTCACGTTGGCGAGACCCGTGCAGCGAGCCGTGGCGTGTCGCCGCATCTCCTCGTCGCGATCGTTCCCGCGGACCGACGCGAACCGCGGCGACAGCGCCGCCACGAGCTCGCCACGTCCGCAGCCGACATCCAGCGCGCCGCGACGCCGCGCCGGCAGGTTCGCGAGGATCCAGCTGTGGAAGTGGTCGTTGTGGCTCCACGGATGCCGGGCGTTGAGCCTGGCCATGCCTGTCGCAATGGTTCCTCCGGCGAACTCTCCTGTCCACGTACGCAAAGCCATGCCCGGCATTCTGTCCTCGCAGCGCCAGGTTTGGTAGGGGAGTCAGGGGGCGGCGTACGCTTGGGGTTGATCGTTCCCGAGCTTTGAGGTGCCCATCGTGACCGTCGCCCAGAGCGACCTCGTTCCTGAGTCCGTCTTCCCTCGGCTGGAGCCGCGCCTGGCGCTGGTGTCCAAGCCGATCCAGTACGTCGGTGGGGAGCTCAACTCGACCGTCAAGAAGTGGGACGAGGTCGAGGTGCGGTGGGCGCTGATGTACCCCGACGCCTACGAGGTCGGCCTGCCCAACCAGGGTGTCCAGATCCTCTACGAGGTGCTCAACGAGCGTGACTGGATCGCCGCCGAGCGCACCTACGCCGTGTGGCCCGACCTCGAGAAGATCATGCGCGAGGGCGACGAGCAAGGACCGATTCCGCAGTTCACCGTTGACGCGCACCGTCCGGTGAAGGCGTTCGACGTGTTCGGGCTGTCGTTCTCGACCGAGCTCGGCTACACCAACATGCTCAACGCGCTCGATCTCGCCGGGATCCCGCTGCACGCGGTCGACCGTGGCGACGACGACCCGGTGGTGCTCGCCGGCGGCCACGCCGCGTTCAACCCCGAGCCGATCGCCGACTTCCTCGACGCTGCCGTGCTCGGCGACGGCGAGGAGGTCGTGCTCAAGATCTCCGAGGTCGTGCGCGAGTGGAAGCAGGACGGTCGCCCCGGCGGCCGCGACGAGCTGCTGCGGCGACTGGCCGTCTCCGGGGCCGTCTACGTCCCGAAGTTCTACGACGTGAACTACGCCGCCGACGGCCAGATCGAGGCCGTGGTCCCCAACCGCCCCGACATCCCGTGGCGGGTGCGCAAGCACACCCTGATGGACCTCGACGCCTGGCCCTACCCGCGGAATCCCTTGGTGCCCTTGGCTGAGACCGTCCACGAGCGGTTCTCGGTGGAGATCTTCCGCGGCTGCACCCGCGGCTGTCGCTTCTGCCAGGCCGGGATGATCACCCGCCCGGTGCGCGAGCGGTCGATCACCACCATCGGCGACATGGTCGAGAACGGGATCCGGAAGTCCGGTTTCGAGGAGGTCGGCCTGCTCTCGCTGAGCTCGGCGGACCACACCGAGATCGGTGACGTCGCGACCGGCCTGGCCGACCGCTACGAGGGCACCAACGTGTCGCTCTCGCTGCCCTCGACCCGCGTCGACGCCTTCAACATCACCCTGGCCAACGAGTTCTCCCGCAACGGCCGTCGCTCCGGTCTGACCTTCGCCCCCGAGGGTGGCTCCGAGCGGATGCGCAAGGTGATCAACAAGATGGTCACCGAGGAGGACCTCATCCGCACCGTCGGCGCCGCGTACTCCCACGGCTGGCGCCAGGTGAAGCTCTACTTCATGTGCGGCCTCCCGACCGAGACCGACGAGGACGTCCTCCAGATCGCCGAGCTCGCCAAGAAGGTCATCGCCAAGGGCCGCGAGGTCTCGGGCCGCAACGACATCCGCTGCACCGTCTCGATCGGTGGCTTCGTACCCAAGCCCCACACCCCCTTCCAGTGGGCTTCCCAGCTCGACCACGAGACCACCGACGAGCGGCTGCAGAAGCTGCGCGACATGGTCCGCGCCGACAAGAAGTTCGGCCGCGCGATCGGGTTCCGCTACCACGACGGCAAGCCCGGCATCGTCGAGGGCCTGCTGTCTCGCGGCGACCGTCGGGTCGGCCGGATCATCGAGCACGTCTGGCGCGACGGCGGCCGCTTCGACGGCTGGAGCGAGCACTTCTCCTACGACCGCTGGATGACCGCCGCCGAGACCGGTCTCGCCGGCACCGGCGTCGACCTCGACTGGTACACCACCCGCGAGCGTGAGTACGACGAGATCCTCCCCTGGGACCACCTCGACTCCGGCCTCGACAAGGACTGGCTCTGGGCCGACTGGGAGGACGCCCTCGCCGTCGCCAACGGCGAGGACATCGAGGTCGAGGACTGCCGCTGGACCCCCTGCTACGACTGCGGCGTCTGTCCTGAGATGAACACCGACATCCAGATCGGCCCGACGGGCAAGAAGCTGCTGCCGCTCTCGGTCGTGTAGCCGGTTTCCTTCTCGGATCAGTCGCTGATTGAACCGGTGGATGGAAAGACGTTGCCGGCTATGCAGGTCGCGTGGTGGTCGCCGGCATTCCATTCGTCCTTCGTGGGCGCGAAACTGTAGGTGGACAGCGAGAGTCCGTCGTTGTTGTCGGCCGTGAGCCGGATGAATGCCGCGCGACACGACTCATAGGTGCGTTCCTCGACATCGCTGTACCCAGGCCAACTGGTGCCCGGTATCGGGGCGAGCTGGTAGATCTCCCAACGGTGCTCCTGCGCACACGGGACGACGTCGACAATGCCGAGTGCGCTCTTGACACCGCCCGGCTTTGGGTCGTTGTAGCAATCCCCGACCAGTAGATCCATTGCCCAAGCCGTCCCGTTCGACGTCACCGCTCCGATGCTGTCGCGCTCGATGTTGGCACCGCTCGTGAACCACCAAGCACTACCGACGAGCCCGACGATGAGGGCAAGGCCGGAGGCTCCGATCGCAATTCCGGTGATCGCCTTCTTTGTGCCGTGGTTGCGGCCCCGGCGGGACCTGATGAGCACCGCGATCGCAAGTCCGATGCCGACGATCGGTGCCAGCGGGAAGAAGATGAAGCAGCACAAGATCAGGGCGACGATCGCCATCGCCTGAGAAGGCCCCCCGGGCTCCGACGATGGGGAAGCTGCTGGGTTTGGGCCAGGCGCCGTGGGGTGCGCGTCGTTCGACATGAGCGGATGATGACATGCCCGTACGGGCATGCGCAGGGTGACCTGACCTACCAACCCTGGGTGCCGTTCCGGTCCACCGCAGGGAGCCGTCACTTTCCCGCATGTGCACGGAAGTGGCAGCGACCGGTGCGACTTCGGCTGTCATTACCCCGCACATGCGGGATTGTGACGGTCGTAGCTCCTGGTCAGGGACTGGTGGTGCGCATCGTGCCGGTGACGGGGTCTTCGGAGACGGCCCAGCAGGCGACCTTGTAGGGCTCGTCTGCGGAGATCGACAGTCCGTAGCGCCAGGCAGCCTCTTCCTCGGGAATGTCGAGGTACTTTGCTACGGCGTTGGAGCAGAGCGGATCAGCTTCGGCTTCAGCATCCTCGAACCAGCCCTTGTCGGGAAGCGTGTAGGTGCCGGCGACCTCCACCCGGTGAGGCTCGTAGCAGGGTGTGGAGATTGGGCGCTCGGTACTCAGCAGGCAGTCGCCCGTGACGGACTCTTGAGGAGGAACGGGCCAACCGGCGTCCTCCGCCACCTCGGGAACGTCTAAGGTTTCGGTGGCCGTCACCAGGGTCAGACCGAGGACCAGAGTGACAGCCAGGTGCAGCGCGGCACTCGCCAAGGCGATCGACGCCGGCACCTTGCCGTGGTCGATGCCGTGGCGTGAGCGCAGGAGCACCATGACGGCGAGGGTCGTGCCGGCGAGCGTGCACGCCAGGCCCAGGAAGGTGTCCAGAGGGCCGATCAGCAGACCGAGCGGAGGGACCCACGCCAAGGTGAGCGCCAGCGCGACCCAGGCCAGCGTCGACGACTGTGCGGCCTGTGGTCCGAGCGCCGCGGGCTGGTGATCCATGGCGCGGAGGCTAGGGCATCGAGCGGTTCCGCGTCCTCGGTATGGATCGGCGTACCCGATCTGGCTGACCGGTCAGCTGATGGCGGCGGTGGCCTCCACCTCGATGAGTACGTCGGGGCGGAAGAGGCCGGCGACCTGCACCAGCGAGCTGGCCGGCGGGTTCGCGAGGTCGACGAACTCGTCGCGCACCGCGCGGATCAGCGGCAGCTCGGTGGTGGCGACGACGAAGTAGGTCAGCTTCACCACGTCCGCCCAGCTCGCGCCCGCGGCGGCCAGGGCCACGCCTAGATTGACGAAGGTCTGCCGGGTCTGCGCCTCCCAGCCGTCGGCCACGGCGCCCTCGTCGGTGACACCGACCTGGCCCGAGGTCACGACCAGCCGGGCGCCTGGGTCGGTGATCACCGTGTGGCTGTAGCCGGCGGGTGCGGGAAGGTCTTCGGGGGTCAGGAATTCCATCCGCTGAAGGTAGACCCGACTCGGTATCTTTGGCGACCGGTTACCGGCTGCTCAGCCGACCGGGCGGACCCAGCGGCGCCACTCGGCCTGCGACTCGTAACCCGAGCTCTTCCACAGCGACTGTCCCAGGTCGTTGCCCTCCAGGACCATCGCGTCGATCCGGCCCGCGCCCAGCGCCACGAGGCGGGTCTCGGCGTGGTCCAGGAGGCGGCGGGCCAGCCCCTGGCGGCGTACGTCGGGGTGGACCGCCAGTCGGTAGAGGTGGGCGCGCCAGCCGTCCCAGCCGGAGATCAGGGAGCCGACGACCCGGCCGTCCTCTGTGACCGCGACCGTGCAGGCCTCCGGGTCGCGCGCGATCAACGTCTCGACCTTTACCGCGGAGTCCGTCGGCCGCGCGTCGTTCTCCGCCGCCACCTCCCACAACTCCAGGAGTGAGGGGACGTCAGCAACAACCGCTGGGCGCAACTCGATCACGGCGGGAAGTCTCCCACGCGCTCGCTCGACCACCGGTAGGTTGCCGCCATGTCGGACAACAGCGCACTTGGACGCAGATATCTCGAACTCCTCGAGGCGAGGGACTGGGACGCCTGGACGGCGCTGCTGGCCGACGACGTCGTCTACGACATGCCGCAGACGCGCGAGCTGATCAACGGGCGCGCGTCGTTCCTCGAGTTCAATCAGACCTACCCCGGAGAGTGGCACCTGACGCCGAAGGTGGTGATCGCCGACGACGAGCGCGCCGTGGTCTGGTTCGACTGGCGGATGGATGATGAGGCGGGCGAGTCGCAGACGTTCCTCGAGATCGACGCCGGGCGGATCACACGTGTCACCGACTTCTGGCCGGAGGCGTACGACCCGCCGAAGCGAGCCGTATCGGTCGAGCGTTACTGACGCGCTGGACCGGCCGTCGCACCCGACGCTGAAGCCTCAGCAGTCCGCGGCGCCGCGCATGGCGAAGTCGATGCTGACGGCGTGGTGGTCGGAGAGGCCGGTGGGGGTGACGTTGCCGTCGCCGGCGGTGAGCCAGGAGTTGGGGAGCAGGTAGTCGACGCGGCCACCGCCGTCGTGGCTGGAACCCAACGAGGCGCCGGCGTCGGAGAGGGTGGCCAGGGCGGTGCCCAGGACGCCGGAGCCGTCGCCTGCGTTGAGGTCGCCGCCGAGGAGCTTGGCGCCGTCGTAGGCGTTGACCTTGGACATGACCGCACCGATCTGGGCCTGCCGCAGCGAGTCGGAGGTGTGGTCGAGGTGGGTGTTGAAGACGACCAGCCGCTGGCCCTCGACGATGATGTTGGCCCGGAGCACGCCGCGCTGCTCCTTGCCGTCGCGGTTGGGCAGGTGGGTGTTGTCGTAGCCGTCGATGGGGTAGCGCGACAGGATCGCGGTGCCGTAGCCACCGCGGTCGGTGATGTAGGCGTTGGCGCCGAAGACCGACTGCATCCCGAGGTGCGAGGCGATGATCGCCGGCTGGTCGACGTTGCCGGAGCGGCGGCGGTTCTGGTCGACCTCCTGGAGGAGTACGACGTCGGCACCAGAGTCCCGGATCACGCTCGCGATGCCGCCGAGCTCGCCGGGGGAGACCCGGCCGCCCTTGATGTTGAAGGTCATTACGGTCAGGTTGCGCGGCACCGCGCACGGGTCGATCTTCGGCTTCTTCGGGACCTTGTCGATCGCCGGCGGTGCGTCGAGCGTCTTGAACTTCGGCAGCGGCTCCGACAGCGCCGAGGCGGAGGCCGACGGACTGGCATCGGGTTCGGCGCTCGGCGAGGGGGAGGCGTCCGCAGAGGCCTGCCTGGAGTCGCTCAGCCGGGGCGCGAGGACGGTCAGGGCAGCGATGGCGCCGACCGTGAGGACCACCGCGAAGATCGGCAAAAGTTCCTTGAGGCGTACCGAGAACTTCCTGCTTCTGTGGTGGCTCACCGCGCGAGTCTCCCATTTTTGGTGTGCAAACCGTTACAGACCGTTCGCTTTCCATTCGCCGGATGGGTGATCGCGCCCCTGGACCGACATAATCGACCCGTGCGTCAACAGCCCGAACAGCAGGCCCCGCCGGTCCAGCGTCTCCGCATCCGCTACGCGAAGCGCGGCCGGCTCCGGTTCACCAGCCACCGCGACTTCAGCCGCGCCTTCGAGCGCGCGGTCGCGCGGGCGCGGATCCCGGTGGCGTACTCCTCGGGCTTCAACCCGCACCCGCGGATCTCCTACGCCGGCGCTGCGCCGACAGGAGCGGCGAGCGAGGCCGAGTACGTCGAGCTGGGGCTGCGCGAGAGGGTCGACCCGGCCGCGACCAAGGCTGCCCTGGACGAGGTCATGCCCGACGGCCTGGACCTGATCGACGTCGTCGACACCGCCACCTCGCCCAAGGGCGCGCTGGCCGACCTGCTCACCGGCAGCGAGTGGATCATCGACCTGCCGACAGCGCCGGAGGAGGCCGCAGCGGCGGTCGAGGCGTTCCTCGGCGCCGAGGAGGTCATCGTCTCCCGGATGACCAAGAAGGGCCTGCGTGAGTTCGATGCCCGAGGCGCGGTCGTACGTCTCAGCTCGGCGCCCCGCGAGCGTGGCTCCCGGCTGGAGCTCCTGCTCAAGCATGGCACCCCGACCGTACGTCCCGACGACGTCGTCACCGGACTGGAGCGCATCGGCGGCCTGAAGGTCGGCCCCGAGCACGGTGGGCTGCCGCTCCTGACCCGGCTCAGCCAGGGCATCTTCGACGAGGTTTCCGGCACGATCGGCGACCCGCTCCACTAACGTGCTTTCGGTGAGGCTCTGCCGATGAGAATGGTCACCGATCGCGAGCGCCGGGCGAGGCTGGCCCGCAGGCACGGGCTCGCCCCCGCTCACAGGTACGCCGACGTGGCGGCCGCGACGCAGGCGATGACCGCCTGGCACGCGACCGAGGCCGCGACCGTCCACCTGGCCCTGCACGCGCGGGTTAACGACCTCCAGGTCGAGGACGTCGAACGAGCGCTCTACGAGGAGCGTTCTCTGGTCAAGCAGCTGGCGATGCGGCGTACGCTCTTCGCCTTTCCGCGCGACCTGATCCCGGCTGCTTTGGGAAGCGCCTCGGCCCGGGTGGCGGCCCAGGAGGAGAAGAACCTCTACAAGTGGCTGACCGCCGGCGGCATCCACGAGGACCAGGACGGCTGGATCGAGAAGGCGTACGCGGCGACGCTGGCGGCGCTGGCCGACGGCGTGCCGCGAACGACCAGCCAGCTGCGTGAGCTGGTGCCGGAGCTGGACGCGCGTTTCCAGCTCGGCACGCCGGGGAAGAAGTGGGGAGGGGAGTTTCCGATCGGCCGCTGGGTGATCGGCACCCTCGCCGCGCAGGGTCGGCTGATCCGGGCGACCAACCTCGGTCACTGGCGGCTGAACAAGCCTGCCTGGACGCTGACCGAGTCGTGGCTCGACGAGGTGCCGGCCCCGCTTGCGCCCGCGGAGGGCTATGCCGAGCTCGTCCGCCGCTGGCTGTGGACCTTCGGCCCCGGGACCGAGGCCGATCTGGTCTGGTGGCTCGGGTCCACGAAGTCGGCGGTGCGGGCCGCGCTCGCCGCGGTCGGTGCCGTGGAGGTCGAGCTCGAGGGCGGCGGCACCGGATGGGTGCTCCCTGATGACCCGATCGCCACCTCGCCAGAGCCCGAGATCGAGCCGTGGGGCGCGCTGCTGCCCACCCTCGACCCCACCGTCATGGGCTGGAGGGAACGCGGGTTCTATCTGGACGCGGAGGATGTGGCGTACCTCTTCGACTCCAACGGCAACGCCGGCAACACCGCCTGGTGGGACGGCCGGATCGTCGGGGCCTGGGCGCAGGACGACGAGGGCCGGGTGCACCCGATCGTGCGCCACGACATCGGCGACGCGGGCCGGAAGGCGCTGGAGACCGAGGCTGAGCGGCTCACCGCATGGCTCGACGGCGTGGTGATCGTGAACGTCTACAAGTCGCGCCAGATGAAGGAAGCCGTGCTTCCCTGAGTTTCGTTGGTGTCCGGATATCGGTCTGTCGACAGGGTGTATGCGATACTCCGAGACGACTGCTCAAATAATCGGGCCCGACCCGAGGAATGGACAGTCCGACGACGCCTCGCCGGCGTGGACCCTCCGGGGCCGCACTCCGGCACGCAGGAGGTAGGGCGTCACCAGACCGCGACGCAGGCCTAGCAGGTCAGTGAGAGCGACTCGCCCGGGAAGGTCCCGGACGGCCGAGCGACCGCGGCAGGTGACGAACCGCCACCTGTGACGCACCGCTGCGGAGGATGCCGCCGCCCTGACAAGCTTTGCGCCGCGACGCGGCTGCTACGTGGAAAAAGATCGATACTGCGCAGCGCCCGTTTCCCGGCACCTGACTATCCGGCACCTGTGAAGGTCCTGGATGAGGAGAACGGCATGGCCGACGAGACCACTGTCGAGAACACCGAGAACGGCGCTGAAACGCCGCAGACTCCGGTGACCGACACCCCCACGCCCGACGCGGAAGCGACCGGCGAGACCGCCCCTGCGAAGAAGACCGCGGCGAAGAAGACCACGCGCAAGCGCACCACCAAGAAGGCCGCCGCGGCCCCGGCGGAGGCAGCTGAGATCCCCGCCGCCGAGGCCGCTGAGGCAGCCGAGGCAGCCGAGGCTCCCGCCAAGAAGACGGCGGCGAAGAAGACGACCCGGAAGCGTACGACCAAGAAGGCCGCCGCCCCGGCGCCGGCCGAGGTCGAGACCACCGAGGCCACCGCCGCGCCGGAGGCCGAGACCTCCGAGACCCCCGAGGCTCCCGCCGAGACCGTCGAGGCTCCGGCCAAGAAGACGGCGGCGAAGAAGACCGCCGCCAAGCGGACCACCGCGAAGAAGACGGCCGCCAAGAAGGCCGCCGCGCCCGCGCCCGAGCCCGTCGAGACCCCTGCGGAGGAGCTCGACGACGAGACCCTCGAGGAGACCGAGGCCGAGCAGGCCGGTCCGCCGGCCCCCGCGGTGCTGTTCCAGGCGCCGACCAAGACGACCACCCGCCGGCGTACGCGCAAGACGGCGGAGCCGAAGCCCGTCGAGGAGCCGGTCGAGGCCGCTGTCGAGGCGCCCGCCGAGGACGAGCCGCAGGCCACCGAGCCCGCCGCGGAGGTCGCCGCGGAGGTCGCGAAGGAGGAGGCGGCCCCGACCCGGACCCGCAAGCGCAACCCGCGCAACGCGGCCCCGGTCGAGGAGAAGGCCGCCGACGAGACGCAGCCCGAGGCCGAGACCACCGAGCCCGAGACCGAGTCCGACACCGAGTCCGACGACAGTTCGGCCGACGATGGTGAGGGCGGCGGCAACGGCCGTCGTCGCCGCCGCCGTGGCGGCCGCCGCCGTCGCAAGGGTGCCAACGGCGACGCCGACGGCTCCGACGCGTCCGACACCGACGACAGGTCCGACGACGCCGAGGCCGAGAGCGACGACGCCGGCAAGGACGCCGACGCCGACCAGGGCGAGGGCGGCACCTCCTCGCGCCGTCGTCGCCGTCGTCGCCGGGCCGGCGAGGCCTCGGGCGACCCCGCCGCCGGGGACGACCCGGAGAACACCGTCACCAAGGTCCGCCAGAGCCGCACCGGCGATGACCAGATCACCGCGCTGGCGGGCTCGACCCGCCTGGAGGCCAAGAAGCAGCGCCGCCGCGAGGGCCGCGAGGCCGGTCGTCGTCGCGCCCCGATCGTGAGCGAGGCCGAGTTCCTGGCCCGCCGCGAGTCGGTCGACCGGGTCATGGTGATCCGTGAGCGCGAGGACCTCACCCAGATCGCTGTGCTCGAGGACAAAGTGCTCGTGGAGCACTACGTCGCCCGCGAGAGCCAGACCAGCCTGATCGGCAACGTCTACCTGGGCCGTGTCCAGAACGTGCTGCCGAGCATGGAGGCCGCGTTCATCGACATCGGCAAGGGTCGCAACGCGGTGCTCTACGCCGGTGAGGTCAACTGGGCCTCGCTCGGCTGGAAGGAGGGCCAGCCCCGCAAGATCGAGTCGGTGCTGACCTCCGGCCAGAAGGTGCTCGTCCAGGTGACGAAGGACCCGATCGGCCACAAGGGCGCCCGCCTGACCTCGCAGATCTCGCTCGCCGGCCGCTTCCTGGTCTACGTGCCCGACGGCACCACCTCCGGCATCTCCCGCAAGCTGCCCGACACCGAGCGCAACCGCCTCAAGACCCTCCTGAAGGAGATCGTCCCCGACACGGCCGGCGTGATCGTACGCACCGCTGCAGAGGGCGCCGCCGAGGACGAGCTCACGCGTGACGTCGAGCGGCTCAAGGCGCGCTGGGAAGACATCGAGAAGAAGGCGGGCGGCAACGCCCCGCAGCTGCTCTACGGCGAGCCCGACCTGACCCTCAAGGTCGTCCGCGACCTGTTCACCGAGGACTTCGCCAAGCTGGTCATCTCCGGCGACTCGTCGTGGGAGACCGTCAAGGACTACGTCCAGTCGGTGGCCCCCGACCTCGAGGAGCGCGTGGAGAAGTACGACGGCGAGGCCGACGCCTTCGCCGCGTACCGCATCGACGAGCAGATCGCGAAGGGCCTGGACCGCAAGGTCTGGCTGCCCTCGGGTGGCTCGCTGATCATCGACCGCACCGAGGCGATGACCGTCGTCGACGTCAACACCGGCAAGTTCACCGGCTCCGGCGGCAACCTGGAGGAGACGGTCACCAAGAACAACCTCGAGGCGGCCGAGGAGATCGTGCGCCAGCTCCGGCTGCGCGACATCGGCGGCATCATCGTCGTCGACTTCATCGACATGGTCCTTGAGTCCAACCGTGACCTGGTGCTTCGTCGCCTGGTCGAGTGCCTGGGCCGCGACCGGACCCGTCACCAGGTCGCCGAGGTCACCTCGCTGGGCCTGGTGCAGATGACCCGTAAGCGGATCGGCACCGGCCTGCTCGAGGCCTTCTCCGAGAACTGCGACGCCTGTGGCGGTCGTGGCCTCGTGATCCACGAGCACCCGGTCGAGGCCGGCAAGTCCTCCGGTGTCGCCCCTGACGAGCCGCGTTCACGCCGTCGTGGCGGTCGCGGTGGCCGCGGCAAGGGCAAGGACGAGATCGGCACCGAGCACCGCGCCGAGCCCGTCGAGGAGTCCGCCAAGACGCCCACGCCCGCCGAGTTCGCCGCCATGGCCGGACAGAACGACAGCGTGGAGAAGACCGACGAGCCGGCTGCCCAGGTCGCCGAGCCCGTCGAGACCCCCGCCGAGCCGGCAGAGGCCCCCAAGGTCACCACCCGTACGCGTTCGCGTCGGTCCAAGGCGTCGGCCCCGGTGGCCGAGCCGGTCGAGACCCCCGCGGAGCCCACGGTGGCCGAGCCCGTCGAGACCGCAACCGAGGCGGCGCCGGTCGAGGCACCCAAGGTCACGACCCGCACCCGTTCGCGCCGGTCCAAGGCGTCGACCCCGGCGACCGAGCCGGTCGAGACCCCTGCCGAGACCCCGGTCGCGGAGACCCCGGTCGAGCCGCAGACCCCGGCCGAGCCGCAGACCCCGGCCGAGCCGGAGGCCCCGAAGGTCACCACGCGTACGCGCACCCGCCGTGCCGCCACGACCGGCCGCCCGGTCCTGGCCGCGGTTGTCGGCAGCTCGACCAAGTCGAAGCCTGAGCCGGCCGCGTCCGAGCCGGTCACGGCGGAGCCGGTCGCCGAGGAGGAGCCCGCTCCCGTGGCCCCGGCCGTCGAGCCCGAGGCGACCGAGCCCGAGTCGAAGCCGGAGCCGATCGTGGCCGAGCCGGTCGCGGCCGAGCCGGTCGACTCCAAGCCCAAGGTGGTCACCCGGCAGCGCCGCGGCGCCCGCCGCGAGGTCGTGAGCGCCGGCGAGGGCGCGGTGATGACCGCGACCAAGTCCGAGGCGCCGGTCGTCAGCAACGGCACCGCCTCGACCCCGGCGCCGAAGGTCGTGACCCGCACCCGCGGTGGCGCGAGCCGCTCGACCACGCCGTCGGAGGACAGCTGACGTACGTCCCAGGAGCCCCGGCGACCGCACCAGCGGTGGCCGGGGCTCCGGCGTTTTCCGCCCGCGACTACCGGCCCAGCGAGGGCGGGGCGGAGCGTCGAAGGCCAGGGGTGAGCCCGATGGTGACCAGCAACGAGGCCGCGGCCAGGAGCCCCATGGTGTGGCCGGGGGAGAGGTACGTGGCGATGGCGCCGCCGATGCCGGCGCCCATGGCTTGGCCGATCATCATGCCCTGGCCCTGGAGGCCGAGCGCTTGGCCCTGGATGTCGTCGCTGGTGTGGGTGATGAGGCGTTCCTGCAGCGGGAGTGACGCGGCGTAGCCGACCGAGGCGAGGAACACCGCGCACACCGCGACCGGGCCAGGCGGGGATAGCCAGAAGACGAGGAACGGCGCGGCCAGGAGATAGCGCATCGGGCCGATCAGACGATCGCGCTGAGGGATCGTCAGGAAGCGGCCGGCGCCCAGGTCGCCGATCATCATCCCGGCCGCCCCGGCGGCGAAGAGATAGCCCGCGAGCGAACCGTGACCATAGGGCACGAAGAGCGCCTCGCAGCCGACGATCAGCCCGTTCGGCACCCACCCGGCGAGATAGAGCGGCCGGGTGATCCGCGAGCCGAGAAGCAGCCGGTTGATCCGGCGGGTCCTGGCGACGACCCCCTCCGACGTACGTCCCGGGGCCGGCCGGTCCTTGATGCCGAACCGCATCGTCACCAGGCTGAGCAGGTTGACGACAGCCGCGACCACGAACAGCGTCTGAGGCGAGAGCCACAGCAGCGCGACGCCACCGAGGCCGTATCCGACGACCTGCATCCCGCCGACGGCGAGGTTCAGCGTCGAACGACCCAGGGCATAGGACGAGCCGGACATGATGTCTCGCAGCACGACCCACTGCGTGCCGGCGAGCATGGCGTTCACCGCGTAGGGGATGGCCAGGAGCGCGAACCGTGCCTGCCACGGCATGCCCGGCACCGCCTGCAGCGTGTTGGCCACCAGCGGCCCGGCCATCTGCAGCATCAGCCCGGTGCGGGGTCGTAGGGTGTCGGAGAGCCCGAGGAACAGCTGTGAGACGACCAGCGAGACCAGCGGCCCGCCGAACATCGACAGCGCGCTGAGCAGGGCCGATCCCGTGGCCTCGTACATGATCGTCCCGAGGGCCAGCGACGAGGCGGCCACCGAGATCATCACCAGGCAGCGGTTGGCGAAGAGGACCCGGAACTCCGGGATCGAGAAGAGCTGCCCGTACGTCGTCGGTGCGGGCCGCGCGGAAGTGCTCGTCATGCTGTGAAGTCTGGGACGGTTGAGACCCGGATGGATAATGATTCGCACACACGCGAAAGGTCGTGGCGATGGGAACCTGGATCATCCCGGCAGACCTGCTGGCCGAGAGCAGGTTCGTGGTCTCCCCGCTCCATGAGACGGTGGCCGCGCTGACCGTCCTCAGCCGTCCCGACGCCAACGGGACCCCGTGGCAGCGATCCTTCCGCGCCGCCTACCTCGAGGCGTACCGGGATCTGCTGGCCTCCGACCCGATGCTGAAGGCGCTCGACGCCACGATGTGGCGGCCCCGCCGCGGCGACAAACCCGGGTGGATGGCCGACTTCCTCACCCCGCCACCGCTCGGTGACGGGGCCACCTTCGAGGACGAGCTCGCCCAGCTGCTCGCCTGGGAGGAGCCGCGCATGCGGGCCGAGCTCCGCGAGATCGCCGGCGACCTCCCGGTCGCCGCGGAGCGACCGGGGATCCGCGACGCCGTGACCGAGCTGCTCCGCTGGATCTGGACCGCGACCGTCCAAGCCGACTGGCCGCGTCGACGACGCGTGCTGGAGGCCGACATCGTGTCCCGCGCCAGCCAGCTCGCCAGCGAGGGCTGGGCCGGCGTCTTCGACACGCTCGGCACGAAGCAGAAGAAGTGGCTCGGTGACGGGGTCCTCCAGGTCAACGGCTACGACCTGCCCACCCGCGACCTCTCCGACGCCCACGAGCTCCGCTTCGTACCGGTCCACAGCGACGGCTCCTGGCTGGCCTGGGATCTGCCGCAGCGCTACGCGATCATCTACCCGGTCTCGGGCGCGCTCGCTGGAACCGGCAGCGATGGCGCCGACCCCGCCCGAGCCCTGGCTCGGTTGATCGGCGCCAACCGCGCCGGCGTGCTCGCCCTGCTCGACTCGCCACGCTCCACGACGCAGCTCGCGGCACTCACCCAGCTGCCCGTCGGTGCCGTCGGCAACCACTTGCGTGTGCTCCTCGACGCCGGGGTGGTGATGCGTCGCCGCGCCGGCCGCGAGGTGCTCTACTGGCGTACGGCACTGGGCGAGGAGCTGGCCGGGTCCGCTCTGCCGTCGGACACGACACCTGAGTGAGCCCCCGAGAGCGAGAGGACTACGGCCCCCAGGTCTCGAGGGTCTTGCGAGCCCCGACGGCGTGCAGGGACGCCAGCGCCTCGGCGTACGGCTCGGTGAACTCAGGGGAGTCGACGAGGTCGCCGAAGAGGTCGGGGTCGCGGAGGAAGGCGAGCGGGTCCTCGCGCTGCGCGATCGCGCGGGCCGTCACATCGGCCCGGCGCCGGTCGACGATGTCGATCGGCGTGCCCTGCTCGTCCACACCCTCGGCGTAGCGGGCCCAGGAGGCGACGACGAGCGCCGATCGGCGTACGGATCCGCCCGAGGCGAGCTGGGCCGAGATGACGGGTACGAGCCACTTGGGGATCCGGTCGGAGCTCTCCGCGCACAGCCGCGCCAGAGTGTCGCGGATGTAGGGGTTGGCGAAGCGAGAGATCAGCTCCTGCTGGTAGCCCGGCAGGTCCACGCCAGGCACCTGCGGCAGCGTCGGGGTGCCCTCCTGCGACATGTAGCCGAGCAGGAAGTCGACGAACAGCGGGTCGGCGCAGACCTCGTGGGCGTAGCGGTAGCCGGAGAGATAGCCGAGGTAGCACAGCGCCTGGTGGCTGGCGTTGAGGAGCCGCAGCTTCATCAGCTCGTACGGCTCGACATCGGGCACCATCTCGACCCCGGCCTGCTCGAACGGCGGCCGTCCCTGCGGGAAGTGGTCCTCCAGCACCCACTGGGAGAACGGCTCGCTGACCACCGGCCAGGCGTCTCCGATCCCGAATCGCCAGCCGATCTCCTCGACGTCGGCATCGGTGGTGGCAGGGGTGATCCGATCCACCATCGAGCTCGGGAAGGCCACCTCCGACCCGATCCAGTCACCCAGCCCCGGGTCACGCAAGGAGGCGAAGGAAGACAGCATCGCCCGGGCGACCTCCCCGTTGCCGGCGATGTTGTCGCACGACATCACCGTGAACGGCGGCACCCCGGCGGCCCGGCGGCGAGCCAGTGCCTCCACGACGTAGCCGAACGCCGTCGAGGGCACAGCTCCCGGCCGCAGGTCGGCCTGGATGGCAGGGTCGGAGGCGTCGAAGCCGCCGGTCGCCTGGTTGACGTGATAGCCGCCCTCGGTGATCGTCAGCGACACGATCCGGATCCGTGGGTCGGTGAGCAGCGCCAGCACTTCCGTGGGGGAGTCGAGGGCGAAGAGATAGTCGATGATCGAGCCGATCACCCGCCCCCGCACGCCCCCGTCCGGTGCTCGCTCGACGAGCGTGTAGAGATGGTCCTGCGCGGCGAGAGCATCCCGCATGCGTACGTCCTGGGGCATCAGCCCCACCCCGACGATGCCCCAGTCGCGGACACCCGAGGCGAGCAGATCGTCGACGTAGCGCGCCTGGTGGGCCCGGTGGAAGCCACCGACCCCGAGATGCACGATCCCGGGGGTGACGGCGGAGCGGTCGTAGGCAGGGACGGCAACGGACGCGGAGAGCTCGCCGAGCCGGGCTGTCGTGAGTCGCGGATGGGTCACTTGACCGCCCCGAGGGAGAGTCCCTGCACCAGCTTGTCCTGAGCCGCGAACCCGGCGATGAGCACGGGCAGCGAGATCAGCGTCGCCCCGGCGGCCAGCTCGGCGAGGTAGGCGTGCTCGGTCTGGATCAGGGTGTTCACGTAGACCGGTCCGGTCTGCGCGGCGACGCTGGTGAGCACCTTGGCGTAGAGCTGCTCGTTCCACGCGAAGATGAAGCAGATCAGCGAGGTGGCCGCGACGCCGGGCATGGCGATCGGGCCCACGATGCGGGTCAGGATGCGGAAGGTGCTGGCGCCGTCGATCGAGGCTGCCTCGATGATCGCGGGTGGCACCTCGACCAGGAACGAGCGCATCATCCAGACCGCGATCGGCAGGTTCATCGCGGTGTAGATGAGGATCAGGACGATCACGTTGTCGGGCATGTTGATGACCTTCGTCGTGAACAGGTAGAGCGGCAGGATGCCCGCGACCATCGGCAGCATCTTGGTGGAGAGGAAGAAGAACATCACGTCCGACCACTTCCTCACCGGCCTGATCGCCAGGGCGTACGCCGCCGGGATGGCCAGGACGAGCACCAGCAGCGTCGAGATCACGCTGGTGATCACCGAGTTGATCAGCGCCGGGGTGATCGGGTTCGCGGAGGTGAACAGGCCGGTGTAGTTGTCCAGCGTCAGCGGGGCACCCCAGCTGGGCGGGTACGTCTGGGCGTCCTGCGGTGCGTGCAGCGAGGTCAGGACCATGTAGAGGATCGGGATCACGAAGATGATGCCGACCAGCCACGCTGCGATCGGGATGACGATCTTCGCCACCCGTTGCCGGTTCCAGGTGTTCATCGGCTTGCCTCCTCGTCGGTCAGCAGGGACGACACGACGCGCAGCGCGAAGGTCGCGATGATCAGTGAGCCGATGACCACGACGACGCCCAGTGCGGAGGCGACCCCGTAGTCCTTGGCCGAGTAGAACGTCTCGTAGACGGCGAACGGGATGTTGGTGGAGTTCAGCCCGCCGGTCATGCCCAGGACCGAGTCGAAGTTCTGGACGATGAAGATCGTGCCGAGCACGATCGAGAGCTCGAGATAGCGGCGTACGTGGGGGAGCGTCATGTGCACGAACGTCTGCCACCCGTTGCAGCCGTCGATGCTCGCCGCCTCCAGCACCTCAGGATCCTGCGACTGCAGGCCGGCGAGCAGGATCAGCATCATGAACGGCGTCCACTGCCAGATCAGCTCGATCTCGATGGCCAGCTTGGGATGGTCGGTGAGGAAGGCGATGTCCTGGGCGCCGGGCACCCCGAGCTGACCGAGCACGCCGTCGACCAGGCCGAACCCGGTCATCAGGATGCCGTTGCCCCAGAAGACCGCGGCCGCGATCGGCACGATCAGGAACGGCGCGATCATCATCGTGCGCACCAGACCGCGGCCGATGAACGCGTGGTTGAGCAGCAGCGCGATCCCGAGGGCGAGCACGGCGCTGACCCCGACGACGACCACGGTCATCTCGATCGTGTTCAGGACGGCCGTACGGTAGGCCGGCGTCGTGAACACGGTCTTGAAGTTGTCGAAGCCGGCGAAGCTGCGCGCCGGGGCGTCGGGCTGGGCGCTCCAGTTCATGAACGACATCACCAGCGTCGCCACGAACGGCAGCTGTGTCACCACGATCAGGAAGATCAGCGCGGGCAGCAGCGGCGCGCGCAGCTTCCACGACTCCCGGCCCCATTTCTTGTACGCCGTGGGCGGCCGTGTCGCCGTCGGCTCGCTCGTTTCGCGGAGTGGTGCGGTCACGGTGGCCATCACTGCTTCTCCTTCTGGACGTCGCCGTACGCCTGGGCGAGCGACTGACAGCGGTCGAGTGCCGCGTCGGTGGTCTTCGAGCCCGAGATGGCGCTGCTGAGCTGCTTGGCGCACTCGGTGCCGAAGTCTGTGAAGCTCGGAACGCCGACGAACTGGATGCCGTTGTAGGGCCGCTTCTGGACCCCGGGGTCGTCGGCCTGGGCGTTCTTGATCGCGTTCACGGTCGGGGTCGCGAACGAGCCGGCCACCTCGAGGTACTCGGGGTCCTCATAGGTCGAGGCCCGCTTGCCCGCCGGAACGTTGGTCGGCCCGCCGGTGTCGTTCTCGGTGTCGGCCATGACCAGCTGCTCGTACTCCTTGCTGGAGGCCCAGGCGACGAACTCCTTGGCCTCATCCTGGTGTCGGGACGCCTTCTGGATCGCCCATGCCCAGGTGTAGAGCCAGCCGGCGTTCTCGGTCTGGTCGTGCGGGGCGGCGACGTAGCCGACCTTGCCCTTGACCGGCGACTCCTCGGCCTCCAGCGACCCGGCACCGGAGGTGGCGTCGTACCACATCGCGACCTTGCCCTGCTGCATGGCGTTGAGGCACTGCGGGAAGCTGAAGGTCGCGGCGCCGGCCTCGCCGTGCTCGCGGACCAGGTCGACGTAGAAGTTGGCCGCCTTCTTGAAGCCGCCCTTGTTGACCTGGGCGTTCCAGTCCTCGTCGAACCAGGTGCCGCCCATGGTGTTGACCACGGTCGTGATCGAGGCGAGGTTGTCGCCCCAGCCGGCCAGGCCGCGCAGGCAGATGCCGCGCATGTCGGCCTCGGCCTCGTCGATCTGGGCGGCGAAGCCGGCGACCTGCTCCCAGGTCGGGTTGGCCGGCATCTCGATGCCGTGCTTCTCGAACAGGTCCTTGCGGTACATCAGGAACGAGGACTCGCCGTAGAAGGGCTGGCCGTAGACCTTGCCGTTGGCCGAGAGCGCCTCGGTCATCGGCGGCAGGATGTCGTCCTGGTCGAACTCGGGGTCGTTCGCGATGCTCTCCATGTCGGAGATCCAGCCGGCCTCGGCGTAGTAGGGGATCTTGAAGTTGGACAGCGTCGCCACGTCATAGATCCCGGACTGATTGGCGAACTCGGTGCTCGCGGTGTCGCGCATGTCCTGCTCGACCTTGACCACGAAGTTCACCTCGATCCCGGTCTCCTTGGTGAAGTGCTCCGCGGTGAGCTCCTGGAGCTCGAGCATCTGGGGGTTGTTGACCATCAGCACCGTGATGCTGTGCTCACCCGCGCTCGTCCCGCCGGCGCCCAGCCCGCCGGTGCCGCATGCCGTCAATAGAACCGTGGCCAATGAGAGCGCTGTCAGCGCTGCGGAGGTCCGTCTCCGTGCCCGCATCGATCTGCCTCCTCGCAGTGTGACTGTCGTCACGGACCACGATGGCGTAATTCCGGCCGGACCCCCTAGCCCGGTCAACGTGCCCGGAACGCCCGGTTCTTGCCCGTTCTCAGGCGCGTACGACCCGGGGTCCGAGCGCCGAGAACCGGCGAGCCTCGGAGGCCGGGAGCTCGGTGCCGGTGATGAGCAGCTCGAAGTCCCGTACGCCCGCGAAACGGCACAGGCTGGAGGCCCCGAACTTGGTGTGGGCGCCGAAGAAGATCCGGCGCCTCGATCGTTCGATGGCGGTGCGCTTGACCGCGGCCACCGACGGGTCCTGAGTGGTCAGGCCCTGCTCGCGGGAGATCCCGTTGGCACCGATGTAGGCCAGGTCGATCACCAGGTCGGCGAGCATCCGGGTCGCCCACTGGTCCACGACGCCGCGGGTGATGGTGCGGACCCGGCCGCCCAGGACGATCACGGTGAGGTCCGGATCGGCGGCGAGACGCGTGGCCACCGGAAGCGATGGGGTGATGATCGTCGCGGGGCCCTGGCCGACGAGCTCCTCGGCCAGGAACTGCGGCATCGTGCCCTCGTCGATGTAGATCGTCTCCGCACCGTGCCGGTGCTGGAGGGCGGCCCGGGCGATCCGGTGCTTCTCGTCGACGTCTCGGCCGGCCCGGAACTCGAGCGAGGTCTCGAAGCTGCCGCTCTCCAGGGCGACCGCGCCGCCGTACACCCGCTCAACGACGCCGCGGTCGGCGAGCACCTTGAGGTCGCGCCGGATCGTCTCGACGCTCACCCCGAGATCGGGCGCGAGATCGGTCACCGAGACCCGGCCGGTCGTACGTGCGCGCGCCAGGATCTCCTCCTGCCGGGCCTCGTTCGCGAGCGACGGTTCGGTCGAGGTCATGGGCGCCATCATGCCCGGAATCGTGCCCGGTTCGTAGGGGCTGCGGCCAAACCGGGCGCCCGGTTGGTGCGATCGGGGCCTTCTGGGGCACCATGTCACTGGCATTGTCCAAGTGGACGGTGCCGCGGCGTTTTGCGGCTACCTCGCCGCGTACGTAAGATTGAATCTCGGCGTGCGCAGTGCGCCGTTCCTGCAGGCATCTGCTGGCACCTATCGCTTCGGGGTCCGGTCTGCCTTGCCGCGGGTCGACACAAGACTTTGAGTTCGGAGCAATGAAGGAGACCGCGGTGTACGCGATCGTGAAGGCTGGCAGCAAGCAGCAGAAGGTCGTTGTCGGCGACGTCATCGAGATCGACCGCCTCGACGGCGAGAACGGCTCGGCCGTCTCGCTGCCCGTGGTCCTCCTGGTCGACGGCGAGAACGTGACCTCGACCGGCCTCGACAAGGCTTCGGTTGCGGCTGAGATCGTCGGTGCCTCCAAGGGCCCGAAGATCATCATCCAGAAGTACAAGAACAAGACCGGCTACAAGAAGCGCCAGGGTCACCGTCAGAAGTACACCCAGGTCAAGGTCACCGCGATCAACGCCTGATTCCGGCGTTCTAGAGACACTTAAAGGACTGAGAAGATGGCACACAAGAAGGGTGCGGCAAGCACCAAGAACGGTCGCGACTCCAACGCACAGCGCCTCGGCGTGAAGCGCTTCGGCGGCCAGGTCGTCAGCGCCGGCGAGATCATCGTCCGCCAGCGTGGCACCCACTTCCACCCCGGCACCAACGTCGGCCGTGGCGGCGACGACACCCTGTTCGCCCTGCAGTCCGGCGCGGTCGAGTTCGGCAAGCGCCGCGGCCGCCGCGTGATCAACATCGTTCCGGCTGACGCCTGAGTCGATAGCACTTCTTCGAAAGGGCGCTCCCCGTTGGGGAGCGCCCTTTCGCCTTGTGGGGTTGTCTCAGAGCTCTGTCGCGCGCTGTGCGATCGCCTCGAAGACCTGCTGCGAGACCTCCCAGCGGGTCCCGGCACGCGGCCAGTGGATCGCGATGTCGGTGATCCCGATCTCGGCGTAGGAGCCGACGAGGTCCTCGAACGCGTCGGCCGACTCGGTCCACGGCTCGTCGGTGAAGCCGGACATGAAGAGCTTCGGCATCGCGTCGTAGTCCCGGCCGGCCTTCTCGCAGGCCGTACGGAGCATCTCGAGCCGCTCGGCGACGTACGCCTTCGGGTCGTCGCTCTGCGGATTGGCGATCCACCCGTCGCCGACCTCGGCGGCGAGCCGGATCCCGCGCGGGCCGTTGCCGGCCAGCCACAGCGGGGTGCGCGGCTGCTGCACCTGACCGGGGGAGACGGAGACCTCGTGGGTCTGCCAGTGCTCGCCGTCGATCGTCACCGGTGACTCGCGCAGCAGCTGGTCGACGGTGCGGGTCCACTCCGCGAACCGGTCGGCGCGCTCGCGAGGGGTGAACTCCCGCCCGAGCACGTCGCCGTCGGAGGTGTGGTCGTCGCCGCCCGCGCCGATGCCGATCGTGATGCGCCCACCGGAGATCCGGTCGAGGCTGCGGATCGCCGCGGCGGTCGGGATCGGCGTACGGAAGTTGGGGGTGGTCACCAGCGTGCCCAGCCGGATTGTGGAGGTGAGCGCGGCCGCGGCCGCCATCGACGTGAACGCCTCCTCCCACGGGCTGTGCCCGCGCCAGGCCAGGTGGTCATAGACCCACGCCGTCTCGAACCCGAGCTGCTCGGCCTGCGCCCAACGCTCGCCCATCGCCGGCCAGTCCTCGATCGGCCACATCACTGTTCCCACACGCATGCGCACAGTCTGCACCCGAGGCCGCGACGCGTCGCGCGGATAACAGGTGTGGGGCGTGCCGTCGGTAGGCTGGAGCCATGGCTGTACCCACCTTCGTCGACCGCGTCACCCTCCACGTCGAGGCCGGTCGCGGCGGACACGGGGTGGCGTCGGTCCACCGTGAGAAGTTCAAGCCGCTCGGAGGCCCCGACGGCGGCAACGGCGGCCCGGGCGGATCGATCATCCTGCGCGTCGACCCCGACGTGACCACCCTGATCGACTACCACCACAGTCCCAAGCGCAAGGCCCCCAACGGTGGCCAGGGCGCCGGTGACCACAAGAACGGCGCCCACGGCGAGGACATGGTGCTCTCCGTCCCCGACGGCACCGTGGTGACCGACATGAACGGCAACGTCCTCGCCGACCTGGTCGGCCCGGGCTCCGAGCTGGTCATCGCCGAGGGCGGCCGTGGCGGGCTCGGCAACGCGGCACTGGCCTCCTCCAAGCGCAAGGCTCCCGGCTTCGCGCTCCTCGGCGAGCCCGGCGAGGCGCGAGAGATCGGGCTCGAGCTCAAGGTCGTCGCCGACATCGGACTGGTCGGGTTCCCGAGCGCCGGCAAGTCGTCCCTGATCGCGGCGATCTCACGAGCCAGGCCGAAGATCGCCGACTACCCGTTCACGACCCTGGTGCCCAACCTCGGCGTCGTGAAGGGCGGCGAGATCACCTTCACCGTCGCCGACGTGCCGGGCCTGATCGAGGGTGCCGCCGACGGTCGCGGCCTCGGCCACGAGTTTCTGCGCCACATCGAGCGCTGCGCCGCGCTCGTCCACGTCATCGACACCGCGAGCATCGAGCCGGGCCGCAACCCGATCGATGACCTCGACGTCATCGAGAACGAGCTCACCCGCCACGGCGGCCTCGAGGACCGGCCCCGGCTGGTCGCCTTGAACAAGGTCGACGTCCCGGACGGCCGCGAGATCGCCGAGATGACCGTCGGCGAGTTCGAGAAGCGCGGGATGAAGGTCTTCGAGATCTCCGCCGCCTCCGGTGAGGGCACCCAGCAGCTGATCTACGCGATGGCCGAGCTGGTGGCCGCCGCCCGCAAGGACGTCCCCGTGGTCCCGCCGACCCGGATCGTGCTGCGACCCGAGGGCGCGGAGGGCAAGAACGGCTTCACGGTCAAGGTGTCGAAGAACGGCGAATACCTCGTCCGCGGCCCGCAGCCCGAGCGCTGGGTGCGGCAGACCGACTTCGAGAACGAGGAGGCCGTCGGCTACCTCGCCGACCGCCTCAACCGGCTCGGCGTCGAGACGCGCCTGGTCGAGCTCGGCGCCCAGGAGGGCGACACCGTCATCATCGGCGACCCGGCCAACTCGGTCGTCTTCGACTTCCGCCCCTCGATCGACACCGGTGCCGAGATGCTCGGCCGCCGCGGCGAGGACCAGCGCTTCTACGAGGAGCGCCCCGCTGCCTCCCGGCGACGCGAGATCGACGCCGGGATGGAGACCAAGGAAGAGTACGAAGCCCGCGCCGACGTCGCCCGTCGGCTGCGTGACGGGGCCGGCCCGGTGGCGTACGAGATCGGCGGGGAGGACGACCCGGACAGCGACTGGGCCGAGGACGATCCCGAGGCCAAGGAGGCCGAGTGAGTCGTGTCCAGGTCACCGGCGCGCGGCGGATCGTCGTCAAGGTCGGTTCCTCGTCACTGACGACCGCGGCCGGCGGCATCGACCCGGCCCGGGTGAGTGGTCTGGTCGACGTACTCGCCAAGACTCGGGCCGCCGGACAGGAGGTCGTCCTGGTCTCCTCCGGGGCGATCGCGGCCGGGCTGTCGCCGTTGGGGCTGGCCAAGCGTCCGAGGGCGCTGGCCAAGCAGCAGGCAGCGGCGAGCGTGGGGCAGGGTCTGCTCGTTCACCGCTACACCGACGAGCTCGCCCGGCACGGCATCATCGCAGGTCAGGTGCTGCTCACCGTCGATGACCTGAACCGACGGGCGCACTACCGCAATGCCGACGCGACGCTGTCGAAGCTGCTCGACCTGGGCGTGCTCCCGATCGTCAACGAGAACGACACCGTGGCCACCTCGGAGATCCGGTTCGGCGACAACGACCGGCTCGCAGCGCTGGTGGCCCACCTGGTCAAGGCGGACCTGCTGGTGCTGCTCAGCGACGTCGACGCGCTCTACGACGCGCCGCCGTCCCAGCCCGGCTCGCAGCGGATCGACGAGGTCGCCTCGCTGGCCGACCTCGCCGGGGTGACCATCGGCAAGGCCGGCGCCGCCGGAGTCGGCACCGGGGGCATGGTGACCAAGCTGGAAGCCGCCCGGATCGCTGTCGACGACGGTGTCCCGGTCGTGCTGACCTCAGCCGACCAGGCTGAGTCCGCGCTGGCGGGCGAGCCGGTCGGCACCCTGTTCCATGCTGTCGGCAAGCGGCGCCCGGCGCGGCTGCTGTGGCTCCAGCACGCCACCGAGCCGGTCGGCTCGATCACCGTCGACGCCGGCGCGGTCGCTGCGATCAGTCGCCGCGGTGCCTCTCTGCTCGCGGCGGGCGTCACCGGCTCCTCCGGGGCGTTCCATGCCGGAGACCCCGTCGACGTCGTCGACCCGTCGGGTGTGGCCGTCGCGCGCGGCCTGGTGAACTACGACGCCGACGAGATCCCGCGGCTGGCCGGGCGTTCCTCCGGCTATCTCGAGGCCAACCTCGGGGCTGCGTACGCTCGCGAGGTCATCCACCGCGACGACCTGGTGGTGTTGTGAACAGAGCCCGGTGGGTGCCGCTGGTGCTGGCGTGGGGAGTGTTGGTCCTCTGTGGCCTGCCCGCGCTGGCGATCACCTTCTCCCGGGCCCTGGCGAGCACGGACCTGCGGGCGGTGCGCCTGGCGGCGTTCGCGCCCTTCGGCGTCGGGTTGTACGCCCTGTGTCTGATCGCGATCCTGGTGCTGGTCTGGCTGGCTACCGGTCCCGGGCGGATCCGGCTCGGGGTCGTCGCCGGGGTCGTCGCGCTGTTGTTGGCGGTGCACCTGGCCTGGCAGGCGCCGCTGTACGCCGGATCCCGGGCGACCAGCGCCGGTGAGCCGTTGACGGTGATGACCACCAACCTCTTCGAGGGCAAGGGCGACACCGACGTGGTGGTCGAGGCGGTGCGCGCGCACAAGGTCAACGTGCTCGCCATCCAGGAGATCACCCCGGCGGCGTTCGCGAAGCTGTCGCGGACCCTGCGCGACCAGCTGCCCTACCGGATCGGCGAGGCCGCGCCCGGCACCACGGGCACGATGCTCTTCGCCGACCAGCCGATCACCAAGTCGCGTCGGATCGAGACGTCGATGGGATCGTGGGTCGCCGACGTTGGAGAGTGGCGGGTCGTCGTCGCGCACCCGGCGCCGCCCACGCTCGCATCGTGGCCGGCCGAGCAGGAGCTGATGATCGAGGAGACGGCCGCGGAGAAGCCCGACCTCGTCCTGGGCGACCTGAACGCCTCGCTCGACCACCACACGGTCCGGCAGCTGCTCGACGATGCTGACGTACAGGACGCCGCCCGGGCCAGCAACGCCGGCTGGCAGCCCACCTGGCCGACCGAGGGGTTCGCCGGCGTACCTCTTCCGCCTTCGACCGCCATCGACCACGTCTTGATCGGCGATGACCTGGTCGCGCTGGCGACCGAGACGGTCGAGGTGCCCGGCACCGACCACCTGGCCCTGGTCGCCTACCTCGGCACTCCCTCGGAGTGAGTCACGGCCGGGCTAACCGGTCTTGAGCACCCCGAACCACTGCTCGGCTCCGAAGCCGAGGAACCGTTCCACCTCGACGAACCCGAGCCTCCGGGCCAGGCGCAGGGAGCGTTCGTTGGCCACCTGGGTGGTGAGGACGACCGGCTCGCCCGGGAGCGTCTTCTCGATCCAGCCGAGCGCTGCCTGGGTGGCTTCCGTCGCGATGCCTGTGCCCCACGATGCCGGCAGAAACTCGTAGCCGAGCTCGACCTCGTCCCCCTCCTCGCGTACGTGGTGTGCCCACGCCCGATCGCGCCGCTGGATCGTGATCCTTCCGATGAACTCGCCCGCGTGCTCGACGGCGAAGATTCCGGGCCTGGTGTTGGGATCCTCGGGGATCAGCTGTTCCAGCTCTTCTCGGGTGTGCTGTGGGCCGCCGAGGTACGCCTGCACGGTTTCGTCCGTGAGGAGCTCTACCAATCCTGGTCTGTCCTCGGGCTTGGTCTGTCGGAGGATCAGACGGTCGGTGACTATCGGGTCTGGGGGCCAGGGCACGTTGCCGAGGGGTTTCATGGCTTTGGACGGTAGCTGGGATTTTGGGGTGGTCAGGGGCTTTTAGCGTACGTGGGTGGTGGGCCCGGTTCGTCGGGTGCCGTGGTTCTTGGTTGGGGTGGGGCCGCCGACCCTTTCTGGAGGGTCTTCTCGATCTGGTCCGGCGTCAAGGACGCCCTTCGGGCGCCGGCTTCGCCGGCCGCCTTCGGCGGTCCTGGACTCCGGACCAGATCGAGAAAAGATTTGGCTGGCTATCGGGGCGGCGGCCGGGGTGTGGCGCGGAGAGATCTTGCTTGAGACAGGTGAGGTTAATGGGGCGGAAGGGTGGCCCTACGGGCCACTTACCATCCACAGATGCGAGATCGTTCGCTCACCGCGAAACTGCCTCTGACCTGCATAAATAGGTGGCCAGATAGGTGTGAGGAGCGTAGAATCAGACCCATCACAACACACCTCTGAAGGGAGGGACGCGATGAGTCTCGAACGCGACATCAACCCGTGGGGCGCCAACCCCGATGATGCGATCGATGCGGAGATGAGTGCCATCGAATCCTCCCTCGACAAGCTGTTGACCAGAGACCCTGCCTATTGGCGCACCAGGCAGAAGAAGGACCGGCTGGAACGGCTCGAGAAGATCCAGGCCAAGGTGGCTGCATTGAAGTTGCGGGTGCTCGCCACGGCAGGCGACATTGCTGAGGAGACCGGCGCCAAGGACGCCTCCGCGTGGATGCGTGCTGAGTTGCTGGTCGACAAGGGCGTGGCCCGGTCCCAGATCAAATTCGCGGCCAGTGTCGCGAAGTACGAGCTCGTCGCTGCCGGCCTTGCTGAGGGTGTTGTGTCCCAGGACAAGGCGAGGGTAATCACCAAGGCGCTCGACAAGATCGAGACCGACCCGGTAGCCAGTGCTGAGGACCTGGTGTTGGCTGAGAAGCTGCTGGTCGACTACGCCACCCGCCTGACCGCCAACGAGCTCCGCATCGTCGGGGAACGGATCTTGGCCGAGGTCGACCCGGTTCGGTTCGAGGACGCCGAGGCAAAGGCGTTGTTGGCTGAGGAAGAACGTGCCCAGCAGAAGACCGCGCTGAGGGTGTGGGACAACCACGACGGCACCGTCGGCTTCGACGGAGTGTTGCCGACCTCGGTCGGGATGAGGTTTAAGCGACTGGTGGAGGCCTATGCCCAGCCCCGCAAACAGCAGCTCGTCGCCAAGGGTGCCCCGCTGCCGCCGTGGGAGCGACTGATGGGCCAGGGCTTCGCCCGGCTCCTCGAGACCATCGACCCCGCCGCGCTTCCTCGCCACGGCGGTGATGCGACGACCATCAACGTGGTCATCAGCCTCGAGGAGCTCCGCAAGGACCTCGGCATCGCGACCCTGGGTTACGACGAGACCAACGGCACCACCATCTCGGCAGCGGAAGCCCGGCGGATGGCCTGCAACGCCACCATCATCCCCTGGGTCCTCGGCGGAGACACCGAAGTCCTCGACGCCGGCCGAGGCAGCAGGTTCTTCCAGCCCATCCAACGCAAGGCGCTCCGGTTGCAGCAGAAGTGCTGCCAAGCCGAGGGCTGCGACATGCCACCGGAATGGTGCGATGCCCACCATCTAGAACCCTGGGCCACAGGCGGGAAGACCAACCTGAAGGACGGGGCATTGCTGTGCCCGCATCATCACCGCCTGGCACACAACGCTGGGTACGTCCATGAGCGACTACCCGACGGCACCATCCGGTTCACCCGCCGCCCCTAACCGGCTGGGCGAGGAGTCACTCCACCAGGCCCCGCCCGTCGGGCCAGACAACCCCACGGCCGACGGGCTCAGCCTTCGCTGAAGCCGTCCGTCCCGGTGTCCAACGAGCGTTCCGGCCAACTCTCGACTCCACGCTCGCCGTTCCCTGCTGGCGGGGACACGTCCCCACTGCGGTGGAGGTTCCCCACGCTCCGGAGGATGGGGAACCTTCACGTCCGTGGGGACCCTCCGGATCAGTGGGAACTCATGACCCCGCCAGCGCCGGACTCGACCCGATCAGAGCGACGGCTCGCTTGTGAACGGTTCACAAGGTCCCGCCCACTGCCGTAGGCATCGACGAGCCATGGTCCGCTCGGTCGCGCGACCGGCCACGGATCCCAAACCCGTACGCAACTGAATCCGCTGCGCCACACCCTCGCCGCCGACCCGATATACAGCCAAAATTCTCGGCGGGTCCCGGTGTCAAGGCGATGTATCGAGCTTGTCGAGATGATCGCCGAAGGCGACCGGCGAAGCCGGCGGCCGAAGGCCGTCCTTTACTCCGGGAGCCGTTGAGAACACCCTCCCCGAAAGGGTCGGCGGCCATCAGCATTCGAGATCGAGTACCACGCAACACCCAACAACGCCCACACCCCACCTGCTTGACTGCGACCCATGACCGAAGCCGAAGCGCTGACGGCGGCGATCAGCATGCTCTGGGAGTCAGCCGATCCAGGCGCTGCGCTGACCGAGCGGTTCGGCTTCGCCACTGCGGCCGAGGCGACGGACTGGGTGACCGGGTACTGGCCGCGCACTGGGGACTGAAGGTGGCGGCCTGTGAACGGCTGGTGATCAGCGACTCCAACTGTCTGGCGTGGATCACCGTCGACGGCTGTCGGATGATCGCCAAGTGGTCGATGCGGCCACGCGTGTTTGCGCGCTTGGAGGCGATCGCACGACTCACGGTGTGGCTGGGGGAGCGTGGATACCTGTGTCGATGCCGCAGGCGGCTCGGGACGGCAGGGTCCAGGTGGAGGTCGATGGGTTCTCGCTCGGGCTTCAGCGGGTTGTCGATGGTGAGCTGTTGGACATCACCGATCCCGTCCAGGTCGGGGCTGCGGGCGAGATGGTCGCGAGGGTGCACGCTGCGATGGCCGAGTACCCGGAGCGGGTCCCCACCGACGAGCCGCCGGCACCGGGCGCCCAGTTGGTCGGCAACGACTTCAGGTCGGCCAACATCCTCTGGGCGCGGGGGAGGATCGCGGCGGTCCTGGATCTGGAGGAGACCACGTACCGGCGCCGGGTGGACGACCTCGCTCAGGCCGCAGTCCTGCTCGGGACGCGCTACCGCGACTGGCGCCCGACACCGGCCGATGTGCGCAAAGCGTTCGTCGCGGCGTACGAGTCGGTTCTTCCGTTGGCGCAGGATGACGCCGGCGCGCTCGACGACAGCATCGAGGCGCAGCTGGGGCGCATCTCGTGGCCTGGCTGATCCTTCAGTCGCCGACGGCGTCGATCCCGCGCTGGACGATGAGGGGGTCGGGGGTGCCGACTACGTCGGCGTCCTTCTCGTCGTAGTCGTGGTTGGCGAGGAAGTAGCGCATCGCGTTGAGGCGGGCGCGCTTCTTGTCGTTGGAGCGGATCGTGGTCCAGGGTGCCTGGTCGGTGTCGGTGCGGCGGAACATCTCCTCCTTGGCGGCGGTGTAGGAGTCCCACTTGTCCAGCGACTGTACGTCGATGGGGGAGAGCTTCCACTGCCGTACCGGGTCGATCTGGCGGATGATGAACCGGGTCCGCTGCTCCGAGCGTCCTACCGAGAACCAGAACTTCGTGAGCGTGATGCCGGAGTCGACGAGCATCTGCTCGAAGAGCGGCACTTGGTGCATGAACTGCTCGTACTGGTCGTCGGAGGCGAAGCCCATGACCCGCTCGACTCCGGCGCGGTTGTACCAGGAGCGGTCGAAGAGGACCATCTCACCGGCGGTGGGCAGGTGTTGGACGTACCGCTGGAAGAACCACTGCTGCGACTCACGGTCCGACGGCTTGGACAGCGCGACCGTGCGGGCGTAGCGGGGGTTGAGGTGCTCCATGAACCGCTTGATCGTGCCGCCCTTGCCGGCCGCGTCCCGGCCTTCGAAGATCAGCACGTGCTTGCCGCCGACAAGGTCGTTCCAGCGCTGGAACTTCAGCAGCTCGACCTGGAGAAGGTACTTCTGCTCGTCGTAGACCTCGCGGGCGATCCGCTCGGCGTAGGGATAGTTCTCGCGCCAGGTGTCAACGGCCCTGCCGGCCGGGTCCAGGAGCACCGGGTCGTCATCGTGATCCTCGCCGATCGTGTGACCCTCGGTGATCAGGTTGTCGATGTATTCACGGAATCCCTGGGACATGGCACGAACCTAGGGATCAGAGGTGAACGTCAGGTTGCGTACGCAGCTCGCCCGGACCGTCGGCGGCGGTTCGTGGCGCACGCCGGGTGCGCCGTACCCTTGGTAGACGATGAACCCCCGGACCGTCTATCTGGACCACGCCGCCACCACGCCCATGGCCTCGGCGGCGATCGAGGCGATGACCGCGGAGCTGGCGCTGGTCGGCAATGCGAGCTCGCTGCACGCATCGGGGCGCCGTGCGCGCCGGGTGCTGGAGGAGTCCCGAGAACGGATCGCCGCGGCGCTCGGGTCCCGGCCGGGGGAGGTCGTCTTCACCTCCGGTGGGACCGAGGCCGACAACCTGGCGCTCAAGGGTGCCTTCTGGGCGCGCCGCGGGCAGGACCCTGCTCGCACCCGAATCCTGGCCTCCACCGTCGAGCACCACGCCGTGCTCGACCCGCTGCACTGGCTGGAGTCGACCGAGGGCGCGCAGGTCGAGCTGATCCCGTGCGACGCGACCGGCCGCATCGACCTCGCCGCGATGAAGGAGGCCATCGAGCGCGACCCCGCCTCGGTCGCGCTCATCTCGGTGATGTGGGCCAACAACGAGGTCGGCACGCTGCAGCCCGTCGCCGATATCGCCGCGATCGCCGCCGAACACGGGATCCCGGTCCACTCCGACGCCGTCCAGGCGGTCGGCGCGGTGCCGGTCGACTTCGCGACCAGCGGCGTCGACGCGCTCTCCCTGACCGGCCACAAGCTCGGCGGCCCGGTGGGCGCGGGGGCGCTCGTCGTGCGCCGCGAGCTCGAGCTGACCGCGCTCGTCCATGGCGGAGGCCAGGAGCGCGACGTACGCAGCGGCACCCACGCGACCGCGGCCATCGTCGGCTTCGCGGCCGCCGTCGAGCTCGCGGTCAAGGAGCAGGAGGCGTACGCGACCAGGGTCGGTGCGCTGCGCGACCAGCTGGTCGAGCAGGTGCTGGCGGTCGTGCCGGACTCCCACCTCAACGGCCCGGCCCTGGCGCCGCTCGGCCGCCACCGGCTGCCCAACAATGCCCAGATCGCGTTCCCCGGGTGCGAGGGCGACTCGCTGCTGATGCTGCTCGACGCCGCCGGGGTCGAGTGCTCGACCGGTGCGGCCTGCTCGGCTGGCGTACCTCAGGCCTCTCACGTGCTCCTGGCCATGGGCCAGTCGGACGAGCAGGCGCGCTCTTCATTGCGCTTCTCGCTCGGGCACACCACGACGACCGAGGACGTGGACCGGCTGGTCGCGGCCATCGGGCCGGCGGTCGAGCGCGGCCGGGCTGCGGGGTTGCAGCGATGAGAGTGGTCGCCGCCATGTCCGGGGGAGTGGACTCCGCCGTCGCCGCCGCCCGCGCGAAGGAGGCCGGTTACGACGTCACCGGCGTCCACCTGGCGCTCTCGCGTAACCCGGCGTCCTACCGCACCGGCGCCCGTGGGTGCTGCACGATCGAGGACTCCAACGACGCCCGCCGTGCCGCCGACGTGATCGGCATCCCGTTCTACGTCTGGGACCTCTCCGACCGCTTCCACGAGGACGTGGTCGAGGACTTCATGTCGGAGTACGCCGAGGGGCGCACCCCCAATCCCTGCCTGCGCTGCAACGAGAAGATCAAGTTCGCCGCCGTGCTGGACCGGGCGCTCGCGCTCGGCTTCGACGCGGTCGCGACCGGCCACTACGCGACGCTTCGCACCGGGGCCGACGGGCTCGTCGAGCTGCACCGCGCCGTCGACGCCGGCAAGGACCAGTCCTACGTGCTCGGCGTGCTCGACCAGGCCCAGCTCGAGCACTCGCTGTTCCCGCTCGGTGACACCCCCAAGCCACTGGTGCGTGAGGAGGCCGCTCGCCGTGGCCTGCTCGTCGCCGACAAGCCCGACTCCCACGACATCTGCTTCGTCGCCGACGGCGACAACGCCGGCTGGCTGCGCGAGAAGCTCGGCGACCGGGCGCCCAACGAGTCCGGGCCCATCGTCGACGAGACGGGTGAGGTCCTGGGCGAGCACCAGGGGACGTACGCCTACACGATCGGGCAGCGCAAGGGCCTCCGCCTCGGCAAGCCCGCGCCGGACGGTAAGCCACGGTTCGTGCTCGACATCGAGCCGGTCTCCGGCACCGTCACCGTCGGGCCCAGGGAGCACCTGGCCGTCGACGGGCTCTCCGGGATCCGGCCGCGGTGGGCCGGACGCGCGCCCGAGGGTGTCCTCGAGGGCACCGTGCAGCTGCGCGCGCACGGCGACGAGCACCGGGCCCGGGTGACCGTGGTCCCCGAGGGAGCCGAGATCGAGCTGCTCGACCCCGCCTACGGCATCGCGCCGGGCCAGGCCGCGGTTATCTACGAAGGCACCCGCGTCGTCGGCTCGGTCACCATCTCCACGACCCGCCGGGTGGCTCTCGCGTGAGGGCTACCGGAGTCGGGTCGCTGCCTGGTGAGGACTACGCAGAGGCCTGCCGCGTCGTCCTCGGCGAGCTCACCGACCTGCCGCACCTGCCCGAGCTGCCCGCGCGCGGCGCGATCGCGAACATGACCGGCCGGGCGCTGGCGGTCCTCGAGGGGCTCGACGCCGACCTGCAGCCCGCGGGCTGGCGGCTGACCGGCACCTCCGGCTCCGCCGGGGTCGACCACCGGCGCGCCCGCAGCCTGCTCGCCCAGGACCTCGACACCGTCGAGGAGCTGGTCCAGGACTCGCCGCTCACCTCCGGCGGTGGTGCGTTCAAGATCCAGGTCGCTGGGCCCTGGACCCTCGCCGCCACCGTCGAGCGGCCGCGCGGCGACAAGCTGCTCGCCGACCACGGCGCCCGGCGTGACCTGGCGCAGGCGCTGGCCGACGGCGTACGCACCCACATCCGTGACGTACGCCGCCGCCTCCCGGGCGCGGAGACCTTGATCGTCCAGATCGACGAGCCGGCGCTGAGCGCTGTGCTCAACGCCCAGGTGCCGACCGCCTCCGGATTCGGCAAGCACCGCAGCGTCGACCTCCCCGAGGCCTCCCAGGCGCTGGAGTGGGTGCTCGGTGCGATCGCCGAGGAGGGCGCGATCCCGTGGGTGCACTCGTGCGCTCCCGGGACCCCGCTGGACCTGCTCCGCAACGCCGGCGCGAAGGGGATCAGCGTCGATCTGACCCAGCTCACCGCCGCCGACCATGACGACCTGGCCACGGCCCTGGAGGCGGGGGACACTGTCGCGCTCGGCGTGGTTCCCTCGATCGCTCCGGCGGGCGCTGCACCCACCGACAAGTTGGTCACCGAGACCGTGGAGCGCTGGCTCGACATGCTCGGGCTGGATACTGCGAACGACATCGTCCTGACGCCCGCGTGCGGCCTCGCCGGGGCCGATGGGCGATGGGCCCGCACCGTCCTGCGAATCCTCACCGAAAGTGCACGTCACCTGGCGTAGATTCCCCCCATGCAAAAACGGGGGATGGCACTTCTGGCCGCGACACTTCTGCTCGTCGGCTGCGGCAACGAGGTGCGCCAAGCGGACGAGGCGGACGAGAAGCCCGTGCCGACGAAAGCAGCAAGCATTGACCCGGCCGATCTGCGGCCCGGAAACCAGCCCGCGACGCCCGAGGCGCTCGCGGCGATCACGCTCCAGCGCGTGCTCGTCGAGCCGGAGGCCTTCGAGGGCGGCGACCTCTACTTCGAGCAGGACGAGGTCGGCACCGTGCTCCTGTGGGGAGACGACCACTCGCTGGAGGTCAAGGCAGGCCCGGTCGATGACGACCTGCTCTCGACCTGGTGCCACGACGGGATGGCAGGCTGTGTCGAGGTGAAGGCCGAGACCGGCGCGGCCACCGTTGCCTGGGACCTCGCGACCGACGACGGCACGCCCGGTCAGCTGATGGTCTCCCACACGTCCGGGGGAGAGGAGCGCCGGGCCGCCTACGTCGGCGAGAAGGTCACCGGCGATCCCCGCAAGCTCGATCTCGAGGTGAACGTGGACGATCTCATCGCCCTGGTCACCGACCCGCGCCTCGGCACCAAGACGACCATGAAGATGACGAAGGCGCAGGTCAGCGGCTTTCCCTCGGATGGCGCCAACGGCACCGGCGAGGTCGCGCTGACCGCCGGGGCGATCGCGGCAGGGCTGCTCGAGACCATGGCGTACGCCGACATCGACTCGTTCAAGAAGGCCGACGTCTCGGACTACGGCAAGGGCGCCTTCGGCGTCGTCGGCACCACCGCCGGCGGCGGTACCGTCACCGCGGTCCATGCCCCGAACCTGCCCGCCGGGCAGCGGAAGTGCCCCAAGACGCTCACCTGCTCCAAGGGCGACAGCGACGGCTACGACGGCTGGACCGACGGTTCGGCCGAGACCGTCCGCTGTCACCAGAAGGAGGGGGACCTCCCCGCCTTCTGTGCGGTCGTACGCCAGCAGGCGCCCGCGCCGTTCCCCGGCGACGACCTCGACCCGGTCCTGACCGGGCTCGAGGTGGCACTGGAGACCCTGTGGCCGACGGTTGCGGCCGAGACCGCCCGCCGGGGTGAGTCGCTGGTCGGCTGACCGCGCTCAGCGTCCGGCGATCCGCTGGCCCTCGTAGGCAGGGCTGTCATAGACCTGGCCCCGCTGGCTCGGCGGAGCGAACGACTCCGGCGGCCGCGGCTGGCGATGGGCAGGCTGCGGGGGAGCCGCGTGCTGCGGTTCCAGGTGCTGGAGGGCCGGTTGACGGTGGCTCGGCTGACGCGGAGCAGGCTGCCGCGGACCCGGCTGACGGGGACCCGGCTGGTGCCGGACCGGCTGCTGGTCCTCGGGGAGCCGGCGCGGGAGCGGAGGCTCGGGCCGCGACTGAGTCTGCTGGCGCGGGTGGGCCGGGTAGGGCCCCGATGCCTGCCGCGGGTCCGAGGGATACCGCGGTGCCTGGGCATAGCTCGGCTCGTCCCACTCCGCGTCGCGCTTGCGGCGACCGGCGAGCATGGCGACGGCACTGGCCACGAGGGCGAGGACGATCATCGAGGCGACGATGATCCAGGTCAGCGGGCCGACGCCGCCCTCCTCGGCCGGCGCCGCCAGCTTGACGGCCTCTGTCTTAGGGGCGCAGCCGCCCTGGGCGCACTCGCCGTCGCTCGGGGTGCCGGTCACGACGAACGAGACCCCGCGGTTCACCGAGCCCTGGAAGGTGAGGGTGTGCTTGCCGAGGCCGATGTCCTTGGGAAGCCGGCCGGACCACTTCGCGACGCCGTGACCGTTGGCCTTGACGCTGGTCGAGAGGACCAGCGGGGTCGAGTAGACGACGACCCTGATGCCGGTCTCGTTGGGCTTGAATCCGGAGGCCTGAGCGCGGATCACGTCCTCCGCGTCCACGGAGGCGTCGTCGAGCCCGGTCAGGCTCAGACCCTTGGCCGTCGGCGGCTCCTCGGGCGCGGTCCACGGCTTCTTGGTCGCCTTCTTCCTCGGCTTCTCACCGGAGCCGGCCTCGGCGCCGTCGCCGGAGTCACCACCTGCGGGTCGACCTGAGGACGTACCGCCACCGGAGCCCGTGCCCGTGCCCGAGCCCGAGCCGTCCGAGGACCCGGTGTCGTCCGAAGGCTCCTCCGGAGTCGGTGAGCTGCTGGGCTGAGTGAGCGCATCGAAGTCGAAGGGGACACCCACCGCCCGCGAATCGGCAGAGTCGTAGAGATCGCGCCCACCGCCACGCATCGTCATGATCTGGTAGTCGGTGTCGGGGTCGAGCTCGGCGACCTGTGCGGCGTCGAGGGTGAAGGCGTAGGTCCAGTCGTCGGGGTCGTCGGGGTTGATCACGACTGACTTGACGAAGGTGCTCCTCGTGCCCGATCCGCGGTAGCCGACCGGGTTGAGCGCGATCTCGATGCCCGGATCCTTGCCGGTGTAGTCGGTGCCGTGGACACTGAGGACCACGCCGTCCTTGGACTGCTCGACGATCGACACCTCGACCTCGGCGTCGGAGAAGGCGCTGCCCAGCCCGAGCGCGTACGAAGCACCGACCGGAGCCAGCAGAAGCGCGAGCGCCGCCAGCAGCGTCACCACGACCCGAGATACCACTGCAGACCTCACAAGGCGGTCACTTGGGGGTTGGTGTCGGCCCGCCTCTCCCGACGGGGGAGGAAAGTAGCCCTCTTTACCCTCCGTCGTGACCCGCGTCACCCAGGTGTTGATGGGTTGCGTCGATATTGAGGGGGTTGAGTGTCGTTTGGGTCGATGAAACGCCGAAAACGCCTGGGTGGGTATGCGGTCGGAAATTGTCGGCGGGACCAGGCAAGATGGTGCCCGTGAACGATGACGTGACCGACGCGGCCCCTGAGCACAAGAACGAGCACCAGGAGCTCGCCGAGCAGATCGAGGACGCTCGCTACCGCTACTACGTGCTCGACGATCCGACGCTCTCCGACGCCGACTTCGACCAGAAGTGGCGCCGGATCAACGAGCTCGAGGAGCAGTTCCCCGAGCTGCGGACGCCCGACTCGCCGACCCAGAAGGTCGGTGGCACGTTCTCGACGGAGTTCACCGCGGTCGACCACCTGCAGCGGATGGAGTCGCTCGACAACGTCTTCTCCTTCGACGAGCTGGCCGGCTGGCACGCCCGGATCGCGAAGGACGGCGCCGGTCAGGCCGAGCTGCTGTGCGAGCTCAAGGTCGACGGGCTCGCCATCAACCTGCTCTACGAGAAGGGCCGCTTGGTCCGGGCGCTGACCCGCGGCGACGGCCGCACGGGTGAGGACGTCACCCCGAACGTACGCACCATCAAGTCCATCCCGCACCGGCTCACCGGCACCGACGAGTTCCCGGTGCCCGACCTGGTCGAGGTGCGCGGCGAGGTCTTCTTGTCGATCGAGGCCTTCGACAAGCTCAACGCCTCCCTGGTCGACGCGGGCAAGCCGATGTTCGCCAACCCGCGCAACTCCGCCGCCGGGTCGCTGCGCCAGAAGGACCCGCGGGTGACCGCGACCCGCGAGCTCGGGATGGTCTGCCACGGCATCGGCGCCCGGCAGGGCTTCCAGCCGGTCGCTCAGTCGCATGCGTACGACGCCCTGAAGGCCTGGGGGCTGCCCACCTCCAAGCGGGTCAAGGTGCTCAAGACCCTCGCGGAGGTCGAGGAGTTCATCAGCTACTTCGGCGAGCACCGCCACGACGTCACCGAGCACGAGATCGACGGTGTCGTGATCAAGGTCGACGCGATCTCGCTGCAGCGCCGTCTCGGCTCGACCAGCCGCGCGCCACGGTGGGCGATCGCCTACAAGTACCCGCCGGAGGAGGTCAACGCCAAGCTGCTCGCCATCGACGTCGGCGTGGGCCGCACCGGCCGGGTCACGCCCTTCGGCGTCATGGAGCCGACCAAGGTCGCCGGCTCGACCGTCGAGCGCGCGACGCTGCACAACGCCCACGAGGTGAAGCGGAAGGACGTACGCCCCGGCGACACGATCATTCTCCGCAAGGCCGGCGACGTGATCCCGGAGATCCTCGGCCCGGTGCTGCCGCTGCGACCCGAGGGGCTGCCGGAGTGGGTGATGCCGACCGAGTGTCCCGCGTGCGGCACCACGCTCGCCGAGCAGAAGGAGGGCGACAAGGACCTGCGCTGCCCCAACCACCGCGGCTGTCCGGCGCAGGTGCGCGAGCGGGTCTTCTTCGCCTCCGGACGCGGTGCCTTCGACATCGAGGGGATGGGCTACGAAGCGGCGGACGCACTGCTGGCCGCCGAGGTGATCACCAACGAGGGCGACATCTTCTCGCTCGACGAGGCCAAGCTCGGCACCACCGCGTTCTTCACCCGTGCCGCGAAGAAGGCCGAGAAGGAGGCCGGGGCCGGCGACCGCGTGCTCAACGCCAACGCGCTCGGTCTGCTGCGCAACCTCGAGGAGCGCAAGCAGGTCCCGCTGTGGCGGGTGCTGGTCGCGCTGTCCATCCGCCACGTCGGCCCGTCTGCGGCCCGGGCGCTCGCCACCGAGTTCGGCTCGCTGGACGCCGTCTGGGCCGCCTCCCAGGAGGAGTTGGCCGCCACCGAGGGGGTCGGCGGGATCATCGCCGAGGCCATCGTCGAGTGGCGCCAGGTCGACTGGCACCAGGAGATCGTGGAGAAGTGGCGTACGGCAGGGGTCTCCCTCGCCGACGAGCGCGACGAGTCGGTGGCGCGGACCCTCGAGGGCCTGACCATCGTCGTCACCGGGTCGCTGGAGGACTTCTCCCGCGACGGCGCCAAGGAGGCGATCATCAGCCGCGGCGGCAAGGCCGCGGGCTCGGTCTCCAAGAAGACCGACTACGTCGTGGTCGGCGACAACGCCGGCTCCAAGGCCGCGAAGGCCGAGGAGCTGGGCCTGCCGATCCTCGACGAGGCGGCGTTCAAGGTCCTGCTGGAGGCCGGACCCGCTGGACTCGGCTAGGAAATACCCCCCATAGTGTGGGGCCGTGCTCGACGCCCTTCCCCCACTTCTCACGGTCGCCGCGGTCCTGCTGGTCCCGGCGACCGTGCTGCTGTTCACCATCCGTACGCCCCGCTCGGGCTCGCTCTCCGCGGCCACGGCGATCCTCGCGGCGACCGTCACCGCGGCGGCCGCCCTCGGGGTCGGCCTGCTGCTCGGCCAGGACGTCACCCGGGCCGCGATCGGCGGCGTCGCCCTCGGTGCCTCGCTGCTGGCCTGGCTGCCCGCGGCGCGGGACTGGGACGTACGCGGTCTGGTCGGCTGGGCGCTCACCATCGACGTGGGTCTGCTCTACCTGACCTATGTGGGGCTGTGGACGGTCACGATCCACCCCGGCGCGTGGACGACGACGCTGTCGAGCCTGCTGTGGCTGCTGGAGGTCTTCGTCTTCGTCATCGGCGTGGGCTACCTGTGGGAGATGGTCGACGTGCTCGCCCGGCGCCGCTGGCGTGGCTGGCCGGTGCGCGGCGAGCACCACCCCGGCTGGGGCCGGCCCTTCGTGAGCCTGCACGTCCCGACCCACAACGAGCCGCCTGAGATGGTCATCGAGACGCTCCAGCGGATGCTCGAGCTGGACTACGACGCGTACGAGATCCTGGTCATCGACAACAACACCGACGATCCCGCGCTGTGGCGGCCGGTGCAGGACTTCTGCGAGCAGTACGACGGGGTCACCTTCATCCACCTCGCCAACTGGCCGGGGTTCAAGTCCGGGGCGCTCAACTACGCGCTGACCCGGATGAACCCGCGCACTGAGGTCGTCGGGATCGTCGACGCCGACTACCACGTCGCCCGTGACTTCCTGGCCCACAACGCCCCGCTCTTCAGCGACGAGTCGGTGGCGTTCGTGCAGACGCCGCAGGACTACCGGGACTGGGATGTCTCGGCGTACTTCCGCAGGCTCTACCACTCCTACGGCTACTTCTTCGACGTCAGCCAGGTGTCCCGCAACGAGCGCAACGGCGCCATCTTCGGCGGCACCATGGGACTGATCCGGGCCTCGGCCCTGATCCGGTCCGGCGGCTGGGACGAGTGGTGCATCACCGAGGACGCCGAGCTGTCGCTGCGGCTGCTGAAGATGGGCTACAACGGCATGCACGTCGACCGCTCCTACGGCCACGGCGTGATGCCGCTGACCTTCGAGACGCTCAAGAAGCAGCGGTTCCGGTGGTGCTTCGGCGGCATCCAGATCCTGCGCATGCACTGGCGCTCGCTGCTCCCCGGACGTCGCACCGAGGAGAACCAGATGACCCTGTCGCAGCGCTGGGCCTACCTCATCGGCGGGCTGCAGTGGTTCGGCGACCTCGCCGGCGCCCTGTTCACCTTCTTCCTGATCTCCGGCGCACTCGACCTGATGCTGGGTGGGGGACTGGTCGTACGCCGCCTCTCGGGCCTCCTCCTGTTCGCCACCGTCGCGCTCGTGCTCTTCGGCGCGGCCCGCTCGATCGCGTTGGTCCGCCTGCGCAGCGGGGCCTCTTGGCGCGACGCGCTCGGTGCCTTCGGGCTGTGGCTGGCGCTCGGGGTCACCGTCGCGCGGGCCTCCTGGCTCGGGTTGGTCTCGCGTGAGGGCACGTTCCTGCGTACGCCGAAGATCAAGGGGCAGCCGCGGGTGCGGGACGTGGTGCGGGGCAACCTGGTGGAGACCTTCGCCGCGGCCGTCTGCCTGGCCATGGCGGTCATGGTCGGGGTGAGCGGCGGGGCGACCGGGCTCGCCATCGCGGCGCTGCTCGGCTTCCAGGGGATCGGCTACGCGCTGGCTCCGATCAACAGCTGGGCGGCGATCCACAGCGACCTGCCTGCCGACCTGCGACGCCGTCGCGAGCGGATCTGGGCATGGAGCGCGGTCGCCGCGCCTGCTGCTCGGCGCGGCGGACTGGTGCTGGCCTTCAGTTCGGTGATGCTGGCCGGGCTGGTCGCGCTCGCGGCGCCGGTGGGCAGCCCGGACGTACCCGAGGTCGGCGACGTCCATGGTGCGCTGGAGAAGAAGGCTCGCGACGCCGCGAAGGACAAGCCGGTTCCTTCGCCGAGCCCGACTCCGGCGTCGACCGCCGACCCCTCCCCGACGCAGGGAGACACGCCGACCCAGGCCACCACCACGCCCAGCGACCGGCCGACTCAGGCCGCCGAGCCCAATCCGACCACCGACCCCACCCAGGCAGCCGACCCGACCCAGGCCCCGTCCACCCGGCCCAGCACCGGAGGCAGGCCGACCGGCAAGCCGTCCAACGGCGGCGGCCCGAACAAGACGTCCTAGGCCGCTACACGTCGGTGAGGCGCTGCCAGGCATGCACGACGGCGACCACTGCGACCGGGCCGACGGCAGCGGTCAGCGCCAGCTGCGGCACGCCGACGGCCGCGGCAGCTTCGGGCCCGCCCATGCCGGTCCACAGAGACGACGCCGCGTAGGGGAACCAGGAGCCGGCACCCAGGAGGACGATCACCTGCGTGGCGGCGATGACGGCGATCAGTACGCCGATGGTGCCGAACGCGCTCCGGGTGACCGTCGCGACCCAGGCGAACGGAAGGGCCAGTCCGATGCCGAGCATCCCGGCGGTGAGGGCGGTGACGGTCGCCTGGCCGAGTCCCGGGGTGGTGTCCGCCGGCCCCGTCGCGAGGGTCACGCCCGCCAGCGCGGCGAGGGCGAATCCGACGAGCGTCGCGGCGAGCACGACGGCCGCGAGGCTCGCGAGAATCACCAGGCAGCGGGCCAGCGCGATCGTGGTGCGCGGCACCGTCAGCCCGAAGGATGCACCTGCGGTGCCGTCGGTGAAGGGCTGCCCGAACGCCCATGCGGTCGCGAACCCGCCGGCGGTGAGCACCGCGACGCTGAGGATCTGGGCGAGCGCCACCATCACGGTGGTTCCGGGGTCGCCGGTGGCGTACGGGGCCAGCTTCGCTGCGGTCGCGCCGACCCCGTAGTCGGAGCGCGCCAGGGCCACGGCACCGAAGCTGGCGCACGGGACGAGCACGACCAGCACCGGAACGGCGATCCGGAGGACTACCGACCGGCGCAGCAGCAGTGCCTCGACCTGGAGGGCTGCTCGCAGACCGGGAATCATGTCTCTCCTCTGATGGAGGCTCGGGGCTCCTCGCGCTCGGCTGCGAGCACGCTCGCGAAGAAGCGCGACTCGAGATCGGGGCCGCTGGGGTTGAAGGTGTCGACCACTCGGCCGGCGTGGACCGCCACGATGCGGTCGGCTATCCGGGACACCTCGTCGAGATGGTGGCTGCTGACGAGGACGGCCGCGCCCTGTGCCGCCAGGTCCCGCACCAGCTCCCGCACGATCACCACTCCACGCGGGTCGAGGGCGCTGGTGGGCTCGTCGAGCACCAGCGCGCGCGGTGTGTGGATCGTGGCGCCCCCGATGCCGAGACGCTGCCTGTTGCCCTGGGAGAGAGCGCGTGCGCGTACGTCTGCCCACGCATCCAGGCCGAGCCGGTTCCTGGCGGCGGTGGCCCGCTCCTCGGCCTGATCGGCGTGACAACCGTGCAGGCGCGCGGCGGCTCGAAGGTTCTCGGTCACGGTGAGATCCGCGAAGACGAGTGGTGCGTCGACCACGTGCCCGAACTGTGCGGCAACACTCCGTGGCAGGTCGGCCGCGTCCTTGCCGAGGATCCTCGCGGTGCCGGAGTCGGGGCGGAGCCTGCCGGCGAGCGCGCGCAGCGCGGTCGTCTTGCCGGCACCGTTGAGGCCGATCATCGCGACCACTTCGCCGTGGTCCACGTGGAGGGAGAGGTCGTCCAGCGCCAGGCGTGGCCTGCCCTCGCGGCGCCTGGCCCACGGCGACCGGTGGGCCGGGAAGGAGTGGCTGACGGCGTCGAGGCGTAGCGCGGTCATGATCGTTCGCCGGTCGTCGGGGTGAGCTGGTCGAGGGCGTGACGTACGAGCTCCTCGAGCGACGTGTCGTCGTCGAGGGCGACGCTGTCGGGGTCCGCCCACGACATCAGCGCCGCCGTCACCGCACCGAGGACGGCCGCGGTCGCGATGACGGCGTCGAGACGAGGAGCGCCATCAGCGGCCAGCCGCTCGACGATCGCGTCCTGAGTGTCCTGGGTGGACACAGCGACGGCCGCGCGCAGGCTCGGGTGGCGAGCGACGATCGCGACGCGTCGACGGGCAGTGGCGTCCTCTACCTCGGCGATCCCGGCGAGAGCGCTGAGGAAACCACCTCGGACCCGGTGGAGCGGCGGTAGCCCCAGCGGCTGCGCCCCGACCGCCTCGGCGATGAGCGGGTCGTACGGATCGGTGACCAGCACCGCGTCCTTGGTGGGGAAGTGCCGAAAGAAGGTCATCTGCGTGATGCCGGCCGTCTCGGCGATCTGGCTCACGGTCGTCGCGTCGTACCCCTGGCGCTCGAACAGATCCAGGGCGACATCGAGGATGCGGGCCCTGGTTCGGAGCGTCTTGGAAGTGACCACGCCATAATGTTAGTCACTAACATTATGGCTTGGCAACTGCCACGGCTCACCGACGTGAGAGTTGGGGGCGCTGACACCTAGGATGTGCGCATGCCAGAAATCACCCGCGACGAGGTCGCGCACCTGGCCGACCTCGCCCGCATCGACCTCAGCGACGCCGAGCTCGATCACCTTGCCCCGCAGCTTCAGGTGATCCTCGAGTCCGTCGCCTCGATCCAGGGGCTTGCCGGCGACGACGTGCCTGCCACCTCCCACCCGCTTCCGATGACCAACGTCTTCCGTGAGGACGTCGTCGTGCCCGGCCTGACGCCGGAGCAGGCGCTCTCCGGCGCGCCGAGCGTTGAGGAGCAGCGATTCTCGGTGCCGCGGATCCTGGGGGACGAGCAGTGAGCGAGCGTCAGCGAGCGAACCATGAGGCCGTCATCGCGCTGCCTCCGTACGCTTCACCTGTTCTCACGGAGGTAGCGCGATGAGCGACCTGATCCTGAAGTCGGCTGCCGAGCTGGCCGACTCCCTCGCCGCTGGCGAGACCACCTCGGTCGAGCTGACCCAGGCCCACCTCGACCGGATCGCCGCGGTCGACGGCGACGTCCACGCTTTCCTGCACATCGACGCCGAGGGCGCGCTGACCCAGGCCGCCGCCTCCGACGCGCGCCGGGCCAACGGTGACGCGCTGCATGCTCTCGACGGCGTACCTATCGCGGTCAAGGACGTGCTGACCACCACCGGCCTGCCGACGACCTGCGGCTCCAAGATCCTCGAGGGCTGGGTCCCGCCGTACGACGCGACCGTGGTCAAGAAGATCAAGGAAGCCGGTCTGCCGATCCTGGGCAAGACCAACATGGACGAGTTCGCGATGGGCTCCTCCACCGAGCACTCCGCGTACGGCCCGACGAAGAACCCGTGGAAGCTCGACCGGATCCCCGGTGGCTCCGGTGGTGGTTCGGCCGCGGCCGTCGCCGCCTTCGAGGCGCCGCTGGCGCTCGGCACCGACACCGGTGGCTCCATCCGCCAGCCGGGTGCCGTCACCGGCACCGTCGGCGTGAAACCGACCTACGGGTCCGTCTCCCGCTACGGTCTGGTCGCCCTGGCCAACTCGCTGGACCAGGTCGGTCCGGTGACCCGCACGGTCCTCGACAGCGCCCTGCTGCACGAGCTCATCGGCGGCCACGACCCGCTCGACTCCACGTCCACGACTACCCCGGTGACGGGGCTCGTCGACGCGGCCCGCGCCGGCGCGACCGGTGACCTCAAGGGTCTCAAGGTCGGCGTCATCAAGGAGCTCGCCGGCGAGGGCTGGGCGCCCGACGTGATGCGCAAGTTCAACGAGTCGGTCGACCTGCTCACCAAGCTGGGTGCCGACGTCGTCGAGGTCTCCACGCCGAGCTTCGAGCACGCGATGGCTGCCTACTACCTGATCCTGCCGGCGGAGTGCTCCTCCAACCTGGCCAAGTTCGACGCGATGCGTTACGGGCTGCGGGTCACCCCCGACGGCGACCCGTCCGCCGAGGACGTCATGAAGGCGTCCCGCGACGCCGGGTTCGGCGACGAGGTCAAGCGCCGCATCATCCTCGGCACCTACGCGCTCAGCAGCGGCTACTACGACGCCTACTACGGCCAGGCGCAGAAGATCCGCACGCTGATCATCGAGGACTTCAAGAAGGCCTTCGAGCAGGTCGACGTGCTGGTCTCGCCGACGTCGCCGTCGACCGCCTTCCCGCTGGGAGCCAAGCTCGACGACCCGCTCGCCATGTACATGCAGGACCTGGCCACCATCCCGGCCAACCTGGCCGGTACGCCCGGCATCTCCATCCCGGCCGGGGTCTCCGACGTCGACGGGCTGCCCGTCGGCGTACAGCTCCTGGCGCCGGTCCTGGAGGACGCCCGTCTCTACCGCGTCGGTGCCGCCCTCGAGGGCGCCATCGGTCCGGTGCTCTCGATCGACAAGCTGGAGGTGGCCCGATGACCGCTGTGCCTGATTCTTTGGGTCTGGTCGGTTTCGACGAGGTGCTGGAGCGCTACGACCCGGCCTTCGGGCTCGAGGTGCACGTCGAGCTCAACACCAACACCAAGATGTTCTGCGGCTGCCCGGCGACCTTCGGCGGCGAGCCCAACTCCCAGGTCTGCCCGACCTGCCTCGGCCTGCCCGGCTCGATGCCGGTCGTCAACGCCAAGGCCGTGGAGAGCGCGATCCGGATCGGTCTCGCGCTCAACGGCTCGATCGCGGAGTGGTGCCGGTTCGCCCGGAAGAACTACTTCTACCCGGACATGCCGAAGAACTTCCAGACCTCTCAGTACGACGAGCCGATCGTCTACGACGGCTACCTCGACGTCGAGGTCGAGGGGGAGATCTTCCGGGTCGACATCGAGCGCGCCCACATGGAGGAGGACACCGGCAAGACCACCCACATCGGTGGCGCGACCGGCCGCATCCACGGCGCCGACTACTCGCTGGTCGACTACAACCGCGCCGGCATCCCGCTGATCGAGATCGTCACCCGCCCGATCCTCGGCACCGGTGCCAAGGCACCGCTGGTGGCGAAGGCGTACGTCGCCGCGCTGCGCGAGATCCTGCTGGGTCTGGGTGTTTCGGACGTACGCATGGACCAGGGCTCGATGCGCTGCGACGTCAACCTGTCGCTGTCCCCGAAGGGCTCTGGCGAGCTCGGCACCCGCACCGAGACGAAGAACGTCAACTCGCTGCGCTCGGTCGAGCGTGCCGTACGTTTCGAGATGTCGCGCCACGCCGGGATCCTCGACGCGGGGGAGGCGATCTTCCAGGAGACTCGCCACTTCCACGAGGACACCGGCACCACCTCGGCCGGCCGGCCGAAGTCGGACGCCGACGACTACCGCTACTTCCCCGAGCCCGACCTCGTCCCGGTCGCGCCGTCGCGCGAGTGGGTCGAGGAGCTGCGAGCGAGCCTGCCGGAGCGTACTGCTGACAAGCGGGCCCGCCTGCAGGTCGAGTGGGGCTACTCCGACCTGGAGATGCGTGACGTCTGGGCCGCGGGCGCTCTGTCGCTGATCGAGGCGACCGTCGCCGAAGGAACCTCCCCGCAGGCCGCCCGTAAGTGGTGGATGGCCGAGCTCTCCCGCAGCGCCAACGACCGTGGCGTCGAGCTCGCCGAGGTCGGTGTCACTCCGGTGCAGGTCGCCGAGGTGCAGAAGCTGGTCGACGCCAAGACGCTGACCGACAAGCTGGCCCGGCAGGTCTTCGAGGGTCTTCTCGCAGGTGAGGGCACGGTCTCCGAGATCATCGACGCCCGTGGCCTCGCCGTGGTCTCCGACGACGGTGCCCTCGGCGCCGCCGTCGACGAAGCCATCGACGCCCAGCCCGCCGTCGCCGAGAAGATCCGCGGCGGCAACCAGGCCGCGGCCGGTGCCCTCATCGGCGCGGTCATGAAGGCGACCGGCGGCAAGGCCGACGCCAAGCGCGTCCGCGAGCTGATCCTGGAGAAGCTCTCCTGATCCCACGCCGAGTCGGCTCGTCCTGACAACAAACTCCGCCGAGTCGGCGCGTCATGACGCGCCGACTCGGCGTTGGTTTTGGTCAGGATGAGCCGACTCGGCGATGGGGTGCACTGGCAGACTGTCCGGCGTGACCGTGACCGAGCCCTTCCGTATCGCACTGCTCATCGACGCCGACAACGCGCCCGCCTCGAAGATCGACGACATCTTGAACGACCTGGCCGAGTACGGCGAGGTGACGATCCGACGGGCTTACGGCAACTGGACCAAGTCCGAGCTCAAGGGCTGGATCGAGGAGCTGCACGATGCCGCGATCAGGCCGATGCAGCAGTTCGACCTGACCGCGCACAAGAACGCCTCCGACATGGCGCTCGCCATCGACGCGGTCGAGCTGTTGCACGCGGCGATCCCGGACGCGTTCGCGCTGGTCTCCTCCGACTCCGACTTCACGCCGCTGGTGCACTACCTGCGGGAGAAGGGCCGCGCGGTCTACGGCTATGGCCGGGAGAAGACGCCGGCGCCGTTCAAGAGCGCCTGCACCCGGTTCACCGTGGTGGAGAAGCTCGGTGGCTCCGAGGAGGAGACCGAGGTCGACGCCGAGCCCGGGACCACGCGCACACGCAAGCAGTCGTCATCGGCGACCAACGGGCAGGCGCTGAAGCGCAACGCCCGGTTGATCCAGCTGCTGCGCAACTCCATCGCCGCGGCCGCCGACGACGACGGCTGGGCCCTGGTCGGCACCGTGGTCTCCCGCATCCGCAACCAGTCCTCCGAGGACCCGCGCAACTACGGGTACGCGACCTGGACCAAGCTCATCAAGGCGATCGATCTCTTCGAGCTCAAGGATGAGGGCACCTCCGCGATCGCGGTCAGCGACAAGCGCACCAAGAAGTGACGTACGTCCTCTACCGGGTCTGCGCGGAGGCGGCCGGGCGGGCGCATCTGACGCCCTTGGGCACCGACCCGTGGAGGTGCTTCAGCGCGGCCTTGAAGTCGCGGCAGCGCTCGGCGTCCTCCTTCTTGTTCGAGGGATAGCCGATCGCCGCGTTGACCTTGCCCATGTCGAGGGCGTCGGCGAGCGGGTTGATGTCGCGGGCGACGGTCCAGTACCAGCGCGAGATCGGGGCGCTGTAGTCCAGCGACCGGGCGAGCTCGGGGCGGCGGCGCAGGTCGATGTCGAAGTAGGTGCCGGCGTCGGTGTAGTTGGCCTCGCCGGTCAGCTGGATGTAGCCGCGGCCGGTGAACTTCCGCTTGTCGCGGCCCTTGGCGTCGTGGTGGAAGGAGCTCTCGTTGGCGAGAGTGGTCAGATACGCCGCCTGCCGGTAGGGGGTGGTTATCTCGGCGTCGGTCATCGCTCGGTTGAGGCTCGGGAGCCCGGTCTCGACGGTGCTCCGGTCGCCGACCTTCTCGCCGAACATGGCGATCAGATCGACGTACGTGACCGATGTCCGTGCCTCCTCCGCGCCGGCCGTCGTGGTCGGGGAGAGGGCGAGAAGGGTGGCCGAGATCGATGCTGCGACAAGGCCGAGAATCCTGTGGCGCATGGGGACAGAGTGACTGCTCGACGGCGATCCCGCAAGCAGGGCCCGCCAGGCATAGGATTGCCCCCGCATAGCAGAGCCTCAATCAACACACGCCGTGGTGGGGGAAGCCGGTCGAATCCCGGCGCTGACCCGCAACCGTAGGCCCAGGCACCGAGAGTGTCCTGGGCGAGCCGGAGCACCTGCCGACGGACGCGTACTGACCTGACGCTGTCGTGGAAAGCAGCGGGTCGGCCTTGGGCCTTCCCGACGAACAGCGCGGAAGGAACCATGAAGAAGACCGTCCTCGGTGGCATCGCCGCCGCCCTCGCCCTCACCTCGCTCGCCGGCTGCGGCGAGAAAGCCGTCGAGGAGGGGGAGAAGCCCACCTACGACGCCAAGGTGTCCACCTCGGTGGCCGACTGGCTCGTGGCCCAGGCGCCGGAGGGTGTGGCCCGCAACGCGCAGTACGGCACCGACGACTTCGGGCTCAGCGCCGACATCGGGATCGCGCTGGCCGAGGTCGGTGGCTACGACGAGGAGATCTCGACGATCGCCGCGGCCGTGATGGAGAACAAGAAGGCCTACACCTCGCCCGGGTTCGGCACCATCACCTCGGCCGGGGCCACCGCGAAGGCGCTGGTCCTCCAGCAGAACGTCGACGCCTCCGACCCCGGTCTGCTGAAGCAGCTCGAGGGCACGGTCGCCGAGAACGGCCGCATCGCCGACAAGCTCGACCCCAAGAACAAGGAGGCGGCCGACTACTCCAACACCATCGGACAGTCGTACGCCGTGTGGGCTCTCAACAACGCCGAGAGCAAGGAAGCCGCGGCCGCGACGGAGTTCCTGGCCGGGCAGCAGTGCGAGGAGGGCTGGTTCCGGGTCACCTTCGCGGCCGACCCCGCCGCCGCTGACCAGACCTGCGACGCCGACCCGAAGGCCGTCCCGGACGCCGACGCCACCGCGTTCGCGCTGATCGCCCTGTCCGGGGTTGCGTCCCCGGAGGCGGAGAAGGCCGTCGAGGCCGGCGTGGAGTGGCTGAAGGAGACCCAGGCGAAGGACGGGTCGTTCAAGGCCGCCACCGGCAACATCGCCAACTCCAACACCACCGGCCTGGCCGGATGGGCGTTCGGGCGCGCCGGTGAGACCGCTGCCGCGGAGAAGGCGGCGGCCTGGGTCGCCGACCACGTCGTGACCTGTGGCGACGACGCCGGCGCGGTGGCCTATGACGACGCCGCGCTGACCGAGGGCAACGCCAAGGGCCTGACCAAGGAGTCCGAGGGGATGTATCGCCTCGCCGCTGCTCAGGCGCTGCCGTCGCTGGTCTTCCTGCCCAAGGACGCGACCGCGAAGAGCTCGTGCTGATCCTGCGGTCCTCGTTGGTGGCCCTGGCGTTCCTCGCCGGGGCCACCGCACCCGTCCTCGCCCCGGTCGCCGCATCGTCTGCCGCCGAGACGTGTGACGGGGTCACCGTCGTCGTCGAGCCCAACGCGCTGGGTGGCGACCCCGAGGTCACCTGTGTCCAGCCCGAGGAGGGCGACACCGGCGCCGATCTCTTCGAGAAGGCCGGACATCCGCTCACCTTTGTGACCTCGATGCCCAGCGTCGTATGCCGCGTCGATGAGCGCCCGAAGGCGGCCGGTTGCGCCCAGATGCCGCCTGCCGACGCGTACTGGTCGCTCTGGATCACCGACGATTCGGGGGCCTGGAGCTACGCCTCCAGAAATGTTACCGAAATCAGCGTGACCTCCGGGCAGGGTGTTGCGTTCACGTGGATAGACGACGATGTCGTTACCGCTCCGGCGACGGAGCTTGGGGATGCTGTGGGGGCGCCCTCAAGCCCGTCGCCGGAGTTATTTCCGGAAGAACCGACAGATTCGGCCTCCGAGCATCTGCCCGCCTGGGTCGCACCCGCGGGGATCCTCGCACTCTTCGCCGTCGCCGGTGCCGTGTGGTGGCGTCGGCGATGAGCACCCTGTTCCGTACGGCCGCGGTCGCGCACCTGCCCCGCGATCTGCACCCCGTCGCCTGGTGGGTGTGGGCGATCGGCCTGGCTGCGTACGCCTCCTTCACCACCAACCCGTTGCTGCTCCTGCTCCTGGTGGGGGTGGTGTCGGTCGTGGTCGCCGCGCGCCGAGGCGAGCAACCGTGGGCGAAGGCGTTCCGGCTCTACGTCGGCCTCGCGGTGTTCATCGTCGTGACCCGGGTGCTCTTCCGAGTGCTCCTGGGCGCGGTGCCGGGCCACGTGCTCATCGACCTGCCCGAGATCCCGCTTCCGGAGTGGGTGCTGGGGATCAGGCTGCTCGGGCCGCTCACCCGCGAGGCGCTGCTGGCCGGCCTCTACGACGGGTTGCGGCTGGGCGTCATCGTGATCTGCGTCGGCGCGGCCAACGCGCTGGCGAACCCGAAGCGGCTGCTGCGCTCGCTGCCGCCGGCGCTCTACGAGATCGGCACCGCTGTCGTGGTCGCCGTGACCGTGCTGCCGCAGCTGGCCGAATCGGTGCAGCGGGTGCGCGCCGCGCAACGGCTGCGTGCCGGTGCGACCGGAAACGTCAGGCGCCTGCGCCGCTTCCTGGTGCCGGTGCTCGAGGACGCCCTGGAGCGGTCGATGGCGCTGGCGGCGGGGATGGACACCCGCGGCTACGGACGTACGGCCGGCGTCCCGGTCGCCACCAGGCGGATCACTTCGGCGCTCATGCTGGTCTCGCTCGTCGGGCTCTGCGCCGGCGTCTACGCGGTGCTGGACGGCACCACGCCTGGCTGGCTGGCCGCCACCATGCTGAGCCTGGGCGTCGGCACCGCCGCCGGAGGGCTGGCGCTCGCCGGCCGCCGCGTGACGCGGACCGTCTACCGGCCCGACCGGTGGCGCTGGCCGGAGGTCGTGGTGGCGCTGAGCGGGATCGTGGTCGTCGCCGTGGGCTGGTGGGTCGCCCGTTATCAGGTCCCGGTCGCCTTTCCGGGAGTGAGCACCGTCCCGGAAGTCACGCTGACCGCCATGCTGGGTGTGCTCGTCGGGCTGGTCCCGGCCGTCGCCGCTCCGCTACCGGCATCATCGCTCGTTCACGAGGAGGCAGTCGCATGATCGAGCTGCGAGGCATCACCTTCACGCCGCCCGACTCCTCCGAGCACGTGCTCAAGGACGTCGACCTCACCATCGAGGAGGGCGAGCTGCTGCTCGTCTCCGGCCCGACCGGCTCGGGGAAGTCGACGCTGCTCGGCGTACTCGCCGGCCTGGTGCCGCGCTTCTCCGGCGGCGTGCTCGACGGTGACGTGCTGCTGGACGGTGCCTCGATCGTCCGTACGCCGCCGCGCGAGCGCGCCGGGATCATCGGCTACGTCGGGCAGGACCCGGTGGCCGGATTCGTCACGGACACGGTCGAGGAGGAGCTCGCCTACGGGATGGAGCAGCTCGGCCTTCCCCCGGCGACCATGCGGCGCCGGGTGGAGGAGACCCTCGACCTGCTCGGCATCGCCGAGCTGCGGCAGCGGTCGCTGCGTACCCTCTCAGGAGGGCAGCAGCAGCGCGTCGCGATCGGCTCGGTGCTCACCACCCACCCGCGGGTCGTCGTGCTCGACGAGCCCACCTCCGCCCTCGACCCCACCGCCGCCGAGGACGTGCTCGCCACCATCACCCGGCTGGTCCACGACCTCGGCACTTCCGTCGTGCTCGCCGAGCACCGCCTCGAGCGGGTCGTACCGTTCGCCGACCGCATTGCGCTCTTCGTCGGCGACGGCTCCGTCGCCGTCGGTGACCCCGCCGAGGTCCTGGAGACCTCGCCCATCGTCCCGCCGCTCGTCGAGCTCGGTCGCGAGCTCGGCTGGTCGCCGCTGCCGCTCACGGTGCGGGATGCGAGGCGGCGGGCGCGGTCGTTGGAATACCCGGTTAACCGGGTATCCCTGCACTTCTCAGGCGTTGCAACGCCAGAGAAGTGCAGGAAAAGCCTGAGAAGTTCCGGTCTCACCGTCACCAGAGGACGTAGGCCGGTCCTCCACGACGTCTCGATCGAGCTGCCCGCGGGGCGGGTGACGGCGCTGATGGGACGCAACGGATCGGGCAAGTCGACGCTGCTGTGGACGCTGCAGGGGACCCAGAAGCGCCTGGCCGGGTCGGTGGACGTCGGCGGCAAGGATCCGGCGACCCTCGACCCCGAAGAGCGACGCGAGCTCGTCGGGCTGCTGCCGCAGACCGCGGCCGATCTGCTCTACCTGGAGACGGTGGCCGAGGAGTGCGACGCGGGTGGCCCGCGGACTCGGGAGATCCTGGACAGTCTCGTCCCCGGCATCCCCGACGGCCAGCACCCGCGCGACCTCTCCGAGGGCCAGCGCCTCGCCCTGGCGCTGGCGCTGATCCTGAGCGCCGACCCGCCGGTCGTGCTTCTCGACGAGCCGACCCGGGGGCTCGACTACGCCGCCAAGCACGCCCTGTCCGAGATCCTGCGCGAGCTCACCGAGGCCGGCAAGGCGGTCTTGGTGGCGACCCACGACGTCGAGTTCGTCGCCGAGGCCGCCGACGACGTGGTGGTGCTCGCCGACGGCGAGGTGGTCTCCGCCGGTGACGTACGCAGCGTCACGGCCGAGTCGCCCGCCTTCGCGCCCCAGGTGAGCAAGGTCTTCGGCCCGGGCTGGTTGAACGTACGCGAGATCGTCGAGGCGGTGGGCGAGGGATGATCAGGTTCTCGCCCCGCACGGCCGTCCTGCTCGCCATCATTTCCGTGGCCGGGCTGATGATGTTCGGCTGGCCGCTGCTGCTCCACGGCTACGAGCGGGTGCAGCCGCCGTTCATCTTCCTGGCGCTGCTGCCGCTGATGCTGGTGGTGCTGCTGAGCGAGCTCTCCACGGGCGGGATCGACACCCGGATGATTGCGGTCCTCGGCGTGCTCAGCGCGATCGAGGCCGTCCTGCGCGCCGTCTCCGCCGGCACCGGCGGGGTGGAGCTGGTCTTCTTCATGCTCATCCTCGGCGGACGGGTCTTCGGTCCGGCCTTCGGTTTCGTCCTAGGCTGCACCAGCCTGTTCGTCGCCGCGCTCGTGACCGCCGGCGTCGGACCGTGGCTGCCCTACCAGATGCTCGGCGCCGCCTGGGTGGCGATGGGAGCCGGGTTCCTGCCTCGCGCCAGCGGCCGCCGGGAGATCGGGCTGCTGGCGGCGTACGGGATCTTCGCCTCGTACGCCTACGGGCTCCTCCTCAACCTGCAGGGCTGGCCGCTGCTCACCGGCGTCACGGTGCCCGGCGCGAGCGGCAACCTCTCCTACGAACCCGGTGCCGCGTTCGGCGAGAACCTGGCGACGTTCCTGCGCTACACCCTGGTCACCTCGACCAGCAGCTGGGACACCGTGCGCGCGATCACCACCGCGGTCGCCATCGCCCTCCTCGGCCCCGCCGTCCTCGCCACCCTGCGCCGCGTCGCCCGCCGGGCCACCGTCACAGGCGTCGTCTCGGCACCCTAGACGCGCTGATGCTCGGAGACCCGAGCGAGAAAGCCGAGCAGCAGCTGGTGGACGCGGTCGGGCTGCTCCATCTGTACGAAGTGGGTGCCGTCGAGCTCGATGAAGGTGCCGTTCTTGACCCCGGCGGCGACCCGCGACATGTGGCGCGCCCCGGCGATGAGGTCCCGGGTGCCCGCGACCAGCACGACCGGCACCTTGATCCGGCGCAGCGAGACCGAGCGGCGCTGGGAGGTGCGCAGCGCGAGGTGGAAGTACCACTCGACCGGGGTGGTCAAGAACTCGGCCAGCGCCGCCGCTGCGAGCTCGGGATCAGGGACCTTGCCGATCAGACCGGCCTTCGAGAACACCTCGATCGCCCGCGGTCCGAGGTCGAGGCGCCCCGCCAGCGGAGTGATCAGGGAGCCGGTACGGCACAGCACCCTCGAGGCGGTCCGGGTCACGATCGCGGCCGCCGGGGCGGGCAGCCGCAGCGGTCCGAGCATCGACTTGAACGTGTCGCCGGGCACCCCGGCGACGCCGAAGACGCCGGAGACGCGCTCGGGATGGTCCGCGGCCAGCTCGAACGCGGTGTTGACCCCGATCGACCAGCCCATCACGACCGGCCGGGAGAGCGCGAAGGCGTCCATCACCGACAAAGCGTCCTCGGCGAAGTGCCTCGAGGTGGTCTGCTCCGGGTCCTTCGGCCGCGCCGAGCCGGAGGTGCCGCGGTGCTGCCAGGAGACGACGCGTACGCCGCACGAGGTGTGCAGCAGCGCCGGCCAGTTCCACGGGCTGGTGCCGAGGCCGTTGCACAGCAGCACCGTCGGCCCGTCGATCACACCCTCGGGGTCGTTGGTCCAGGCGCGGATCAGCGTGCCGTCGTCGGAGAGCACGTCCCGGAACACAATCGTCGACTCGGCCATCGCCCGCGGAAGACTCATGCGGTCATTCTCTCCGAAGCGAGCAGTTGGAGATAGTGCTGCACATCCTCACGCTCGGCACGCCGCAGCAGGAGGACCTCCTCGGCGGCCTTGGCGTTGTGCCGGGCGACGAGGTGGGAGGCCACCGGCCAGGCGAGCAGCAGCTGGATGGGTCGTAGGAACGGGCCGACCATTCGCCCCGCTGTGCGAGCGGCGAGGAGGGCGGCCACCTGAGCGACGGCAGCAGTGTGTACGGGTGCGGTGATGGTCGACAACGGAGCAACTCCAAAGACAGGCGGCGGACCGGGCGGCGGAGGGGGAGTTGTCACCGAACTGTAGTGACCTCAACGTTCGGAGTCAGTGACGTGCGGATGTCGCTTGTGTGAAACGCCCCACTACACAGGGGTGGACTCGGCCGGGACGTGGCGTTCGGGCTTCCCGGTGCGCGTCGCCCCGGCAGAGGCGACCACGACGCAGGCGATGGCCAGCCACTGCAGGACCGAGAGTCCCTCGTGGAGGATCAGGATCGCGGCCAGAGCGCCGGCGGCCGGCTCCAGCGACATCAGGATCGCGTAGAGCCCCGACTTGATCGAACGCAGGGCGACGAGATCGAGCGAGTACGGGATCACCGACGACATCAGGCCCACGATCAGCCCGACCAGCCACACGTGTGGAGACCCCAGCCCGTCGGCGTACGCCATCGCCGCAGGCGTCAGCGCCACCGCCGCGACGGTGGAGGCCAGAGCGAGTCCGTCGAGCCCCTCCCACCGCGCTCCGGTCGCCTTCGACAGCACGATGTACGCAGCCCAGCAGGCCCCCGCGAGCAGCGCGAACAGCACGCCCACGATCGAGATCCGCCCGGGCTCGAGACCGAGCAGCACCACCCCGGCGGCCGCCAGCGCGACCCAGACCAGGTCGCGGGCCCGCCGCGAGGTGACCAGCGCGATCGTGAGCGGGCCGATGAATTCAATGGTGACCGCGATCCCGATCGGGAGCCGGGCGAACGCCTGGTAGATGGCCCAGTTCATCAGCCCGAGCGAGGCCCCGAAGGCGACCACGACCAGCCAGTCGCGGCGGGAGAGGCCGCGGACCCGGGGCCGGGTGATCGCCAGCAGGATGAGCGCCGACAGCGACAGTCGCAGCCACACCATGGCCGTCGGGGTGACCTCGTCGAAGAGCGACTTCGCGAAGGTCGCGCCGATCTGCACAGACGCGATCCCGATCAGAACCAGGACGACCGGGTGGGCCAGCCTCGCCCGCTGAGAGGAAGAAGCTTTGACCACCCGGTCAGTCTAGGACCACGTAAAGACCCGCTACTGCGCCGAGTCCGTCTGCGAGATGTTGGACAGGTTGAGGGCCTTGTTGGCCTCCTCCGCGAGCCGCTCCGACCCGCGCCGCGACTCCTGCGGGAGCGTCGCGTGCTCGACGTGGTCCTGCTCGTAGAGCTCCGGCGGGATCGGCGGGGGAACGGTGGCGGTGATCCGCGATCCGTCGGGGCGGATGCCGCCGTGCGGCTCCTCGTCGATGTGGGTGCCGATCCGCGGGCCCTGGTCGTCGAGCGGCACGATGACCGGCGAGCCCTTCGAGACCACGAACTCCTTCCCACGGACGCTGATCGGGATGTCGAACTCCTCGCCCGGGGTGTCCACGACGGTGAACACGATCTGGTCGCTGGTCAGCGCGACCTGCATCCGGGTCGAGTGCCACTGGACCCGGAAGATCAGCGAGCCCCACTGGACCGGTAGGCGCGGGTCGAAGGAGAGCTTGCCGTCGTAGTCGCGCATCCCGCCGAAGCCGAACGCGAGCCCGCCCCACACGCCGCCGGTGGAGGCGATGTGCATCCCGTCGACGGTGTTGCCGTGCATGTTGTGGAGGTCGACATAGAGCGCGTCGTAGAAGTAGCGCAGCGCGTCGTCCTGGTAGCCCACCTCGGCCGCCACGATCGACTGCACGACAGCCGACAGCGTCGAGTCGCCGGTGGTGATCGGGTCGTAGTACTCGAAGTCGGCCCGCTTCTGCTCAGGGGTGAACCGGTTGCCCTGCTGGAAGAGGGCGAGCACCACGTCGGTCTGCTTGAGCACCTGGAACCGGTAGATCACCAGCGGGTGGTAGTGCAGCAGCAGAGGACGTACGTCATCGGGGGTGTTGGGCAGGTCCCACACCTCGCGGTCGAGGAAGTTGTCGTCCTGCGGGTGGATGCCGAGCCCCTCCTCGTAGGGGATGTGCATCGCGGCGGCGCAGCGGCCCCACTCCTCGACCTCGTCGGGGGAGATGTCGAGCCGGCCCATGACCTGCGCGTACTCGCGCGGGTAGTCCGCCCGGAGCATCTCGATGGTCTCGACGGCCTTCTCCAGGTTGTAGCGGGCCATCACGTTGGTGAACAGGTTGTTGTTGACCACCGTGGTGTACTCGTCCGGCCCGGTCACCCCGTGGATGTGGAAGGACGGCTCGCCGTTGTGGCGCCAGAAGCCGAGGTCGGCCCACATCCGTGAGGTCTCGACCAGGATGTCGACGCCCTCGCGGATCAGATAGCCGATGTCACCGGTCGCGTAGACGTACTTCATCAGCGCGAAGGCGATGTCGGCATCGATGTGCACCTGCGCGGTGCCGGCCGCGTAGTAGGCCGAGGCCTCCTGCCCGTTGATGGTGCGCCAGGCGAACAGCGCGCCCTTCGCGGCCATCTCCAGCGCCCGCTGCCGGGCCGCGGGGAGCATCACCGATCGGGCGTGCATCACGTTGCGGGCGACCTCGGGCTGGGTGTAGCAGAGGAACGGGACGACGTAGCACTCCGTGTCCCAGAAGTAGTGCCCCTCGTAGCCGGAGCCGGTGACGCCCTTCGCGGGGACGCCGAGCCCGTCGGTGCGGGCGGTCGCCTGGGCCAGCGAGAACAGGTTGAACCGGATCGCCTGCTGGGCCGCAGCGATGTCCTCGACCTTGTCCTCCGTGGCGGCGGAGATCTCGACGTCGGCGGCGGACCAGAAGTCGTCGTACCAGTTGCGCTGGTCGCGCTCGAAGTGGCCGACGCCCAGGCGGATCGCCCGGTCGAGCGTACGTCCGCAGCGGTCGGCCAGCTCGCGCACCGGCACCCCGCGGGAGGTGTGGTACGCCACGGTCTTCTGCAACCGCAGCGTGCTGCCCTCGGTCGCGTCGACCCGGAAGACCGTCTTGGCCAGGTCGTCCTCGGCACGGACGACGGTCTCGACCGGGTCCGGCGTGTCGATCTGGTGGGCGGCGCTGACCGCGATCGTCATCCCCGAGTTGGCGCACCGGTAGCCGAGGGTCATCTGCTCCTCGTCGGCGACCGACATCTGCGGGAGCAGGACGCGGGTGTCGAAGGCGGAGGCCTTGCGCGGGTCCATGCCCTCGCCCAGCGCCGCCGACGGCACGTGGTACTCGTCCTTGCCGTCCTGCCGGTTGAGCAGCTGGGAGGAGACCACGATCGGCGCCGCCCCGCTCAGCATCGTGATCTCGAGGGTCTGGATGGAGAGGTGACGCTGCGTCATCGACACCATCCGGGTCGACTTGATCGCGACCCGCTTGCCCGAAGGCGTACGCCACACCAGGTGCCGCCGCAGCACACCCTCGCGGAAGTCGAGCACCCGCTCGTACTCCTCCAGATCGGAGGTGCCGAAGGTCAGCGGCTCGTCGTCGACGTAGATCTTCATGATCTTGGAGTCGGGGGCATTGACGATGGTCTGGCCGGTCTTGGCGAAGCCGTAGGCGTTCTCGGCGTGGCGGATCGGCCAGGTCTCGTGGAACCCGTTGATGAAGGTGCCGTGCGCGTAGGTCGGGCGCCCCTCCTCGGGGGTGCCGCGCATGCCGAGATAGCCGTTGGCGACGCTGAAGAGCGTCTCGGTCAGGCCGAGGTCGTCGGGGGAGTAGCTGGTCTCCACCAGTCGCCACGGGTCGATGGGGTAACGGGCCCGGTCCATGGGGTTCGGGCCGACGTTGGTCTTCACTGCTGTGCTCCTCGAGCAGGGTCTGGAATGAGTTCAGCAAGGTCGGATACGACGAGACTGGCGCCGGCGGCCGTGAGGGTGTCGTGGCCTGCGCCACGGTCCACCCCGACGACGAGCGCGAAATCTCCTGCCTTGCCGGCGCGCACCCCGGAGACGGCGTCCTCGAGCACGACGGCCTCGCTCGGGGTGGCTCCGAGGACCTTACCGGCGTAGACAAACGTGTCCGGTGCAGGCTTGCCGGGCAGGCCCTGCTCATCTGCGACGGCTCCCGACACGACCGTCTCGAAACGGTCCAGCAGCCCGGCCGCCTTGAGCACGGTCGGCGCGTTGACCGACGACGAGACGACGCCGAGCCGGACGTCGAGGGTGGTCAGATAGTCCAGGAACTGCACCGAGCCGGGGTAGGCCTCGACGCCGTCGCGCTCGAGCACCATGTTGAAGGCGTTGTTCTTCCGATTGCCGAGACCACAAACGGTCTCGAGCTCCGGCGCGTCGTCCGGCGTGCCCTCGGGAAGCCGGATGTCGCGGGAGGCGAGGAAGTCACGGACGCCGTCGTAGCGCGGCTTGCCGTCGACGTACGCAAAGTAGTCCTGGTCGGTGTAGGCCGGCGCCCCCGGGGTCTTCTCCTGCAGGTAGGCGTTGAACATCTCCTCCCACGCACGCATGTGCACGACAGCGGTCGGCGTGATCACGCCGTCCAGGTCGAAGAGGATCGCGGTGAACGTCTCCCAGGCAACAGGTCTGGTCATGACTTCAGGCTAGGGGCTGGGTGGCCCAGGCCGAAGAATCCGCCCCCGCTGGGGCTGGTGTTTTCCCTCACCGTTCTCTCGTCGAAATCTCCTGGCCACAGAAGGCGACCGGGTGGATGCTGGAAGGCATGGGTACGCAGCTGCTTGTCGGGACCCGCAAGGGTCTGTGGATAGGGCGCTCTGACGACGCCCGGCAGGACTGGGACTTCACCGGTCCGCACCATGACATGGAGGAGATCTACTCCGCCATGATCGAGCCCGGAACCGGGCGAGTCCTTGCCGGATGCTCCTCGCTGTGGCTGGGTGCGCTGGTGCGCGCCTCGGCCGACGGCGGCGAGACCTGGACCGAGACCTCGATGTCGTTCCCCGACGACGTCGACGCGAGCCTGGCCCGGATCTGGCAGCTCCAGCCCGGGTTGCCGGAGGGCACGATCTGGGCCGGGGTCGAGCCCGGCGCGATCTTCCGATCGACCGACGGCGGAGCCAGCTTCTCGCTGGTGCGCGGGCTGTGGGACCACCCACACCGCACCGAGTGGAGCGAGGGCTTCGGTGGGCAGGCGTTCCACACGATCCTGCCGCACCCCACCGACCCGGACTCGGTGACCGCGGCGATCTCGACCGGCGGCGTCTACCAGACCCGCGACGGAGGAGAGACCTGGGAGGCGCGCAACAACGGCATCATCGCGGTCTTCCTGCCCGAGGGGCAGCAGTACCCCGAGTTCGGCCAGTGCGTCCACAAGGTCGCCCGCCACTCCGCCCGTCCTGAGCGGCTCTACCTGCAGAACCACGGCGGCGTCTACCGCTCCGACGACGAAGGGGGCTCCTGGAAGTCGATCGCCGACGGCCTGCCCACCGACTTCGGCTTCGCGATGGTCGTCCACCCGAAGGAGCCGGACACGATCTTCACCTTCCCGATCGGCGCCGGCGAGTCCCGCTACCCACCGGAGGCCAAGCCGATCGTGTGGCGCTCGCGCGACGCCGGGGACCACTGGGAGGCGCTCGACAAGGGCCTGCCCGACCACTTCTACGTGGGCGTCATGCGCGACGCGATGTGCGCCGACGACCACGAGACGGCCGGTGTCTACTTCGGTGCCCGCAACGGCTCGGTCTGGGCCTCCGCCGACGCAGGCGAGACCTGGCGCGAGATCCTCCGCGACATCCCCGACGTGATGGTGGTTCGGGCCGCGAAGGTCTGAGTCCCGTCCGGGGCCGACAGTCCATCGCGTGGCGCGTGTCAGAAGACCTGTGCCGACGGGTCTAGCCTTCTGGCATGCCCACTCTTCGCTCCGCAACCTCGACCTCGGGCCGCAACATGGCGGGTGCTCGCGCGCTCTGGCGCGCGACCGGCATGACTGATGACGACTTCGGCAAGCCGATCATCGCGATTGCCAACTCGTTCACCGAGTTCGTGCCCGGCCATGTCCACCTCCGTGACCTCGGCAAGATCGTCGCCGAGAAGATTCAGGAGTCCGGCGGAGTAGCCAAGGAGTTCAACACCATCGCCGTCGATGACGGCATCGCGATGGGCCACGCCGGGATGCTCTACTCGCTGCCGAGCCGTGAGCTGATCGCGGACGCGGTCGAATACATGGTCGAGGCGCACCGCGCCGACGCGATCGTGTGCATCTCCAACTGCGACAAGATCACCCCCGGCATGCTGCTGGCCAGCCTGCGGCTCAACATCCCGGTGGTCTTCGTCTCGGGCGGTCCGATGGAGGCCGGCAAGACGGTCGCCGTCGAGGGCCTGGTCCACGACAAGCTCGACCTGGTCGACGCGATGGTGCTCTCGGTCAACGAGGCGGTCAGCGACGAGCTGCTCGACACGGTGGAGCGCTCCGCCTGTCCGACGTGCGGTTCCTGTAGCGGCATGTTCACCGCCAACTCGATGAACTGCCTCACCGAGGCCATCGGCCTCAGCCTGCCCGGCAACGGGTCGACCCTGGCCACCCACGCCAAGCGCCGCGCGCTCTTCGAGGAGGCGGGACGTACGGTCGTCGAGCTGTGCCGCCGCTACTACGAGGAGGGCGACGAGTCCGTTCTGCCGCGGAACATCGCCAGCCGCAGCGCCTTCGAGAACGCGGTCGCCCTCGACGTCGCCATGGGCGGCTCGACCAACACCGTGCTGCACCTGCTCGCGGCCGCGCGTGAGGCCGAGCTCGACTTCAACGTGCACGACATCGACGCGATCTCGCGTCGGGTGCCGTGCCTGAGCAAGGTCGCCCCCAACAGCCCGAAGTACCACATGGAGGACGTCCATCGCGCCGGCGGCATCCCCGCCCTGCTCGGTGAGCTGCGTCGTGGTGGCGCGCTCAACGAGGACGTCCGCACCATCCACTCCGACACCATGGAGGAGTGGCTGGGCACCTGGGACATCCGCGCCGAGAACCCCAGCCAGGAGGCGCTCGACCTCTTCCTCGCCGCGCCCGGTGGGGTGCGTACGACCGAGGCGTTCTCCACCGAGAACCTCTGGGCGAGCCTGGACACCGACGCCGCCGAGGGCTGCATCCGCGACTTCGAGCACGCCTACTCTGAAGACGGCGGGCTGGCGATCCTGTCGGGCAACATCGCCCCCGACGGCTGCGTCGTGAAGACCGCGGGTGTTCCCGACGACTGCCTGACCTTCACCGGCACCGCGATCGTCTTCGAGTCCCAGGATGCCGCGGTCGACGGCATCCTCGCCAAGAAGGTCGAGGCCGGCCACGTCGTGGTGATCCGCTACGAGGGCCCGAAGGGTGGGCCGGGCATGCAGGAGATGCTCTACCCGACCTCGTTCCTCAAGGGCCGCGGTCTGGGCCAGAAGTGCGCGCTCATCACCGACGGCCGCTTCTCCGGCGGCACCAGCGGCCTCTCGATCGGCCACGTCTCCCCGGAGGCGGCCGGCGGCGGCCTGATCGCCCTGATCGAGGACGGCGACCCGATCTCCATCGACATCCCGAACCGCTCGATCTCCCTCGACGTCGACGACCTCGTCCTCGACCAGCGTCGCGCGGCTCAGGAGAAGCGGGACAAGCCCTACACCCCTGCCAACCGGGACCGGAAGGTCTCCGCGGCGCTGCGGGCGTACGCCTCCATGGCCACCTCCGCCTCCGACGGCGCCTACCGCCTCGTGCCGGAGTAGACGGGCGTGGGAAAGGTTCATGCCCGCGTCGAGGGGCGGCTGCGGGAGTTCGTCGATCGCCAGGTCGTCTTCTTCGTAGCCACCGCAGCGCTCTCCGAGGAGGGCCACGTCAACCTGTCGCCGCGGGGCATCCCGGGCACCTTCGGGATGCTCGACGAGCTCACCTTCGCGTGGGTCGACGGCACCGGGAGCGGCAGCGAGACGATCGCGCACCTGCGTGAGAACGGCCGGATCACGGTGATGTTCTGCGCCTTTGACGGGGCGCCGAACATCGTCCGCTTCCACGGGCGTGGCCGGGTCGTGACCCGCTACGACGAGGAGTACGCCGACCTGGCCGCACGCTTCACGGACCTGCCCGGTGCCCGCGCGGTCGTCGTCGTGGACATCGAGCGGGTCTCCGACTCCTGTGGCTTCGCCGTTCCGCTGATGTCGTACGTCGGTGAGCGCGACCTGCTCCCGGCGTACTTCGAGCGCAAGGGAGTCGAGGGGTCGGCCGAGTATCGGCGCCGGAAGAACCTCTCCAGTCTCGACGGGCTCCCGGCGTTCGACTTCGACCCGGCATCCGAATAGCCGTCTCCGCGACTGTCGAAACAGACCGTGGCCGTTCGTGGCATGGGTGAGGGGCCGACACGGCGGCCCACCTGATGCGGGAGTGGTTGCTATGTCGGCTCATCAGTCGGATCGATGGAAGCGGAATCTGCTGGTCTTCCTAGGCGGCCAGACGGTGTCGTCGTTGGGGTCGATGATCGTCGGGTACGCGGTGATGTGGCACCTCACCGTCGAGACCGGGTCGGCCGCGGTGCTGACCCTGAGCGTCGCGGCGGGGATGCTGCCGCAGGCGGTCGTGTCGGTCTTCGGCGGCGTCTGGGCCGACCGGCACTCGCGCAAGCTGTTGATCATCGGGGCCGACTCGGCGATCGCGGTGGCGACCTTGGTGCTCGCGCTGCTGATGCTGAGCGGCGTCGGCGACCTGTGGATGATCTTCGTCGCGATGGCGGTCCGCTCGGCGCTGGCCGGGATCCAGGGGCCGGCGGTCAACGCCATGCTCCCGCAGATCGTCCCGGCCGAGCACCTGATGCGGGTCAACGGGGCCCAGCAGACGATCCAGTCGGGGATGATGCTGTTCGCGCCCGCGGTGGCCGCCGCGGTCTACGCGAGCACCGGCATCGTCGCGGTCTTCTTCATCGATGTCGTGACGGCCGTGACCGGCGTACTCCTCCTGCTGCTGGTGCCGGTGGCGAAGATGGTCCGCTCGACGGAGCCCGTGAGCTACTTCGGCGATCTCCTCGCCGGGGTGCGGTACGTCAGGGGGAACCCCTCCGTGCGCTGGGTGATGGGCCTCGTGGCCGTCGTCATGTTCATGGCCGGCGCCCCGGCGCACCTCACGCCGCTGATGATCACGCGCAGCTTCGGCGATGAGGTCTGGATGCTGAGCGTCAACGAGCTGTTCTGGAGCGTCGGGATGGTCGTCGGCGGCGCGCTGATGGCCACCTTCGGACCCAAGGTGAAGCGCCGGGTGCGGCTGATGGTGGCCGCCTCGGTCGGTGTCGGGGTGCTCGTCATCGGGCTGGGCGTCTCGAGCGACTTCTGGATGTTCTCGGTCGCCGGCCTGGTGATCTGCATCCTCTTCCAGACGCTGCTGGTGCCCGCCGCGACGGTCTTGCAGGAGCAGGTCGAGGACTCGATGCGCGGCCGGGTGTTCGGGTTCTACGGGATCGTCATGTCGGTGTCGATGCCGGTCTCGATGATCGTCTTCGGGCCGCTCGCGGACAGGTTCGCGGTGGAGTCGGTGATGGTCCTCGCCGGGTTGCTGCTCCTGGGCTGCCTGGCCGGAATGCTTGCCCTCGGCAGCGCCCGGCGCTCACTCGCCACGGTGGACGCGTCAGCCTCCTGAGAAGTCGGTTGCGGCGGTCCGCGAGAATGACCGCCGTGACCGATTTCTCCTATCCCGTGGGCACTGTCGTCGAAGCCTGGGAGGCGCGGCCGTGGCCCGAGCCGGTGACTCTCGAGGGCAGCTACGTCCGGGTCGCGCCGCTCTCGTCGACGCAGTACTCGGACCTCTACGCCGCGGTCTGCGGCCCCGAGGACGCCGGCCTGTGGACCTACCGGCCGATCGCGATGCCGACCTCGCTGCAGGACCTGTGGATGCACCTGGCTGGGCTCGTCGACGCGCCCGACGTCGTGCCGTTCACGTTCGTCCCGAAGGAGGGGGAGCGGGAGGGCAGGGCGAGCGGGGTCGCGGGCTACCACGCGATCAACCCGGCGAACGGGAGCATCGAGGTCGGCGGAGTGCTCTTCGGGCCCGCGCTGGCCCGCACCAGGGCGGCGACCGAGGCGATCCACCTGCTCATGAGTCACGCCTTCGACACGCTCGGCTACCGGCGCTTCGAGTGGAAGCTCGACAGCCTCAACGAACCGTCACGGCGAGCAGCGGTGCGGCTCGGGTTCAGCTACGAGGGCCGGTTCCGCAACCACATGGTGGTGAAGGGCCGCAACCGCGACACCGACTGGTTCTCGGTCACCGCCGAGGAGTGGCCGGCCGTACGAGAGGCGCACGAGCGCTGGCTCGCACCGGAGAACTTCGACGCGGACGGTGGCCAGCGGGTCTCGCTCGGCTCGCTGACCGGTGGCTTGGGAATCCGTCAGGACTGACCGGCGCGACTGGCGGCGACCAGCTCGCGGATGGCGCTGAGCCGGCTGGTCAGCTCGGCGATGCCGGGCTCGGCGGCGGCGGGGGAGACGGCGTCGCTCCAGACCGCGCGCAGCCGGCGTAGGTTCTCGGCCGCTCGAGGGGTCGGGTCGACGACCTTGCCCCGCTTGTCGCCGGCTCCGGTCGACCGGACGACGAGTCCCTTCTCCTCGAGCTTGCGCAGTGTGGCGCTGAGGTTCGGGCGCTGCATGCCGACGTCCTCGGCGATCTCGCTGGGGGTGGCGCCGGGGTGGCGGTCGACGTAGCGCATCACGGCGCATTCGCCGGTCGACAGCTCGGTGATCTCGGGGTCGCGGGCATGGTGCCGTTCGATGTCCCGGGCGAGCGTCGTGATGATCTCCGCGAGATCGGCGAGCTCGTCGGTGGCGGCGCGGGTAAGCATGGTCACAGTCTAGTGGTTGCTCTTTCATAATTATGAAAACATAACTAATATCGACCGCATGACCTCCTCCACCTCCGAGCCCGCCGGGCCGCCCGCGTCCGCGATCGGGCCCGCGCTGCTGCTCGTCCTCGCGCTCCTGTCCGCAGTCGCGCCGTTCGCGACCGACCTCTACCTGCCGGCGTTCCCGGCGATGGTGACCGACCTCGGCGCCGACGCGACCAGCATCCAGCTGACCCTCACGGCCTTCCTCGTCGGCATCGCGGTGGGTCAGCTCGGGTTCGGTCCGCTCTCGGACCGGATCGGGCGCCGCGTACCTCTCCTCGTCGGGGCCACGGTCTTCGTGCTCGCCAGCGTCGCCACCGTCTTCGCCCCGACCGTCGAGCTGCTCGTCGTGGCCCGGTTGCTGCAGGGCCTGTCCGGGGCTGCCGGGATGGTGCTCGGTCGCGCGATCGTCTCCGACCGAGCCGACGGGCCGGCCGCGGCGCGCGCGATGAGCCTGATGATGGTCGTCGGCGGTGTCGCCCCCGTCGTCGCGCCGCTGGCGGGCGGCTTCATCGCCGGGCCGCTCGGTTGGCGAGGAGTGCTCGCGGTCGTGCTCGCGATCGCTGTGCTGATGCTCGTCGCGGTCGTGGGGGTCGTACGCGAGTCGCTCCCGCCCGCGAGGAGGGCCGAGCTCCGTGCCGCCCGGACGACGCAGGGATCCGTGATCGCGGAGCTCGGCTCGCGCACCTACCTCGGTTACACGCTGGCCTTCGCGTTCGGGTTCGCGGTGATGATGGCCTACATCTCGTCCTCGCCGTTCCTCTACCAGGAGATGATGGGCCTCAGTGAGGTGGCGTACGGACTACTCTTCGGCCTCAACGCCCTCGCCCTGATGGTCGTCAGCGGGACCTCGGCCAACCTGGCCGGTCGCGTCGACGTACGCCGCATGGTGGGGCTCGGGCTCGCCCTCTCGCTCGCCGGCACCGTGCTGTTCCTGGTCATCGCGCTCACCGGCCTCCCGGTAGGCCTGCTCGCCGTCGCGGTGTTCGTCGCGGTCGCGCCACTCGGGCTGGTCTTCGGCAACGCCACCGCGCTCGCGCTCGAGTCCGTGCCGCGGGCCGCGGGCAGTGCCTCGGCCATCCTCGGAGCCCTCCAGTTCGGGCTCGCCGCGCTGGTCTCGCCGCTGGTCAGCCTCGGTGGCGAAGGGACCGCCGTGCCCGCTGCGATCGTGATGGTCACCGCTGCGGTCGTCGCCTGCGCGGCGTACGCGGTCGCCGGGCGGGGGCCCGCGGCGTCCGGAGAGCCGCTGCGAGACCGCGACGAGGCGCTCGAGCCCGCCTAGCTACGGCGCGTCCAAGGCCACGATGTGGTGGCGCCCCATCGGCAGCATGAGCGGCTTGGCCGAGACCGGGTCCTGGATGATCGTGCTGCGCATCCCGAAGACGTCCCGTACGAGCTCGGGCACCAGGACCTCATGGGGCCGGCCCGCGGAGTGCAGGCGGCCGTCGTGCAGCGCGATGAGATGGTCGGCGTAGCGTGCCGCGAGGTTGAGATCGTGCAGCACCATCACGATCGTGGTGCCGGCATCGCGGTTGAGGTCGGTCAGCAGGTCGAGCACCTCGACCTGGTGGCTGATGTCGAGGAAGGTGGTGGGCTCGTCGAGGAGCAGCACCTCGGTCTCCTGCGCGAGTGCCATCGCGATCCAGACCCGTTGCCGCTGCCCACCGGACAGCTCATCGACGGTGCGACCCATCAGATCGACGGTGTCCGTGGCACGAAGCGCAGCGGTCACCGCGCGGTCGTCGGCCTCCGACCATCGCGCCAGAACTCGCTGGTGCGGGTGGCGTCCGCGGCCCACCAGCTCGCCGACGGTGATCCCCTCCGGGGCGATCGGCGACTGCGGCAGCAGGCCCATCCGCCGGGCGAGCTGCTTGGCCGGCGTCGCGTGGACCTCCTTGCCGTCCAGGAGCACGCGGCCGGTCCGAGGCGGCAACAGCCGCGTCATCGAGCGGAGCAGCGTCGACTTGCCGCACGCGTTCGGACCGACAATGGCGGTCACCTCGCCCGGGGCGATGACGAGATCCAGATCGTGCACGACCTCGCGGTCGCCGTAGCCGAGAGTCAGCTTCTCGATCTCCAGGCGCGGCGGGCCGTTGGGCTGGTCAGCGGGCTGGTTGGTGGTCACAGAGTGCCTCCGACTCGGTTGACACGGACGATGAGGTAGAGGAGATACGGGGCGCCGAGGATGCCGGTGACGACGCCGACCGGCAGCCGGGTCCCGAAGGCGTACTGGCCGGCGAAGTCGGCGACGAGGGTGAGCAGCGCACCGACCAGGGCCGCCGGAACCAGGAGGGAGCCCCGGGAGCCGACCACCCGGGCGGCGATGGGCCCGGACAGGAGAGCGAGGAACGCGATCGGTCCCGACGCAGCCGTCGCGACGCACACGAGTCCGACCGCGGCGACGATCGTGAGCAGCCGCGTACGTTCGATGCGTACGCCGAGCGCGGAGGCCGCGTCGTCACCGAGCTGTGCGGCGGCGAGGGCTCGGGTCTGGAGGAGCACGGCGCTGCCCAGCACGGCGACCGCCGTGAGGACCACGAGGACGTCGCGCCACAGTGCTCCGTTCAGGCTGCCGGTGAGCCAGCGCAGTGCCTCGGCGAGCTGGAAGTTGGTGGCGCGCTCGAGCTGCCAGGCGATGACGCTCTGCATCATCGCGGCCACGCCGATGCCGATGAGGATCAAGCGTGTGCCCGCAGCGGTGCCGCGCCGATAGGCCAGCAGGTAGATGGTGAGCGCGACGCCAACCCCCGCCGCGACCGCGACCCACGAGACGACGAGGCCGCCGAGCGAGAAGCTCACGATGGCGACGGCCGCAGCCGCGCTCGCGCCCTCGGTGACGCCGATGACGTCGGGGCTCGCGAGCGGATTGCGCAGCAGGGTCTGGAAGGTGACGCCGGCCAGGCCGAAGGCGATCCCCACCAGCAGCGCGAGAGTGGCTCGGGGCAACCGCAGCCGCCCGACGATGAACTCGGCACCGCCGGCGTCGTCTCCGAACACGACACCGGCCACCTCGGCGAGTCCGTAGGTGGTCGACCCCAGCATCAGGCTGCCGAGGTAGGCGGCAGCCACGAGCGAGGCCAGGAGGGCGATCAGCTGGCGACGCCTGCGTTCACGGCTCCGGCGTGCCGCAACGACCTTTCGCAGGTCCGCGTCAGCAGCGGCCTCGGACCCGATGACGTACGGAGACAGGCTCACAGCTCACGCACCTTGGACTGGCGTACGACCGCGATGAGGACCGGCGCTCCGACGAGGGCGGTGATGATCCCGACGTCGACCTCGGTCGGAGGGGCGATGACGCGTCCGAGGACGTCCGCGACCAGCAGCAGCACTGCGCCGCCCATCACGCTGAAGGGCAGCAACCAGCGGTGGTCGGTCCCGATCAGGAGCCGGCCGAGGTGCGGCACGACCAGCCCGACGAACGCGATCGGGCCGGTGATCGCGGTGGTGGCTCCGGCGAGCGTGACGGCGCCGGCGGCGGCCAGCAGCCGGGTCCGGTTCACGTGCTCGCCCAGACCGGAGGCGAGGTCGTCGCCGAGGCCGAGCATGTTGAGGCCGCGTACGCACCACAGGCACAGCAGGGCGCCGACGAGGAGGAACGGCGCGACCAGCCACAGCTTGTCGTCGGTGGCTCCGCCGACGCCGCCGACCTGCCACGACACCACGTTCTCCGAGATGTCGGGTCGCGGCAGGACGACCGCGGTGACGAACGACGACAGCGCGGCCGCGGTGGCGGCGCCGGCGAGGGTGAGCTTGAGCGGGGTGGCGCCACCGCGGCCCAGTGACCCGACCGTCCACACGAACGCTGATGCGAGGGCTGCGCCGAGGATGGCGACCCAGATGTAGCTGATCGGGGAGACCAGGCCGAACCAGGCGATGCCGCTGACGACGGCCAGCGAGGCGCCGGTGTTGACCCCCAGGATGCCGGGGTCGGCCAGGGGGTTGCGAGTGATGCCCTGCAGCACCAGACCCGATACCGCCAGCGCCGCTCCCGCGACGGCAGCCAGCACCGTACGTGGCACTCGCTTGGCCACCGCGGCCTGCGCGAATCCCTCAGCCTGGCCGGAGATCCCGGCCCAGATGTCGGCCCAGGACACATCCCGCGAGCCCATGATGATGGAGGTGGCCGAGGCCGCCAGCACGGCGACGGCGAGCACGAGCAGCGCCAGGCTCCGCGTCCGCCGGGTGCCCCGCAGCTGGGCTGCGGGGTCGGCGGGCGCGGAGTCCTGACGGTCGGTCAGAGATGTCGTCATCTCACTTGGTGGTGTACGCAGCTGCGTCGGCCAGCAGGCCGACGTAGTCCTCCGCCAGGGCGGCCACCGACAGCGCGGTCGGGTTGGCCGCGGTGCCCATGGCCTCGGCTCCGTCGAGGGTGACGATCGCCTTGTTCTTCACGGCCGGGAGCTGGGAGAGCACGGGGTCACCCTCGAGCGCGTCGATGAGCTCCTGGCCGCCGTAGGTGATGATGACGTCGACGTCGGCGAGCTCCTCGGCCCGCTCGGCGCTGATCGAGCCGGAGTAGTCGGCGCTGTCGCCCGTGGCCTTGACGATGCTCGGGGCGATCTCCATGCCGATGTCGGTGAGGTACTTCGACCGGGTGTCGGCGGCGCTGTAGAAGTTGACCTCGCTCAGGTCGGCCGGGTCGACGTGGGTCATGAACATGCCGGTCGTGCCCTCGAGCTCGGGCCGCGTCGCCGCGGCATCGGCGATGGTCTTCTCGAGGTCCTCGACCAGATCCTTGCCCTCGGACTCCATGCCGAGGCCCTTGGCGTTCTGGACGATGGAGTCGCGCCACTCGGTCGCCCACGGGTCGTCCGGGTAGGCGACCACCGGGGCGATCTCGCTGAGGGTCTTGTAGTCGTCCTTGGTCAGGCCCGAGTAGCCGGCGAGGATGACGTCGGGATCCGTGCCGGCGACGGCCTCGAAGTCGTAGCCGTCGGTCTCGTCGAACAGCACAGGCGTCTCTGCGCCGAGCTCCTTCAGCTTGTCCTCGGTCCACTGCTGGACGCCGTCGCCGTCGTCGTCGCCCCAGGTCATCTTCGACATGCCCACCGGCACGATACCGAGCGCGAGCGGGACCTCCTGGTTGGCGAAGTCGACGGTGGCCACCCGCTCGGGCTTCTCCTCGATGACGGTCTCGCCGAACGCGTGCTGCACGGTGACGGGCTTCCAGCCCTCGCCCGCAGCGCCCTTCGAGGAGTCTTCGGCGCCAGATCCACACGCTGCCAGGCCTGCCGCGACCGCGATCAGTGCGACGGGCACTGCCGCCTTCCGTGCGATGAACATCTCGTCCCGCTTTCTGTAATTAGGTAAGGCGTACCTTACTAGACCTCTTTACTCTACGCGGGATTGCGTACCCGTTCTCCGCTCCTGAGCCGATGTGCCGGTGGCCGGAGCGCAGCAGTCTGGAGGCATCGAGAAGCCCAACAGATTGGACACGAGCAATGAGCATCAACGAGACGGTGGCCACCCTCGCCGTGACCGGCGACAACTGGGGCCCGTGGCGCGAGAACGGACCATGGCACGACGGAGGAGGACCGCCGGCGTTCTGGCCGATCTTCCCGATCCTGTGGTTCCTGGTGATCGCGGCGATCATCACCGCGGTCGTCCTCTTCAACCGTAAGCGCGTGGCCGAAGGCCCGCGGCGCGCGGGCGAGGCCAGGCTGGCCGAGAGGTACGCCGCGGGCGAGATCGACGACAACGAGTACCGGGCTCGCCGTGACGTCCTGCGCGAGAAGCCGGGCTCGGCGAAGGAGGTCTGACGCCCCGCGCTGGTCCGTGGCAGTGTTGCTGCCATGGACCAGCGCATCAGCTTCATCACCGTGGCCGTCGCCGACGTGGCGGAGAGCCGGGCCTTCTATGTCGACGGCCTCGGCTGGACCCCCGAGATGGAAGCGGACGGCGTGCTCATGATCCGTGTCGGTGAGCACGTCATCCTCTCGCTGTGGGACCGGGGCGAGTTCGAGGAGGAGGTCGGCAAGATCGCCGTCGCCGACGGCGTCGCGCCGTTCACCCTCGCCCACAACGTCGCCACCCGCGAGGAGGTCGACGGCGTCCTGGAGCTCGCCCGGTCGCTCGGGCGGGATGCCTCGGCCGCCGAGGAGCGGGTGTGGGGCGGCTACACCGGCTACTTCGCCGATCCCGACGGCGTACGCTGGGAGATCGCCTACAACCCCGGCCCGGTGGGACAGACGGTGCTGCCCTGACGGGGAGGGCCCTCAGCCGGCGAACCCGGGCAGGTGCTCCTCGAGGATCGATCGGAACGGCGCCTCCGCGTTGAGCTGCGCCAGGACGCCGAGACCACCGAGCCAGACCCGGTGGATGAGCAGGTAGGACGGCGGCAGGTTGAGCTTGAGGCCGACCGTGTAGGCGGGATCCTTGGGATCGTTGATCCGCTTGAACTCCTCGCGCATCCACTCCCGGGTGAACCGGAAGCGCTCCTCCAGCGCCGGCGTCACGAACGGCGCCAGGTAGTCGAGCACGTGCTGCGGCTCGACCTTGATGCCTTCGCGGATGAAGCCCACGTCGCGCAGGCCCGCGACCAGCGCGTCCGCGTCGCCGGTCGCGGCGATCCGGATCAGTCGCCCCATCGGCGCGGGGAAGCCCCGCTCCGGGAGCCGCGCGGCGAGCCCGAAGTCGAGCACGGCCATGCGACCGTCCGGCAGGACCCGGAAGTTGCCGGGGTGCGGGTCGGCGTGCAGCATCCCGGTCAGCCCGGGCGCGGAGAACCAGAACCGGGCGAGCAGCTCGCCGTAGTGGTCGCGCTCCTCGGGAGTGCCCTCGGCGATCACCTTCGCGATCGAGCCCTCCGACTCCACCCACTCGGTGACGAGGACCGAGGGTCCCACGGCGACGACATCGGGGACGTCGATGAGGGGATGGGACGCGTACGCCTCGGCGAAGACGTGCTGGGCCTCGGCCTCCTTCGGGTAGTCGAGCTCCTCGACGACCCGCTCCTGCAGCTCGGCGACCAGTGCCTTGACGTCCATCCCGGGCACGACCGCGTTGCCGATCGCCGCGACCCGGCCGATTTGGCGCAGGTCGGCGCGCAGGGCCTCGTCGGCGCCCGGGTACTGCACCTTCACCGCGACCTCGCGGCCGTCGGCCCACCGGCCCCGGTGGACCTGCCCGATCGAGGCCGAGGCGGCCGGCTTGTCGGAGAGCTCGACCAGCTGCTCGGACCATTCAGTGCCGAGGTCGCGGGCCAGCAGGCCGCGTACGATCCCGGTCGGCATCGGGGGAGCGGAGTCCTGGAGCCGGGTGAGCTGGGCGCGGTAGTGGGCCGCCTGCGACTCCGGCAGCGCGGCCTCCATCACCGAGAGCATCTGCCCGAACTTCATCGCGCCACCCTTGAGCTCGCCCAGGGTGCGGAACAGCTGGTCGGCCGTGCGCTGGTGGACATCGGCCAGCACCGCCTCAGCGGGCTTGCCCCCGATCCGCTTCCCGAGCCCGAGCGCCTTGCGCCCGGCGTACCCCATCGGCAGCGCGGCCAGCTTCGCCGTCCGTGTCGCCGCTCGCCGCGGCAACCCCTTCGACGACCCCTCCGCGTCACTCATGCCGCAATTGTGCCTGTCGGCTGCAACTTGCGCACCGCGAAGTAGCCTTCCCGCATGACCTCTGAGCTGACGATCGTGACCCCGCTCGACCCCGCCGGGGAGGACCCGTTCGGCTGGTTGGAGGAGGTCGAAGGGGTCGAGGCGCTGGCATGGGTTCGGGCCCGCAACGAGGAGGCTCACGCGAGCGTCGGCGCCGATCCGGTCTTCGCCAAGATCGAGGCGCAGATCCTCGAGGTGCTCGACTCTGACGACCGGGTGCCCGAGGTCTCGCGCCTTGGTGAGCATCTCTACAACTTCTGGCGCGACGCCGACCACGAGCGCGGCATCTGGCGACGCACCACGCCGGAGTCCTACCGCACCGACGATCCAGAGTGGGAGATCCTGCTCGACCTCGACGCGCTCGCCGAGGAGGAGGGCGAGAGCTGGGTCTGGCACGGCGCCTCGATGCTCCGGCCCGAGCCCGGCGAGCCGTGGCGCAAGGTGCTCGTCGACCTCTCCCCGGGTGGCTCGGACGCCGACGTGACCCGGGAGTTCGACCTGGTCGAGAAGGCCTTCGTACGCCCTGAGGACGGTGGCTTCACCCGTGCCGTCGAGCAGGGCGGTGCCAAGGGCGCGCTCTCCTGGTGCGGCCCCGACGCGGTCTACGTCTTCACCGACTTCGGTCCGGGGTCGCTCACGCCGAGCGGCTACCCGCGCATCGTGAAGCTGTGGCGCCGCGGCACCGCGTTCGAGGACGCGGTGGTGGTCTACGAGGGCACCGACGAGGACATGTACATCTCCGCCCGCCACATCCACACCCCAGGCTTCGAACGCGACCTGGTCAGCCGCTCGATCGCATTCTACAAGTCCGAGACGTACGTCGCCACCGACCCCGGCACCCCCGAGCAGACCCTCACCAAGCTCGACATCCCCGATTCCGCCGAGGCCGGCTTCCACCGCGAGTGGCTGGTCATCGAGCTCCGTGAGGAGTGGACCGTTGCCGGAACGACGTACGCCGCCGGCTCGCTGCTCGCGACCGACGCGGAGCGGTTCCTGGCCGGTGAGCGCGACCTCACCGTGCTCTTCGAGCCCACTCCCAAGACCTCGCTCGCCGGGGCGACCTGGACGCGAAACCACCTCGTCCTCAACGTGTTCGAGGACGTCAAAAACAGGCTCCATGTGCTGACCCCGTCCACCTCCGGCGAGTGGACGCGCTCCGACTTCCCCGCGACGGACCCGGTGGCCGCGGTCGGCACCCGTGCCGTCGACGCGGTCGAGTCCGACGAGGTCTGGGTCGTCACCAGCGGCTACCTGACCCCGGCGACGTACGGGCTGACCGAGATCGGTGCGGAGACGATCGAGCCGCTCAAGTCGGCGCCGGCCTGGTTCGACACCGAGGGTCTCCGCGCCGAGCAGCGCTTCGCGACTTCGGACGACGGCACTCGGATCCCCTACTTCATCGTCGGCTCCGAGGCCGCCCTAGCCGGCAGCGACGGCCCGGCCCCCACACTGCTCTACGGGTACGGCGGCTTCGAGATCCCGATGACGCCGGGCTACTCCGCCGGCGTCGGGCGGTCCTGGCTCAGCGAGGGCGGCGTCTACGTCGTCGCCAACATCCGCGGGGGAGGGGAGTACGGCCCGGCCTGGCACCAGGCGGCGCTGAAGGAGAACCGGCACAAGGCGTACGAGGACTTCGCCGCCGTCGCCCGTCACCTCGTCGAGACCGGCGCGACGGATGCGAGCCACCTCGGGATCCAGGGCGGCTCCAACGGCGGGCTGCTGACCGGCAACATGCTCACCCTCTATCCCGAGCTCTTCGGCGCGGTCGTGATCCAGGTGCCGCTGCTGGACATGAAGCGCTACTCGCATCTCCTCGCCGGCGCGAGCTGGATGGCCGAGTACGGCGACCCGGACGTGCCGGAGGAGTGGGAGTACATCCGGACCTTCTCGCCCTACCACCTGCTCGACGCGGCCAAGACCTACCCGCCCGTCCTGCTCACCACCTCCACCAAGGACGACCGCGTCCACCCCGGCCACGCCCGCAAGATGGCCGCGCTCCTGGCCGCGACAGGCAAGGACGTCACCTACTACGAGAACATCGAGGGTGGCCACGGCGGCGCCGCCAACAACGCCCAGTCGGCCCATCTCTCGGCCTTCGCCTGGACCTTCCTGCGCGAGCGGCTGGGGATGGCCTGAGCCGGGTCCGCTAGGCGGGCTCGGTGGGCTCCAGGACCACGACCGGCGTCGGGTGGCTTCGCCGGGCGGCGTAGTCGTTGAGGTCGCCCCAGCCGTCGTCCACGGCTGTGAGCAGCACCCAGAGCCGGTCGCGCTCGGCGCCGACCGCCTCGCGCGTACGCACCTGGTGTACGCCGCCCTCGACCGTCTCCACGCGCGCCTCGGGGTGAGCCTGCAGGTTGAGCCACCACGCCGGTGCGGGCTCGGCCCAGCCGTTCATGGCGAGCGTGGCGTAGCCGGTCCCGTCGGGGACGTAGGACACGATGACCGAACGCTCCTGTCCGGTGCGGCGCCCGACCGTGGTCAGCCGGAGCATGCCGGCCCGGCCGTCGCGTGGGCGGCGCAGGAAGCGGGCTCCGCCAGCGGCGTACAGCCGGCGGTGGAGCCACCACGCGGCGCGGATGAACCAGCGCGGCGGCAGCCACCCGGATCTGTGCTTCTCGTCGGTCGACATCGTTGCCTCCACAGGGCAGTCAGACCCGAGATCCACTTGTCCGGCCAGCGTATCGATCGCCGCGGGCCGGTCGCCTCGGTGAGAACCCTGAGATCCACCCCAGCCGAACGACTGACAGATACTGGGACGGTGATCTCAGATCATGGGACGCGCGATAGGGTGAGGTGACACGGCGCGACACATGGGGTTAACGTGTGGGCATGCTGAACAGCATTCTCGTACTTATCAGGCGCGTCGCCTAGGAGCCACTGGCCCCAGACGACGCGTCTCCCTCCGTTGCCCGCCGGGCCGGAGGGTTTTTTGTTGCACTAGCGACAGACCACGAGATCCCATGAGTAGACAGCTCTGATGAGTAGGACGGCGGACATGAGCGAGCAGATGACAGGCGCGCAGAGCCTGATCAAGTCGCTGGAAGCAGCGGGGGCCGAGAACATCTTCGGCATTCCGGGAGGAGCGATCCTTCCGGCGTACGACCCGCTGATGGACTCGAAGATCCGCCACATCCTCGTACGTCATGAGCAGGGCGCCGGCCACGCGGCCCAGGGCTACGCCGCCGCGACGGGCAAGGTCGGGGTCTGCATGGCCACCAGCGGCCCGGGCGCGACCAACCTGGTCACCCCGCTCGCGGACGCCAACATGGACTCCGTGCCGATGGTGGCCATCACCGGCCAGGTCGGCGCGGCGATGATCGGCACCGACGCCTTCCAGGAGGCCGACATCCGCGGCATCACGATGCCGGTCACCAAGCACAGCTTCCTCATCACCGATCCCGCGGAGATCCCGCTGCGGGTCGCTGAGGCCTTCCACCTCGCCTCCTCCGGGAGGCCCGGTCCGGTCCTCGTCGACGTCACCAAGTCGGCGTTGCAGGCCACCACCACCTACCGGTGGCCGACCGAGCTCCACCTGCCGGGCTACCGCCCGGTGACCAGGCCGCACGCGAAGCAGATCCGCGAGGCGGCGCGCCTGATGCTGGAGGCCAAGAAGCCGGTCCTGTACGTCGGTGGCGGCACGATCCGCTCCGGCGCCCACCGCGAGCTCCTGCAGCTGGCCACGCTCACCGGGATCCCGGTGGTGACCACCCTGATGGCGCGCGGCGCCTTCCCCGACTCCCACCCGCAGCACCTCGGCATGCCGGGTATGCACGGCACCGTCCCCGCCGTCGCCGGCCTGCAGAAGTCGGACCTGATCATCAGCCTCGGTGCCCGCTTCGACGACCGCGTCACCGGCAACCTGGACTCCTTCGCCCCCAACGCCAAGGTGATCCACGCCGACATCGACCCGGCCGAGATCGGCAAGAACCGCTACGCCGACGTCCCGATCGTGGGCGACGTGCGTGAGGTCCTCACCGACCTGATCGCGGTACTCACCGCCGAGAAGGAAGCCGGCAAGGAGGGCGACTACGAGGGCTGGGTCGCGTTCATGGCGGGGATCAAGAAGGCGTACCCGCTCGGCTACGACCTCCCCGCGGACGGCCTCTCGCCGCAGTACGTCATCGAGCGGCTAGGCAAGATCTCCGGCGAGGAGACGATCTTCACCGCCGGTGTCGGCCAGCACCAGATGTGGGCCGCGCAGTTCATCGGCTACGAGCACCCCAACACCTGGATCAACTCCGGTGGCCTCGGCACGATGGGCTACTCCGTTCCGGCCGCGATGGGCGCGAAGGTCGGTTGCCCGGACTCCACGGTGTGGTCGATCGACGGCGACGGCTGCTTCCAGATGACCAACCAGGAGCTGGCCACCTGCGCGATCGAGGGCATCCCGATCAAGGTCGCGATCATCAACAACGACAACCTCGGCATGGTGCGCCAGTGGCAGACGCTCTTCTACGGCGAGCGCTACTCCAACACCAACCTGCAGTCTCACGGCCAGCCCAAGCGCATTCCTGACTTCCCCAAGCTGGCTGAGGCCATGGGCTGCGTCGGTCTGGCCTGCGACTCCGCCGACGACGTCGACGCCACCATCGAGAAGGCCATGGAGATCAACGACATGCCCGTCGTCGTCGACTTCCGGGTCAACAAGGACGCCATGGTGTGGCCGATGGTCGCCGCCGGCTCCTCCAACGACGAGATCCAGTACGCGCGCGACCTCGCGCCCGAGTTCGACGAGGACGACCTCTGATGAGCATCCAGCCCGTGAAGACCGGCGGCAAGCACACGCTGAGCGTCCTGGTCGAGAACAAGCCCGGTGTCCTGGCCCGCGTGGCAGCGCTCTTCTCGCGTCGCGGCTTCAACATCGAGTCTCTCGCGGTGGGGCCGACCGAGCACGACGAGCTCTCCCGCATGACGGTCGTGGTCAATCTCGAGAACACCCCCCTCGAGCAGGTCACCAAGCAGCTCAACAAGCTGGTCGAGGTGATCAAGATCGTCGAGCTCGAGCCTGAGACGCGCGTCCAGCGCGCCCTCATGCTGGTCAAGATCACCGCCACCACGGAGACCCGCAGCCAGGTGCTCGACACCATCCAGCTCTTCCGGGCCAAGGTCGTCGACGTGTCCACCGACACCGTCATCGTCCAGCTGGCCGGCAACACCGGCAAGCTCAACGACTTCCTCCGGGTCATCGAGCCCTTCGGCATCCGTGAGCTCTCCCAGTCCGGCATGGTCGGCATGGGCCGCGGCTCCCGGTCGATCTCCGAGCGCAGCCTGCGATCCGTGGCTGTGCCCGCTCCGCCTTCCGCGGTCTGAACCCCTATCAAACACAACTAAAGGAGAAGCCCTCGTGGCTGAGATTTTCTACGACGACGACGCCGACCTCGCGCTGATCCAGGCGAAGAAGGTTGCCGTCATCGGCTACGGCAGCCAGGGCCACGCCCACGCGCTCAACCTGCGTGACTCCGGTGTGGACGTGCGCATCGGCCTGCAGCCCGGTTCGAAGTCGACCCCCAAGGCCGAGGAGGAGGGCCTCAAGGTCCTCAGCCCCGCCGACGCCGCCGCCGAGGCGGACGTGATCGTCATCCTCGCCCCCGACCAGCACCAGCGTGGGCTCTACAACGACGAGCTCGCGCCCCACGTGACCGCTGGCAAGACCCTCGTCTTCGGCCACGGCTTCAACGTGCGCTTCGGCTACATCAAGGCGCCCGAGGGCGTCGACGTGATCCTGGTCGCCCCGAAGGCCCCGGGCCACACCGTCCGTCGTGAGTACGTCGCCGGCCGCGGCATCCCGGACATCATCGCCGTGGAGCAGGACGCCTCCGGCTCCGCTTGGGACCTCGCGAAGTCGTACGCCAAGGGCATCGGCGGCACCCGCGCCGGTGTCATCAAGACGACCTTCACCGAGGAGACCGAGACCGACCTCTTCGGCGAGCAGGCCGTGCTCTGCGGCGGCGTGTCCCACCTGGTCCAGGCCGGGTTCGAGACGCTGACCGAGGCCGGCTACCAGCCCGAGATCGCCTACTTCGAGGTGCTCCACGAGCTCAAGCTCATCGTGGACCTGATGTGGGAGGGCGGCATCGCCAAGCAGCGCTGGTCGATCTCCGACACCGCTGAGTACGGCGACTACGTCTCCGGCCCGCGCGTCATCGGCCCGCAGGTCAAGGAGACCATGCAGCAGGTGCTCGCCGAGATCCAGGACGGCTCCTTCGCCGCCCGCTTCATCGCCGACCAGGACAACGGTGCGGCCGAGTTCCAGAAGCTGCGCGAGGAGGAGGCCGGTCACCCGATCGAGGCCACCGGCAAGGCCCTGCGCGCCCACTTCTCGTGGAGCCAGTCCGACGACGACTACACCGAAGGCTCAGCCGCCCGCTGACCTCGCTGTTCGTCAAAACCCAAGCCGAGTCGGCGCGTTCTAACGCGCCGACTCGGCTGGCTTTGTGGTCGTTTGCGCCGACTCGGCGGGTTACTTGACCTCGGACCTGAGTACGAGGCGGAGGCCGACGAGCATCGGGACCACCAGCCAGATCACGCTGGCGACGCCCAGCTGCGCCCACGTCTTGTCGGTCATCTCGGTGTAGAGGTTCATCGTCGCCCAGTTGAGGTCGAACCAGGTGGCGTTCTCGGCCCACCAGGTGTTGGTGGAGGCGAGCGCCGAGGAGACGGTCGGGAGCACCAGGGCGTAGACGAAGTAGGCCACGATGGCCGCGGGGGAGCTGCGGAAGAGCATCCCGAGCATGAAGCCCATGAACATCCCGATCTCGCTGGCCAGGGTGACCCGGGCGAGCTCGGCGAGGGAGAGGTTCCAGACCGGGTCGAGGTCCATGACGGTTGCCACGCCGAGGTAGCCCAGGGCGCCGACGAGCGCCGCGACAGCGATGGCGGCGACCCCGACCAGGGCGGTGACCACGGCCTTCGCGGCGATCACGCGACCGCGGCCGGGCACCAGGGTGAAGGTGGTCAGGGCGCTGCGAGCGCTCCACTCGCTGGTGACGGCGAGCACCGCGATCATCGGTAGGATCACCGACATCGGGATGCCCCAGGCGCTGGCGAAGCCCTCATAGTCGAGGTTGTCGGCGTCGACGAAGATGATCGTCGCCGCGCTCGCCGCCAGGGAGAGCACGACCAGGCTGGCCATCAGCCAGAACCCCGAGCGGGTGTCGAACATCTTGCGCAGCTCGATGCCGGCGATCCGGCCGAAGGGGATCGGGGCGGGCACGGCCCGCTCGCGGCGGCGTACCGCCTCGGGGTTGCGCCCGGCCGGGGTGGCCGGCTCAGGGGCGAGGGTCGTGGTGGTCATGCTGCCATTCCTTTCGATGAGTGCAGCCCTTCGGGGGACTCGAGGTGGTCGCGCTGGGTCTCGGCGGTGAGCTGGAGGAACATCTCCTCCAGGCCGGCACCGTCGGCGGCGCGGAGCTCGGTCAGCACGAGCCCGGTGTCGAAGGCGATCTGGCCGACGGTGGTGAGGTCGGCGTCGCTCCGGACGGCGCCCTCGGTGGTGATCTCGGCGGTGTGGCCGGCCCGCTGGAGCGCCCGGCCGAGTGAGGTGGGATCACTGGAACGGGCGTACGTCTCGCCGCTGGCGAGCAGCTCCTGCTTGGTGCCCTGCGCGACGATCCGGCCGTTGCCGATGACCAGGATGTCGTCGGCGATCACCTCGATCTCGTGCAGCAGGTGCGAGGAAAGCAGCACGGTGCCGCCGTCGTCGGCGAAGCCGCGCAGCAGATCGCGCATCCAGCGGATGCCGGCCGGGTCGAGGCCGTTGGCGGGCTCGTCGAGGATCAGGACCTCGGGGTCGCCGATCAGGGCCGTCGCGATGCCGAGCCGCTGCCGCATGCCGAGGGAGTAGTTGCGTACGCGTCGCCCGGCCTCCTCCTCGGTCAGGCTGACCCGGTCGAGGGTCTCGGCGACGCTCGACTTCGGCAGCCCCATGGTGCGGGCGGCCAGGGTGAGGATCTCGCGGCCGGTGCGGCCGCCGTGCTGGGCGGAGGCGTCCAGCAGCACCCCGACCTCGCGACCGGGGTTGGGCAGCTGGGAGAAGTGGCGGCCCAGCAGGTGGGCGCTGCCGGAGGACGGATCGGTGAGTCCGACCAGGATGCGCATGGTCGTGGACTTACCGGCGCCGTTGGGGCCGAGGAAGCCGGTCACCCGGCCGGGCTCGGCGGTGAAGGTCACGTTGTCGACGGCCGTGAACCTGCCGTACCTCTTGGAGAGGGCATCGATCTGGATCATGCTCCGAGCCTGGTGCCAGGCCACCCCCGGGCGCGTCGGGCAGATCCCTGGCGGGTGCCTGGACCTTCCCCTGATCTCCCCTGAGACCGTCTCAGGGGAGATGAGTCCGCTGCGGAATGTTTCGTACCGGACGAAACGTTCTCTGGGCATGCGTATTGATGTCTGGTCCGATGTCGTCTGTCCCTGGTGCTACATCGGCAAGCGCCACCTCGAGGAAGCGCTCGAGCGTTTCGAGCACAGCGACGACGTAGAGATCGTCTACCACTCCTTCGAGCTCGACCCGAGCGCGCCGCAGGTGCCGGTCGAGACCACGGTCGAGGCCCTGGCGAAGAAGTTCGGCGCCTCCGTCGACCAGGCCCGCGAGATGATGAAGCAGGCCAACGTGCCCGCCGCCGCGGCCGGTCTCGAGTTCCGTCACGAGGACACCCCGCACGCGCGCACCATCGACGCTCACCGGCTGCTCCACCTGGCCAAGGCCGAGGGCAAGCAGGCCGTGCTCAAGGAGGCGCTGCTCGCTGCGTACTTCACCCGCGGTGAGTCGATGGGCGACCACGCCGTCCTGAAGCAGGCCGCGGTGAGCGTCGGTCTCGACGCCGGCCGGGTGGACGAGGTGCTCGCGAGCGACGAGTTCGCCGGCGACGTGCAGGCCGACATCGACCAGGCCCGCGCCTACGGCGCGACCGGGGTGCCGTTCTACGTCGTCGAGGGGAAGTACGGCGTCTCCGGCGCCCAGCCGACCGACCTGTTCAGCCAGCTCCTGGAGAAGGTGCACGCCGAGACCAAGCCGGCGCTCACGCTCGTCGGCGAGGGCGACGCCTGCGGTCCCGACGGCTGCGCGATCTGAGCCGCCGGGCCAGAACGGCCTAGCGCTTGGTGGCGAGCAGGACGCTGGTGTCGGCGGCGACCATGACCTCGACGGTGGTGAAGCGCTCGTCGGTGAGCCAGGACTCGCGCAGGCTGTCGACCCGGCCGTAGACGATCGGCGGCCACAGGTCGGTGGGGATGAGGTCGTCGATGACGACGATGCCGCCCTCCTCGACCAGGTCGGAGAGCTGGTCGGGGGAGACCCCGCCAGGGGTCTCGGCGTCGAGGAAGAGCAGCGCGAACGGGCCGCGGTCGCGCAGGATGCCCCAGTCGGCGGCGATGACCTCGACCTGCCCGTCGTCGGCGAAGATCTCGGCGGCCTCCTTGGCGAGGTGCTCGTCGAGCTCGGCGGAGACGATGTGGGCGGCCTCGCCGCGTACGCCGCTTCGCAGCCAGGCGGTGCCGACGCCGCACCCGGTGCCGAACTCGGCCATCGTGCCGCTCCGAGTGGCCGCCAGAGTCGCCAGCAGCCGCCCGGTCTCGTTGCGGCAGAACGACACATAGCCCGCGCGACGGGAGACGTCGAAGGCGCGGGTCACGATGTCCGGAAGCTCTGGGGGTGCACTCACAGGGCCAGTCTTCCCGATAACGCGTGTGAGCGCGCGCACGGGTGTCTCGGATGGCGGACCATTCGTCCAGATCTGCTCATTCAAGGCGTCTTCCGGGTTAACGTCAGATCACCATGCGGAGCATTTTTCTCGTACTCGAGTGCCGCGACGGGGCCCGGCGGTAACGACCGCAGGAGAAGCCACCTCGTCGCGGTGGCTTCCGTCTTCTAAAGACCCCGGCTTCTCTCCCACACCCTCTGATCACCCGAAGTGTGAAGGAAAGAAGCCCATGTACGCGATGTACCCCGAGAGCCCTGCCGACCACAACAAGTGGAGCCGCGAGTGGGGCCCGGCGAGCCACGACCCCGACAACCCGCACAGCGTCGAGAACACCATCGCCGCGGTGCAGCAGGCGCTCGACCTGCGGGACAACGGCGGCCAGCTGCCCGACGACAACTAGTCTCGCCGTATGTCTACGACCAACCTCGCAGTGATCCCCGGCGACGGCATCGGACCGGAGGTGACCGCCGAGGCGCTGAAGGTGCTCGAGATCGCCTCTCCGGTGAAGTTCGAGCAGACCCGCTACGACCTCGGCGCCGAGCGCTATCTCGCCACTGGTGAGGTGCTTCCCGAGTCCGTTCTCGCCGAGATCAAGGAGCAGGACGCCATCCTGCTCGGCGCGATCGGCGGCAAGCCGAACGACCCGAACCTGCCTCCCGGCATCCTGGAGCGCGGGCTGCTGCTCAAGCTGCGCTTCGAGCTCGACCACTACGTCAACCTGCGCCCGTCGCGACTCTTCCCGGGGGCGATCTCCCCGCTGTCGCCGGCCGTCCTCGACAAGGGCGAGATCGACTTCGTCGTGGTGCGCGAGGGCACCGAGGGGCTCTATGTCGGCAACGGTGGCGCGATGCGGGTCGGAACCCCGCACGAGGTCGCCACCGAGACCTCGATCAACACCGCCTACGGCGTGGAGCGGGTCGTACGCGACGCCTTCGCTCGTGCCCAGGCCCGCCCGCGCAAGAAGCTGACCCTGGTCCACAAGACCAACGTGCTCGTCAACGCCGGCTCGCTGTGGTGGCGGATCACCCAGCAGGTCGCCGAGGAGTTCCCCGACGTCACCGTGGACTACCTCCACATCGACGCGGTGATGATCTTCCTCGCGACCGACCCGGCCCGCTTCGACGTGATCGTCACCGACAACATCTTCGGCGACATCATCACCGACCTCGCCGCTGCCATCACCGGCGGCATCGGCCTGGCCGCCTCCGGCAACATCAACTCCTCCCGGGAATTCCCCTCGATGTTCGAGCCCGTCCACGGCTCCGCCCCCGACATCGCCGGCCAACAGAAGGCGGACCCCACCGCGGCCATCCTGTCCGGGGCCCTTCTGCTCGAGCACCTCGGCCACCCCGAGGCTGCCGCGACCATCGACGCCGCCGTGCTCGCCGACCTCTCCGAGCGCGGTTCCGAGCCACGTACGACCTCCGAGGTCGGCGACGCGATCGCCGCCCGCGTAACCAGCTAGACGCTCAACCCACGAAGGGCCGGGCGCAGGAGAATCTGCGCCCGGCCCTTCGTCTGCCCCCATCACTTACGTCTCAGCCGAAGAACAGGACTAATCTCATGGTCATGGAGATCAGCACCACATTGTCGACCCAACCGGCCACCGACAAGCAGCTCGCGGAGGTCCTGGCGAACCCAGGCTTCGGCAACCATTTCACCGATCACATGCTCACCGTCGAGTGGACGCCCGAACAGGGCTGGCACAACGGTCGCATCGAGGCGTACGCACCGCTCAGCCTGGACCCGTCGGCAGCCGTGCTGCACTACGCCCAGGAGATCTTCGAGGGGATGAAGGCCTACCGGCACGCCGACGGCTCTATCTGGTCGTTCCGGCCCGAGGCCAACGCCGCCCGGATGGCCCGCTCCAGCGAGCGGCTCGCGCTGCCCGTCCTCGAGATCGAGGACTTCGTGCAGACCGTCTTCGACCTGGTCAAGGTCGACCAGCGCTGGGTGCCCGAGGCCTCGGAGAGCGATGAGAAGAGCCTCTACCTGCGGCCCTTCATGTTCGCCTCGGAGTCGTTCCTCGGCGTGCGCCCGGCCCAGCACGTGACCTACATGGTCATCGCCTCGCCCGCCGGCTCCTACTTCAAGGGCGGCGTGAAGCCGGTGCGGATCTGGCTCACCGAGGACTACACCCGCGCCGGCCGCGGCGGCATGGGCGCGGCCAAGACCGGTGGCAACTACGCCTCCTCGCTGGTCGCCCAGGCCGAGGCCTCGGCCAACGGCTGCGACCAGGTGGTGTTCCTGGACGCGCAGGAGGGCAAGTACGTCGAGGAGCTCGGCGGCATGAACCTCTACTTCGTCCACGCCGACGGCCGGATCGTCACCCCCGAGACCGGCACGATCCTCGAGGGCATCACCCGCGCATCCATCATCGAGCTCGCCGGCAAGCTCGGCTACACCGTCGAGGAGCGCAAGTTCGCCATCGACGAGTGGAAGGCCGGCGTCGAGTCCGGCGAGATCACCGAGGTCTTCGCCTGTGGCACCGCCGCGGTCGTCACCCCGGTCGGTGAGCTCGTCTACAACGGTGGCTCGATCGCCTCCGCCGGTGACGGCGAGGTCTGGAAGACCCTCCGCAAGCAGCTCGTCGACATCCAGTTCGGCCGGGCCGAGGACACCTTCGGCTGGATGCGCAAGATCGTCTAGCCGAGACGACCGGAGTGAGGTCGAGCGGCGAGCTTGCTCGTCCGCTCGCGCCGAGCGAGGGAGTAACCGCGCGAAGCGCGGAGACGTCGGCCGCGTCGGCCGAGATGGCACCACGGTGACGTCTCGGCCGACGTACCTGACGCCTCGGCGGTGTGTCGGCTGCGGCGGATAAGGTTTGTCTCGTGACGACAGCCCCTCGCCGTCTCCCGGCGACCCAACGGGACACCGTTGGCGACTACGACCTGCTCTCCCTGCTGGGGCAGGGCGGGATGGGACGGGTCCACCTGGCCAGCCACCGCACGAGCGGTGAGCGGGTGGCGCTGAAGGTGCTGCGTACCCAGTTCGTGGGCGACGAGGAGGGCCGCCATCGGCTCGCGCGCGAGGTCTCCTCGCTGCAGCGGGTGCGGAGCAGGTGGGTGGCCGGCGTGGTCGGCGCCGACCCGTGGGGTGAGGTGCCGTGGCTGGCGACCCGCTACGTGCCGGGGCCGACGCTGCACGACAAGATCATCAACGACGGCGTGCTCTCGCGCGACGAGGTCGAGCAGTTCGCCAGCGACCTGGCCGAGGGCATCGCCGACTGCCATGCCGTCGGCGTGCTCCACCGCGACGTCAAGCCCGCCAACATCATCATGGAAGGGCGTACGCCGATCCTGATCGACTTCGGGCTGGCCCGCGTCGCGGACGACCCGAAGATCACCGTGACCGGCCTGCTGATCGGCACGCCTGGATACCTGCCGCCCGAGATCGCCGTCGGCGACCCGGCGACTCCGGCCTCGGACGTGCACTCGTGGGCCTCCGTGGTGGCGTACGCAGCGACCGGCCGTCCGCCCTTCGGCGAGGGCAACTCGATGAAGCTGATGGACCGCGCCCGGCGCGGTGAGCACGACCTGGAGGGGGTCCCGCAGCCGCTGCGCGGGCTGCTCGGCCAGGCGCTCTCACCCGACCCCGCCGACCGCCCGACGCTGGACGAGGTGCGCGAGTGGCTGCGTACGCCGCGCCGGCCGTTCGTGCACAAGCCGGTCGAGCAGCTCTCGCTGAGCGACCGGGCCGAGCGCGAGAAGGCCACCACCCCGGCCGCGCCGTTCATCCCTGCGCCTCAGCTCAAGCCGCGCCAGGACAGCGGCCTGGAGAAGTTGCGCCGTGGGGCCATCTGGCTCGGTCTGCTCGCCTTCGCCGTCGGCCTGATCGCCGCGTTCCCCAGCGTCGGCTTCTGGACCGTGCTCGGCGCGGCGTGGCTGATCCGCGCCGGCACGCTGGCGGCCGGCGATCTGCGCCGCTGGCGGTGGTATCGCGGCCGCAAGTGGCATGACGCGCCCCGGCTCCTTATCGGTGCGCCCTGGCGGCTGGTCCGATCGCTCCCGAAGACCTTCGTCGTCGGGGTGTGGGGCTACGGGTTCGTGGTGGCGGCGGTGCTGATCGGCTTCGCCCTGCAGCTTTCCCTCGAGGCGGCGCTGGGATTCGCCGGCCTGGCGTTCGTCATCGCGCTGTGGACCGGCTCCGGACGCGACCGGCTGCGTGACCCGGTGACCAAGGCGGTCCACCGGATCTCGGCGCGCTGGGTGCCGTGGATCCTCGGGATCGCCGTGGTCATCACCCTGGCGCTCTTCCCGATCCAGACCCTCGCCGACGAGGGCTCGCAGTTCTCCGGCGGCGACGAGCCGTGGTGGGTCGAGCTCCTCGGCTGGTGAGACGCTCGTCCCCGGGGATGAGATTTCGTGGCAGTATCAGGGCTATGACGACGTACGTCATCATCATTCGCTAGCGCGTCGAGCCTTGCCCGACGCGCCACCCTCTCGTTCCCGAGAGGGTTTTTTGTTGCCCAGCCCGAGGACACAGAGCCATGGAATTCCACGTCTACGACACCACCCTGCGCGACGGTGCGCAGCAGGAGGGCCTCAATCTCAGCGTCGCCGACAAGCTCGCGATCGCCCGGCACCTCGACGGCCTGGGCGTCGGGTTCATCGAGGGCGGCTGGCCGGGTGCGAACCCGAAGGACACCGAGTTCTTCAAGCGGGCCGTCTCCGAGCTCGACCTCAAGCACGCGCGGCTGGCGGCGTTCGGGTCGACCCGCCGGGCAGGCGTCAGAGCGGCTGACGACCCCCAGGTGGCCGCGCTCCGCGATTCCGGAGCCAGCGTCGTCACCCTCGTCGCCAAGTCCCACGACCGCCACGTCGAGCTAGCGCTGCGCACCACGCTCGAGGAGAACCTCGCGATGATCCGCGACACGGTCTCCCACCTGCGCGAGGAGGGCCAGCAGGTCTTTCTCGACGCCGAGCACTTCTTCGACGGCTACCGGGCCAACCGCGACTACGCGCTGGAGGTTCTGAAGACCGCCTACGAGGCGGGTGCCGACGTGGTCGCGCTGTGCGACACCAATGGTGGGATGCTGCCCGGCTGGGTGGCCGACGTCGTCCACGACGTCCGCAGCGTCACCCAGGGGGCGGTCGGGATCCACTGTCACAACGACACCGGGTGCGCGGTGGCCAACTCGCTGGCCGCCGTGGACGCCGGCGCGATGCACGTCCAGGGCTGCATCAACGGCTACGGGGAACGTACGGGCAACGCCGACCTCGTCTCCGTGGTCGCCAACCTGCAGCTGAAGCTGGGTCGCGAGGTGCTGCCGACCGGGCTGCTGGGCGAGGCGACCCGTGTCGCTCACGCGGTCGCCGAGGTGACCAACGTGCCGCCCGCGGGCCGGCAGCCGTACGTGGGTGCCTCCGCGTTCACCCACAAGGCCGGGCTGCACGCCTCTGCGATCAAGGTCGACCCCAACCTCTACCAGCACATGGACCCGGCCGGCGTCGGCAACGACATGCGGCTGCTGGTCTCCGACATGGCCGGGCGGGCCTCGATCGAGCTGAAGGGGCGCGAGCTCGGCTACGACCTCTCCGACGACCGCGACCTGGTGACCCGGGTGACCGAGCGGGTCAAGGAGGCCGAGCAGCGTGGCTACACCTTCGAGGCCGCCGACGCCTCCTTCGAGCTGCTCCTGATCGAGGAGGTCGAGGGCTCGCGGCCGTCCTTCTTCGACGTCGAGTCCTGGCGGGTCATCTCCGAGGCCCGCGGTGGCGGCCCGGAGACGGCGTCGACCACCGAGGCGATCGTGAAGATCCACGCAGACGGCGTACGTCACGTCGAGACCGGCGAGGGCAACGGCCCGGTCAACGCGCTCGACCAGGCGCTGCGGGCCGCGATCACACGTGCCTTCCCGGTGGTCGCCGACTTCGACCTGATCGACTTCAAGGTGCGGCTCTTCGACCAGGGGCACGGCACCGACGCGAGGACGCGGGTGCTGATCGAGACCTCCGACGGCTCGACGTCGTGGACGACGGTCGGGGTCGGCTCGAACGTGATCGAGGCGTCGTGGGAGGCCCTGGTCGACGGGCTCACCTTCGGTCTGCGCCGGCATGTGGGCGAGACCACACCTTCGGAGGCTGCTGTCACGGAATGAATCCCCGGGACGCGGGCGTTGAACACTTCAACATTGAACCATCCGCGTCCTATGAGGAGAACCCGTGTCCGACACCCGTATCGCCGTACTCGTTGGCAGCCTGCGCGCCGACTCCATCAACCGCAAGCTCGCCGAGAAGCTCGTCGCCGAGGCGCCTGAAGGTGTCGTCCTGGAGATCGTCGACGGACTGGCGGACGTGCCGTTCTTCAACGAGGACCTCGAGGCCGACCCGGGCGAGGTCGTGAGCCAGCTCCGCAAGGTGATCGACGAGGCGGACCGCGTGCTCATCGTGACCCCGGAGTACAACGGCACCATGCCCGCCGTGATCAACAACGCGATCGACTGGCTCTCGCGCCCGTACGCCGCCGGCGTGCTCAAGGGCAAGATCCTCTCGGTCGTCGGCGTCGCCCCGACCCCCTACGGTGCCAAGTGGTCCCACGCCGACGCCGCGCGCTCGGCCGGCATCGGCGGCGCCATCGTCGTCGAGGACGCCATCGTCTCCCAGCCGGTCCACGAGATCGACGTCTTCACCGACGCCGAGGCCCAGGCCCGCTTCCGCGAGGCCGTCGAGAAGCTCGCGGGCTTCGAGCCCGCTGCTGTCTGAGCCCCAACCAGTCAGCACCACGAGGGCAGGTCTCTGCGGGGGAGAGACCTGCCCTTCGTGATTTATCGCGTGCGTGACGGGCGATTGGGCCGTACGTTGCGCTCATGAGTGGACCCGTGAAGCAACTCCGACTGGTGGTCGAGGCGAAGGACTACGAGCAGGCGGTGGCCTTCTACCGCGACACCCTCGGCCTACCGGAGCAGGCCGCCTTCTCCGGCCCCGGCGAGGCTCATGTGACCATCCTCGACGCCGGCCTGGCCACGCTCGAGCTCGCCAACTCCGCCCAGCACGCCTACATCGACGAGGTCGAGGTCGGGCAGCCGGCGGCCGGCCACGTACGGGTGGCGTTCGAGGTCGAGGACTCCGCCGGCGTCGCGTCCCGGCTCGTCGATGGCGGTGCCACGCTCGTCGCGCCACCCACCCGCACCCCGTGGGAGTCTCTCAACGCGCGTCTCGACGGGCCGGCGGGTCTGCATCTGAGCGTCTTCCAGGAGCTCGGCGAGCCCGTTCTGGCGCCGGACTATCCGGTCACCACCGAACGGTTGGCGCTGCGCCCGATCGACGTCGAGCGCGACCTCGACGACCTGCACGCCTACCTCTCCCTCGAGGAGGTCTGCCGCTACATCCCGCCGATGCCGCGCGACCGCGAGCAGCTGCGGAAGGCGTACGCACCCGAGAGGCGTCTCTCCGTCCTGCGCCGGGAGGGTGAGGTGCTCTGCCTCGCGGTCGAGTACGAGGGCCGGCTGATCGGCGACGTCGTGCTCTTCTGGCACAGCAAGGAGCAGCGGTCCGGCGAGATCGGCTACGCCTTCAACCCAGAGTTCAGCGGCCGCGGCTTCGCCACCGAGACCGCGCGGGCGCTGCTGGGGCTGGCATTCGACGGGCTCGGCCTGCACCGGGTGACCGCCAGGGTCGACGAGCGCAACACCGCCTCGGCGCGCGTGATCGAGCGGCTCGGGATGCGGAAGGAAGCGGTCGAGCGCGAGGCCGAGTGGTTCAAGGGGGAGTGGACGACACTGGTGCACTACGCGATGCTCGAGGACGAGTGGCGCTTGAGACACTAGTCTGCAGGGGTGGCCGAGCTTCATGATCTGACCGCCCTGGAACAGGGAGAGCTGCTCCATCGATGCGAGGTCTCCCCGGGAGAGCTCGCCGAGCACTACCTCGACAGGATCGCGAGGCTCGACGACGTCGGCGCCTTCGTCACCGTGGCCGAGGAGCGGATCTCGACCTGCGCTCGGGAGCTCGCGGTCAAACCGGTCGGTGCCTCGCCGCTGTGGGGCGTGCCGACCGCGATCAAGGACCTCAACCTCACCCGCGGCGTGCGTACGACCTTCGGGTCGGCGGCCTTCGCCGACTTCGTACCCGACATCTCCGACAACGTCACGCTGTCGATCGAGGCGGCCGGGATGATCTCGCTCGGGAAGACCAACACCCCCGAGTTCGGCTCGCCCTGCTACACCGAGCCCGACGTGGCGCCGCCCGCCGTCACCCCCTGGGACCGTACGCGGATCGCCGGCGGCTCCTCCGGAGGCGCCGCCGCGGCGGTCGCCGCCGGCCTGGTGCCGGTCGCGCAGGGCTCTGACGGCGGCGGCTCGATCCGGATCCCGGCCTCGTGCTGCGGGCTGGTCGGGCTGAAGCCGACCCGCGGGCGGATCTCTCCGTCGCCGATGTACGGCGACGCGGCGGGGCTCGCCACCGCTGGTCCGATCGCGCGGTCTGTGCGGGACGCGGCGGCCTTTCTCGACGTGCTCGCGGGGCGGCGTACGGGTGATCCCTTCTGGGCTCCTGAGGAGCCGCTTCCGTTCCTGGATGCATGCGAGCGGCCGCCGGGACGGCTGCGCATCGCCCGGTTAATCGAGCCGCTGATCGCCCCGGCCGCCTCGGTCGACCCCGAGTGCGTCGCCGCCTGGGAGAACGCCTCGTCGCTGCTGGAGTCGCTGGGCCACGAGATCGTCGACATCCCGCGGCCGCTGCCGGTCGAGGCGGTCGCGGTCTTCGAGACGGTCTGGGCCGTCGGGACCGCAATGGCGGTCGTGAACCTCACCCCCGACCAGCGATCCCAGATCCGGCCCCTGACCCGCTGGCTCACCGAGCGGGGAGAGGCGTTCAGCGGTCCGGAGTTCGGGCTGGCGATCGCCGAGCTGCGCCGGTACGCCGCCATGGCACTCGAGGCGCTGGCGCCCTACGACGCCGTCCTCACCCCGACCCTGGCCACCCCGCCGCCTCTGGTCGGCGCGATCCGTGACGACGCCGACCCCGCCGCCGACTTCCAGGCACAGAAGGAGTTCACTCCGTGGACCTCCGCCTGGAACGTCACCGGCATGCCCGCCATCTCGCTGCCCCTCCACTGGACCCCCTCCGGTCTCCCGGTCGGCGTCATGCTCGCCGCCCGCCCCGCCGAGGAGCCCCTCCTGCTCTCCCTCTCTGCTCAGATCGAAGACGCCGCCCTCTGGGATCACCGCCTCCCGCCCGGCTGGTGATCGCCGAGGCGTCACCCGCGTCGGCCGAGGCGTCGCTTGGGTCGGCCGAGTTGGCACTCGCATGCCAACTCGGCCGACGGCGGTGACTTCTCGGCCGACCGGGGTGACGCTTCGGCTGGGTCAGTCGCCGAGGCCGCGGGCCTTGAGGGCGTCGCCGGTCTCGTGGGCGCGGGCGACGACGCGGATGACGAAGGGGGAGAGGTACGCCCTCGGGTGCCGGATCCCGCGAGCGCGAGCCGCGTCGCGGGTCTCGAGGAGCAGGGCGATGCTCGCCGGGATGCTGGTGATGGCCAGGCCGATCACGAGCGCGACCCCGTCCGGGTTGACGCCGATCGGCTTCAGCGGGGTGATGAGCCGGGTGAACAGGTCGAGCATCGCGTTGACCTCGGTGGTGGCGGTGAGGATGAGGCCGCCGAGCGCGAGGGAGAGCAGGTCGACGCCGGCCTCGACCGCCCGCGGCCATCCGTGGGCGTAGCCCTGGAGGGCGGAGAGGACGAGCGCGATGAGGAGTACGCCGCGGGCCGCCCGCCCCACCTGCCGCATCGGCAGTCGGGCGATGAGCGTGACCGCCACCGCGATCGCAAAGAGCACACCGGTGGCGACCAGCCCGTGGAGCACCACGAGCAGGGTGCTGAACACCAGCAGCCCGAGCAGCTTCGCGCCGGCGGGGGCGCGATGCAGGAGGCTGTCGCCGGGCAGGTAGGCGCCGAGGAGATAGCTCACGCGCTGACCGACTGGGTGTAGTGAGCGACGGCCTCTGGGGCCGGTCCGTCGAAGGTGACCGCCCCGTCCGCAACGACCAGCGCGCGGTCGCACCGCGCGGCGAGGTCGAGGTCGTGGGTGACCAGGACGAGCTGCTGTGTGAGCCTGAAGAGCGCGTCGGCGACCAGGCGGGTGTTGGCCAGGTCGAGCAACGTGGTCGGTTCGTCGGCGACGACGATCGACGGCTCAGCGGCGAGCACCCCGGCCAGGGCGAGCAGCTGCCGCTGCCCACCCGACAACGTGTGGACCGACTGCGTGGCCAGCCCCTCCAGCCCGAACCGCCCCAGAACCTCGAGAGCCCGAGTCCGCCGCGACGACGGCGAGCGCACCAGTCGCCGAAGCGACAGCTCGACGTCTTCGACGCAGGTCGGCATGACCAGCTGCGCGGCCGGGTCGGTGAAGCAGAAGCCGACGCGGCGGCGTACCTCCTTGCCCTTGCGGGCGACGTCGAGGCCGTCGACCAGGACGCGGCCCGAGGTCGGGGACACCAGGCCGTTCAGCAGCCGGGCGAGCGTCGACTTCCCGGAGCCGTTGCCGCCGATGATCGCGACCCGGCGCTCGGTGAGCGTCAGCGAGGTGGGGGAGAGCAGCACCCGGCCGCCCTCGTCCTCGGGGAGAGCGACCGCGGCGGCGTCGAGCTCGATCATCGGCGCAGCAGGTTCGGGAAGGCTCGGTGCACCTCGGCAGCGACGATCGCCACGAGCCCGGTCTTGACCAGGTCGCCGAACCAGAACGGCAGGTCCCACTTCCACACGGTGCTCAGCGGCTCGCCGGAGTAGATCATCATCCCCGCGATGCCGAGGGGGTGGACGATCAGGATCGAGCCGGCGATCGAGCACAGGAACACGACGACGGCCCGAGTGCGGGCGGGCCCGGCGACGTACTTGACCAGGAAGCCGACCAGCGCCGCCATCAGCGGGAACGAGATCAGGTAGCCGCCGGAGATCCCGGCGAACTTCGCGAAGCCGGAGGTGTGGTCGGCGTAGACCGGCAGCCCGATGCCGCCCAGCAGCAGGTAGAGGGCGACGGCCAGGAACCCGCGTACGGGACCGAGCAGCGCCCCCGAGAGCGCGACCGCGAAGGTCTGCAGGGTGATCGGCACGGCGGTGCCGGTCGGGATGTCGCCGACCAGGGTGGAGGCGCAGATCAGCCCGGTGAACGCCGCGATCAGCGCGATGTCGGTGGTCGTGAAACGGGCGGGCTTCGACTCGTCGGCCTCCGGGGTCGACGTCGCGCTCGTGGGGGACTCGGTCATACTCGCTCCTGCGTACTCAGACCTGAACCTTGGTCAGGTGAACGGTGTTCAGGTTAAGGTCGACGTACGTCTTCGTCCACTTCGTCCCACTACCCGGCCCCTGGGAGCAACATGCGATACCGCCGTGAGGACGTCGTCGCCCGCGCGCTGGAGGTCCTCGACGACTACGGTCTCGCCGATCTGACGATGCGCCGCCTCGGCACCGAGCTCGGCGTACGCCCCAGCGCGCTCTACCACCACTTCGCCAACAAGCAGTCCCTGCTGGCCGCGGTGGCCGACGAGATCCTGCTCCGTGGGCGGCACGAGCCGTCGGGAGCCTGGGACGTACGTGTCACCGGCATCTGCACCGATCTGCGCGACTCGCTGCTGGCCTACCGCGATGGCGCCGAGGTCGTCGCCACGGTCTGGGCCTTCGGGCTGGGCGCGACCCAGCCCCACGACGACCTCGTCGCGGCGCTGAACGACGGCGGCCTTGGCGATCTCGCCCCCGTCGCCGCCCGCACCCTGCTCCACTTCGTCTACGGCCACGCCGTCGACGAGCAGACCCATCTCCAGGCCGCTGCCGCGGGCGCCATCGAAGACGACGTACGCGACACCGACGACTTCGTCACCGGCCTCGGCCTGATCGCCGCCGGCATCTCGATGGCCAAGGCCGTCCGAGAGGCCTCAGCCGACCGCTGAGGGGTCAGACTGCGTCGACCTCCGCACCGTGCTGCTCAGCGAGCATCACGGCGCCCGCGAGGTCCAGCTTCGTGCCGCGCAGCGACGCGGCGGTGAGGTCGACGCGGTCGAGGCCGGCGCCGCGGAGATCGGCACCGTGCAGCGTCGTCTCCTGGAGCGTCGCTCCGTCGAGCTGAGTGTCTCGCAGCACCACGTCGGTGAGGTCGGCCAGCGAGAGGTCGGCATCGCGTAGATCCAGCCCGGACAGGTCGAGCCGGGCGAGGTTCGCGCCGCGCAGCGAGACACCGCGCCAGATGCCGCCGGTCACCTTCAGCGGCCGCAGGGTGCACCCCGAGAACTCGCTCCCGCTGAGCTTGCAGCCCTCGAACGTCGAGTCGAAGAAGTTCGTACGCCGGAAGTCACAGCCGACGAACGCCGAGCCGACATGGGTCGAGGCGTTGAACCGGCCGCCGTGGAACGTGCAGTTCTCGAAGATCGCCGCCGACGTCGTCGCCTCGGTCAGGTCGACATCGGTGAAGACACAGTCGACGAACCGAGCCCCGGTGAGGTCGGCGGCGTACCAGTCCTCGTTGCGGAAGTGCTCGTCGGTCGCCTCGGCGGGTGGGTTCGACATGGCGCACACCCTGCCACCAGCCACCGACACTGCGACGGTCCGGCTCAGTCGTGCTGGGTGAACCACTCGTCGAGGAGGGGCCAGGTGCTGTCCCGGGCGGCGCGGCCGGTGAGCAGGCCGAGATGGCCGCCGGGGACGATCTCGAAGCGGAGCTCCTCGGCGCCGGTGAGCAGATCGACCAACGGCCGGACCGAGGCGACGGGACCGATGCCGTCGTTGGCGCCGGCGACAACGAGCGTGGGCTGCTTGACGTCGCGCAGGTAGACGGAGTGATCGTCGCTGATGTCGATCTGCCCGCTGAACAGCGCGTTGGTGCGGAAGAAGTGGTGGTAGAGCTGCCCGAACGTACGCCCCGGGTAGGCGATGATGTTGTCGGTGAACCGGTCGACCGCCTCGAGCTGGGCGAGGAACTCACGGTCGGCCAGGTTGGACAGCTTCGCGACCGGCTTGGTGAACATCTTGTCGACCGAGGAGATCTGAAAAGCCCACCTGACCAGCGGCTTCGGAGCACCACCGAAGGCCTGGTAGGCCGTGGTGACCAGGTTGCCCGGCGGCAGGTTGAGCAGCGGCCGCAGCGGCGCGATCAACGGCACCTGACGTACGTCGCAGGGCGAACCGAGCACCGCCAGCGAGGCGATCGGGAGGTCGGGGGCGTCGGCGGCGGCGAGCATCGTAAAGATCCCGCCCAACGACCAGCCGACCACGTGCACCGGCCGCCCGCCCGCGTGCTCGGAGACCGACCGGATCGCCTCCGGCACGACGTGCGCGATCCAGTGCTCGATGCCGAGGCTGCGGTCGGCGAAGTTCACCTCGCCGTACTCGACCAGATAGGTCGGCCGGTTGGTCTCCACCAGGTGCTCGACGACCGAGCAGCCGCGCCGCAGGTCGTAGCAGATCGCCGGCGCAGCCAGCGGCGTCACCAGCAGCACCGGGTCGCCCTCCGGAGTCGTCCCCGCCACGGGCCGGTAGTGGTAGAGCTCGCGTCGGTTGCCGTCGTCGATCAACGTACGCGGCATCGGCCGAATGTCGGCGAGCCCGCCGTAGAGCAGCGAGTGCGCGACGTTCCCCGCGGCGGCGCCGACCGTGGTGGCGATCGAGGCGGCAGCTTTTCGGGGGTGGGGGAGGATGGCCATTGTGGGCTTAACGTAACCCGTCCTTCGAGGTCACGGCGGGAGCAGCCCCGCACCGCGTGTGACGTCCGTTACGCCTCGAGGAGCCGCTCGCACTCGCTGATGAGCCGCTCGCGAAGCGGGGCGGCCCGCTCGGCGAAGGCGCGTTGGGCGGCGGCGTACTCCTGCTTTCCGGCGGCGGTCTCGATGCGGATCGGGTCGAGGTCGAGCTCGGCCAGATCGTAGGGAGCGGCCTTCATGTCCATTGTGCGGATGTCCCAGGCGAGCTCGAAGCAGTCGGCGACCAGGTCGGAGGAGACCAGCGGCGAGAGTCGGAAGGCGTGCTTGTAGAGGTCCATGTTGCCGTGCAGGCAGCCCGGCTGTTCGAAGGCCACGCGGTCGTCGGATCGCGGCGAGAGGGTGTTGAGCGGCGCTGCGGGCGGGGTGAAGAAGCGGTACGCGTCGAAGTGGCTGCACGCGATGCGGTGGGACTCGACCACGCGGTCGGTGCCGGTGGTTCCGAGGCGCAGTGGCCAGTCGGCGTGGCGTACCTGTTCCGGGGTCAGCCGGTAGACCATCGCCCATTCGTGGAGGCCGAAGCAGCCGAAGTTGGCCTCTCGGGAGGCGGTGGCCCGCAGCAGCTTCAGGAGGGTCTCGACGAGCAGGCGCTTGTCGGCGAGGAACTCGGAGGAGACGGTTCCGGAGGTGTAGCCGCGCAACGAGGAGTACTCCGCAGCGTCCGACAGTCGAACCCCGAACCCCGGGTGCCAGCGCAGCAGCTGGGCTGGCCGGTAGGAGTAGTAGGTGAAGAGGAAGTCGTTGACCGGGTGCTTGACCCGGGCGCCGCGGCGGGCGAGATGCGGCTCGACATAGGGCGCTAGGCGCGAGCGGTGAGCGGCCGCGCGAGCGGTCCACTCCGAACGCGACAGCACCTCCACGACGTACAAGCCTACGAAGGCGGCGCATAGTGAAGTGAATCGTGGCGACGGGTCCGGATAGGCTCAGCACGTGCGCATCGCCAGATTCACGACCAAGGGTGGCGAGCCCCAGTTCGGCGTCGTCATGGGGGACCTCGACGGCTACGGCCAGCTCAGCGAGGACGCGACCGTCGTCGCGCTCCAGGGCGACCCGCTGTTCTCGGGTGTCAACATCACCGACCAGGTCCACAAGTTCGAAGACGTCAAGCTGCTCGCGCCGGTGATCCCGCGCAGCAAGGTGGTCGCGGTCGCCCGCAACTACGCCAAGCACGCGGCCGAGCTCGGCAACGAGGTCCCGCAGGAGCCGCTCTTCTTCATCAAGCCCAACACCGCGGTCTGCGGCCCCGGTGACGCGATCCAGCGACCGAGCAACGTCGAGGACCTCCACTTCGAGGGCGAGCTCGCGATCGTGATCGGCCGGATCTGCCGCGACGTCCCGGTGGAGAAGGTGAAGGACGTCATCTACGGGATGACGGTCGCCAACGACGTCACCGCGCGTGACGTGCAGCGGCGGCTCAACCACTTCTCGCAGGCGAAGGGCTACGACACCTTCTGCCCGCTCGGTCCCTGGATCGAGACCGACGTCGAGCCGGAGCAGCTCGCTGCCGGCGTACGCATCCAGACCTTCCTCAACGGGGACGTCGTCCAGGACGGTTCCACGAAGGACCTCGTCCACGACATCCCGAAGCTGATCGCCCACATCAGCAGCGTCATGACGCTGCTGCCGGGCGATGTGATCCTCACCGGCACCCCCGAGGGTGTCGGCCCCATGGAGCCCGGCGACGAGATCGAGATCTTCGTCGAGGGGCTCGGAGCTCTGACCAACAAGGTGGCACAGCGTTGAACAACAAACTCGAGCCGAAGGACTACCGAGTCCGGATGGCGCCCTCGCCGACCGGCTCGCCCCACGTCGGCCTGGTCCGTACCGCCCTGTTCAACTGGGCCTTCGCCCGCCACCACGGCGGCACCTTCGTCTTCCGCATCGAGGACACCGACAAGGCGCGCAACACCCAGGAGTCCTACGACGGGCTCATCGACCTGATGCGCTGGCTCGGCCTCGACTGGGACGAGGGCGTCGAGGTCGGCGGCCCCTATGGCCCCTACCGCCAGTCGGAGCGCTCGGAGATCTACGCCGACGCGCTCGGCCGGCTGCGCGCCTCCTCCCACGTCTATGAGTGCTACTGCACCGGCGAGGAGACCACCGCCCGCTACGAGGAGCGCCTGGCCGCCTACAAGGCCGCCAAGGCCGAGGGGATCAAGGGCGAGGCCCCGGCCCAGGGCTACGACAACCACTGCCGCGACCTGAGCGAGGACCAGATCAAGGCGTACGAGGCGGAGGGCCGCTCCTCGGTCCCGCGCTTCCGCATGCCCGACGGCTCGATCACCTTCAACGACCTCGTCCGCGGCGAGGTGACCTTCGAGACCAAGCATGTCCCCGACTACGCGCTCGCGCGTGCCAACGGCGACCCGCTCTACACGCTCACGGCGCCGGTCGACGACGCCACCATGAACATCACCCACGTCTTCCGCGGTGAGGACCTGCTGAGCAGTACGCCGCGCCAGATCGCGCTCTTCGACGCGTTCGTCGAGGTCGGCCTGGCCGATCGTGCTCCGGAGTTCGGTCACCTGCCCTACGTCATGGGCCAGGGCAACAAGAAGCTCTCCAAGCGCGACCCGGAGGCGCACGCGCTGAAGTACCGCGAGGAGGGGTTCCTGCCCGAGGGGCTGCTCAACTACGTGGCGCTGCTGGGCTGGGCGATCGCGGCCGACCGCGACATCTTCACCATGGAGGAGATGGTCGAGGCCTTCGAGATCCACGACGTGGTCAAGAACCCCGCCCGCTTCGACGTCAAGAAGGCGGAGGCGATCAACGCCTCCCACATGCGGCTGCTGCCGGTCGAGGACATCACCCACCGGGTGATTCCCTTCCTCAAGGCCGACGGGATCATCAGCGACCCGGTCAACGATGCCGACGCGCAGATGCTCGAGGCCGCGATGCCGCTGGTCGCCGAGCGGATCAACAAGCTCGGCGAGGCCTCCGACATGCTGCGGTTCCTCTTCGTCGCGGAGACCGACTTCGCGCTCGACGAGGAGGACGCCGCCAAGCTGCTCGACGAGGAAGGCCTGGGTGTCGTCCGGGCCTCGCGCGACGCCCTTGCGGGGCTCCACACCTGGTCGACGGCCGAGATCCAGGACGCGCTGACCGCGGCCCTGATCGACGGTCTCGGGCTCAAGCCGCGCAAGGCGTACGGCCCGGTCCGGGTCGCGGTGACCGGCAAGCGGATCAGCCCGCCACTGTTCGAATCCATGGAGCTGCTCGGTCGGGAGCGTACGCTGGGGCGCCTGAAGGCGGTTCTCGGGAGGAGCTGAACGTGGCAGGACGGGCAGGATGAGCACGGTCATGGAGCCGCCCTCGGGATTGGCGTACTACCAGGTGCAGCGCAGTGGGCGCAGTGGCTGGGGGCGACCCCTGATCGGACTCATCCTGATCGGACTGTGTGTCTTCTTCGTCTCGCCGGCGGTGGTGCTGGCCGGGTTCGAGCTCTTCTTCCTGCTCACCGGAGACAACGTTGCCACCGGGATGGCCAACGTCTCCGACGTGGAGAACGTCACCCCGGAGTCGCTGGCGTTCCTGTTGCTCTCGCTGGCCGGGGCGATCCCGGCGGCGATGCTGCTGTGCTGGGCGCTGCACGGGCTGCGGCCCGGGTGGCTGGCCTCGGTCGAGCGGCGGATCCGCTGGCCGTGGCTGCTGCAGTGCCTCGGGATCGCGGCGATCACGATGGTGGTCACCGTCATCATCGCCTCCCGGCTGCCGATCCCCGGCGACGACCTCGGCCCCAGCACGCTCAACCCCTACACCAGCACGATGCGCGACTTCGTGCTCGTCATCGTGCTGCTCACCCCGCTGCAGGCGGCGGGGGAGGAGTACCTCTTCCGCGGCTACATCTTCCAGACCTTCGGTTCGCTCTTCGGCGGGATGCTGGGCGCGCGTACGGTCTCGGTGACGATCACCGCGCTGCTGTTCGCCTTCGCCCACGGGTCCCAGGACCTGCCGCTGTTCCTGGACCGCTTCGCCTTCGGCATCGTCGCCGGCATCTGCGTCATCGCCACCGGCGGTATCGAGGCGGGCATCGCAATGCATGTCCTCAACAACTTCGTCAGCCTCGGCATGGCCGTGGCCTTCGGCGACATCTCGACGGTGCTCAACACCACCGAGGGGTCGTGGTGGCGGATCCCGGTCACCCTGGTCCAGTCGGGCGTCTTCCTGGCGCTGACCGTCTGGGCTGCGCGATCCGCGGGCCTCTCGACCACGACGAGGAGCCCGGGATCTGGCCCAGCGGGCGTGCCGATTTCGTAGCCTGGGGGCCTCGCCGGTAATGTTTCCTCTCGGTTCGAGGGAGAAATCCCGAGGGCCAGATCGCTCTTGTTGGCGGCCTCTGAGGCTAAGTCGACCAAGACGATGGGCTATGGTGTAATTGGCAACACGACTGGTTCTGGTCCAGTTATTCTAGGTTCGAGTCCTAGTAGCCCAGCGGATCCTCTCCGGAGGATTTGGGAGTCACCAAAGCGGTTCGCTAAGGTTTCACCCGCTGCAAGCCCCCGTCGTCTAGCGGCCTAGGACGTCGCCCTCTCACGGCGGTAACGCCGGTTCAAATCCGGTCGGGGGTACAACGCAGGGAGAGCCCCGAGTCACTGACTCGGGGCTCTTCGCTATTTCCGCTGCAGGTGCGAATGGGGCCGCTGTCGGAGGGGGTCCCGATGTGGGGGATCGCCAGGTCATCCGGTAATGTTTCTCCTGCCCGCGAGGCCGAAAGGTCATCGCAGGAGGTGCAAGCCCCCGTCGTCTAGCGGCCTAGGACGTCGCCCTCTCACGGCGGTAACGCCGGTTCAAATCCGGTCGGGGGTACAACGCACGGGAAGCCCCGAGTCACTGACTCGGGGCTTCTTGGTTCTCCGGGTCCAAGTCGAGCTGCATCCAGGTGACGTCGTGCCAGGCGTCGAACTTCCAGCCGATCCTTCTGTACGTCCCCACCTCGGTGAAGCCGAAGGAACGATGGATCCCGAGGCTGGCGTCGTTCGGGATGGCGATGCCGGCGAGCGCGCGGTGGAAGCCGCGCTCCTTCAGGTATGGGAACAGGGCTGCGTACAGGGCCTTGCCGGCGCCGTTGCCGCGCCGGTCCCGGTCGAGGTAGATCGACACGTCGCAGGCCCAGCGGTAGGCGGCGCGGGTGCGGTGCTGGGTGGCGTACGCATAGCCGAGCACCTCCGGGCCGGCCTCGCCCTCGGTCTCGAGGACGAGCCAGGCGTGCTCGGCCAGGGACGACTCGATGCGGCGCGCCATCTCCTCGACCGTTGGCGCCTCGGTCTCGAAGGAGATGACGGTGTCGCGGACGTACGGCTCGTAGATGGCCGCGCAGGCGGCAGCATCCGCAGGCGTTGCGTGGCGGATGGTCCAGGAGGGAGGCATGTCTCCTATAGTAGTCACGTGGCTGACGATAGTGACAAGTTTGGTGAAGCCCTGGCGTCCAACATCAGGTCGGCGCGGGAGTCACTCGGGATGACCGTCGCGGGCCTTGCTGACGCGTCCGGGGTGTCCAGGGCGATGATCTCGAAGATCGAGCGGGGAGAGGCGCAGCCGACCGCGGTCCTGCTCACCCGGCTCTCCGGGGCGCTGGAGCTGACCCTGTCGGAGCTGATCGCGCGGGCCGAGGGGGACGCTGTCCGCGTGGCCCGGCGCTCGGAGCAGACCGAGTGGACGGACCCCGAGACCGGTTACGTACGCCGCGCCGTATCCCCGCCCGCGCGCGGGATCCTGGAGCTGGTCGAGGTGGAGTTTCCGGCCGGTGCGTCGGTGGCCTCGCCCGCCTCGGCATACCACTTCAAGGAGCAGCAGATCTGGGTGCTCTCGGGACACCTGCGGTTCATCGAGGGGGACCTCGTCCACGAGCTCGACGCGGGTGACTGCCTGCAGCTGGGGCCGCCTGCCGACTGCGTCTTCGTCAACCCGACCGACGAGCCCTGCCACTACCTGGTCGTGATCGGCAAGCGGCGCGGGTGAGTCAAACCGGGTTGCCCCTGCTCCAGACCCTGTGGGTGAGGGGAACCCCGGGGCGGTAGGCCAGATGCTTGGCGGAGGGGGCATCGAGCGCCTGCAGATCGGCGCTGCCGCCTTCGCTGATCCGCCCGGCCGAGTGATCGAGGCCGAGCGCGGTGGCGCCGCCGACCGTCGCTGCCCAGAGCGCCTCCTCGAATGTCAGGCGCTGTTGGAGGACGGCGGTGGCCACGCAGAACCCCATCGAGGTCGTGAACGACGAGCCGGGGTTGCAGTTGGAGGCGATCGCAATCGTGGCGCCGGCGTCGACCAGCTCGCGCGCCGGGGGAAAGGGCTCGCGGGTGGAGAGGTCGCAGGCCGGAAGGAGGGTGGCGACGGTGTCCGACCCGGCGAGCGCGTCGACGTCCGTCGAGCTCAGGTGGTTGCAATGGTCGACGCTCGTCGCGCCCATCTCGACAGCCAGCCGTACGCCGCCGGACTCGCCGAGCTGGTTGCCGTGGAGTTTGACGCCGAGGCCCGCGGCTCGGCCGGCTTCGAGAATCTCGCGGGACTCCTCGACGTCGAAGGCGCCCTGCTCGCAGAAGACGTCGATGTAGGTCGCGTAGGGCGCGACGGCCGCCAGCATCGGGCCGGTCACCAGATCGATGTAGGCGCGACGGTCGACGCCCGCGGGGACGACGTGAGCGCCGAGGTAGGTGACCACCTCGGCATGCTCGGCGCTGATCCGCGCCAGCCGCTGCTCGGTCTCGACGTCGAGGCCGTAGCCGGTCTTGGCCTCGATCGTCGTGGTGCCGCCGCGGTAGGCCTCCTCGCGCAGCCATCGGGCCCGGGCGCGGAGGTCGTCGTCGGTGGCGGCTCGGGTGGCTTCGACGGTACGCATGATCCCGCCGGCCTCGTAGGGCCGGCCGGCCATCCGGTCGATGAACTCCTCGGCGCGGTCGCCCATCGAGACCAGGTGGGTGTGGGAGTCGACCCAGCCCGGGAGCACCGCGCGACCGCCGAGGTCGTCCCGAGTGTCGGCGGCCGGGGCCTGGTCGGCTGGGCCGATCCAGGCGATGCGGCCGTCCTCGATCACCATGGCGGCGTCATGGAGGGTGCCGTGCTCCTCGGTGTGCGTGGTCAACTCGCCGATGTTGGTCAGCAAATGGCTCATCCGAGCTCCTTCAGCGCTTGCGTGAACATGGCGGCCGGGTCGCGACCGTCGGCCAGGCGACCGTCCTCGGCCACCACGCGCCCGCCGACCACGACGCGACGTACGTCGCTGGCGGTCGCCACCAGGGCGAGCTGGTCGAGGGCGGCTCCGGCGGTGCGTACGGAATCGGGTTCGAGCTCCACCAGATCGGCGCAGGCTCCGGTCCGGAGGCCGCCCGGGAGGCCGGAGGCGGCGTAGCCGGCGCTCGTGCGGGCGGACTCGAGATCGGCGGGGGAGAAGCGTCCGCGCTGCCGGCTGCGGAGCCGTTCGCCGGCCTCCAGGCCGCGCACCTCGAGCCAGGGGTCGATGACGGCGTTCTGGTCGGAGCCGAGCGCGATGCGTACGCCTGCGTCGGCCAGGTCGCGGGCGGGTCCGATGCCGTCGCCGAGGTCGGCCTCGGTGGTTGGGCACATCACCACCCCGGCGCCGCTGTCCGCGATGAGGGCGATGTCGGCATCGGTCAGATGCGTGGCGTGGACCAGCCAGGTGCGCGGCGAGAGGGCACCGGCGTCGGCGAGGACCTGGACGGGCGTCCGTCCGTACGCCGCGAGCGACTGCTCGTTCTCCGCGGGCTGCTCGGAGACGTGGACGTGGAGGGGCACCTCGGCGGGCAGCCGCTCGGCGACGAGCGCGATGTCGTCGGGGGAGACGGCGCGGATCGAGTGGATGGCCGCGCCGACGGCGTGCGTCCGATGGAGCCGCTGCCAACGCTCGAGCCAGGCCTCGGCGGTGCCGTCTCCGAAGCGGCTCTGCTCGGGGAGGAGCGGCTTGCCCGGGGCGCTGGACAGGTAGAGGGTGTCGAGGAGGGTCAGCCGGATGCCGACGGCGCTCGCGGCCCTGGTGAGAGCGGTGCCGAACGCGTTGGGGTCCTCGTAGGGCGTCCCGTCGGGACGGTGGTGGACGTAGTGGAACTCGGCGACGGTGGTCCAGCCGGTCACCAGCATCTCGGCGAAGACGGCCTCGGCCAGGCGCTCGTAGGAGTCGGGGGTGAGGCGGTCGGCGACGGCGTACATCTGCTCGCGCCAGCGCCAGAAGTCACCTCCCTGGTCGTGCGTACGGCCGCGCAGCGCGCGGTGGAACGCGTGGGAGTGGGCGTTGCCGGAGCCGGCGAGCACGGTGCCGAGGCGGAGGTCGGCGGACTCCGGGCACTCGCCTGAGGTGATCGCGGTGATCCGGCCCTCGGCGACCTCGATCACGACGTTGGTCAGCTCGCGGTCCTCGACCAGCGCCCGCTCGGCATGGATCCGGGTCATCCGCGGGGCTCGCTCGCCAGCAGCCGGACGGCCTCGGTCAGCGCCCTCGCCCCGGCGCGGCAGTCCTCGTCGGTGGCGGTCTCGTGCGGGGAGTGGGAGACGCCGGTGGGGTTGCGGGTGAAGAGCATCGCGGTGGGGATCTCGGCGGCCAAGATGCCGGCGTCGTGTCCGGCGCCGGTGGCGAGCACCGGTACTCCGCCCAGCGCGCCGACCAGGCGTTGTTGCAGGTCAGGATCGAAATGGACCGCCGAGACGTACGACTCCTCGGTCACTTCCAGGGTGCAGCCGTGCTCCTCGGCGGCCGCGTGCGAGGCCGTCAGGATCTCCTCGAGGAGGGCTCGGGTCTGCGGGTCGGTGTCGCCGCGTACATCGAGCCAGGCATCCACCCGGGAGGCGATGACGTTGGTGCCGCCGGGGATGGGCGTGAGGCGGCCGATCGTGGCCCGGGCGGAGTCGGCCCCGTCGTGGGCCGACGCGATGCGCTGGGCGGCCAGGACCGCGGCGGCCATCGCGGCGACCGGGTCGCGCCGGTCGCGCATCCGGGTCGCGCCGGCGTGGTTGCCCTCACCGGAGAAGACCAGCTTCCAGCGGCCATGGGCCAGGATCGAGGAGGCCACCGCGACCGGTGCGTCCAGATCGGCGAGCCCGATGCCCTGCTCCACGTGGAGCTCGACGAACGCCGCCAGGCTCGCCAGCCGCTCGTCGTCGCGGCCCAGCCCGGCCGGGTCGATGCCGTCGGCACGGCAGGCCTCGGCGTACGTCACCCCGGCGTCGTCGGTGAGCGCGGCCACCGTCGCGCCGGGAAGCGCACCGGTCATCAGCTTCGAGCCCAGGCACGCGATACCGAACCGCGAGCCCTCCTCCTCGCCGAACGCGGCGATCGTCACCGGCCGAGCAGGCACGAAGCCCTCCTCCATCAGCGCCGAGATCGCGGCCAGGGAGGAGGCGACGCCGAGCGGACCGTCGTAGGCGCCCCCGCCCGGCACCGAGTCGAGGTGGGAGCCGATCGCGATCGCCCCGTCCCCGCTCGGGCCCCAGTGAGCCCAGATGTTGCCGTTGCGGTCGGTCTCGACCTCGAGGCCGAGCCCAGCGGACGTACGCCGGAACCACTCCCGCAGCTCCAGCTCGGCGGGCTCGTAGACATGCCGGGAGTAGCCGCCGCGTACGGGATCGCGGCCGATCCCGGCGATCTCGTTGAGCAGGGTGACGACGTCGAGTGTCATTCAGGTCCTTGGTTCAGGTCGTTCAGAAGAGGAACCGTGTTGGTCTCGACACGCCTCCGCCTAGCGGCTCCGGCGGCTCGACCAGCGGGGTCACCGCTGGTCGTGTCGAGACCAACACAATCGCTCCGTTGTCAGGCGTCGAGCATCGGGACGTTGAGTCCCCGCTCGCGAGCGACATCGCGCGCGTGCTCGTAGCCGGCGTCGACGTGGCGCATGACGCCGGTGCCGGGGTCGTTGGTGAGCACCCGCTCGATCTTCTCCGCGGCGAGCGGGGTGCCGTCGGCGACGCAGACCTGGCCGGCGTGGATGGAGCGGCCGATGCCGACGCCGCCGCCGTGGTGGATGCTCACCCAGCTCGCGCCGGAGGCGGTGTTGAGCAGCGCGTTGAGCAGCGGCCAGTCGGCGATCGCGTCGGACCCGTCTTTCATCGCCTCGGTCTCGCGGTAGGGCGAGGCTACGGAGCCGGAGTCGAGGTGGTCGCGACCGATGACGACCGGCGCGGAGAGCTCCCCGGAGGCGACCATCTCGTTGAACTTCAGCCCGGCGAGGTGGCGCTCCTTGTAGCCCAGCCAGCAGATCCGCGCCGGCAGGCCCTCGAAGTGCACCTTCTCGCCCGCCTGGGTGATCCAGCGCTTGAGGCCCTCGTTCTCGGGGAAGAGGTCGACGATTGCTCGGTCGGTCTTGGCGATGTCCTCGGGGTCACCCGAGAGCGCCGCCCAGCGGAACGGGCCGAGGCCCTCCTCGAAGAGCGGTCGGATGTAGGCGGGGACGAAGCCGGGGAAGGCGAACGCGTTCGCGAAGCCGCCCAGACGGGCGCCCTCGCGCAGCGAGTTGCCGTAGTCGAACACCTCGGCATCACGAGCCATGAAGCCGACCATCGCCTCGACGTGCCTGGCCATCGAGGCCTGCGCCTTCTCGGTGAAGTCGTCTGGGTCCTCCGCGGCCCGCGTGGCCCACTCCTCGACCGTGTATTCCAGCGGGAGGTAGGAGAGCGGGTCGTGGGCCGAGGTCTGGTCGGTGACGATGTCGATCTCGACCTCGCGCGCCAGGATCTCCGGGAAGACCGCGGCACAGTTGCCGACGAGGCCGATGGAGCGCGGCGTACGCGACTTCTTGGCCTCCTCGGCCTGGGCGAGCGCGTCGTCGAGCGACGACGCGACGGTGTCCATGTAGCCGTGGTCGACACGGCGCTGGAGGCGGGCCGCGTCGACGTCGACGACGATCACGACGCCCTCGTTGAGGGTGACCGCGAGCGGCTGGGCGCCACCCATGCCGCCGGCGCCGCCGGTCAGCGTCACGGTGCCAGCCAGAGTGCCACCGAACCGCTTGCGGGCGATGGCGGCGAAGCACTCGTAGGTGCCCTGCAGGATGCCCTGGGTGCCGATGTAGATCCATGAGCCGGCGGTCATCTGGCCGTACATGGTCAGGCCGAGCGACTCCAGCCGACGGAACTCGGGCCACGTCGCCCAGTCGCCGACGAGGTTGGAGTTGGCGATCAGGACCCGGGGCGCCCACTCGTGGGTGCGGAAGACGCCGACCGGCTTGCCGGACTGCACCAGCAGGGTCTCGTCGGCCTCGAGCTCGTCGAGGGTGCGGACGATGGCGTCGTACGCCTCCCAGGAGCGCGCGGCGCGGCCGGTGCCGCCGTAGACGACCAGGTCGTCGGGACGCTCGGCCACCTCCGGGTCGAGGTTGTTCATCAGCATGCGCTTGGCGGCCTCGGTCTGCCAGTTCTTGGCGGTGATCTCGGGGCCGTGTGGTGCGCGGACAGTGCGTGGTTCGCTCATGTCGCTCATCACATCACTGAAGCGAGCGAGCGCGCACGCGAAAGAAGGGTGCCGTCGGCGACGAGGCCGACGACCGACTTGATGTCCGGAGACAGGAAGCGGTCCGGGCCGGGGGCGGGGACCAGATTGCGGATCTCCTCGACCAGCGCGGCGCCCACCGGGCCGGGACGCTCGGGTGCGCGCATGTCGATCGCGCGGGCGGCGGTGAGGATCTCGATGGCGACGACCTGCTGCGCCCCGGAGATCGCGCGACGGAGCTTGCGGGCGGCGTTCCAGCCCATCGAGACGTGGTCCTCCTGCATCGCGGAGGTGGGGATGGAGTCGACCGACGCCGGGACGGCGAGGCGCTTGAGGTCGGAGACGATCCCGGCCTGCGTGTACTGCGCGATCATGTGACCGGAGTCGACCCCGGGGTCGTGAGCCAGGAACGGCGGCAGCCCGTGGTTGCGGGACTTGTCGAGGAAGCGGTCGGTGCGGCGCTCGGAGATCGAGGCGAGGTCGGCGGTGGCGATCGCCAGGAAGTCGAGTACGTAGCCGATCGGCGCGCCGTGGAAGTTGCCGTTGGACTCGACCCGGCCGTCGAGCGTGACCACCGGGTTGTCGACCGCGCTGGCGAGCTCGGTCTCGGCCACCCGGGCGGCGTGGGCCATGGTGTCGCGCACCGCGCCGTGGACCTGAGGCGCGCAGCGCAGCGAGTAGGCGTCCTGCACCCGGGTGAACCCGGTGCCGCGGTGGTCGGCGACGATGCCGCTGCCTGCAAGGACGGCGCGGATGTTGGCCGCCGAGGTCGCCTGGCCGGCGTGCGGGCGCAGGGCCTGGAGGTCCTCGGCGAAGACGCTGTCGGTGCCCTGGAGCCCCTCGATGCTGAGCGCTCCGGCGATGTCGGCGGTGGCCACCAGGTCGTCGAGGTCGGCGAGCGCCAGGACGAGCATCGCCAGCATCCCGTCGGTGCCGTTGATCAGCGCCAGCCCCTCCTTCTCGCGCAGCTGCACCGGGGTGATCCCGGCGGCTGCCAGCGCGTCGGCGCCGGAGACGAGGTCGCCGTCGGCGTTGCGTACGTCTCCTTCGCCCATCGCCGCGAGCGCACAGTGCGCCAGCGGAGCCAGGTCGCCGGAGCAGCCGAGCGAGCCGTACTCGCCGATCACCGGGGTGACCTGGGCGTTCAGGAGCGCGGCGTAGGTCTGGGCGACCTCGGGGCGCACGCCGGTCCGCCCCGTGGCGAGGGTCGAGAGACGCAGCAGCATGAGGCCGCGTACGACCTCCTTCTCGATCTCGGCACCCGAGGAGGCCGCGTGCGAACGGACCAGCGAGGCCTGCAGCTGGGCGCGGTGCTCGGGCGGGATCGAGGTGTTGGCCAGGGCGCCGAAACCGGTCGAGATGCCGTAGTGGGGCCGGGTGTCATGAGCCAGCGACTCGATGAGCTCGCGGCTCGTGGCCATCGCGGTCAGCGACTCGTCGGTGAGGGTGATGGGAGCGTTGTGACGGGCGACGGCGACTACCTGATCGAAGGTGAGGGCACCGACCCCGACGGGAACCGTGGTGTAGGTCATGACCAGAGTGGATCACATCACATTCAGGCGGGTGAGCACAGGCCGTTGTCGGCGGCATCCTTCTCCTGCTGCTCGGGGCTCACGGAGTCTGCCGGGACCTCCTCCGGTGAGGCGCTGACCTCGGGATTCGCCGGTGTGGCAGAGGTCGTCGGCGAAGGGGTGGCGGAGGCTGTCGAGTCGTGGAGCGGACGGTCCTCGAGCATCCGGTCCCACAGCTGGTCGGACTCCGGGAGGATCTCGAGACGGCCCCAGTTGGGGTCGCCGGAGGGGAAAGCACGGTTGGGCACGGTCTCGAACTCGATGCTCGACGGATCCAGTTTGCGCATCTCGCCGGCCAGGTCGGCCAGCCCCGCGACGGAGCCGATGTCGGTGGTGATGCTCTTGGAGAGCTCGGTCGCGAACGCGGCCAGCCGGCGCGGGCGGGTCAGGGTGCCGGCGGAGAGGACCTTGGTGGCGAGGGCGGTGAGGAAGTACTGCTGACGCCGCATCCGGCCCAGGTCGGCGTTGGGGGTGGAGGAGCGGTTGCGTACGTAGTCGAGGGCCTGCTTGCCGCGCAGGTTGTGGGTGCCGGCGGGCAGGAAGATGTTGTGCTCCTCGTCGTCGATCGCCTCCGGGATGCAGATCGTGACGCCGCCGACGGCGTCGACCATCCCGCGGAACCCGGCGAAGTCGAGCGCGAGGTAGTGGTCGATCGGGATTCCGGTGAGCAGCTCGGTCTGGCGGGCGGTGCAGATCGGGCCGCCCAGGGAGTAGGCCTCGTTCCACATCACGCCGCTCGCCTCGGGGATCGTGGTGCCGTCCGGGGCGGTGCACTCCGGTCGGTCGACGAGCGCGTCGCGGGGGATCGAGACGCCGTAGGCCGAGGTCCGGTCGGCGGAGACGTGCAGCAGGATCGTGCTGTCGGAGCCGCCGGAGCCACCCTCGCCGTCGATCGAGCAGCCTTTGCAGTCACGTCCGTCGGTGCCCAGGATCAAGATGTTGAGCGGCTGCTTGGGCCCTTCGTCCTCGCTCTTCGGCTCGTCGACCAGGTGGTGGATGTCGCCACCGGAGCCGAGGTTGCGGTTGAGATGGCCGTAGAACGCCCAAGTGCCGATCCCTGTGCCGACCGCCAGGAACAGCATCGTGACCACGACGGTGAGCACGACCGTACGTGTCCCCGACCTCGTTTCGGTCCTCATCACCCTCCCTCGCTGGTCCGCCTGAGCAGACCGACTGCGTGTGCAGCCCACACAGGTTGTACGCGCCAGTGAGCCGAGAGGTTGCTGCTTCAGGTAACGGCATTGTGAAACCATGAGGAAGGCACTGTCCGAAAACCGCGCGTAATTTCTTTCCGAACGCGGCAACATGGTGGACATGGATGGGACGACAAGCGTGACAGGACTCGACTTCGAATCGTGCTACCGCGCTGTTCGATCGCGCGACCGGCGCTTCGACGGCATCTTCTACACGGCGGTGGCCTCGACCGGGATCTACTGCCGGCCCTCGTGCCCGGCCCGCACCCCGGCGCTGGTCAACGTCTCCTTCCACCGCACCGCAGCGGCGGCTCAGGCGGCCGGCTATCGGGCCTGCAAGCGCTGCCGCCCCGATGCCACCCCGGGCAGCCCGGAGTGGGACGTGGCCGCGACCCTGGCCGGGCGTGCGATGCGGCTGATCGCCGACGGCGTCGTCGACCGGGAAGGCGTCGAGGGACTGGCTCGCCGGGTCGGCTACTCGCCGCGCCACCTGACCCGGCTGCTGACCACCGAGCTCGGCGCCGGTCCGTTGGCGCTGGCCAGAGCGCGTCGCGCGCAGACCGCCCGGACGCTGGTCGAGACCACCGAGCTCGGCTTCGCGGACATCGCCTTCGCGGCCGGCTTCTCGAGCGTACGTCAGTTCAACGACACCGTTCGCGAGGTCTATGCGGCCTCGCCGACCGAGCTCCGCGGACGCCGCGGGTCGCGGCGCCGGGCCGACGGGACGATCGCGCTACGCCTCGCTGTCCGCACCCCGTTCGCCGGTCGTGCGCTGCACTCCTTCCTGCGCGACCACCTGGTGCCGGGTGTCGAGGTCGCCGGGGTCGATGGCGGGCGGCGGTGGTTCGCCCGGACGCTCGACCTGCCCAACGGGCCGGGCACGCTGCGTCTCGAGCTCGCCGACATCCCCGAGGGCGAGACCGGTTTCGTCCACGCGACCTTCAAGCTCGCCGACCTACGCGACACCACCGCCGCCGTCGAGCGCGCCCGCCGGCTGGTCGACGCCGACTGCGACCCGCGTGCGGTCGGCGACGTCTTCGTCGACGACGAGGTGATCGGTCCGCTGGCCCGGGCGCTGCCGGGGCTGCGGGTGCCCGGCACCGTCGACGGGGGCGAGCTGGCGCTGCGTACGATCGTGGGGCAGCAGGTCTCGGTGGCCGGTGCACGCACCGTACTGGCGGGGATCGTCGCCGAGCACGGCCGCCCGATCGCGACCGACATCGACGGCCTCACCCATCTGTTCCCGTCCGCGGACTCGTTGGCCGCCGCCGACCCGGCCGGCATGCCGATGCCGCGCTCGCGTGGGCGTGCGGTCACCGGTCTGGCCGCGGCGCTCGCCTCAGGCGAGCTCCAGCTGGACCGCGGCACCGACCGCGACGTCGTGCACGAGCAGCTGATCGGGCTGCCCGGGGTCGGTCCCTGGACCGCCGACTACGTCGCGCTGCGTGCTCTCGGCCATCCCGATGTCTTCCTGCCGACCGATGTCGGCATCAAACGAGCGCTGGAAGTGCTCGGTGCGCCCGCGGCGGATGTCGCCGCATGGCGGCCGTGGCGCTCGTACGCCCTGCTCTACCTGTGGACCTCACTGACTGCCTTGGAGAAACTGTGATGTGGACTCTCATCGACTCGCCCGTCGGCGAGCTCCGGCTGGTCGCGCACGATGGCGCGATCACCGCGATCGACTTCATGCCGGCCGACTATGCCAAGGGCCGGGTGCTCGGGGATCGGTCCGACTCGGATCCGCTGTTGCTGGAGTGTGCCCGGCAGCTCGCTGAGTACTTCAAGGGTGACCGGACGAGCTTCGACCTCCCGCTGGCACCCTTGGGCACCGCGTTCCAGACGCGTGTCTGGGAGCAGCTGCAGCAGATCGAGTACGGCACGACCGCCTCCTACGGCCAGATCGCCGGCCGGCTGTCGCTGACCGGCCACGGCGCCCGCGCCGTCGGGCTCGCCAACGGCCGGAACCCGATCCCGATCGTCATCCCGTGCCACCGCGTCGTCGGCGCGGACGGCTCCCTGACCGGCTACGCCGGTGGCCTGGACCGCAAGACGACGCTGCTGGGCCTGGAGAGCGGCGTCCTCTTCTGATGCCGAGACTGCAGTTGCGGCGGCCGACTCTTCACTTCTGGCGTACGTCGCTGGTGGCCGCCGCGCTCCTCGCCGCTCTTGCTGGATGCGGCGCGGAGTCCGCGGAACCCGCAGAGCCTTCAGAGCCCGCGACCGGGGAGAGCCGGAGCGAGGCCGAGAACGCGCTGCTGGTCAACGGCCGGGCCAGGTGTGACCAGGACGTGTCGAGCGACGAGGCGAAGGACACGATCGAACGCGTCGGCGGGCTCCAGCAGCCGACCTGGTCGGTGCGGTTCGCCGAGAGCACCGCCGCCGGAGTCGTCGTGCTGGTCACCGGAGACCTCGAGGACGCCGAACCCCGGCTCTTCGACGACTACCGCGTGGCCGTGATCGTCGCCTCGTCCGAGGATCAGACGCGTGCGGAGGACTTCAGGGCCGTACGTGATGCGGTGCGGGACATCTGCGGCTGAATGCTCACCGAGTTACCTCGGTCAGGTGACGCTTCCCTCGTGGAACTCCGCGAAGGAAGCGCGTGCTCACCGAGTTACCTCGGTGAGCATCCGGCGCTCTACTCCGCAGCCGCCCGCCGCAGCGACTCCGAGAGCCGGTCGGCGGCGGCGAGGACGGCGGGCGCGTGCATCTTGCCGGGCTGGCGAGTGAGGCGCTCGAGGGGGCCGGAGACGGAGACGGCGGCGATGACCTTGCCGCCGGGGGAGCGGACGGGCGCGGACACCGACGCGACGCCGGCCTCGCGCTCGCCGATCGACTGCGCCCAGCCGCGGCGGCGGATGCCGGAGAGGGCGGCGGCGGAGAAGGCGGCGTTCTGCAGGCCGCGGTGGAGGCGCTCGGGGTCCTCCCACGCAATCAGTATTTGAGCGGCCGACCCGGCACGCATCGTCAGCTGCGAGCCGACGGGGATGGTGTCGCGCAGACCGGAGGGGCGCTCGGCGGCAGCAACACAGACACGGAAGTCGCCCTGGCGCCGCCACAGCTGCGCCGACTCACCGGTGATGTCGCGCAGACGCGCGAGGACGGGCCCGGCGGTGGCCAGCAGCCGGTCCTCGCCGGCGGCGGCGGAGAGCTCGGCGAGGCGTGGGCCGAGTACGAAGCGGCCCTGCATGTCGCGGGCGACCAGTCGGTGGTGCTCGAGGGCGACCGCCAGACGGTGTGCGGTCGGACGGGCGAGACCCGTCCCGGCCACCAGACCCGCAAGGGTCGCCGGGCCGGATTCGAGAGCTGTGAGCACAAGGGCGGCCTTGTCGAGCACACCCACACCGCTGGAACTGTCCATATCGCAAGACTAACTTCTCAGAACCTGAGATGCAACGTTACGCTCGGAGAAGCAGACTGGAAGTGGCGGATCTGACATTGCGATTCAACGCTCGAACCGCCACCGGCCACTACAGACCAAAGATGCCAGATGGAGAACGTGTCATGGGCAGGACCTTGTCGGAGAAGGTGTGGGACGAGCATGTCGTCCGGTCGACCGCGGGAGAGCCCGATCTCCTTTACATCGACCTTCACCTCATCCACGAGGTGACGAGTCCGCAGGCCTTCGAGGGCCTGCGTCTGTCCAACCGCAAGGTGCGCCGCCCGGACCTCACCATCGCCACCGAGGACCACAACGTACCGACCCTCGACTGGGACAAGCCGATCGCCGACCCGGTCAGCCGGACTCAGGTCGAGACGCTGCGGAAGAACGCCGAGGAGTTCGGCGTACGTCTCCACCCGCTCGGTGACGCCGAGCAGGGGATCGTGCACGTGGTCGGGCCGCAGTTGGGGCTCACCCAGCCGGGCATGACCATCGTGTGCGGTGACTCGCACACCTCCACGCACGGCGCGTTCGGCGCGATCGCCTTCGGCATCGGCACCTCCGAGGTCGAGCACGTGCTCGCGACGCAGACCCTGATGCAGGACAAGCCGAAGACCATGGCTGTCACGGTCAACGGCGCCCTGCCCGACGGTGTCAGCGCCAAGGACCTGATCCTCACCCTGATCTCCAAGACCGGCACCGGCGGTGGCCAGGGCTACATCGTGGAGTATCGCGGCGAGGCCATCCGCGAACTCTCCATGGAGGCCCGGATGACGATCTGCAACATGTCGATCGAGTGGGGCGCCAAGGCCGGCCTGATCGCCCCCGACGAGACGACCTTCGCCTACATCAAGGACAAGCCCGAGGCCCCGAAGGGCGCCGACTGGGACCAGGCCGTCGCGCACTGGAAGTCCCTGGTCACCGACGAGGACGCCGTCTTCGACAAGGAGATCGTCCTCGACGCCGCCGAGGTCACCCCGTTCGTCACCTGGGGCACCAACCCGGGCCAGGGCGTCCCGCTGGGCGCCGCCGTCCCGAACCCCGACGACTTCGAGGACGCCGACGAGAAGATCGCGGCCGAGAAGGCCCTGACCTACATGGGTCTCGAGGCCGGCACCCCGATGCGCGAGGTGCACATCGACACCGTCTTCCTCGGCTCCTGCACCAACGGGCGCATGGAGGACCTGCGTACGGCCGCCGACATCATCCAGGGCCACAAGGTTGCCGACGGCACCCGCTTCCTGGTCGTCCCGGGCTCGGCCAAGGTGCGCCTCCAGGCGGAGGAGGAGGGTCTGCACAAGATCTTCCTCGACGCCGGCGCCGAGTGGCGCGGCGCGGGCTGCTCGATGTGCCTGGGCATGAACCCCGACACCCTCGCCCCCGGCGAGCGCTCGGCCTCCACGTCCAACCGCAACTTCGAGGGTCGCCAGGGCAAGGGCGGTCGCACCCACCTGGTCTCGCCGGAGGTGGCTGCCGCCACCGCCGTACGCGGCACCCTCTCCTCGCCCGCCGACCTGACTCTCGTGGAGGCCTGAGAACCATGGACAAGTTCACCACGCACACCGGCGCCGGCGTACCGCTGCGCCGCAGCAACGTCGACACCGACCAGATCATCCCGGCGGTCTACCTCAAGCGCGTCACCCGCACCGGCTTCGAGGACGGCCTCTTCGCCGCCTGGCGCAACGACCCGACCTTCGTCCTCAACAACGAGGCGTACGCCGGGGCCTCCGTCCTCGTCGCCGGCCCCGACTTCGGCACCGGCTCCTCGCGTGAGCACGCCGTCTGGGCGCTGATGGACTACGGCTTCCGCGTCGTCATCTCGAGCCGCTTCGGCGACATCTTCCGCGGCAACTCCGGCAAGGCCGGCCTGCTCGCGGCGAAGGTCGACGAGAAGGTCGTCCAGAAGCTGTGGGACTACCTCGACGACAACCCCGGCGCCCAGATCACCGTCGACCTGGAGTCGCGCACCGTCCGTGCCGGCGAGGGTGTCGACGTCATCGAGGACTCCTTCGACATCGACGACTACACCCGCTGGCGCCTCCTCGAGGGCCTCGACGACATCGGCATCACGCTGTCCCACGACGACGACATCGCCACGTACGAGGCGACCCGGCCCTCCTTCAAGCCGGTCACCCTGCACGCCTGAGCATCGCCGAGAAGGCGCTCGCGTCGGCCGAGGCGTCACCTAGGTCGGCCGAGACGTCAGTTACGTAGATCGAATCGTCAAGTGTTGGGGGCCGGGGAGGCACGTCCCGGCGCCCCCC
>NZ_JBEORH010000009.1:0-322427 GCF_040302165.1 Nocardioides sp. NPDC127503 | reverse complement strand
CCGTCCGTCCCCCCCCCCCCCCCCCCAGGGGACGCCGTCAACGCCGGATCCTCGTACGCCACAGATCGTCTTGGTGACCGGCTGCCTCCCACAGTTCGTCCACCCCGCTCTCGCCGAGATCGTCGAGAGGCACGAGGAAGTCTCGCGCCAGAACCTCCGCGAACTCATCGCGGCCCGCCAGGGTTCGCGGCTCGCCGCGGGTGACCCCGATATGGCGCACAGTCCGCGACAGCAGCAGAGCGGTCGCGCCACCGACAGGCCGTGCGGCCATCAGCGTGGTCACGTACGGCGAGGACGGGGACGTCGTGAGCTCCCGGGACCGCGCGGCGAAGTCGCTCAGCGCACGCGCCTCGGTTCGCAGGTCGTAGCTGCTGACGGTGCCGCCTGGATGGTGATGCACCCGCCAGGTCGTATGGTCCAGTCGCTCGATGCGGTAGACGAGACCGTCCTGGTCACAGGCCATCTCGCGCAGCGGCAACGGCTCGAGGAACCCGTCCCCGATCCCCGCATCGGCCAGCCACGTCTCTCCATCGATCGTCACCAACAGCGCGTTGTGATTGCCCCACTGCCCATCACCGCGCTGGTCGCGCATGACGCCGGCCTCGACCATCGTCACCTCGAACCCGACTGCTTCGAGCAACAGGGCGAGGGCGCCATTCTGCTCGTAGCAGTAGCCACCCCGGCCGCGCACGACGATCTTGTCGAGCAGCGCTTCCGGATCGAGACGGACCGGCCGACCGAGCTGGACGTCGAGATTCTCGTACGGCACGTGCTCGCGCCACGCACGATGCAGGTTCCGCAGGCAGGCCAGGTTCGGCCCGACGGGCCGCGTTTCTCCGAGTCGGTCGAGGAAGGCGTCGATCATAATTTTAGAGTAACTCTAAAATTAATGTCAGTCTAGGATCAGCCGCTATGGGACTCCGCGACACCAAGAAGGAACGGACTCGACGCCGACTCGTCGAGGTCGCCTACCAGCTCTTCACCGAACAGGGCTATGACCAGACCACCACCAGCCAGATCGCGGCGGCGGCCGAGGTCTCTCCGGCCACCCTCTTCAACTACTTCCCGACGAAGGACTCGCTCGTCTTCACCGACGGGCCAGCGATCGCCGAGGTCGGCGTGCTGGCAGTACGCGATCGGCCATCCGGCGAGCCGCCGGCTGAATGCCTCTCTCGGGCGCTGCGAGCGATGATCGACGCAGCTGCGGGCACGACCCGCGAGCCGGGCACCTCGCTGGAGGCCACCCGCCTCGCATTGGCGACGGCAGTCCCCTCCCTGCGGGCAACCTTCGTCGACAGGGCCCTCACGACCCAGCATGTCTTGGCCGACGCCCTCAAGAACGCGTACGCCGACAGCCTCGATGAGGAGACAGCGCACGCGATGGTCGGCGCGGCCTTCGGCGCCGCACTGGCCGTCGGGATGGCGCCATCGGCCTCCGACCGACCGACGGCCGACCGACTTCTCCGCGCCGCCGCGATGGCCACTGCGGGCTTCACGGCCTGAGCCACTCAGGGAAGAGTGTCGAGGAGAGTCGGCAGCGAACCCGCCAGCAGGCCCAGACGGGTCTTCGCGCGACAGACTCGCCGGAGCCGCCTTCCACGACAGCACCAGCTCTACGACGGGACGTTCTTGTCGGTTACCACTCGGTCGACCGACGAGAACGTCCCGTCGCACTTGCAGATCAGAGGATTCCGAGTCAGTCGACCGAAGCGAGATCGTCGATGATCTCGTTCACCGCAGCGACGAACAGCTCCTGCAGCCCGCGGATCAGCTCGGTGCGGGACGCCGTATACGCGTCCGGCGTGATCGTGACCCGGTCCAGGCTGCCGGTGGACAGGACCATGTTGACCGCCCGGTGCGCGGGAACCCCGATGGCCCCGTCAGTCGCGGTGTTGTAGGTGATCTGGTCGAGGGTCTCGCGCTGTCGCTCCGAGGTCGCGGTGTAGAAGTCCGCGAGCGATCGGCGCCAGGTGGCCTCCGCCCTAGCGAGCTCAACGAGCTCCACGTTGCTGAGAGGCTCATCGAGCGCACCTCCCTGAGCCTGTGCGACCTGGCGCTTGGCGAGCGCCTTCATCATGATGGCCCGCTCCGTGTTGAACGACTCGAACATCAGGTGCACGCGACCGAGCGCCTCGATCTCGGCGTCGATCTCGGCGTCACCGACCCGTGGCACCAGCGTCCCGATCTCGAGGAGCTGGTTGGACAGTGCCGTGTAGGCGAGCATCCCCTCCAGCAGAGTCTCCTGCGTACGGATCTTGGAGCGCGTCTCCGGCAGGGCGTCCACCGACCGCCGGACGTCGGAGATGGCATCCGCGAGCGCCTGGTCCTCTCCGACGTCGATCTGCTCGGCCTTCGCGGTCCAGGTCGTGATGGCCTCATCGGTTTGCGCCTGCAACGGCTTCATCACGACGCCGGGGACGCCCGCCTCGGCGCCGTCGCGCTCGAAGGTCACGTCGATCGCCAGGCCGATGGCGCTGGGCAGCACCTGCGCGACCGACTCGGCCCTGCGCACCGACGACGTCGACGTGGCGGTCGGAGACCCTGCCGGATCGGTGGCCCGGTCCGCGATGACAGGCCGGAGCGCCACCCCGGCGATGCCGATGATCCCGACCGCCAGGACGGTCCCGGCGGTGGCGACCAGGCGGGCCCGGAGCACGCGTCGGCGGCCGCGGCGTACGTCCTCTAAGGGGTCCGCGCGTGGGACCGGAGCAGTGACGCCGATGCGGTGGAGGCGCTCGGTCAGCAGGGTGTCGTCGTCGAAGGTGTTCATCGCCGGCCTCCTCGGGCAGCATCGGGGGAAGCATGGCCGGGACGGAGGGCATGGCGAAGGTTGGCCAGAGCGACCGAGGTCTGGCTCTTGACCGTCCCGGTGCTGATGCCGAGGTCGGCAGCGGTCTCCTCGACCGACAGACCCCAGTAATGCCGGAGCACCACAACTCGACGCTGACCTGCGGGAAGGGATCGCAGCGCCGTCCAGAGCTCATCGAGCTCCTCGGCGCCGAGGCCGACCGGTGCCGGTCGGTCCGTGATCTCTCCGGCGCGCTCGTGCCGCCACGGGCGGCGGCCCTCGTCCAGGTGGCTGTTGATCAGCACGCGGCGTACGTAGGCATCGACGCTGTCGGCCTTCCGCACCTTTCGCCATGCCGCGTACACCTTCGACAGCGTCAGCTGCACGATGTCCTCGGCGCGATGCTCGTCACCGCACAGCAGGTAAGCCGCGCGGTACAGATGCGCGCGTCTGTCCCTGACGTAGGCGGTGAACTCCTCGTCCCTGCTCAACGTCTCTCCTCCTCCGATTCCAACCCCCGACGCCCTATTGACGTAGCCGGTTGCCGATCGGTTGGGGTCGCGGGGCTGTTCGCGGGTCGCCGTCAGCGACGCCTGACGCTCAGCCCTTCGGCTGCCATGTCTGATCGAGTACGAAGTCGACAGCGCGGTCCACCGGGATCGCGCCGTCGCCGTACACGCTGACGGTGTAGACGGGACCCTGGAAGACGACGAGGTTCACCGGGTCAGCGGGCTTGCCCATCCAGCGGCGCTTCTTGCCGAGTCCGATGAAGACCTCGCTGCCATCGACGGTGCGGATGATGCAGCGCTTGTAGTCGGCGCGGGCGCACGCCTTGTCCATCTGGATCGGGTTGAGCGTCTCCTCCAGCCGCACGTCGACAGTTCCCGGCTCCCCGCTGGAGGAGCCGTCCGACGTGTCCTTCTTGACGTCGGTCAGAACGACGTACGCCTCGTGGTCGAAACGCATCGGCATGCCGTCGTACGACTTCGCCGGGGTTCCGGGCGGGACCAGCACCTTCAAAGCGGTCCTGCCCAGCTCCTTGGCGTCGACCTCAGGCGGCAGATCCAGCTCCGGTACGACCAGCCGGGGGTCGGCTGCGGCCGCCATGACCTCCTTCTCCCCGAGGTCGACACCGGAGACGGGGATCGACGAGTTGTTGCCGAACAGCGAGTCGAGCGTGATCGCGACGACCGTCCCGTCGGATCGCTCGACGGCATAGGTTCGCGCACCGTCGTGCGTCGCGATTCTCGCCACCTTCACCCCCGGGCGGTCGGCGTCCTCGCAGGTCCAACCGGGGTCCTCGCACAGGAGGCCGGCTCCATCCCAATCGAGCCCGACTGCCAGCTGAACCATCCCGAGACCGTCCTCGCCTTCGACGGTCCACCCCAGCTTCGTACCGATGGTGCGCCCGCTGCCGGCGTAGCTGCCCTGCATGTTGGAGACGGTCTTCTCGAGATGCTCTCCGGTGGGATCCAGGTACTCGGCGAGGACGTCTCGGTACTCCTGAAGCACCGGGACGTCGCGAGACCACCCGACTCCGTTCCCGTTGAAGGCCGCGGGCCACAGCCCCCTGCCGTCGCCCCCAGGGACCTTCACCGGCGCAACCACCCGGTCGGGCACCGGCGACGGCTTCCCCGACATCTCCAGCGGACCTGCGATCTGCTTGTCACCGCTCAGCAACGACGTTCTCTGGGCGACCACGACACCCCCGGTCGCCACGACCGCCACCGCTGCGGCAGCCGCGACGGGCACCATCCACTTCTTCGTACGACTCTCCTGCGAGATCGCCTGCATCAGTTCCGCCTCTCGCCGCGCCTTCACGTGGGGCCGCAGCCTGCGTTCAGGAATTCCGGTCATCACTTCTCCCCCTCACCCATGAGCGCGGCGACCCGCTTGCGTGCGCGGGAGAGCCGGCTGCGTACGGTCCCGACAGGGATGTCGAGAGCCTGGGCAACTTGCAGATACGAGAGGCCGTCCCAGGCGATGAGCATCAGGATCTGACGGTCCTTGCGGCCGAGCCGGTCGACAGCCACGAGGAGCTCGGACATCCGACGCTCCTCGTCGAGGCGGCGTACGACTCCGTCCGCGTGATCCTCGGCGTCGTCGAACCGCACCAGCTGCAGCCTGCCCGCCAGCGCGTTCTGCCGGCGGGCACCACGGGTGGCGTTGCGGCAGACGTTCTCGGCGACCGTGTAGAGCCACGGCATCAGCGAGCCGTCGTAGGCCACCGCCCGGTCCCGCACCCGCCAGACCTCCAGGAACGCCTGGGACATCACGTCCTCGGCGAGGTTCCAGGAAGCCACGCGGCGGAAGCAGAAGTTGTAGACCGGGTCCGCATAGCGCCCGAACAGCTCCGCCATCGCCTCGTGGTCGCCCCGGCGCAGACGCTCCGCCAGACCGCTGTCGTTCTCCGTCACCACGAGCCCGAAGCTCTGCGACTCACTACCTCTCACGCACCCTCTATGTCCGGGAGGCCCGAAGTGGTTCCAGCTCGGGCCTCCCTTTGTCAGGCCGTCATCTGCGTGCCGGTCCTGGGGTGACCGGCTCCTGGCGATGGTCGGCACGGGCAGCGGGGGTGTAACAGCAGGTCAGCCGCGGGTCGGCGCCGGCGGCAGGTTCTTCGCGGGGTCGGGGATGACGAACACCTTGCCGATGAGGACGTCCTTCGTCGTGACCGGGACGAAGCGGATCCGCTCGTGCGCCTCACGCGTCGCGGTGAGAGTGACCCACTTGGTCCCTACCGTGGAGGAGTAGGCGTTGATGGTGCCGAAGTACGTCCCACTGACATAGACCTTCGCCCGACCCCACCTCGGGCCGACTCGGTATTGGATCCGCAGCTTCTTGGCCGAGTAGCGATCTTTGGTACGTGCCGGCCGGTGGTAGTAGTCGTCGAGCATGCGCACCGACGTCCAGGCCTTGCCTGCCACCGCAGGACCGGCGCTCGCGGTCCAGTCGGTCATCGGCATCAGCGGCGCATGCGAGCACTTCCAGCTCGTCCACGGCGAGAAGTTTCCGGCCGCGTCGAACGCCCGGACCCGGTGGCAGGTTGCCGAGCCGGCCCAGTCGACGATGACCGGCATCGACGTGCTCGTCGTCGCACCCGAGCCGCCGTCGTAGTAGGAGGTCGAGCCGCCGTGCTTGGTCGCAACCTCGTAGCCGGTGACCTTGACGTTGTCACTGCCTCTCCACGACGCCTTCACGCTGTAGAAGCCGTTGCTGTTCCGGGTTGTCGGGAACGTCGGAGACAGCGAGAAGCCGATCATCTTCGGGCGCGTGGTGTCGGAGCTCTCCACCGGGTCGGTGACCGGCCACAGCTCGCTAGGCGACTGCCGGGTGACCACCCTGCTCGACCCCAGTGGGGCCGTCGACCGCAGCGCCCACAGACCGACGAACCTGAACGGTCGGGAGTCGTCGGAGATCGCCCGGACCTTGATCGCGCCGGTCAGGTTGGCGGACTTCTGCAGCGTGACGACCTTGTAGCCGGACTTGCTCGCATAGCCGCTGACCGTGCCGAGCAGCGTCGAACCGATGAGGATCCGCGCCTTGCCGTACTTCGGGCCGGTGCGCACCTTCACCCGCACGCCCTTGGCGAGGTAGCTCGCGGACCGAATCGGATTGTTCGACGCCCCGTTGTTCCTCGCGTAGTAGTCGAAGACACCGTTGTCGAAGCCGTATCCCGGCACGAACTCCTCGGTGCCGAGCGGCGCGTAGCTGCACTTCCATCCCGACCACCGGCCGACAGTCCCAGCACTGTTGACGGCCCGTACGCGGCGGCAGACCTGATCGCCGGAGTAGATGTGCCCGGCGACCGAGGTGCGCGAAGCCGGGTAGTTGGCGATCCTCGACTGGTAGCCAGAACCCATGGAGTCCATGCCGACCATCGATCCCCGCCGCTTCCCGTGCCAGGTCTGCACCTGGTACTTCGCGACGCCTGCCGTGGTCGTCGGCGTCCACCGGAAGGACGGAGTCGCGCTCCAGTGCGTGCCACGCCAGCGCATCGAAGAGGACTCGACGAACTTCGGGTACGAGGTGGAGGCGATCGACGGCGGCGCCGTATCGGCGGACGCGCTCGGGGCACTGGTTGCGACCGGGGTGAGCACGGCCGAAACCAGTGCCACCGCACCGACGAGACGCATCTTGCGCGCACCTCGAGCGGCGGAAATCCAAGACATGGGGGACTCCTCGAGTTCAACCGGCTCACGGGCACTCCCGGAGCCTGGCCAGCGGAGCATAGCGAACACCCACCGGGGTGTATGCGCACCCGTGTAACACGTCGTTCGCAGCACTACTCGCCCGTTCGGAGCGACCGGATAGTGCTACGAACGACGTGTTACAGCTCGCCCGGACCCGCCCCGGGCAGCAGCTCCAGCAGCACCGGCAACGACCCCGCCAGCATCCGCAGCAGATCCTCGCGCGACAGCCCGGCGGGATCGGCCTTCCAGGAGAGCACCAGCTCCTCGGACATCGCCTGCCAGCCCCTGACGATCAGGCGGGCAGCCGGGGTGTCGACGACGAAGTCGACATCAGCCTTGAAGATCCGGGCCCCCAGAGCACCGAAGGCCTCGTCGTAGATCTGGCGCAGGACCGGGTCGCTGGCGGCGCCGCGGACCATCGAGACGTACCCCTCGTAGTTGGCGTCGACGAAGTCGACGTAGGCGGTCATCGACGCCAGCAGGCGCTCGACCGGCTCACCCGTCTCCGGCGGGGCGGTCTGGGCGACGAGCGCGTCGGCGGCGCGGCGTACGACCGCCTCGCGGAAGGCCATCTTGTCGCCGAAGTAGTGGTAGAGGAGCCCGCGCGAGATGCCGGCCTCACGCGCCACCACGTCGATCGATATCTCGTCGAGGGAGTGGTTCGCGAAGAGGCGAATGCCCAGATCGAGCAGCTGCTCGCGGCGCTGCTCGGGCGTCAGTCTCGTCCGTTGGCTCATGCCGACCATTCTATTGACATCTGTTCAATAGGCAAGAATACTCTCGGTATGACCACTGCTGACCTCACCCCTGTCGACCACCTGATCGTCGGTGCCGGCTTCGGAGGCCTGTGCGCGGCGATCAAGCTCGAGGAGGACGGCGAGCGTGACTTCGTCGTCATCGAGAAGGGCTCCGGCGTCGGCGGCACCTGGCGCGACAACACCTACCCCGGTGCCGCCTGCGACGTCCCCAGCCAGCTCTACAGCTACTCCTTCGCGCTCAACCCCGACTGGTCGATGAGCTTCTCTCCCCAGCCGGAGATCGAGGCGTACATCAACAAGGTCGCGGAGCAGTCCGGCACGCTGGACCGCTTCGTCTTCGACACCGCGATGACCGCCGCGACCTGGGACGAGAGCCGGCAGCGCTGGCTCGTCGAGACCGAGGGCAAGGCCGGGAAGAAGACGTACGCAGCGACCACCGTCATCGCCGGCCCGGGCGCGCTCTCCGAGCCCAAGCTCCCGGACATCGCGGGCATCGACACCTTCCAGGGCGAGATCTTCCACTCCGCCCACTGGAACCACGACGTCGACCTCACCGGCAAGCGCGTCGCGGTGATCGGCACCGGCGCCAGCGCGATCCAGATCGTCCCCGAGATCCAGAAGAAGGCCGCTCGCCTCGACGTCTACCAGCGCACCGCGCCCTGGGTCCTCCCCCGCAACGAGCACCGCTACTCCAAGCTCGAGAAGGCCGCCTTCCGCCACGTCCCCGGCGTCCAGCGGCTCGCCCGCGCGGCGGTCTACTGGGGCCTCGAGGTCCGCGTCCTGGGCCTCGCCGTGCAGCCCAAGCTCACCCTGGCCCACCAGCTGATGGCGAAGAACAACATCCGCCGCGGCATCAAGGACCCCGAGCTGCGCCGCAAGGTCACCCCCGACTACACGCTCGGCTGCAAGCGCACGCTGATCTCCAACGCCTACTACCCGGCGCTGGCCGCCGACAACGTCGATCTGATCACCGACGGCATCGCCCGGGTGAGCGAGAGCGCGATCGTCGCCAAGGACGGCACCAGCCGCGAGATCGACGTCCTCGTCGTGGCGACCGGCTTCTACACCACCGACCTGCCGATCGCCCACGCCGTCACCGGCAGCAAGGGCCGCACCATGGCCGAGCGGTTCGTGGAGACCGGGATGAGCGCCTACAAGGGCACCACGGTCCCGGAGTTCCCCAACCTCTTCTTCGTGGTCGGCCCCAACACCGGCCTGGGCCACTCCTCGATGGTCTACATCATCGAGTCGCAGGTGGCCTACATCCGCGACGCGATCCGCACGATGCGCACCAACTCCTACGCCACCGTCGAACCCACCGAGGACGCCACCTCCGCCTGGAACGACGACCTGCAGCGCAAGATGGAGAACACCGTCTGGTCGGAGGGCGGCTGCGCGTCGTGGTATCTCGACGAGCACGGCCGCAACACCACTCTGTGGCCGAGCTTCACGTTCCTGTTCCGCCACCTGACCAGCAAGTTCGACGTCGACAAGTACGCCGTCACCGCCGCCACGACCAAGGAGAGTGTCCCCGCATGAAGTCCTTCGACGACAAGGTAGTCGTACTCACCGGAGCCGGCTCCGGGATCGGCCGCGCCCTCGCGGTCAACCTCGCCGGCCGTCGCGCCCGGCTGGCGCTCTCCGACGTGAACGAGGCCGGTCTGGCCGAGACCGTCGAGCTCGCCAAGCAGGCCGGAGCCCGGGAGATCAAGGCGGACAAGCTCGACGTCGCCGACCGCGAGGCCTTCACGACGTACGCCGAGGGCGTCATCGCCCACTTCGGCCAGGTCAACGTGGTGATCAACAACGCCGGCGTCGCACTGTCGGGTCGGGTCAACGACCTCGACTGGGAGGACATCGACTGGATCATGGGCATCGACTGGTGGGGCGTCGTGCACGGCACGAAGCTCTTCCTGCCGGCCCTGATCGAGTCCGGCGACGCGCACATCGTGAACATCTCCTCGCTGTTCGGGCTCGTCTCGATGCCCGACCAGGCCTTCTACAACGCGGCCAAGTACGCCGTACGCGGCTTCACCGAGGCGCTGCGCGAGGAGATGCTGATCGACGGTCACAACGTCGGCGTCACCTCGGTCCACCCCGGTGGCATCAAGACCGCGGTCGCACGCAGCGCCCGCGTCTCGGCCAAGGACGACCAGGCCGCGACCGCGAAGTTCTTCGACGAGAAGCTCGCCAAGATGGAGCCGGCACGTGCCGCCGAGATCATCGTCAAAGGCATCGAGAAGAAGCAGGCCCGCGTGCTCGTCGGCCTCGACGCCCACGTGATCCACAACTTCGGCAAGTTCACCGGCTCGCGCTACCAGGACCTCATCGCGATGGGGGCCAAGTACGTGATGCCGAAGAAGAACGGCTGATCCCTAGACTGAGCGCCATGCGCTTCGAGGCCGGTCACCCTGTTCGTGTCGAGTTCACGAAGTGGGGTGGCCGGCCTCATTGGTCCTTCACGGGCCTCTACCTCGGCGAGGACGAGCACGGCGAGTGGATCGGTCACCCGGTCGGCACCGAGTTCGCCCGCCCGGGGCGGGGCTGGATCGCCGACTGGGAGTCGGTCAGCCTGGTCCCCCACCACGACGCGGCCCACTTCCCCGCGTTCAACCGGCCCAACGGGAAGATCAGCTCGCAGATCTACGTCGACATGTGCACCCCGCCGATGTGGCAGGACTCGACGGTCACCTGCATCGACCTGGACCTCGACGTGGTCAAGAAGTTCGACGGCTCGGTCTACATCGATGACGAAGACGAGTTCGAGCACCACCAGATCGAGTACGGCTACCCGCCCGAGATCATCTCGATGACCGAGGACTCCGCTGAGCGCGTCTTCCTCGCGGTCAAAGAGAGCCAGGCGCCGTACGACACCACCCCCGAGCGCTGGTTCGAGGTGCTGAGCGGCCTATGAGTCGATGTCGGCGGCAGGCACCGGGGTGGTCCGGTCCTTCCGCAGCGGACCGACGAGGCGCGGCCCGGACAGGCGCGTCTCGATCCGCCACGACCGGCGACTGAGCGGCTGGGCGATGTATTCGCCCAGATAGACGCCGGAGGCGAGGGCGAGCGCAACCGAGGCCGCGGTGAAGAGGGCGACCAGGCCGACCGAGGTGGTCGTGGGCGTCTCTTGGGCGAGCATCGTCAGACCGCGGTAGATCGAGTAGCCGGGCAGGAACGGCACGACCGACGAGACCACGATGACCAGCGGCGGCACCTTCAGCCGGGTGGCGACCGAGTAGGCGATCAGACCGATGAAGAGCGCGGCCACGGCCACCCGCCACGTACGCCCGACGTCGCCGGGTACGACGATGGAGAGGATCACGGCGACGCCCGCGATGACCGCGATGGGGGCGAGCGTCCGCTTGGGCGCGTACGCCGCGTAGGCGAAGGCCGCGGCGCCGACCGCACCGCCAACGGTGGCAAGGGTGATCGACTGCAGCGAGGTGACGCTTCCCGTCACCGCGCCGCTGATCGGCACCCCGACCGCGCCCGCGAAGACCAGACCGCCCGTGACCCCGGCGATGATCCCGGCCGTGGAGACGAGCGCCTCCATGATGCGCGCGCTGGCGGTGACATGGAACCCGGTCAGGGCGTCCTGGAGGGCACCCATGAAGCTGATCCCGGCCAGCATGACGGTGATGTTGGCGGTGATCGAGGTGGAGACGTCGAGATCCAGCGGCAGCGCCGCGGCGATGACCGCGAGCAACGTGGCCACGCCCGCACCAGCGACCTGCAGGTAGAAGAGCGGCAGCCGCCAGCGGCGGTGGAGGAAGTGCTGCAGCTGGTCGATCGCCGCGCCGGAGATGAAGGCGAGGACGACCACGCGGAGCTCACCGCCGACGTAGACGGTGAACGCGGCGGCCATCACCGCCATGCCGAGCGTCACCGCCCAGCGTGGCCGGCGGTGGCCGCCGGAGATGATGCGACCGAGCGCGATCCGGGCGCCCTGGAGGTCCACCTCGTCGCGTACGACCTGGCGGACCAGGTGGTCGACGGCGGTCAGGTGGTCGTAGTCGATGGTGCGGTTCTTGACCTGGCGGGTGGTGTGGATCGGGATCGCCTCGGGATCGGCCTGATAGCTCATCGAGAGGCTGGTGTAGGTGACGTCGACCTCGGCCTCGCGAAGGCCCAGATGCTGGGCGAGCGACCTCATCGTCGCAGTCACGTCAGCGGCCCCGGCGCCGGTCGAGATCAGCAGCTCACCGACGCGGAGGCAGAAGTCCAGAGTCAGGTTCACCTCACGCGCATCCACCGTCACAGGGTGCCATTGGGCCGGTGACCGACAGGCATTCACGATGCTCGACAAACGGGCCCGTGCAAGGAACGCTCAATACATGCGGATCGACTTCCATCCCTCCCCCCGGCCGACGCTCGGCGTCGAGTGGGAGCTCGCGCTCGTCGACCGCGAAACTCGGGACTTGGTCAACGTCGCCGACCACATCTTCGCGCGGGCCAAGGCACGGGTTCCCCACCCCGGGCGGATCCACAAGGAGCTGCTGCGCAACACCGTCGAGGTCGTCACCGGGGTCTGCGAAACGGTCGAGGAGGCCATGGACCAGATCCGCGAGACGACCACCGGTGTGGTCCGTGCCGGAGACGATCTCGGCGTCGACCTCTTCGGTGCCGGAACCCACCCGTTCGCGTCCTGGACCACGCAGGAGCTGTCCGCGGGGCACCGCTACCAAGAGCTGATCAACCGCACCCAGTGGTGGGGCCGGCAGATGCTGATCTGGGGCGTACACGTGCACGTCGGTATGCCGGAGCGAGACCGGCTGCTGCCGGTCCTCAACGGCCTGCTGACCTACTACCCCCACTTCCAGGCGCTGTCGGCCTCGTCACCGATCTGGGCGGGCATGGACACCGGCTATGCCTCCAACCGGGCGCTGATGTTCCAGCAGCTGCCGACCGCCGGGCTGCCGTTCCAGTTCGCGACGTGGCAGGAGTTCGAGGCGTACGTCTCGGACCAGACGGTCACCGGCGTGATCGAGGACATCAGCGAGATCCGCTGGGACATCCGGCCCTCGCCCCGGATCGGCACCATCGAGAACCGGATCTGCGACGGGGTCTCCACGATCCAGGAGCTCGCCGCCATCGCCGCCCTGGCGCACTGCCTCTGTGTTGACCTCGACTCGCGGGTGGCCGCCGGGGAGCCGATCGCGACGATGCCGCCCTGGCACGTCCAGGAGAACAAGTGGCGCGCCGCCCGCTACGGCCTGGACGCGATCGTGATCCTCAACGACGCCTCCGAGGAGCGGCTGGTCACCGAGGACCTCGCCGACCTGCTGGTACGCCTCGAGCCGGTCGCCGCGCGCCTGGGCTGCGAGAAGGAGCTCGCCGGGGTGCACGACATCATCCACAAGGGTGCCTCCTACCAGCGACAACGCGCCATCGCGGCGTCGACCGAGGGCGACCTGGTCGCGGTCGTCGACTCCGTCGTACGCGACCTGCGCGGGTCGCTCTAGCGCGGATGCTGACCGAGTTACCTCGGTCAGACGTCACTTCCCTCGTGGAGTTCCCCGAGGTGAGTACGCGTTCACCGAGTTACCCTTCGACAAGCTCAGGACATCGCCTCGGTGAACATTCAGCGCGGCGGCAGCGGCGGCAGGGCGTCGGTCGCCTCGAACTGCCCCATCCCGGTGACCCCGAGCAGGTCGACGATGATCGACCTGATCTGCACGAGGATGACCTCGGCGTTGAGCGATTCCGTACGCTCCACCTCGGCCGAGTGCTCGCCGACCGCGAGCAGCACCGACCTGGCCTCCAGGCTCAGCCCGTCCGGGCTGCGGCCCGCGGCGAGCTCGGCCTCGACGACATCGACGGCGTCGGCAAGACCGAAGGCCAGCTGGTAGTAGCTCTCCGGCACCACGTCCCCGCGGTAGGCCGACACCGCCGCGCGCCGCACCAGCACCCGGGTGCTGCGCAGCGCGCGGTCGAGCGGCTCGACGAGCTCGGCCATCCGATGTACGTGGCTGCGATGTCGGAACCGGAACGGCGAGACGGCCAGCACCGACATGCCCTCGTCGGAGGCGTCCTGCAGCTCGCGGATCAGCGGGTCGGTGGCGCGCGCGTCGGCGAGGACCTTGAGCCCGTGGACCGCGTCCGCGTCGAGCATCACCTGGCCGGCGGCGCGCAGCAGCGAGGCGATCTTCTTGGCGACCACGGCTGCCTGCTCACCGGGCCGCCGCAGCGGTGCGGCGGGCACGATCGAGGCCGCCACCAGCGCGACCGCACCGCCGATGAGAGCGTCGGTCCAGCGCGTGAAGGCCGCACCGGGCGTCGGCAGCAGCCCCATCACGAAGATCGACTGCACGGCCGCCTGGTTGCGGAAGACCTGCCCCGAGGAGATGAAGATCCCGACCGCCATGGCCATCGCGACCACCAGGGTCATCTGCCAGGCACCCTCGCCGATGACCTGCACCACGACGTCGCCCAGGAACACGCCGAGCGCCACCCCGATGGTCACCTCGGTCACTCTCCTCAGCCGCTGGCCGTAGGAGGTGCCGAGGCTGACCACCGCGGCGATCGGCGCGAAGACGGGTTGTGCGTGGCCGAGCAGGGTGGCCGCGATGAACCAGGCCGCCCCGGCTGCCCCGGCGGCCTGCAGCACGTGCCAGCGCTTCGACTTCAGCCGCGCCAACCGGCGGCGTACGTCGGACTCCACCTGCTCACGTGTGACCCGTGGGGCAGAGAACGCCATGCGCAGAATCCTAGGGCAGCCGGGGCCCGGGGGTCAGCGCGCGAGGGTCACCGAGACGGACTGGCTGCCGCAACCGTTGGCGGAGGTGAGGTTGGTGAGAGCGGACTTCTCGGTGCTGTCGACGGAGAGGCGCCAGCGGATCTTCACCGAGACGTACTCCTTCAGGTAGCGGCACTTCTGCAGGTCGGGCATCCACTCGGCCGGGTCGGCGTCGGACTTCTCCTGGTTCTCGTTGTCGGTGACGCCGACGAGCGAGCCGTAGTAGCCGAGGTCGTTGGCGTAGTTCTTGCGCTCGGTCGAGGTCCAGGTGCGGGCCCCGGAGTCCCAGGCCTCCGCGAGCGGGACCATGTGGTCGATGTCGATGTCGCTGGTGGCGGTCCAGGAGAGACCGTCGTAGTAGGAGTACCAGCGGCCGCCGGACAGCGAGCAGCTGGAGCCGACCGTGGGGGCCTCCTCAGCCTCCGCGATCAGCACCTCGTTGCGGGTGCTGCAGCCGTCGCCGTCGGCGTCGATCCAGTGCTGGAAGAGGTCACGGCTGTAGCCGGTGCGGTTCTCGGTCGCGACCGAGAGGTCACCGATGGCGGTCGAGAGCGGCTGGGAGTAGGACTCGGCGTGTGCTGCCGCCGGAATCGTGAGCGGCACGAGGGCGCCGCAGGCGAGGATGAACAGGCCACGGAGTTTCATGGGGGTCTCCCGAGGTGAGGTGTTCGGTCGCCCCCAGACGATGCCGCTTTTTACGCGGCCCGTGTAACTCGGTTACCAGATGTTTCGAGAAGTTCACCAAGAGGCGCGATCACACCGAGATGAACGGCTCCGTCAGATGTGGCGTCGCCAGGTGAAGCGTGGTGGAGGCGTCGCGGCTGAGCATGCGCTCCCTCGAGTGCCTGGCCACCTCGGGATCGATCTCGTGTGAGTAGGCGAGCTCGGGGTGGAGCAGTTGGAGCGCGTGCACCAGCAGGTCGCCGGTGACAACCGCCAACTCGCGCCCCTCGGCGACCAGCACGCTCTGGTGCCCGGGCGTATGACCGGGCGTGGCGACCGCGCGCCCGGCGCGCAGGGGCGTGTCACCGTCGAGGAGCCGGAGCCGACCGACCGCCACGAGCGGGTCGGTGAGGGTCTCGCGCAGCTGGGGGTTGAGCGCGTCGATGGCGTCGTACTCGGCCCGCTGGAGCAGGTAGTCAGCGTTCGGGAAGTAGGGTCGGTGGCCGTTGGCCTCGGTCACGACCGCCCAACCGACGTGGTCGGTGTGCAGATGCGTGAGCACCACGGTGTCGACCTCAGCCGGGTCGATGCCCGCGGCGTCGAGCGACTGAGGAAGCACCCCGGGCACGGGCGCCCACGAGGCGGCCGGGCCGTCGGCCGGACCGATCCCGGCGTCCACGACGGTGATGCCCTTGTCGCCGCGGATCGCGTAGGCACGGAACTGGAGCCGCCAGCGGCCCTCGGTGTCGACCGCGTCCGGATCGTAGCCGTCGACCTCGGCCCACTGAGCGGCCGTGGCCCTGGGGAAGGCGTCGGCACGCGGGGAGAAGAACACGCCCTCGCCGTCGGCGAGGGCGATGATCTCGGTCGAGCCGATCCGGAGGCGGGGAACGCTGAGGGTCATGGCCGCGATCCTGCCAGGCCTTCCACGCAGTGGGGAGGTGTCCGGTCGCCACCTCACGATGCAGATGTTTCGAGAAGTTCACCCATGTCGCGTTCGACCAACCCCTCCGCGCCGCCGTTCCCGTGGGCCGCGACCACGGCGCGCAGGCGCGCGCGGGTGACATCGGAGACGTACGCCATCTCGGCCTTGGCCGCGTTCGAGCCGGGCCGGGTCGTCTCGGCGATCTGCACCGACCAGCACGTACGCCGCGCCCCGTCCTCCACGTTGGCCAGCGCGACCGCGTGGCCGGTGGTGCCGGAGCCGGCGAAGAAGTCGAGGACCCTCGCGTCGGTCGGCATCGTGGCCAGGATCCGCCGGATCAGACCGGTCGGCTTGGGCGACTCGAACAGCGGCCCCACCAGGGACTTCAGCTCCGCGACGGCGGAGTCGGTCGAGCCGATCTCCTCGGCCATCCAGATGGTGGTGAGCTTCTTGCGCCTCGCCTCACCGGAGGCGTCGCGGGAGAGCCAGTCGCGCTGGTAGACGTCGACCCGCTCCCCCAGCTTCCCGCGTACGCGACGGCACATCAGGTCGTCGGGACGGGCCGCGATCAGCGGGGCACTCCACCGCCAGACCGCCGGGCGACCGTCGCCGAAGACCGGCCAGATCTCCTGACCGCCGTCGAACGGCTCGACCGCGACGCGACCGGACTCCGGGTCACCCCACACCGGGAAGTGCAGCGTCCTGGCGGTCGCCGGGTTGAACTTCTTGTTCGTGTTGCGCAGCGGCAGCCGCCGATAGTGGCGCCCGTCGTCGGTGACGAGCGGGAAGTCCTGCTCGTTGACGGCCTCCGGGATGCTCGACTCCAGCGCGCAGGCCCGGGCGTCCTTGGCGTAGACCAGCAGGTACTCGTGGGACGTCGCGAACCCGTTGCCGAGCTGGCGGCCCTTGGGGTTGAGGTTGACCACGATCTGCGCGAGCTGGTTGCGCTCCTCGAAGACCTCGTCCATCAACACCTTGAGGTGGGCGGCCTCGTTGTCGTCGATGGAGACGTAGATCGCCGCGCGCTCCGACATGACGGTGCGCGCCGCCTGCAGCCGGGGCCTCATCATGGCGACCCAGGCCTCGTGGCGCCCGGCTCGCCGGCCGTCCTCACCGCGCCGGTCGTCGTGGTAGGCGAAGAGGCTGCCGGTGTTGTAGGGCGGGTCGATGTAGATCAGGTCGAACTTCTCCCCCGCCACCGAGAGCGCCCGAAGAACATCGAGGTTGTCGCCCTCGACGAAGGTGTTCCACGGCTCCCCCACGCGGGGAACGTTAGCCGACGGGCAGGTCGGTGCTCAGCAACGCGACCGATCGCTCCGCCACCAGGCACTGGATCTTGGTGCTCTTCGGCGGGGTGACGCTCAGAACCACGTCATCGCCGGTCGTGCCGGCGGTGATCGTCGCCGGGTCCGGGGCCTCGCAGCCGTCGTAGACCGTCTGGGCATAGAGCCGCTGGCCCGACGGGACGTGCGCGAGCAACCTGGTCGCCTCGGTGGTGAAGGATGCCTGCAGCGAGGTGCCGAGCGTCGCCGCGTACGCCTTGATCGCAGCCTCGTCCGGAAGGGGCGTCGCGGTCTTCTCCAGGTCACCCTCGGCCGCGCCGCCGGCGGAGACCAAGCCGCGTACGGGCTTCTCCGAGCTGGGCGGGCGAGACGGCTCGGGCTGCGGCTTCGGCTTCGGCATCGGTGTCCCGGACAGCGACGCCGACGGGCTCGAGGCCGGGTCGGTCGCTTCATCGGGGGTGCCGCAGGCGGAGACCAGGAGCGCCGTCGCAGCGACTGCGAGTGGGAGAAGACGCGTGGGGTGCATATTTCACATACTCCCCACGGCACTCGGCTGTTGCACCCCCGGACGGTCGGTCGTTACGCAGATGGAAGGATCACGCCGTGGCCCGCTTCACCCAGGCCGAGCTCCAGACCTACTACGGCGCCTCGGTCCCCGACCTCCTTCCCGCAGACGACCAGCCCCTGCGCCTCCTCTTCGTAGGCATCAACCCCGGTCTGTGGACCGCGGCGACGCAGACCCACTTCGCGCACCCGCTCAACCGCTTCTACCCAGCGATCTTCCGGGCCGGGATCACCACCCGTCCGATCGACGCCTCGGCGGGGATGACGACGGAGGACCGCGACTACTTCCGGGACCGGGGCATTGGCTTCACCAACATCGTCCGTCGCGCCACGGCGAAGGCGTCCGAGCTCACGAACGCCGAGCTCAAGGAGGGCGGTGCCGAGCTGTTCTCCCTGGTCGCACGGAGGAAACCGATCGTCGTCGCGATCGCCGGGATCACCGCCTACCGCACCGCGTTCAACCGCCCCAAGGCCAAGCAGGGCCTCCAGCCGGAGCCGCTGGCCGGCGCCGAGCTCTGGGTCGTGCCGAACCCGTCGGGCCTCAACGCCCACGAGACCGTCCCGACCCTGGCCGCCGCGTACGCCGAGGCGGCTCGCGCCGCTGGCCTGATCTGACCCCCGCCGAAGAGTCGATTTTTGGCGTCGAATGGTCCATTCGCCGTCAGAAGCTGACCTCTCGGCATCAGCGATCGACCTCTCGGCCTCAGAAACTGACGTCTCGGCGGGAGGTCAGAAGCCTGTCGGGGCTTCCGGTAGGTCGGGGACGCCTAGTTTGGCCAACAGCGCGACCGCGTCGTTCGGCGAGACCCGCGACGACTGGGAGTGGAGCATGTCGTCGACGGCGAGATCGACCTCGCCGGTGAGGCAGACGAGCACGTCCTCGCCCTCGGCCTCGGCAGGCCCCTGGAACGCGAGCACGGGCAGGTAGGCGAGGTCGAGCGAAGCGGTCTTCTGGAGGAGGCGTACGGCGGAGAGCACATCGGCACGCGGATCGGCGACCTCCAGCGGGCGGCCGTCGACGGACGCCGCACCCGAGGCCGGAACCTCGACCATGCCGGCGGTCGAGGGGATGTCGTGCTGCTCGATGACCGCGACCCCACCTGGATGCACCACGACCGCCTCGAGCTCCCGCGAACCGATGCTCACGTTGAGCACGACCAGCGCCGACTCGAGCTGACCGAGCGCTTGGCGGAGCTTCTCCTCGCCGAAGGTCTCCGGCGCGCCGAGGTCGAGCATCCAGCCGCCCGCAGCGGTGGCCACCCACGAGGCGGTCTCCTGCTCCTTCAGCGCCACCAGCTTCTCGGCCTCCTGCCGCAGCCGGTCCCGCTCGAGGGCCGCGTCATGGGCCCGCCGCCGCTCGTCGTCGAGCTCGGCGCGCAGCATCGCGACCTCGCTCTCGGCCAGCTGCTGCAGCTCACGGCGCCGCTCCGCCTCTCGGGCACGCTCCTCGGCCTGCTGCTTCTCGGCCCGCAGCCGGGCGACCTCGAAGCGGCGTACGCCCTCCTCGAGCAGCCCGAGCGTGCGGTCGGAGACCGCCACATCGGCGCCCGACTCGAGCCGGTCCCGCAGCGCACCCCAGTTGACCTCGGGATGGTCGGTCACCAGCGCGTCCAGCACCTTCACGAGTACGTCACCCTCGACCCCCACACGCGAAGCGAGCGAGGCCTGGTTGAACCGAGCCGGTGCGGGCGCCGGGGTCGTGGCAGGAGCCAGGCTCCACTGTCCCGGCGGCCCCTCGACGAAGCCGCCCGACTTCAGCACGCCGAGCAGCTCATCCTCGGTCAGCAGCACTCGCTTGCCCTTCAGGGCGGCGCGCAGGACCTGCAGGCTCAACGGAGCCCGCAGGCGCAGGATCTCGGCGACGGCCGGCATGGAGGAATGAGGCATAGGGGCTGGTTAGGGGTTGTTCTCGCAAGCGCCGCGATCGTACACCGGAGCACCGACATTCGAGCCCAGTCGGAGCGGTTCCGAACAAACTCGCGAAAGCCTGGACACCCGTTAGGGCCCAGGGCATCGCTGTCGAGCCGGTCGAGCTGCTTCACGTCGAAGTCGTAGACGGGCCGGGTCGTTGACGTAGGTCCGCTTTCCGTTCGCTGTACGTTTTTGTAAAAGGAGGGGCATGTCTGCGATCAAACGCGTGACGAACACGTCGGAGGCCGAGGCGCTGGCGGCGTTGCTCAACGGCGACTCCCGCACGAAGCCGACCGTGGTGGTGACGGTCGCGTCAGGACACACCGAGCCCTACGCCGACGTCGAGCGGATCGCGGCCGAGATCGGCGACCTCGCCGACCTCTACCTGGTCACGACCGGCGGACACACCTGGGCCTTCTCCAACAAGATGACGCCGGGCACGCAGGTCTACGGCGGCGCCGGGCGGGTCTACCCGGTAGGCCTGGCGTGGAACATCGATCTGAAGCTGGCCCCGCTGCGGTTCGCGTGGAGCAAGTCCGAGGGCCCCAAGCTCACCGGGCAGCTCATCGACGACGCCCTCGACATGGCCGCGGCGGCGGGTCTCTTCGACAGCGCCCGCACCGCCTCGACCCGCGAGCGCCGCGCCGGCACGGTGCGCTCGATCATGAGCGAGCGGGCGCTGGTCGACCTCGTTGGTGGCGACATGGCATCGGTCCCGCCCCAGCTCGCCCAGGCCGGGGTGCCGATCGAGCGCGTCCTTGCCCCTGGGATGCACGTCGACGGCGTACTGGAGAAGAAGTCGCGCTGGCTCGATATCCGGGAGAGCCGCCCCACCGCCGAAGAGGCATTGAAGACGTACGCCGCCGGGGACGTCGTCCCCGCCGAGGTCCGCTCCGTGCTGGCCGGCTCGGCCGACCTCCGCCTGCACCCCGATGTCACCGTCGAGCTCTTCCGCTCCGATGTGACCGGCGACCCCGACGACGACCTCTCGGCGCTCCTCACCCCCGGTGAGGTCGTGCTCGCGCGGGTCGTCGCCACCGGGCCCAAGTGGCGGCTGTCGCTGCGCGAGGTCCGCGAGCACGACACGGCCCGCGAGGCTCTCGCCCTGTACGCCGGTGGCCCGCCCTGGCTCGACCCGGATGCTCCGCCGCCTGCGGTCGTCGAGCATGTCGAGACCGAGCCATCGCCTCCGGAGGTCGCTTCCGTGGCCGAGCCGGTCGAGCCGGTTGAGATGGCTGCCGAGCCCGTTGCTCCGGCCAAGCCGGCGATGCCGACCCCCGCGATGATGCCGCGCCGCAAGGGCGAGCCGGTCCGCGCGCTCCGGCCGCTGCCTGCGCCGTCGCCCGAGCCGGTGCCGGAGAAGGAGCACCCACCGGCGAAGAAGGCCGCGGTGCAGTCGATGTCGCTGCAGGTCACCGCGATCAAGGCGGAGAAGGCACATCTCGAGGCTGAGCTGACCGAGCTCCGCGACCAGGTCTCCGGGCTGCGCAACGAGCGCGTGCAGTTCGCCAAGGACCTCGCCCGCGCGGCCCGTCAGGTCGAGACCCGCGACGCCGAGCTGGCCCGGATGCGCTCCCAGCTGCGCCGCGCCAAGCAACGCACGGCGCCGCCCGACGTCGCCCTGCCTGTCTTCGCCGACCGCGAGCGCGGCTTCCGTCACCTGGTCGAGGCATCCTGGGCCCGCCGGATCCCGGTCGGCGAGCAGCCGACCCGGCCGCTGCCGGACTACGCGATCGGCGAGCGATTCCTCGACAGCGTCGACGCGCTCGAGGGCATCGCCGTCGACAAGATCGCCGACGTGGTCATGGAGGTGCTCACTGGCCTCGCGGAGCAGTCGACCGGACGGGAGCTGCACCAGCTGCGTACCTCTGCCGGGGGCAACGCCGCGCCACAGTCCCGCACCGACGGCGCCGTCTGCTACCGCGTCTCGATGCAGATCCACACGCCCAGCGCCCGCCGCCTTCACTTCTGGAAGTGCCCCGACGGCACCATCGAGCTGTCCCGCGTCGTCGTCCACGACGACATGGAGCCCTAGCTCGGGCTCCGGCCGACCCGAGATCGGCAGTTCTCGGGACGTCTGTCATCGATCGATCTATATTGTTTTTCGATAAATCTCTATCGAAAAACGGAGAGCCATGCGCCACAATCGCGCGTTCGCCATCGCCGCCTGGATCGCCCTCGCGGCAGCGGCGGTCACCACCCTCGCGGCGCTGGCGGTAGCCGCAACGGCCGCGTCCGGACTGTCCGGGCGCACCGAACTGCCCCAGCGGATCAGCCTCATCCCCGGCACCGATCTGATCGACCTGAACTACCAGCCGTCGTGGGAGGTCTCGGCGTACGCCGACATCTGCCCCCGAATCGATCTCGACGTCGACCCCACCAACCTGGATTGCGAGTACGCCCACTTCCACCACCTGGAAACGCAGCAGGAAGATTACGTCGTGATTCCGGACGATGTCCGGGCCGTGGGAGTCTTGTTCGAGGGCCGCATGTACTTCGAGACCGACCCCGGCTGGAACCCATTGATCGCGTCGTTGTACGCGATGACCGCGCTCAGCCTGCTCATCGTCGCCTTTCTCCTCACCCAACTGTGGCTGCTGCTGCGCGCGGCCTCCCAGGGCGAACCCTTCACCGACCGCGTCGTCCGCCGGCTTCGGATCATCGGTGCGACCCTGATCGCCTGGGAGTTCGTGGAGCCGTTCCTGTGGTTGTTCCTCAGCCCGAAGGCCTGGGACTACCACCTTGCGACGTACAGCGACGTCAACAACCTTGAACTAGGCTCCATGGAGCCCGGCATGGAGCTCACCCCGATCGCCTTCGGGATCCTGCTGCTGCTCCTGGCCGAGGTCTTCAAACGTGGTGTACGCCTGGAACACGAACAGAGGCTGACGGTCTGATGGCGATCGATGTCCGACTCGATCACGTCCTGCTCGACCGGAGGATGACCCTCACCGAACTGAGTGACCGGGTCGGGATCACCCTTGCCAACCTCTCGATCCTCAAGACCGGCAAGGCGCGGGCGATCCGCCTCTCCACTCTCGACGCCATCTGCCGCGAGCTCGACTGCCAACCCGGCGATCTGCTGATCCATGTCCCGGACGAGTCCAGGCTCCCGCGTTCGTCACCACGGTGACCGGCGTCAGCCCCAGCACCAGGTCAGCAGCCCGATGAGCGGGTCCGGGATCGACTCGAGCTCGACGGCCTCGCCGAGAATCGCGCCGTAGCGGATCTTGCGTCCAGACGCGGTGCCGAAGAAGCGGTGCAGCTGGTCGGCGACCTCCTCGCCGCGGTGCTCGGGCTGGTTCTGCAGCGTACGGAACTTGCCACCCTCGCCGTTGGCCTCGAGGATCTCGACGATCCGCGCTGCCCCGATCGCTCGGATCATCTCGTCCTCGAGGTCGCGCCGGCACGCGAAGAACCCCTGCCCGGAGAGGTCCTCCCCGACCTGCCGGCCGAGCGCGTTGGTGACGAAGTGCTCCTCGGCCTCGTCGTAGAGTCCGCCGACCCGATGCCCCGCCGCAGTCGTCTCCCGGATGAACCGCCCCGCGTTGCCGGCGCCGTTCATGGAGACGACCTCGATCCCTAGCTCGACGAGCTCCACCCCGTAGCGCGGAGCCAGCGCCTCCACCAGAGCCTTGTCCGACTCCCCCTCGACAAGCAGCGTGATCGGTCGCGTCATGGCGCACACCTTAGAAGAAGGTACGCCGCCGCGCCTGTTCCATATATGCAACAAGTCGCCCTAGGGTTGCATATATGGAACAGGACGTCGGCCGCCTGGTCGCGGAGTGCATCGAGCACTCGGGCCTCAACGCGCGCCAGGTGGCTGCGCGCGCCGGCGTGGCCGCATCGACGGTCCACCGGATCCTCAACGACCAGGTCAGTCCGTCGGTCGCGACCCTCCACAACATCACCGCCGCCTGCGGACTCGACCTGACGATGAGCACCTCGACGCTGGCCTCCCCGGCAGCCGCCGCGGCGGCGCGAGCCATCCTCGACGAGGACTACCCAGCCGACGTGACCTCCGAGATCGACCAGTGGGCCGCTCGGCTCGACACCTGGACCGACGGCGACCCGGTCCAGATCATCGAGGAGGCGGGGCGCGCCTCCGGCGTACTCCACCGCACCGACGCGATCCGGCTCAGCGGAGAAGCCACCATCGGCCGGCTCGCCTCCGCCGGCGACGCCTCGGGCCGGCGTTGGGCGCTCTCCGGCGCGGCCGGGCTGGACCTCCCGGCTTTCGACGAGGCCGTCCCCCGGATCTCGGTTCTGTGGTGCGAAGATCCGAGCGCGATCCGACCCCTGCTCACCGGCGGAACCCTCCGGCCGGCGTCCGCCCCGCACCGTTCCACCGTGGTCATCGCGGCCGCCGAACCCGACCTGTTCCTCGGTACGTTCGAGCGCGACCACGTCGTCTACGCGGCCCCGATCCAGATCGCCATCGATGCCATCTCGGTCGGCGGTGACGCCGCGGCCCGCGCCCGCGAGGAGATCCGGACATGGTGACAAAGCAGCCCCGCTGGGCCCCGGACCCCGAGACGTACGCCGCCCGCAAGCCGACCACGAACGACACCTACCGTGAGGTCGCGGACCGCGACGCCCAGGTGCGCGACACTGGCGTCTGGTGGACCGAGGTCGACACCGCCCGCATCCTCCCGAGCGACACCGACCGCGCCTGGCGCCGGTTCCGCGCGCGCCTTCCCGAGCTGATCTGGAACGCCGCGACGCTCGAGGGCAACAGCTTCACCCTCCCTGAGGTTCGCTCCCTCCTCGACGGCGTCACCGTCGGTGGCCACCGTGCCGCGGAGGAGCTGCAGGTGCTGGCGCTGAACGAGGCGTACGGCGCGCTCCGCGACCTGGTCGGCTACGGCAGGTTCCATATCGACAAATCGACGTCCGACCGTCTCAACCGGATCGTCGCCCGCCGCGAGACGCTCGATGCCGGGAGGTTCCGCGGCGAGGGCACGCTGCGGCGCAATGGGAGCGAGCTGCTCCGAGCCCGCTTCGCCACGCTGCAGGAGCGCCTTGCCGGGACGGACGACCCACGGCTCCAGGCGCTGATCTACTTCTGCTCCGCCGCCCGGACCCGGTACTACGCCGGCGGCAACAAGCGCACCGCCCTGCTGATGATGACCGGCATCCTGATCTCCAACGGCTTCGACGCCATCACCGTCCCCGGCGCCCGGCGTCTCGAGCTCGACCACGCCCTCGACACCCTCGTCACCGATGACGCCACCGAGCTGATGGCCTTCCTCATCGACTGCGCCGCCTCCGAGGGCTGACGGCTACAGCACCAGATCCGCCCGATCCCGCGTCGCCCGCACCAGCGCCGCGCTACGCAGATCGCTGTCGGCGATCTTCGCCTCCGCCTCCTCCCGCGACCTCCCGCCGGCAAGGAACCGCTCGAGCAACCTGGGCACGAGGACGGCATCCGGAACATCGACGAACCACACCTCGTCCAGCAGCTCGCGTACGTCCTTCCACGGCCCCTCGTCCAGCAGCAGGTAGTTGCCCTCCGTGATCACGATCGGCTCGTCCTCGATCACGACCCCACCGCGGACCGGCTCGTCCGTGATCCGGCTGAACGTCGGCCACTCGACTCGTCCTTGCCGCGCCCGCACCTGTCGCAAAGCGGCCACATACCCCTCGGCGTCGAAGGTGTCCGGCTCCCCCTTCCGCCCCCGCGCCCCCATAGCGTCCAGCTCCGCGTTGCTCCGGTGGAACCCATCCATCGGCGCGACCACCGCAACGTTCCCGGACTCGTTGAGTACGTCCCGAAGCCGCTCCGCCAACGTCGACTTCCCGGCCCCCGGAGGCCCGACGATCCCCAAGACATGCCGGCCCGAACCCGCACGCTCCCGCACCCGTTCAGCCAGATCAACGAACTGCATTGTTGTCACGCCCTGAACGCGCGAAACCATGTGCTGATCGTGTCGCCGACCTCGTCAGGAGGCGCGAACACTGCCAGATCCGCGGTTGCGAGGGTCCGGATGTGGCCGTCCCCGACGATCGTCTCCAGATAGCGCAGACCGCGACGGACTGCCTCACCGCACCGCTCGTCATCGCTGTGCTCGTCGAACTTCGCGCGCACAGCCGCACCATCGCTCACCGCCAGCAGTCGCCAGACGTCAACCGCATCCTTCGGACGTACGCGATTCCGACCGTTCCCATCACGCTCGCGGATCCGCTCACCGAGCTTGTAGGCCTTCGCGCAGAGCAGTCCGGCGTAGCCTGCCACCCAGGCATCCCGGATCGAGCCGTCGACGAAGTTCTCGATCTTCATCAACGATCGATCCAGGACAACGAGCTCCAGCCCCGGCGTGTGGCGCGTGGCCTGTTTGCCGTGGCTCTTGAGCGCGTGGGCCGACCGACGCCCGCCGCCCGCGATCGAGGTCGGCACCAGGAGATCGACCTCACCGATCGGCTCGCCCGAGCTCGCCATCCCGGTTGCCCACAGACCGGGCTGTGCCTCGTACCGGCGGCGCAGTCCAGGATCGTGCTGACGCGCCTCGCCCTCGAGCTCCGCGAGTGTGCGAAATCCTGCCCCGCGCATCGCTGCCTCCAGACGAGGCTCCTCCGCCACCAACGCGGGCGTCAGCGCTAGGTCTCCGTCCTTCGTCGCATCTGCGGCGATATCCAGATCGCGGGTGCGCTCGAAGACCGCATGGGCACCTGCGACGGTGACGGCATCGCGATGCGGGGCGATGGCATCCAGCGCAGCACACAACGCAGCACGGCTCGGAGCCATCGCCGCATTGACGCCCCCGTACGCCCCCGATGGGGCTGGCGTTCGCAGCCTCGCCGCGTCCCCCACTGCCGGGTTGATGGAGCGTCGGGATGCATCAGGCACTTTGCACACCTTCGCCTTCGGGTCCGGGTGTCAACAGCGCCTCGAGAATGCTGTCGGCCTGCTCCGGCACCCGATCGTTTCCGCCGTAGCAGTCGAGGACGATCTGCCAGGGTGCTGCGTACCAGCGGCCGTCGCCGTCCTGCCAGCGACCCATCTCGCAGAAACCGTCGAACGGGAGCAAGGTGATCGGTTTGCCCCATTCCCGCGGTCCTTTGAAGACCAAACCGAGTGCGCCGATCGAAGCGTCGATGTCTTCCACGTAGAACGTCGGCTGACTCTCGCTCGCCGAATAGACCAGCCGATTGGCCGCCCGATCCCCCGTTCCGGCCCACGCGAGGTCAGCCCGGGTCAGCCCGTCGGCGACGTCGTCCCAACTGCGATCCTGGCGAACTCTGACCACCTTGGGCCGATACGCAAGGACCGCGGCGCGCCCAGCCCGGAAGGCGAAGGTCTGCAGGTCAGGGACGGTGACGTCCCCCACCGCGTCGAGCTTCAACGTCCCGGTCATGATCCACCGATTGATCCAATAGTCGACCTCGGGCGGTTCCTTCCCTACGCCGAGGATCCAGCGCGCCGTGGCCACCGCGAGAGGGTCGGATACCGGGTCGAACCGCTCGTCGAGCCCGACCGCGTCGAGCAACTTGAGAACCACGTCGTACGTCGGGTTCATCTTCCCGGACTCGACCCGGGTCACCGTCGACGGGGACACGCCGGCCAGTGCCGCGACCTGGCGCGCGGACAGAGCGTTCATCATCCGCGCGCCGCGGAGACGCTGTGCGAGAGTCCCTTCCATACACACAACGTATGTCGGGCGTTGCGGATCTGCAACACCCGACGCAATGAGGTCAGGACGTGGCAACCTCGAACTCGATGGCTGCCCAGGACAGTGGCGGCAGGGTCATCCGCACCGAGCCGTCCTCGACACCGACACCGCCAAGCGGGGTGAGTCCTACCGCGTCAGGGGCCGACTCGACGTTGGACGTGTGCCGGTCGCCGCCCTCGGGGGTGGTGAGCACCTCGGCGCTCCGCACAGCTGTCACCCCGAGCCCGCGTAGGTCGACCGCAACCTCCGATGGCTCCGAGAGGCCGCGGTTGGCGACGAAGAGCGCGACCCGACCGTCCGCCTCGGACCAGGTCGCGGCGGCGTCGATGACGTCGACGTCGCCGAACTTCTCGGTCGGGATCTGGTCGGCGGAGACGGCGAGCCGCAGGATCTGCCCGCGAGCGAGGGAAGCCATCCGGGCGAACGGCCAGAAGATCGTCTGCCGCCAGGCCGGGCCGCCCTCCTCCGAGCGGATCGGGGCGATCACGTTCACCAGCTGCGCCTGGTTGGCGATGCGTACGCGGTCACCGTGGCGCAGCAGGCTGTTGAGCAGGGTGCCGACGACCACGGCATCGGTGACCGAGTACTCGTCCTCGATCAGCCGCGGGTGCTCGCGCCACTCCTTCCTCACCTGATCGGGCTGGTCCTCGGAGTCGGAGCCCTCCATGTACCAGACGTTCCACTCGTCGAAGGAGATGTCGACCTGCTTGGTGTGCTTGCCGGCCGCCTTGACCGCGTCGATCGTGGCGACGACGCCATCGATGAACGCGTCCATCCCGACCGCCTCGGCGAGGAACGACGCAGCATCGCCCGACCTCTCCTGGTAGTACTCGTGCATCGAGATGTAGTCGATCTCGTCGTACGCGTGGGTCAGGACGGTGTGCTCCCAGGACCCGAACGTCTCCATGTAGCGGTTCGAAGAGCCGACCGCGACCAGCTCGATCGAGTCGTCGACGAGCTTCATCGCCTTGGCCGTCTCCTGGGCCAGCCGGCCGTACTCGTGCGCCGTCTTGTGGCCGATCTGCCACGGCCCGTCGAGCTCGTTGCCGAGGCACCACAGCTTGATGTCGAAGGGCTCCTCGGCTCCGTTCTTCCGCCGCAGATCCGACCAGTACGTCCCACCGGGATGGTTCGCGTACTCGACCAGCGCACGCGCGTCCTCGACCCCACGCGTACCGAGGTTGATCGCCTCCATCACCTCGACACCGGCCTCGCGGGCCCACCCCATGAACTCGTGCAGCCCGAACTCGTTGGTCTCGATCGTGTGCCAGGCGCCGTCGATGCGGCGGGGCCGGTCCGCGACCGGGCCGATGCCGTCCTCCCAGCGATAGCCGGAGACGAAGTTTCCCCCGGGGTAGCGCACCACCGTCGGGCCCAGCTCCCGGACGAGCTCGAGCACGTCCTTGCGGTAGCCACGGTCGTCGGCGGTCGGATGGCCGGGTTCGTAGATGCCGGTGTAGACGCACCTCCCCATGTGCTCGACGAACGACCCGAAGAGACGTCGGGGTACGTCGGCGATCGTGAAGTCACGGTCGATGGTGATGCGTGCGCGGGTCATGGCTCGAAACTATTACATCGTTGTAATAACGCTGGCAAGAGCCTCCGCCTCCCCTATTCGGGGGATCCCCTCCGACCCCGACCGACCACGCCTGGATCGCGAGTGCCAATGGGAAGCATGAAGTCCCGAAGGCCACGCTCCCGATGAGTACGACGCTGCTCATCGCCGCAGGTATGGGCTACCTGCTGGGCATCCTCGTCGGCGTCTGGATCGCGCACGGCCGCTGGACCGCGCACTAGACCGCCGCGGCCGAGCTACCGCGTCGTGCTCGCACGGACGACCAGCTCGTGCGGGATCGCCACCGCGCGAGGAGGGTTCGTCCGGTCCCCGATCCGGGTCAGCAATAGGTCGACAGCCGCCTCGGCGAAGGCGTGCCGGTCCAGGGCGATGGTGGTCAGCGACGGGTTCATGAACCGGGCGTGCTCGACGTCGTCGAACCCGGTCATCAGTACGTCGCCGGGCACCGAGATCCCGTGCTCCTGGAGCACGTGCATCGCGCCGAGTGCGATCGAGTCGGTGAACGCGACGATCGCATCGAAGCCGGCGTTGCGCGCCAGCAACTCGGCGGCCGCCTCGGCGCCACCCGCCATCGACCACTCCTCGACGTACACCTCCAGCCGCGGATCAGGCTCGATCCCGTGCTCGCGCAGCGCCCGGTGACAGCCCTCCAGCCGCTGGATGCTGGTCGCCGACGCACCGGTCGCGCCCGTCTTCCCGCCCAGCGCCGCCACCCGTCGCGCGCCGCGCTCGAGCAGGTGCTTCGTCACCTCATACCCGGCTCGCCGGCTGTCGATCAGCACCCGGTCCACCTTGTGCTGCTCGACCTCACCGATCAGTACCACCGGCGGCAGCTGATCGTCGTGGACGACGATGCTGTCCTGGAGCCGGATCGGGTTGAGGATCAGCCCGTCGATCTGGTGCTCACGGGCCCGCGAGACGAGGTCGTACTCCCGCTTCGGCTCGGCCCCCGTCTCCTCAATCTGGACCGCCATCCCGCGCTCGTGCGCCACCTGCACCACCCGGTGCACCAGGTCCGCCGAGAACGCCGTCGCCAGATCCGGCAGCGCCAGCGCGATCACCCCCGTCCGACCGTTGCGCAGGCTCCGGGCACTCAGGTTCGGTACGAACCCCAGCTCCTCGACCGCCGCCAGCACCTTCTCCTGCGTGTCGGGACGTACGAACACCGTCCCGTTCATCACGTTCGAGACCGTCTTCGGCGACACCCCCGCCAGCGCCGCGACATCCTTCACCGTCGCCCGCCGCGGCCCCCTGGTCATGGGAACAGCCTTGGTTGCGTCGACCAGATCGGCATGGGTGAGTGGAGGACCGGGGCGAGCATCGGCGTGCCGCTCTCCACAGCATCGTCGGGTATCTCAAGTTTGCAGGATGCCCACTGAGCGGAGACACCTCGGTCTGCAGGCACTTGGCTGCTGAGCCATTGGCGGTCGACCGTACCGACTGAGTCGACTCTGAGATCGTCGGAAAGACGGACAACGACGAGTGCCCATACTGTGTCTCGCCGACTCACCTCGTACTCATGCCGCGAGAGGAACGCTGTAAACCGGTTCCGGCGGGTGGTTGTCTTGACCTCGAGGTGCGCAGCGAACGCCGGCGCGGAAACCGCGATGTCGTACCCGAAGCCGTCTGACCATTCAGAGACACGCTCGACTTTTGCGTGGGTGCATGACCGCAGGCCCCGGACAAGCGCCTCTTCCCCGGCGGCGCCGACTCGTTCACGCGCCGCTGTATCAACCTTGCCCCAACTCGATGTCAGCTGAGCAAAGATCTCGTCCGCAGTGAGACCGAGCGCAGACCCAGCGCTGACGATGTCGCTCGGCAGCTCGTCTGGGCCGCGAACCAGGAGATCAGCATCGCGGACCCAGGCTGGTGCGGCGTTCTCGAAGATCGCACCAATGATCCGCACGGCAGGGCTTCCATGGGTGCTGGTGCCTTCAAGGATGCCTACGCTGCTGAGCCATGCAAGCGCGTTCGCGTACTGCGTGGGCGTCAGGTCGTCATATGCAGGGTGACCTGTTAGGAGTGCTCGGGCACGCGGGATGCCCCCGCTCGACGGCAGCAGGTCCAGCCAGCGCTGTGCGGCCCTCAGGAGCGGTTCAGGTGGAAGCCGCATGGAGGTGCCCCATTAGCGCCTTCAAGTCGTCATGATCGATTCCGCCCCCCACCATGGGTTCTTCGTCAAGGTCCGCCAGTTCCCGGACGGCGGGGTCGTCGAGCACGCTGCCCATGAACTCCAGCTTGGCGGCCAGTCGAGCCTCAACGACCTCGTCGATGGTTCCTGCCGATGCCAGGACGGTGATGTTGGTGGTTACGTCTGGCCCAAGGCCAAGCCGGTGGATGCGGTCGAGACTCTGCAGGAAGCGGCCGGCGGCGAAGTCGCGGTCAACATAGACAGCGTCGTGGCACTCGTGGTGGAGGCTGATGCCCTCTCCAAGGGTGGCAGGGTTCGACAGGAGGACGAGGCAGTCGGGGTCTGTGCGAAAGCGCCTGATCTGTTCGTCGCGGTCGACTGTGCCGCCATGCACCATGGCCGGGCTGAACTGGGCAAGCACTCGGTCGAGAGTGTTGAGGCTTCGGATGAACGTCGACCAGACCAGCGTCTTCCGCCCGAGTTCGGCGTTCTTCTTCACGATGGCAAACGTCTCGTTGTACTTGGGCGACATCTCATACGCGGGAAGGTCCTGCATCAGCTCGAACAGTGCTGACTTCTCCGGCACGGCGAGCGGCGGCACTTGATAGGCAAGCGGCTCATACCGAGTAGTTCCGATGGCGAGGAGCGCGGGGCTCGTGGCAGCCATAAGCATGTAGACGATAATCTTGCCGAGGGCTTGGAAGTCTCCCTCGGATCCTGCTGCGCGTGCCGAAAACTGCCCGATCAGTGCCCGGTAGATCTCTGCATGCAGGGGTGGTAGCGGAAGGACCCGAAGCTTGGGGGTCAGCGGAGGGAGCCCAAGCTCTCCCTTGGTCGTGCGCGTGAACAGTGGCTTGAGCGACTTGCTTGCAGCGCCCAGGTCTCCGCCCGCAACAGCCTGAACGACGCTCTGGCGCCCGGACCCCGGCCATACGAACCCGAAGAGATTCTCCAGATCCCTCACGCCGTTGGGGGCGGGGGTTCCTGTCAGAATCAGCCGTCGTCGGGATCGTGGCCCTAACGCGAGGCATGCGGCCCCATACTTGCCATCGGCCCCGAGTTTCATGCGATGTGCCTCGTCGAGGACGATCATCGAGGGGCGCTCGGCTAGCCACCGAGCGAGGCCGTTAACCGCGCCGGGCAGGCGTTCATAGTTGACGATCAGCGCTTCAGCCGTCGCAGGTGGCAGCCCGTCCACGACCTCCATCGCCAGTGGGGGCTGGAAGCACTCCTGGTTCTCCTCCTGCCACGCCTCGTAGCACGACTTGGGTCCGACGATGAGGAGTCGCTCGAGCCCTTCGGACTGTCGGAGGGCTTGGAATACGGCTAGCCCGACGCGGGTCTTCCCAGCGCCTGGGACGGAGAAGTTTGCGCCGTGACGGAGTGAGAGCAGCTTCGCGATGTCCCGCTTCTGGAATCCAGTCAGTGGCCCGACCCAATCTGGTCCGAGCCGTCCTACGACCTCCTGAGGGTCGACGGTGGCGGTCATGGCCGGCGATGCGAGTTCACCGGAAACTGTTTGAGCGTCTTTGAGAGAGTCGACCACCAGAGTTCGGAGGAGAGGATCCCATGAGACATCACCACTCCCCTGGTGTGGCCACTCACCAAGTGTCGCCAGGTTCGTCAGAAGGTCGTCGATCTCGATCTCGACGACTCCGGGCGACCGCTGGGTGCTGCTTTGGAAGCTGAGCGCGAGTCGACGCAGGTCGGCTTCGCTGCCTGGACGCGCTGTGAGCCGTACTTTCGTCGCCTCTGGCGCCAAGTTGAGTGTGAGTGACGCGGTCGGGGCTCCGGTGTGCATCACTTGGCCCGGACGGCTGCGAGCAGCCACGCGACGCCCTCACCTGGCGTTGTGAAAGTGCGCCCAGCCTGACGTGCGAGTCTTTCTAGACTGTCTCGAAGAACGATCAGCGCGTCGTCGAACGCCTCTTCATCGAGGGCTCTCTTTGCCTTCGCTTCGGCGAACTCGTTTGCGCTCTGGGCGACATGGTCGGCGGCGTCCGTGAGCCGGTCTGGGACCGCGGTCTGGCGTTTGACGAGCTCGGCGTTCTGGCCAGCGAGCTTCACGGCAACGTCGAACGTCTTCTTGGCGTCGGTCATCAGGGCTGCCGCCTTCGAGACGGACTGGGGTGTCGCGTTGGCGCCGTCCTGGGCGGTGGCCTTGGCTTGAAGCAGGGACCGCGTCAAAGCCTCGACCGCCTTCGTATCGGTGCTCGGGCTAGGAAGCGTCGCCTCGGGGATCCCGGGAACGGAGGCGGCCGGCGCGGGCGCGATCGTGGGACGCAGGCTGTCGGGAAGCCGGGGGTCGAGGTAGCGCGAGTGGAAGTCGGCCTCGGCAAGCCGAAGCGAGGTCTTGGGATAGTCGAGCAAGACCAGCGCGAGACGGGACTGCTTGAGCTTCTCAGCGGCGTCCGGATCGGTCTTCTTTAGCTTCATGTAGTCCCGGTGGAGTTCACGAAGCTTCTCCTGGTGCTGCTCGAAGTCGACAAGGCGAAGCTGCGCGCCATCCGGGGTGCGGCTGTCCTTGATGGCATCCAGGATGAGCCGGTAGACCCAGATGTCCCGCTGGAGCGTGGTCAGCTTGATGTTGAAGTCCTTGGCGACGTCGGCCTGGGAGCGGCCGTTGCCAATCTCTTCGTCGATGGCGATGAGGCGGTTGATGTAGGAGTAGTCGCGCCGCCGGTCCTTGCGGAGCTGAAGCGACAACTCGACGCTATTGATGTCCTTGCGGGTGGTGTCCTCGGGGAGGACTCCCACTCGGATGTTCTGCACGCCGAGATCGCGCAGTGCCGCCGCGCGGGTGTTCCCGTCCACGAGGATCCCGTAGGGGCTGACGATGCCAGGTTCACGCTGCCCGTTGTCGTCGAGCTCGTCTTTCAGTGCGACATAGTCAGGATCGATCTGGTCGGGATTCGCCGGGCGCTGCCTCAGCAAGTCGTGGAGGTACGTTTGGGCGGCCTCGCCCCAGGGATCGCTGTCGATGGTCTGGTTGCGGTCGACATCGAGCGTGCGCTGCGCGCGGATCCGGTGTGTGTCCGGGTTGAAGTAGAGCATGTCGACCGGCATGGAGATTACGTAGAGGTGCCGGGTCTCGCCCCGCCAGTCGATGGTTACCTTCGCTCCATCCTCGCTGCGGGCCTGCTTTAGGCGCTGATCGATGATCGTCTTGATCTCGTTGCCGCGGGGTGGGACGCCGAAGTCGGCCATGGTGATTCTCCTCGGGTGCAGGTCTGTGAGGCAGGTAAAGCTCGCCGTCGCCAGAATGATTGCACTAAGCACCGACAGTCTGACTCACACTCGTTAGGCTTTGGCTCCCGACATACCCAAGGAGCGTGATCGGCAGAGTGAATCAGCCAGCGTGGGACGACGCGGAGTACAGCGCCGGGGCCATGGTCAAGGGTGCACTGTGGCTGGTGCAGGTCGTGGGCGAGGGAAACACGTTCACCAAGACCGAGCTGCGCGAAGCGTTCCCAGGGATCTCCCAAGTGGACCGCAGGATCCGGGACCTTCGGGACTACGGCTGGGTCGTCTACACCAGTACGGAGGACGCCACGCTTTCGCGCGAGGACCAGCGCTTCGTGAAGATGGGCGCCCCGGTCTGGGACCCGAAGGCTAGGCGAGCAGCGGCCCCTGACAAGGCAGTGTCCAGCAAGGACCGGCAGGCCGCCATGGCGCGCGACGGGTACATGTGCACGTTGTGCGGCATCGCCGGCGGCGAGCCATACCCCGACGATCCGGTGATGACGGCGGTGCTCGCCGTCTCCCGAAAGCCGTCCACAAGTGAGTCAGGGGGACGTCGGGACGTCCTCGTGACTGAGTGCAAGCGCTGCAGGGCCGGCGGGCCCGCGGCTCCTAGTTCGCCTGAGGCCGTGGTTTCAGTTGCGCGCGAACTGGACGTCCGCGAACGGCGCCGCCTGCTGGGTTGGATGGAGCGGGGGAGGCGTGGGCGCACCGAGCTCGACCGCGCCTGGGCTGCGTTCCTCCGAGTGCCTGAGGACGCCCGGCCCGGGTTGCTGGAGTCCGTGAAGGCACTCGACGGATAGGTCGACTATAGGCAGATGCGCCCGCGCGTGGGCTCAGGGCTCAGGGCTCAGGGCTCAGGCAGCAGTTTCGCTCCGAGCGCCGCCGGCCCAAGCAGGCTGGAGCGCTCGGCGGATTGCGATGCCCATTGCGCGGGCGACTGGTGGGGGAAAGGCGTTGCCCATTGTCTTGTATGCGTTGGTCTTCCGAAGCACCTGGTCGATCTTCCACGTGTCCGGGAAGCCCTGGATCCTCGCAGCCATGCGAACGTTGAGTTTGAAAGGCTTGTCGGGTGGCCAGCCGGGGTCTGGTGCCCAGCCGTGGTCGGCAAGCCCGAGGCCATCGACGCCAAGCTGGAGCCACTGAGCGCGTGCACGCGTCGGGCCCAGGTCAGCACCACCGTGCTTCTCAGAGCCTCCAACAAGTGTGGGACCGACGCTGGTTGCCACCTCCGTCGCCCAGGTGTGTGCGTCCCATCCTCGTGCGCCAACGAGGTCCTTGATCGCCTCGCCAACGGTGACACGCGCCTCGCCCGGCGTCTCTGGCTCGGGCCACTTGAACCGGTTACGGTCATCAGCGTCGCGAAACGCGACAAGCACGGAGCGTGGTCTGAGCTGGGGCACCCCAAAGTCAGCGGCGTACACGAGTCTCCACTCGGGATCCTTATATCCAAGCTGCTCCAGGCGGTCGATGGTCTCCTGCCGCCAGTCGGCAAACTTGGCGTCCATCAGGCCGCGTACGTTCTCGAACATCGCCACCCGAGGCTCGACCTCCTCGACCATGCGAAGAGCGTCTGGCCATAGGTTGCGCTCGTCGGACGCTCCGAGCTGCTTCCCCGCCTTCGATGCCGGCGTGCAGGGAACACCACCAGCGACCAGGTCGATCTCCTTCGACTTGAACTCTTTGAAGGAGTAGCCGCGTACATCCTCATGCTCGACGCGCCAGTCGCGGCGGTTCTCCTCAAGGATCGTGCACGCCGGCTCCCAATACTCAACCAGAAGTTCATGCTCGAACCCGGCGTCCTCCAAGCCCAGCGCCTGCCCTCCGGCGCCAGCACAGATCTCGATCGAAGTAAGCGGCCCGCTGGTCATGGCGGAAGCCTACGTTGTGCCACCGACAGGGTCGGGAGGCGCACCGTCGAACGCACGTTCCCAGCGGCTTTAGTTCTGGGAACATGCGTCGCGGAACACCTAGGTGCAGATGCCGCCCTGGGAGGCGCGGCTACGTGAAGACGCCTCCCGGTTGCGCTAGCGTCACCGCGTGCCGCCAACTTCCCCTCTCGTGGAGCCCGGCTCCCTTTGTCAGCCAGACGAACGGAAAGGCGGCCGAGCGGCACCTCACCGGGTGGTGGATCCGGCTGACGACGAGGACCTGCAAGCAGTCCATTCATGGCTCGTAGCGCAACCAGTCGATGCCCTCCTTCGCACTGCGACAGACGACGCTGTCCGGTATGTACTCGACGGTGCACGCACCTGGCGTTTCGACCTGATGGATCCCAAAGTCGACTCTGACGAGCGGTCATCTGTAGGCACCAAGCTCCAGTACCACATCATCGAGAGGCTGGGTCTGGCGAAGGTGCCGCCCCTCGACACCGAGATCGTCGGCGTGGCGGTCGAGATCAAAGGCACCGTCAGAGACGGATACCAATGGATGATTCCCCGCGAGGGCCAGTGCCAGGTCACCCTCCTGGTCCGCATCGACCCCAAGGCCCACCGATTCGCGGCGTGGCTGATGCGTACCCACCGTGTCTGGCTCGCTGGCGGCAGCGGGAACCAGGACAAGAAGCGCTCAACCCTGGCAGGACCGGTCCGTGCGTATGCGCTGGAGGTCGTCAGGTGGACCAGCCTCCCACCTGAGCCACTGAGGCTGCTTACCCGTGACCAGCTCGATGTCGTCTTCGGACGCGACGGCCTTCGAAAGCGAGCGACCGAGCTGTTCTCGTACTTGTCTGAGACAGTGGTGCCGCGGGCATCCCTCGCCACAGTCGGTGCAGGACTTCACGACCCAATGAAACGCATTCGCGAGGCCAAGGTGTCGCTGCGCGAGGACCACGACCTCATAGTTCTTGTCGGCACGTGGGTCGATGAGCGTGAGGCGGCTCGTCGGCTTGGACACGATATTAGCGTGGAGGACTGGGTGGCGGTCCCACGACACAGATTCGTTGACGCTGGTGTTGCGGTTCCGCCGCTCCGCACCTCGGAATGAAGCGATCGATTCAGAAGTCAGTCCCGCGAGCGATGAGCAAGAACTGCAGCCGCAGCGGCAGCCGGATCCTCGCGTACCTGGTGCTCCCAGACGCGTACGGCAACCCAGCCCAGATCCTCGGCCGTTGCTACTGCCTCCGCGTCTCTCTCACGTGTCCGTGCCATCTTGGCCTCCCACATGGTTGCGTTAGGTCCCGTGAATGGCGTGCGACGGCCGTGGTCGGGGCACGAGTGCCAATAGCACCCGTCGACCCAGACCGCGATCCGAGGTCCTGGCATCACCAGGTCAGGTGTGCAGGCACGTGCGAGGCGCCGGTGGAGCCGAAAGCGGGCGCCCGCGGCGTGCAGCGCCCGGCGGAGGGCGATCTCCGGAGCGGTGTCTCTGCTCGACCGCCCGGACAGACTCGGACTCGATGCCGTCGGAATCCAATGCTCAGGCACGTTGCTTAGGCTACCCGGGCACATCCCCGATCAATTCCCAAGCGACCCGCCGCCCTCGTCTTCCCAGATGACCACGCCACACATCACGCTAGCTGAGCCTAGCGTCTCGCGGCTCTACTTGCGGCCCGCCGACCCAGCACCACCGCGGTGGGGCCAGCGAGCGGCTATTTGATCAGGTCTCCAAGACCCGATCAGGTTCGCCACCCGCGTAGCGGCCTCATCGATACATGCCTGGTCAGGCAATCAGACCCAGAGACATGACGCGGCGACGATCCCCTCGATAGCCGGCGTGATCCGGTGCCCGCGAGAGCGCATGCCAATCACGACCTCGACCAACTGGAGCAGCAGCGTGCCGAGGAGATCGCGATAAGGAGTCATCGCTGCTGCACAGTCGGGAGCGCCCAGCCCGTAGGCTATGACGCTCCCGACGCTGATGCGATTAGCTCGGGCCGGAACTATTCAGTGAACCGGCGGACCTTCGACTCGCCCGCTTCAGCAGTCCATCGCGGTCTCCTCGTCACCGGTCAGGTGAGACTGATCGCGTCACGTAGTGCCTTGGTCGCAGCGTAGACCTCCTGATTGCGCGCGGACGGCGTCCCCCCACGGCCCACGAAGTTGACCTCCTCGCTCGTGAATAGCTCTGAGGTCGGGCTGAAGTCGACCTTGCTGAGTGCCTTGCGGTACTTCGTGACGTCGGTGATTCCATCGTCCTTCATCGCTTCATGAAGGGCACCGGTGATCACGCGAAGCGTAGTTGTCGAGGCGAGGAGTGTACGTCGACGGAAGGCCTTGATTGCTTCGCTCTGCTCCTTGACAGAGTCGAGGGCCGCGATCTCAGCCCTCATCTCGCCGAACTGCGGGAGCGCCTGGTCGATGAGGTCGAACAGAGCGTTACCGAGCTCGACGATCTCTTCTGGCTGGTGGTTTTTCGGCGAGCGCCCCCGTGGTAGCACCATGCCAAGGTCGAATCGCTTCAGACCATCGTAGACGCCTGCTAGCGAGAAGATCTTGCCGTCGGTCGAGGTGACCCGAGCCTTGGTCAACTCCACGAGGCCTCGCAGGAATGGGTGGCTCGACGCGAGCTCTTGGGCGGCGCGAGCGTACGGGTCGCGAGAGTCGAACGTGATGTTGAGGCCCTTAGACACAACCTTCGGTGTGGCGTTCATGTCGCTGAACATCTGACGACGCTTTGTGTAGTCGTCTTCGACGTAAAGCACGATCGCGCTGAAGTCGTCGAGAACTCGATCGTCCTCGCGTGCCGCCTCGGCGATCGCGTGCCGACGGTGCTGCCCATCCAGGCATCGAAGCTCCGCATCCATCGGAAGGATCAGAGTTCCGATTTCACTGCCCGAGTAGGCGGGGACGAAATGGTCGTCTCCAACGACGTCGATCGCGTATGTCATGGCGCCGAGGATGTAGTCCTCAGTGTTCTCGGTGATGTAAGTGACGATGTCACTAGCGTGGCGCTTGTCCATCGTCCGCTGCACCTTCTTGCCTTGGTCGGCGATCTCTGCTTCGGCCGCAAAGTTGCGAAGCAGGACGCGATTGGTGACCAAGAGCAAGTACATCGGGCGGTCCCCCTGCTTCCCGCGCATAGCGGGAATGTGAATCCCCTGAATCGGCGGAGCTGAGGTCACGATGTTGGTGTCGGTGTTCATTCTGATTCCGTCCCCTCTGGGTTCTGTGGGTTTCGCTTGATTTCCACAACTCCGCAGGAGATTTTCCCGTCGGAGATCCTGCGGGCGGTGAGCGAGTGTGGACCTTGCCCACCGTGCGCCCGCACTGGTCCTCCACAGACCGAGGCTGTGGACACCTCGAGCCAATGCAGCTATGTTGTCATGATCGCGATATTACTCGCGACGGCTGAGTGGCGAGCGTTCTCCCTAGGCTCGGATTGGAGCCCCAGCCATAATAGGAATACTTGTCTCGCCACTCGACATGCTGAATTGGGGGAATCAATGTCCCACGACTGCGTCGCGCCCAGCAGGCCTGCCATACACGCTACGGCCTAGTCACGAAACCGTGTACTTGACCGCATGCGTCTACAGTAGCATCCGCGAACGACTCTCGCAACCATCGTAGTGAGGTGAATTTGTATTTGATTAATTATTTGGGAAGTCGATACTGCGTAGCTACGCTCCCATTGCTGCATAGCTGCCTGCGCAGCAATTGCCGGGATCGTGTGAACGCGACGAACATCAGGGCTCTCACGCCTCCCGGCGCCAGCGGTCGGGGGTGGTGCCGTAGCGGGCCTTGAAGCGGCGTACCAGGTAGCCGGGGTCGGTGAGGCCAGTGCGGGTGGAGATGACCGAGAGCGGGAGGTCGGTTTCGCGGAGGAGGCGGCGGGCTTCGGTGAGGCGGCGCTCGGTGAGCCAGTCGAGGAGCGTGCGGCCGGTGCGTTGGCGGATGACGGTGGTGAGGTGGCCTGGGGTGTAGCCCAAGGTGCGGGCGAGGTCGCCGGCGGAGACCTTGGTGGCGTACGTCCTCTCGATCTCGTCGAAGACCCGGCTGACCAGCGGGTCCGGGGCGATAGGGGCACTTGGAGCGAGGCGCGCGGACGCGACGAGGAGCTGGGTGAGGATCGCGGTGACGGTGTCGTGGGAGCCGAGGCGTTCGGGGTGGCGTAGCTCGTCGTCGAGCTCGGTGAGCCACGCCCGCCAGCGCGGGCGCTCGGCCTCGGGGACCATGCCGCTGCGGCCGTCGGCGGCGAAGAGGGCGAGCAGCGGGTGGTGGGCCCAGGTGAGCGGGGAGATGGAGGCGAGGGAGGGGATGGCGTCGGGGGTGAACGCGACCGACCAGGCGCGCGCGTGGGTGAGCTCGGCGAGCGACTCTGCGGCCACGACCTCGCCGGGAGCCACCGCGTGGACCTCGCCGTCACGCAGCGCCACCTGCTTTCCGTCGAGGCCGACGGCACCGCCGCCGCGCTCGACATAGGCAAGCACCCAGAAGTCGTGGGCGTGCCGGTTATCGGGCGGCAGGTGCTCGACGTCGCAGTCGGGATCGAGGGGTACGACCCTGACAGCAGGTCTGCCCGGGCGCTGGTCCCAGGCGTAGACCGGGGTGCCGTCGGCGCGCACGGTACGCACAGCTCGGGCGAGCACCGAGGTCGAATCCGAAGAACGTCCCATGCCTACCGACTTCCCTCCCACTGAAGATCCGCAAGATGTCCCATCGTGGATGTATGACCACCATACAGATCATCGACGGCCGCGCCGAGGGCGAACGGGACCGCCCGTTCCTCCCTGGCATGGGCCGCACCTGGCTCCTTCCCCTCTACGACCTCTTCACCCGGCTCGCCCGCGTGCGCGCGCTCCACGAGCGGACGGTCGAGCTCGCCGGCATCTCGCCTGGGCAGACGGTGCTCGACGTCGGCTGCGGCACCGGCAACCTCTCCTTCTCGGTGCTTCGCGCCGTCCCGGGAGCCGTCGTCACCGGACACGACCCCGACGCCGGCGCGCTGCGGATCGCCGCTCGGAAGGCGGGTCGGCGAGGCGTACGTCTCTCGCTGGTGCAGGGGTACGCCGACCGGTTGCTGCCCGAGGACGGCAGCGTCGACCACGTCGTCTCCTCGCTCGCGCTGCACCACGTCGACGACGCCGGTCGCGAGGGGTTCGGACGTGAGGCTCACCGAATCCTCCGGCCCGGCGGGCGGGTCACCATCGTCGACTTCGGCGCTCCCGACCACGGGCCGGGCCACAACCACGACCACGGTCACGGGAGCCGTCGGCATCGCGGGATGAACGCCTACACCGAGCGCAACCTCGACAACGCGCTCGTCAGCCTGCTGACCGACGCCGGGTTCACCGACGCCCGCGAGGTCGACCACATCGACCACCGATTCGGTCCGATCACGATCGTTCAGGCGACTCGCTGACGGCCCGGGGGTTAGACCCGCGCCTCTTGGGCGGGCAGTCTGGCCCCATGTACTTCCTCGGAGTCGACCTCGCCTGGGGCGTGCGCAGGCCCACCGGCCTGGCCGTCCTGGACGAGGAGGGCCGCCTCGTGCACGTCAGTGCCGTCAAAACCGACGATGAGATCGTCGCCGCTCTGGAGCCCTACGTCGACGACAGTCTCGTCGCGATCGATGCTCCCCTGATCGTCACCAACGCCACCGGGAACCGTCCGGCGGAGGCGGCGCTCAACAAGGACTTCGCTCGCTTCGACGCCGGCGCGCACCCGTCCAACACCAGCAAGCCGGAGTTCAGCGAGCAGCCTCGAGGCGCCCGGATCGCGGCTCGGCTCGGGCTCGACATGAACCCCCGGTCGGGGCGGCGGCGCCGGGCGATCGAGGTCTACCCCCACCCCGCGACGGTGGCCCTCTTTCGCCTGGGCCGGACGCTGAAGTACAAGCACAAGTCAGGCCGTGACATCGACCAGCTCCGCGCCGAGCTGGTCATGCTGCTCGGCCTGCTCGAGGGTCTCGCCAGCGCCGACCCGCCGCTGCTGCTCGACAACAACCCGTCCTGGCACGCCCTTCGAACGGCCGCCGAGAATGCCGTACGCAAGAGCGAGCTGCGAGTGGTCGAGGACCAGGTCGACGCGGTGCTGTCCGCGTACATCGGCCTGTTCGCGACCCGCGCACCGGACCGCACCACCACCTACGGAGACTTCGCCACCGGCTACGTCGTCACCCCGACGTTGCCCGACGACCTCCGCCCGACACCCCGCGGGCGAGCCGGGGCGAGGGTCCACGACACCGCGACCGCGGTCCGTGAGTACGCCGCGATGCAGCCGACGCTGCAAGAAGCAGCCGACCAATACGTACAGCTGGTGACCTCGATCCTCGACGACGCGGGCATCAACTACCTCACCGTGACCTCGCGCGCGAAGTCGGTCGCGTCGTTCGCGGCCAAGGCGGCTCGTACCGTCGACGGACGGCAGGTCTTCACCGACCCGCTCCGCCAGATCACCGACCAGATCGGGCTGCGGGTGATCACCTACGTCCACAGCGACGTCCAGGCCGTCGCCGACCTCCTCGACGACCAGGTGGTGGTCCACGACGACCGTGACATGGGCGAGGAGACCGCGAGCGAGGGCCGGTTCGGGTACGCCAGCCGCCACCTCCTGGTCAGTCTCGACCCCGCGCGGGAGGGCCAGGAAGCGTACGAGCTCTTGCGAGGCCGTCAGGCGCAGATCCAGATCCGCACCGTGCTGCAGCACGCCTGGGCCGAGTTCGAGCACGACATCCGCTACAAGGGCACGATCCCGAGCGAGCACGTACCCGACTTCGACCGACGGTTCACGCTCGCTGCCGGCCTGCTCGAGCTCGCCGACCGCGAGTTCTCCACGATCAGGGACCGGCTCCGGGAGGGCGGGACCGCCGCCAGCACCGAGGCTCTCGACGACGACCCGCGCATCAGCCCCCGTGAGCTGGCGGCCTTCTTGGCCGGGCAGTACGCCGAGGCCGGCTGGTCGCGCACCGACCACTACGGGTGGATCTCCGGCATCATCCTCGAGCTCGGCATCACCTCGCTGACCGAGCTCGGCGACGCGTTGCGCTCGGTCGACGAGGAGACCCTGATGGCGCGGATGGACTACCGCTATCCGCCGGGCGCGGTGCGGCGCCTCGATGACGCACTGCTCTGGGTCTACGGCGACGACTACGTCAGGCTGCGCGCCAATGCGCACCGGGAGCCCGGCCTGCGGGCCAGGCTCGCCAAGATGCGCGACTCCGACTGAATCGACCGTTCAGGCCGCCGGCTGAAATCCGATCCGGGCGCGGGCACGAATCCCCGCCATGAGACACCTGGATCGTCATACCCTCGCCCATGCCGCCGCCGGTGTGCTCGCCGGAGCGGTCGGAATGTCCGTCGCGCACCTCACTGCTGCGCTGCTCACACCGGCCTCCTCCCCCGCGCTCGCGGTCAGCACCGCGGTCATCGACGCGACGCCCACCCCCGTCAAGGAGTGGGCGGTACGCGAGCTCGGCAGCGCCGACAAGCCGATCCTGATCGGCAGCGTGCTGCTGGTCACGATCGCGTTCGCCGCCGTGATCGGGGTGGTCGCCCGAAGACGTCTCTGGCTCGGCGTCGGGCTCATGGCAGGCCTGGTCCTGCTCGCCGGCGCCGCCGTGGTTCGCCAGCCGCTCTTCGAGGTCGCCAACCTCGTGCCCACGTTGGTGGCACTCGTCCTCGGACCGGGCGTGCTGGTGCTGCTGACCCGCGCCCTGACCGCCGAGCGCACCCCGGCTCACCGGCAGGACGCGCCGGACGAAGGCGCGGCCACGCGCCGCAGCGTCCTGATCGGGTTCGGGGCTCTCGCACTGCTCTCCGCCGCGGCCGCGACCGGCGGGCAGATGATCGTGCGCGGCCGTACGGCGCTCGCAGACATCATGCTGCCGCGCGTCCGCAAGCCGTTGCCGGCGCTCCCGGCAGGGCTCGAGGAGACGCACAAGGGGATCTCCCGGTTCATCACGCGCAACCGGGACTTCTACCGGGTCGACACCAAGCTGGCCGTCCCGATCGTCGACCAGAACAGCTGGTCGCTGACCATCGACGGTGACGTCGACCGCGAGCTCACCTTCAGCTACGACGACCTGCGCGAGCGGGAGAACGTCGAGTACGACATCACCCTGACCTGCGTCTCCAACGAGGTAGGCGGCAAGCTCGTCGGCGCAGCGCGCTGGACCGGCGTACCTCTCAAGGAGCTGCTCGAGGAAGCGGGTGTCGGCGGCCGCGCCGACCAGATCCTCTCGACCGATGTCGAGGGCTTCACGATCAGCACCCCGCTCGAGGCCGCGATGGACGGGCGCAACGCGATGGTCGCCCTCGGCATGAACGGTGAGGTCCTCCCCCGTACCCACGGCTTCCCGGCCAGGCTGGTAGTGCCCGGCCTCTACGGGTACGTCGGTGCCACCAAGTGGGTCACCAAGCTCACCCTGACGCGCTATGACGACGCGACGGCCTACTGGACCGACCGCGACTGGGCCATCGATGCCCCGATCAAGCTCTCCAGCCGGATCGACACGCCCCGCCCGCTGAGCAACATCGAGGGCGGCCGCACCGTGATCGGTGGCGTCGCCTGGGCCCAGCACTCCGGCGTCGCCAAGGTCGACGTACGCATCGACGGCGGCCGTTGGCAGCCGGCCGAGCTCGGTCCGGACGCCGGGATCGACTATTGGCGCCAGTGGTTCATGCCGTGGGACGCCGAGGCGGGGAGCCACCAGCTGGCCGTGCGAGTCACCGATCGCGACGGCAACGTGCAGAGCGACGAGCGGGTCACCCCGTTCCCCGACGGGTCCAGCGGCATCCAGGAAATCGTCGTCACCGTCACCTGATCCAAACCTGATCACAAATTGGCGAAATCCGATTCGGCCACCGTGCCGAAGCCCTCATGACAGCAAGAGACCAACCCTCGAAAGGCTCTCTCATGAAGCTCAACACCATCACCCGCACCGGCAGCGTCGCCGCCTCCATGGCTCTCCTGCTGGGTCTGGGTCTCTCGGCATGTGGCTCCGAGGACACCGCCTCCGGAAGCGAAGGCGGCTCCAAGACCTCCGAGACCACCGAGGCCGCTCCCGAGACCGAGGAGGCCGGGTCGCAGACCTTCGGCGAAGGCTGCAAGCTGATCCCCGCCGACGGTGCCGGCTCGTTCAACGGCATGTCGACCGCGCCGGTCGCCTCGGCTGCGAGCGCCAACCCGCTGCTCAAGACGCTCGTGACCGCCGTAGGCGAGGCCGAGCTCGTCGACACCCTCAACAGCGCCGACGCGCTGACCGTCTTCGCCCCGACCGACGACGCCTTCAAGAAGATCCCGAAGGCCGACCTGGACGCCGTACTGGCCGACAAGGCCACGCTGACCAAGGTCCTCACCCACCACGTCGTGGCCGGTCAGCTCAGCCCCGACGAGGTCGCTGGTGAGCACGAGACCCTGGCCGGCGACATGATCACCGTCGAGGGCGAGGGCGAGGAGTTCACCGTCGGCAAGGAGAACGCCAAGGTGCTGTGCGGCAACATCCCGACCGCCAACGCCACGGTGTACGTCGTCGACACCGTCCTGATGCCCTGATCGGGACATCGGACCGGACATCCGCGAGGATCGACACATGAGACCGCTCAGCTCAGTCCCCTCCGGCGACTCGTCGCCGGAGGGGACCGGGTCCCCGGGGCTTGCCGAGCTCCTCCGTCGCGTCGCCCGAGGCGACGAGGCAGCCTTCGCCGCCCTCTACGACGCGACCGCCGCCCGCTTGCACGGACTGGTGCTGCGGGTGGTCCGAGACCCGGCTCAGGCGGAGGAGGTCACCCAGGAGACGTACCTCCAGGTGTGGCGCACCGCCAGCCGGTACGACGAGAGCCTCGGCAGCGCCCATTCGTGGCTGCTGACACTGGCCCATCGCCGTGCCGTCGACCGGGTCCGATCCGCGGAGTCCGCCGGCCGCAACGACACGGCCTACCACGGGACCACCCAGACCCCACCACATGACACGACGGCCGAAGCCGTGGAGACCTCCCTGGAGGCTCGCCGCGTCCACGCCGCCCTCGAAACCCTGACGGCAGTTCAACGCGAGGCGCTACAACTGGCGTACTTCGGCGGTTACACCCACACTGAGGTCGCCGCCATGCTGGAACTGCCGATAGGCACTGCAAAGACCCGTATCCGGGACGGACTGATCCGGTTGCGCGACGCGATGGGAGTGAGCAGATGAACGCGCAAGACATTCACGCCCTCTCCGGCGCATACGCGGTGGACGCCCTCGACGACATCGAGCGCATCCGCTTCGAGGAGCATCTCGCCGCCTGCGCCGACTGCCGCGACGAGGTGGCCAGCCTGCGCGACAGCGCCTGGATGCTCGGCAGCCTGACCGACACCGCACCTCCGCCTGAGCTGCGCGACCGTCTGCTCGCCGGCATCAAGGAGATCCGGCCGCTTCCGCCCGAGACCGCGCCGAAGCACAGGGCCGACGAGGCTCCTGAGCCTTCGGACCTGTCGTCTGACCGTCGCCGGTTCGGGTGGCGTACGTTCGCCGCTGCAGCAGCAGTGCTGGCCATGGTCGGCACCGGGACGGTCGCCGCGGTCGAGCTGATCCGAGACGACTCCAGCCAGACCATGTCGACCGCGGAGCGGGTCCTGAACGCGAAGGACGCGACGACCGTGGCCGTCGACCTACCCGGCGCTGCACGTGCCCGGGTGGTCCGCTCGGTCTCGGAGAACAGAGCGGTGCTGGTCACGTCCGGCATGCCGGCCGCGCCGAACGGCAAGGTCTACGAGCTCTGGCTCCAGCACGACGATGTAATGGTCCCCGCCGGGCTGATGCCCGACGACAGCGACCAGACCTTCGTCCTGAAGGGCGACGCCGCGGACGCAAGCGCGGCCGGGATCACCGTCGAGCCCGAGGGAGGCTCCGACGAACCGACCTCGGCCCCGATCGCCCTGTTCGACTTCTCGCAGGCCACCTGACCTGCGAGAAGGGGAGGCCGGCCCGCTCAGGCGTACGGGTCGAGGGAGACCCCGGCCGGCTTCCCGCTCGCCAATGCGTTGCCGAACCGCGCATCGGTGAGCTTGAACGTGGCGGCACCGAAGTCGGCCGCGACGAGGCGGTCGCGGATACCGGCCGGGTAGTTGTCCCAGCCGACCAGGCCCTTGACCTGCCAGACGCCCTCGTGGTTCTCGGGCGGCTCGTCACCGCCGCCGGTCTTGGGGAAGCGGAAGCAGTGGGTGCTGCCGCCGTCCTTGTGATAGACGGCCTTGGGGTGCGTACCGCCCTCGAACTGCAGCTCCGACTCGGGCTTGATCTGGTAGCCGGAGTGCTGGGAGACGGACATGAACCTCGCGTGACCGTCCTGCACCCACACGATGATGTGCTCCCAGTCGTGCCGGTGGCCGGCCGAGCCGGGGCCCCACGAGACCTGGTCCTTCTCGAAGTAGTAGCCGTAGAGGTACGCACACCAGCCGTTGTTGCACTTCGAGCGGGAGTAGACGTTGGTGTTCTGCAGGTCGGAGAGGTCGCGGCACTGGCCGTTGACCGTGCCGCCCATCGCCAGGCCGCCGTTGAGCGTGCCGTCCGGGCCGATCGCCGGGGTGCTGTAACAACCGTCGGTGTCGAAGTCGAGGGCCGGCTGCCAGGTGCGGTCGCCCTCCGGCGCCGAGGCCGGCAATGCCGGGGGCGGGGCGGCCCAGGCGGCCGCCGGGATCACGGAGAGAAGTGCGGCGAGCGGAAGCGCGAGCGCGAGCTTGCGCGTGAGTCGTTTCCCGAGAGTCATGTGGGGTCCCTTGATCGTGGGGGGAAGGGGGGTGCACAGATGCAACCAGCGCCGCGATCGCGTGACAACCCTTTGCGTGTGAACGCGCCGGTAACGCTGCCCGCTGGAGTGCTTCGCCGGCCCTGGTTGGATGGACCGGTGGACGCAACGCAGTGGCAAGACCGGATCACCTCCGAGCTCGCCGGCCTCGGGCAGCAGGAGTTCGTGATCATCGCTGAGCCCTCGCCGTCGGTGCCGGAACCTTCAGGCCTCCTAGCGCGGCTCAGGTCGAAGGCGTCGCGGTCCGCCGCACCGTCTCGGTGGGGGCAAGTGCTGTGCGTGGACTCGGTCCTCTACGCGGAGTTCGTGGGTACGCAGCACATCGGCGGCACCTGGGAGGCCTCCGCCGAGCAGCACCAGGCGCTTCGCGCGGCCGGCTGGTTGACGCCGGACGAGATCGACCCGATCGCCCCGGCGCCGGGGGTGCCGCACTACTGGCGCACCGTCCCGCAGGCCGAGGCTGCGCTCGTTGCCGGACTTCTCGTCGACGCCTTCCGCATCCTCGGCGCCGACTTCGCGACGCTCACCCTCCGCCGGGATCAGTAGGCGCCGAGCTGCTGGCAGAGCATGCGGTAGAAGGCGGTGTTGGTCATCGGCGTGAGCCTGTCCTCCAGCGCGAGATGGAGGCCGTCGGGGCCGTTGATGCCGGCGAGCTGCCACGGGCCGACGGTGATCGACCAGGCGGTGCGGGCGCCGAGCTCCTTCAGGACCACGTCGCGAGCCTCCTGGTCCTCGCCCAACAGCTCGGCCATCCGGGCGGTCGGGAACGGACGCACCGACCCGGTCGCGCCCTTGACCGGGCGGATCTTCAGCGTACGGACCAGGCTCGGGACGAGATGGCCTCGCGGGAGGTCGAGGGGCTGCGTACGCGTGCCGTCGACGCCGAGCTCGAGGTGGATGCCCGCGGGGCCGACCTCGGCGCGGTGCTCGAGGCGTCCGCCCGGGCCGGCGAGGAGCCAGACGACCTCCGTCGCCGCGGTGTTCATGCCGGGCTCCAGGTCGCGGCAGCGGCGTCGATCTGGGGAGCCCAGGTCGCATAGTCGCTGGTCAGCACGGTAGCGGTCAGGGTATGGCCGACTCCCTCGATCGCCACGAACCACTGCTCCATGGTCAGCGCGGAGCCGCCCGGCCCGTCGTACATCGCCAGCCGCCGCCCCGCCTCCTCCCCTGCGATCGTGAGGCGCTCGAGGTCGATCGGCGTGTAGCCCGGCATCATCTCGGTGAACGCCATCTCGGAGCCGACCTGCCAGTCGCGGAACCCCAGGTCGCCGTTGGTCTGGGCGGTCACCGTGAGGTTGGAGCGGAAGGTGCCGCTCGCCGGCGCGAGCGCCAGGAAGCGTACGCCCTCGGGTGGCTCAACACTCTCCCAGCCTTCCGGGAGCGTCAGGGTCGTCTGGTGATCGGACAAGGTCACTTCTTTCCCGCGGTGCGCTTCTTCTTCGGGCGCGACTCGCGATACCACTTCGGCTTGATGAACGACGGGGTCGGCACGATGACCAGCAGCGGATAGACGAGGCAGGTGAGCAGGAAGAGTCCACCGATGATCGTCCATGCCGCGGTCTGCTCCGGCACCAGCCCGAACGCCGTCGAGCCGGTGATCGCCAGCGCGGAGATGCAGGGCAGATGGATGAGTACGACGTCCTCGCCCACACCGCCCCGGTTCCATGCGGTAGCCCAGGAGCGGGCGCGAGCGGAGAGTCCGAGATGTTGCCAGATGCTGACCCCGGCGCCGATGACGCCGGCGGCAAGGATGAGTGCGGCCCAGATCATTGCGGTCCTAGTCCCAGAAGGTGATGGCGTCGCCGACATCGGAGGCTACCTCGCCGGCGCCCTCCGCGAAGTCGCTGACCCCGTCGACCACGGCCTCACCGAGCTCGCCGGCCTCGTCGACCACGAAGTCGGCCGCCTTGCCGGCCAGCCCGGAGCCGATCGCACCACCGATCACGCCGCCCACGACGCCGCCGATGACCGTGCCTGGACCGGGGAAGATGCTGCCGATCGCGGCGCCGGCCTGGGCTCCGGCCCAGGCTCCGCCCGCGGCACCGGCGGTCGTGATCGCGGAGGTGCTCACCGTGCGGCTCACCCGCTCCGTCGTCGACAGTGACGGGTCGTCGGCGTCCTTCTGCCACTGCTCCCAGGCCGAGGTGCCGGCCGTGATCACCCAGCCGGCCCGCGTGGCCCACTTGCCCGCGGTCAGCCACTTGCCGCGTACGGCTGCCTTGTTGGCCTTCGCGTGCCAGTTCTTGTCGTTGAGCACCTTGGCTGCGCGCTCGAGCTTGGTCAGGCTCGCCGGGCTGGCGAACCGGCCGTTCACCCGCGGCTGGAACGTGCCGTAACGGCTCTTCACCATCCAGTCGACGCCGGCGCCGGCGCCCAGACCGGCCAGCCCCAGAGCGTACGCACCGATCTGCATGCCGTCGGAGAAGTCCTTCGGCAGCAGGCCGAGGTCCTCGAGGCGGTCCTCGATCCAGCCATCGCCGGTCGACTTCGAGATCGCCTTGCCGAGATCCTCGTGGGCGTTGTCCTCGTCCTTGCGAGCCGTCTCGACCCGGCTGACCAGGTCGTTCCACTTCTCGACCTTGGTGTTGTGGGCGTCGACGTCGCCCTCGGAGGCGTCCTCGCCCGGGTCGGTCGGCGGCGAGATCATGGTGCCGCTGACCGTGAGCCCCGCGCCGCTGGCCTCGGTGCGAATCGTCGACATCTTGGTCTCGACCGCCTTGAGGTCGCCCGAGAAGGTCGAGAGACCCTTGCCGATGGCCTCGATGCGCGACTCGAGCTGACGCAGGTCGCTCTTGCGCTTCTCCGCCTTCGACTCGAAGGCGGCGCCCGCCTGGCCCTTCCAGGAACCGGCGGTCTTGATCGCCTTGCCGAGGTCGTCGAGCGCATCACCTACCGCGTCCTTGGCGGTCGTGCACGCGTCCGCGGCGGTCTGCGCCTCGGCGGCGTCGCCGTAGACCTTCGTGTCCATCGCCTCTGGCATCAGTTGCCCCTCATCCTCTGCTCATGGCGTCGGCCCGCGTCGCCGGCCCCGTGATCAGCCGTGGTCGCGTGGTCGAGAGCGTTCTGTACGCCGTCGCTGAGTGACCCGAGGCCTTCCGCCATCCCGCCGACGGCCGCCGCGAGCGACGCCAGTGCAGTCGCGACCTCGGAGGACGACTCGCCCACGTCAGGCGTCTTCTGCAGCGGCTTGGCCTGCTTGAAGAGGTCTCCACCGGCGGTGTCGAGCGTGCTCTTGATGGACCTGAGATCGTCGGGATTGACGTGCATGTCGTCGTCACTCATGCCTTCGTCCTACCCGCTCTCGCCGATTTCAAACACGACGAAAGTAAAAAGCCCTATAGGGCCGCTTCGGCTGGGCTCCGCACGTCCTGCTCACCCTCCACGAACCTGCGGGAGAGCACGGCGAGCGCCTCATCGAGCTTGGCGTCGTCAGCGCCCCAGTCGGAGAGCTCGGTGACCAGCCACTCCTTGAACGCCGCGACCAGCTTGTCGAGCTCCTCCCTGCCCGCCTCCGTCAGGGCGTACGCCCTCTCGTCGCCGTAGAGGTAGCCCTCCGCCGCGGCGGTGGCGAATGCCGGCGCCAGCACCTCGCCCGGCATCCCGAGCCGGTGGCCGATCGCGACCAGCGAGGTCTCGCCGCCGACCCACTCGCGGATCCCGACCTGGCGTACGCACCACGCGGTCGCGGCGTCGAGATCGACCGCCGACTCCCGGAGCATGGTGAAGGTCTCCGGTGGCTGGCGGCGGACCAGCTGGGCGACGGCGACGTCGAGGCGCATGGCGCTGTCGGAGGAGTTGGGCATCGCGAACCCGTCGCCGGGGTCGGTTGCTGCGGCCCTCGAGGTGCCACGCAGGGGCACTTCCTTGAGGAAGAGCGCGACCAGGAACGCGAGCCCGGCGACGGGGACCGCGGCGAGGAAGACGATCTGCAGCGTCTCCGCGTAGGCGCCGATGATCGGCGCGCTCTGGGCGTCGGGCAGCGAGTGCAGAAGGGCCGGTGTCGCGACCGCGTCCGGGGAGACTCCTGCCGAGGCGACGGCGGCGGGGAGCCGGTCAGCGAGCTGGTTGGCGTAGACGGTGCCCATGATCGAGGCGCCGAACGAGCTGCCCATCGTCCGGAAGAAGGTCACGCCCGAGGTCGCGACACCGAGGTCCTCATAGGCCGCGGTGTTCTGCACGATGATCGTCAGGATCTGCATGCTCAGGCCGACGCCCATGCCCATGATCAGCAGGAACAGCGACATCATCAGGGTGCTGGTGTCGGCGTCCATGGTCGAAAGCAGATAGAGCCCCAGCGCCATGAGCAGCGCACCGGCGACCGGAAAGATCTTGTAGCGCCCCGTCCGGCCCACGATCGAGCCCGCCACTGTCGATGTCACCAGCAGCCCGATGACCATCGGCAGGGTGCGGATCCCGGACGACGTCGCGGAGACGCCGTGGACGTACTGCATGTAGGTCGGCAGATAGGTCATCGCGCCGAGCATCGCGAAGCCGACGATGAACGAGAGCACGACGCTGACCGTGAACACCCGGTCTCGGAACAGCCGCAACGGCAGGATCGGGGAGACCGCCCGCGACTCGACCCAGACGAAGATCGCGAACGCGACCGCCGAGCCGATGAACAGGCCGATGATGGTCGCCGATCCCCAGGCGTACTCCGTCCCGCCCCAGCTGACGGCCAGCGTCAGCATCGAGGCGCCGAGGCCGACGAAGAGGATGCCGAGGTAGTCGATCGAGGGTCGCTTGCCGCGAGCGATCTGCGGCAACGTCAGGCTGGCGATCGCGATCACGGCGATGCCCAGCGGCAGGTTGATGTAGAAGGCCCAGCGCCAGGAGAGATGGTCGGTGAAGAGACCGCCGAGGAGCGGGCCAAGGACGGTGGTGGCGCCGAAGACCGCCCCGAGGGCGCCCTGGTACTTCCCTCGGTCGCGCAGCGGGATGATGTCGCCGATCAGCGCCGTCGCGGTCACCATCAGGCCACCGGCGCCGATGCCCTGCACGGCTCGCGCGCCGATCAGCCAGACCATGTCGGTCGCGAACCCGCACGCGGCCGAGGCGAGGATGAAGAGCCCGGCGGAGACCTGCAGCATCAGCTTGCGGCCGAAGAGGTCACCGAACTTGCCGGCGAGCACGGTCGCCACCGTCTCGGCCAAGAGGTAGGAGGAAACCACCCACGACAGGTGGCCGGCACCTCCGACGTCGGCCACGATCGTCGGCAGCGCGGTCGACACGATCGTCTGGTCGAGCGCCGCGAGCAGCATGCCGAGGAGCACGGTGCCGAAGATGAGATTGATCCGGCGCCGGCTCAGCTGAGGCTCGGCTTCCGACGTCGCCTGCGATGCTGCCACTGCGCCCCCACGGTCTCGACTGGAATCAAACTAAGCCAAACTCCAGGTAGGGGCGAGGGACCTCGCGGAGTGTCAGGCAGCCTCCTCGTGGTGGCCAGCCAGGTCGCGGATGAGACTCGCGGCCGGCTCGTGGACGAATTCGGCGAACCCGCCGAGCGCGGCGAGACTATCGGGCGGTGTGCCCGAACTGAGCGCCGTGATCGTCTCCGGTCGCACCAGCCACGCGGCCAGGCACGCGGGATAGTCGGCTGGATGGTTGAACAGCTCGTCGAGCTGATCCAGTCCATCGTCATCGGGATTTCTGAACGCATGCAGACCCGCGTCCATGGCGAGGTTGACCAGTCCGTACGGAATGTCGGTGAGCAAGCCGTAGTCACGCAGCCCGCGGTGGGTCCAGATCTCCCCCGGCTCGCGGTCCGGCCTTCCGGTCCTGTCGCGCAGCGCGTCGATCCACCGCTCCGGCTCATCCGCGACGGCGTACGCCACCTCCTCGGGCACCCGCAGTGGCGCCGTCTCGAACATGAGGCCGTCGTCGATCGGCACGATCCGGCCGATCACGCACTCCCCGTCGTCGACCAGCAGCCCGGCGCCGATGTTGATCGTGGTCAGCTGCTCCCCGGTCCTCGGATCCTCCCAGAGCAGGTGTCGCGGCTCGCGCCCCAGCAGCCGTACGCCACGCATCGGCGCCCGCACCCACTCCCAGATCCGGTCGGCACCGGCGATGAGATCGCCGGACGCGTTGTGGCGCAGGAACGCCTCGAGCCCGCCGAGTTCGTACAGGAAGGTCTGACGGTAGACCCAGTCACGATCCAGGATCTGGATCCGGTCGTCCTCCCGGTCGCGTCCGGGGTCGGGACCGCCACGGACGTCCAGCGCGACTCGGATCGCCTTCGACATCCGCCATCGATTGCGCGCGTGGGTCCCCTGCAACGCCTGCGCGACGATCCATCGCGAGTGGGCCCACCTCGGCATGAGCGCCTCGAGAAGCCGCAACTGGTCCAGCCGCTCGAGGCGCGATGGATGCCAGAACTGCTCCTTGTCGAGCTGGTCGCTGGTCGTATGGATGATCTCCAGGGCCGACCTCACGTCCCCGCGAGCCTCGGCATCGTTCACGGCGAACATCGCTGGCCAATAGGGACTGTCGACGACCTTCTCGGCGAACGACCGCCGCCGCGGATCCCCTGGCCTCTTGGGCGGGACGGGCCTCTTCTGGTGCTTCTTGCGTTTGGGCATGGCACCAGAAGACCCCGGATCCGTACGCCTCGCCAGCGCCTATCACCGCCCTGTGGATAACCCTGACCCGGAGCTCGCCTGTGGACAGTGATCGGCCCGCCGATCAGGCAAGAGCGAGGAAGAGCTTCTCCATCTTCTTGGTGTCGACACTGTCGCGACCACCCTCGGCGAGGCACTTCTCCAGCCCGGTGGCCACCAGCGCGTAGCCGCCTCGGCTGACTGCCTTGTTGACCGCAGCGAGCTGGGTGAGCGCGTCTTCGCACTCCGAGCCCTCCTCGAGCATCCGGATCACCGAGGCGAGGTGTCCGTTGGCCCGCTTGAGTCGGGTGATGACGGCCTTGATCTCGTCAGGCTCGAGCTGCATCGGGGTCCTTCTCTTTCCAGTGAGTGTCTCCAGCGTGCCGGGAAGCCGCTGGCGTCCTGGGGATTCTATAACCCCCCAGGGGGTTATGCTACCGTCGTCGACGTAACCCCCCGGGGGGTTACGGAAAGGAGTCACCATGACCACCACGACTGACCACGGCTCACCCCACGGCAAGAGCGTCCTGCGCGACCTCGGGCCGCTCCACCAGGAGCTCCGCCGCGCCATCCCCGACGTCTACAAGGGCTGGGGCGGACTCTCCAAGGCGGCCTTCGCCGACGGTGCGCTCGACCGCAAGACCAAGGAGCTGATCGCCTTCGCGATCGGCGTCGTCGAGGGCTGCGACGGCTGCATCGCCTCCCACGGCCAGGCCGCCGCACGCGCCGGCGCGAGCCCCCAAGAGGCAGCCGAGGCCATCGGCGTCACCTTCCTCATGCACGGCGGTCCCGCCACCATCCACGGCGCGCGAGCCTTCGACGCGTTCTGCGAGTTCGTCGACGCCCTCGACGCCGGCGAACCTCCCGCCTGACCCCGACCAGATCCACAGAAGCAGGAACCGAACCATGTGTCGCCCCGTCCGCTGCAAGAAGTGCAAGAAGACCACTTGGGCCGGCTGCGGCCGCCACGTCTCCGACATCAAGGCCTCCGTACCCGCCGCCCAGTGGTGCCCCGGCCACTCCGCCGACCCCAAAGACCCCAACGGCACCTTGCTGAGCCGGATCCTCGGCCGCTGACGGCTCGGCATCGGCCTCTGGAGCACCGGTTCAGCCTCGGCGCCCGCCACTGTGGACGTGCACGTGCAGGTGCTTGGAGTCTTGGTACGCACCTAGATTGGTGAGCACCGCCGCGGCGCCATACTCGAGCTCCACGTCTCTGGCCACTGTTTGGACGACACCGAGCAGCTCACGTACATCGGCCTCATCCTCGTCGCTCACAGTCGTGAGCGACGCGATGTGGCGTTTGGGCACCACCACGATGTGGACCGCCCAGAACGGCCGCGTGTGGTGGAACGCCAGCACCTTGACGCTGTCGTGCACCACGTCGAGACGGTCGGGATAAGGAATGGCGACATCACAGTAGAAGTCGTCTCCGTCGTACGAGGCACCGCTTGTCATCCAGAGACCATAGGCTGACAAGCGTGTTCGGCGACATGGCGCGTGCTGTCGTGCTCGTCGTCCATGCCCATCCTGACGACGAAGTCTTCGCTACGGGCGCCGCGACGATCGCCGCCCACGATGCCGGGGCGACCGTCCACCTGCGACTCTTCACAGGCGGCGAAGGACGCACCAGCGGGCTCACCGAGGCAGAACTCGATGCGTCTCGGCAGCGCAAGGAGACGCTGCTGAGCAAGTCGATCCATCAGTTGGGCATCGACGACTGGGCATATCTGAGCGAGGCGGGACGCTGGACGGATACTCCCCACGCGCCCGACCTGACGATCGCTCAAGCACCGGTCGACGCACTGGGCGCGAGCGTAGCCAACGCGATAGCGACATTGCGCCCGGACGTACTTCTCACCGTGGGATCCGACGGTCTGACCGGCCACCCGGATCACGTCGCCTGCCATCGCGCTGTTCAGCGCGCTCTCGACATCTCCGACCATGCCCCGCCTGTCGCCCTCGGCGCCGTCCTCGACCGCCACGCGGTCCGGGAAGCCCACGAGCGCGCAACCTCCGTACTTCGATGCGAGGTCGGCTCTGGGCGCGTCACCGGCGTCGATCTCGGCCCGAGAGTCGTCACCGTCACTGGACCGCCTGGGACTGAGGAGCGCCGCCGGCGAGCGCTGGATGCGTACGTTCCTGGCCTCGGCACCACGGAGCCGGAAACTCTCTCCTGCCACCGCGTGGGCGCTGGTGACTCCGTGCTGCTCAGATTCGTACTCGACTCCTCGGGATGGAACCGCGACCGATTCGTCGAGCTGCGCTCCCACGTCCCACAAACGAGTCCGGTCCCGCACCCTTCCTCGGGTGCGGGACCGGACTCATTCAGCCTTCAGGCTCAGCTGCAACCAGAGGTCGAGCCGCAGCCCTCGCAGACGTAGCAGGAGCCGGCGGGGCGCATCTTGGTGCCGCAGGTGAAGCAGAGCGGGCTGTCGATGGCCATGCCGCTGATCGACTCGAGCAGCTCGGCGGTGGTGTGGGCGGTGGCCTTGGGCGCCTCCTCGACGACCTCGGCCTCCTCCTCGACCTCGGCCTCGACCGGCTCGGCGACAGGAGCAGCCTTGCGCTCCGGAGCCGGCTTCTGGACGAGCTCGGCGGCGGTGGTGCCGTTGCCGAGCTGCTCGTAGGAGCCGGTCTCGAGGTAGCGCTGACGCTCGTCGGCGGAGTAGATGCCGAGAGCAGAGCGGTCCTCGAAGGACATGTAGTCCAGCGCCAGGCGGCGGAAGACGTAGTCCATGAGCGACTGCGCCATGCGTACGTCCGGGTCGTCGGTCAGACCGGCGGGCTCGAACTTCAGGTTGGTGAACTTGGAGACGTAGGTCTCCAGGGGCACGCCGTACTGAAGGCCGACGGAGACCGCGATGGAGAAGGCGTCCATGACACCGGCCAGGGTCGACCCCTGCTTGCCCAGCTTGAGGAAGACCTCACCGAGCTCGCCGTCGGCGTGGGCGCCGGAGGTCATGTAGCCCTCGGCGCCACCGACCGTGAAGGAGGTGGTGCGCGAGACGCGGGACTTCGGCAGGCGCTTGCGGGTCGGCGCGTAGACGATCTTCTCGATGATCTTCTCGACGACCTCCGGCTCGACCTCGGCCTCGGCGGCGACGGCAGCCGTGGCCATACCCTGGTCCTTCTTGGCGCCCTCTGACTTGCCGTCGGCCAGCGGCTGGCCGACCTTGCAGTTGTCGCGGTAGATCGCGGTGGCCTTCAGGCCCAGCTTCCACGACTCCATGTAGACCTGCTCGATCTCCTCGACCGTGGCGGTCTCGGGCAGGTTGACGGTCTTGGAGATCGCACCGGAGAGGAACGGCTGGGTCGCCGCCATCATGCGTACGTGGCCCATCGGCTGCAGCGCACGCTTGCCCATCGCGGTGTCGAAGACCTCGTAGTGCTCCTGGCGCAGGCCGGGGGCGTCGATGACGTGGCCGTGCTCGGCGATGTAGGCGACGATCGCCTCGATCTGCTCGGGCTGGTAGCCCATCTTCTTCAGCGCCCGCGGGATCACCTGGTTGACGATCTGCATCGAGCCGCCACCGACGAGCTTCTTGAACTTGACCAGCGAGAAGTCGGGCTCGATGCCGGTGGTGTCGCAGTCCATCATGAAGCCGATGGTGCCGGTCGGCGCGAGCAGCGAGGCCTGGGCGTTACGGAAGCCGTTGACCTTGCCGATCTCGACGACGTCGTTCCACACGCGGGTCGCCGCGTCGATGATGTTGCGGTCGACCGGGTTGATCGAGCGGACCGCGTCGTTGGCGGCCTGGTGCTTGCGCATGACCCGCTGGTGGGCCTCGGCGTTGCGGGCGTAACCGGCGTACGGACCGACGACACCGGCCAGCTCGGCCGAGCGCTTGTATCCGGCACCGGTCATCAGCGAGGTGATGGCGGCGGCCATCGTGCGGCCACCCTCGCTGTCGTAGCCCAGACCCATCGCCATCAGCAGCGCGCCGAGGTTGGCGTAGCCGATGCCGAGCTGGCGGTAGTCGCGGGTGGTCTCGCCGATCGCCTCGGTCGGGAAGTCGGCGAAGCAGATGGAGATGTCCATCGCGGTGAAGACGACCTCGCAGGCCTGCTGGAAGCGCACGGCGTCGAAGGTGTCGTCGTCCTTGAGGAACTTCAGCAGGTTCAGCGACGCCAGGTTGCAGGAGGAGTTGTCCAGCGACATGTACTCCGAGCACGGGTTGGAGCCGGTGATCCGGCCCGTCTCCGGGTTGGTGTGCCAGTCGTTGATCGTGTCGTCGTACTGCAGACCCGGGTCGGCACACTCCCACGCGGCGATCGAGATCTTGCGGAACAGCTCGCGAGCGTCGATCTCCTCGATGACCTCACCGGTCGTACGCGCCCGGAGGCCGAACTTCTTGCCCTCCTCGACAGCGCGCATGAACTCGTCGGAGACGCGCACGGAGTTGTTGGCGTTCTGGTACTGCACGGACGAGATGTCCTTGCCGCCCAGGTCCATGTCGAAGCCGGCGTCGCGCAGCGCGCGGATCTTGTCCTCCTCGCGCGCCTTGGTCTCGACGAACTCCTCGATGTCGGGGTGGTCGACGTCGAGCACGACCATCTTCGCCGCGCGGCGGGTGGCGCCGCCGGACTTGATGGTGCCCGCGGACGCGTCGGCGCCGCGCATGAAGGAGACCGGGCCGGAGGCCGTGCCGCCGGAGGACTTCAGCAGTTCCTTGGAGGAGCGGATGCGGGAGAGGTTGAGACCGGCACCGGAGCCGCCCTTGAAGATCAGGCCCTCCTCCTTGTACCAGTTCAGGATCGAGTCCATGGAGTCGTCGACCGAGAGGATGAAACAGGCCGAGACCTGCTGGGGGGACTCGGTGCCGACGTTGAACCAGACCGGCGAGTTGAAGGCGAAGTGCTGGTTGACCAGCAGCCAGGTGAGCTCGCGACCGAAGAGGTCGGCGTCGGCGTCGGTGGCGAAGTAGTCGTTCTCCTTGCCGGAGGCGACGTAGGTGTTCACGACCCGGTCGATCAGCTGCTTCAGGCTCTGCTCACGCTTCTCGGTGCCGATGGCACCGCGGAAGTACTTGGTCGTCACGATCGTCGAGGCGTTGATCGACCAGAAGTCGGGGAACTCGACTCCGGTCTGCTCGAAGACGGTCTCGCCGGTCTTCCAGTTCTTCTGGACGACGTCGCGCCGCTCCCAGGTGATCTCGTCGTAAGGGTGAACGCCCTCGGTGCTGAAGATCCGCTCGATCTTCAGCCCGGCGCCCGTCTTCGACGATGCCTGTGCCTCTGCTGCCGTGTCTGTCATTTCGTTCCCCCTGTTGTCATCGATCGCTGTGCCGTACTGCTGGTCGGTGCTGATGGTGGAGTCCTTGCCCTGTTCTAACTGGTTTCGCTGGCTGTGCCGTTGATTGGCCCGAGCAGGTCGCTTCCCCACGGCCTGCCCGGGCCGGTCTATGTGTCCCGTGGGACCTAGTCGGAGCCCACTGGGGCCTCGACCGGATGTTCTGCCTCGAAGTCCTGGACTTCCCGTTCCGTACGCAGCATCTGGATCTCACGCTCGAAGTCCTCCACCGAGCCGAAGGCCCGGTAGACGCTCGCGAAGCGCAGGTAGGCCACCTCGTCGAGCTCGCGCAGCGGCGCGAGGATCGCCAGCCCCACCTCGTTGCTGGGAACCTCTGCGAGCCCCTGGCTGCGCAGCGCCTGCTCGACCTCCTGGCCGAGGCAGGCGAGCTGGTCCTCAGTGACCGGCCTGCCCTTGCATGCCTTGCGTACGCCGTGCACCGCCTTGTCGCGGCTGAACGGCTCCGCTGCGCCGGAGCGCTTGGCCACCATCAGCTGCATCTGCTCGACGGTCGTGAACCTCTTCCCACATTCCTGGCAGACCCGGCGGCGCCGGATCTGGCCACCGTCCTCGGCCACGCGGGAGTCGAGCACCTTGGTGTCGCTGTGTCGGCAGAACGGACAGTGCACGGTCGAGCCCCTCTCGTGAGACCTGTGGATCCAGGCCGTCTCATTGGCGGCCCGAGCCTGTGGAACCTGTGGATATGAGCGTGAGCCCCTGTGGAACAACACCCTCATCGCTGTGGGCCATCCGCCCGTTCATGTGAACTAGATGTGGATAACTACAGCCGTGTAACTACTAGATGTAGTGGTAACCGTACGCCCGCCCCCACGACGATGCAAGCGAGGGTCGGGTTTACCCGCGTGTCCGGCGTGTCGCCGGTCAAACACCGAAAGATTCCGGTTCAAGGGCGCCGGACTGGCGTGGATGCGTAAGAATGACCCCCGTGACAAACATCTCCGGAGGAAATCGCGTCGGGTCGCGGAGAGGCACGCGCCCCAGAAGCGGTCCCCGGCCACCTTTCATCTTGCCTGCGATCGCGACACTGGCCTTCCTCGTCATCTGGGGAGTGCTCGTGTGGGTCGCCGTCGGTTTCGGGGCCGACGCACGGGGAGGCGATTCCGGCGCCTGGGCGAAGCTCGCCATCGCGGCGGTCGTTGCAGTCGCCTGCCTCTTCCTGACCTTCACCTTCGCCGGGAAGGCCTGGCGGGCCTTCTCCGGCTCCCCCATCCCGCCAACCGACGACTACGCCGGAAGCCACTCCAACGCCTACGTCGAGGAGCAGGACTACACCGACCCTGCCTACTCCGACCAGGCCTACCCTGAGCAGGCCTACCCGGAACAGGACTACTACGGCACCGGCTCCTACGGCTACGACGACAACGGCTACGGCCGGCACAGCTCCGACACCGGGAGCCAGCCGCCCTACGGCGACACCGGGAACCGCTCGGCCTACACCGACACCGGCTCCCAGTCGCCCTACGGCTACCCCGGCAGCGACCAGAGCTACGGCAACACCGGCAGCCGAGCCGCGTACGGCGCGTCGGCCTACCAGCCGCCGAGCAGTCCACCGCCCACCCCGGCGCCCTACTACTCCAGCCCGCCGACACCGACGTCGACGCCGCAGAGCACTTCTGGGTACGGCTCGCAGGGATACAACACGGACGGCTACCCCACCCAGCAGGCCGGCTCGCCGCAGTATCAGTCCGGCTCCTACCAGGCCCCGACCAGCTACGGCCAGACCGGCTCGCGGGCTCGGCTGACCCAGGATCCCGCCGCAACTCAGGCGATGCCCACCCAGCGCAAGCCCCAGGACCCGCCGGTCCAGCCCGTCCAGCCGGACGACGAATGGCCGCCGCGGCACAGCACACGCAACAAGCAGTGGCCGCCGGCCGAGCCGGACAGCCCCTACCGCGGGCGCCACTGAGGTAGGCCAAGACGCGAGAGTGCTGCAGACGCTTCCCATCGTCTGCAGCACTCTCACTTTCCCCGGTAGCCGGCTGCCAGGGTCGAAGGAGCAGCCGGACATCTGTGCGGCGCCTTACGGCGCGGTCGGAACGATCAGCGTCTGTCCGGACACGAGCATCGAGGACTCGAGACTGTTGAGCTCCTTGATCCTCTGCTCCATCTCCCGAATCGAGGAGTCGGTGCCGGCGACGGCCTTCGAGGAGATGTCCCAGAGCGTGTCGCCATCGCCGACGACCATCGTGTGGGCGGAGGAGGCGGGACTTTTGTCCGCACCGTTCTCCACCGCGAACGCGACCCTCGCCCCGATCAGCGCAATCCCGAAGAGCACGACGAGCGCGAACGCGAACACGACGACTCGTCCGCGACGGGTGAGCCGCACGGTCGAGCGGCGCACCTCCCGCACCGGACGGGGCGGCTCGGCTACGGGCAGCACATAGACTGTTGCACTCATCTCACGGCCTCCTGATCACAGGTCTCTCGATCACGTGTTCGATCGAGCACATGTTCGAAGGTAGATCACGTGTTCGAACAACGCAAGTAGCGACCCCAAGAATTTTCGAACGCCGACACGCGCCGCCTATGAGGTCGAACAAATGTTTGATGTGGTGGGGCCAGAGGGACTAATGTGATGACATGACCACGCAGAAGACAGGCACCGGATCAGGCGGTTCGAAGAAGAGCCGCGTCCGCGAGCTGCCCGACGGGCCGCCGGACGCGACCGGGCTCACGCCGCGTCAGCAGCGCATCCTCGCTCACCTGCGCGACAGCATCGAGCAGCGCGGCTACCCGCCCAGCATGCGCGAGATCGGCGCCGCGGTCGGGCTGACCAGCACCAGCAGCGTCGCCCACCAGCTCCGCGCGCTGGAGCAGCGTGGTCTGATCCGCAAGGACCCGAAGCGACCGCGCGCCCTCGAGGTCTTCCTCCCCGAGGTGATGGCCCACCGCAAGGCCATGTCCGGCGAGGAGCCCGAGTCGACGATCACCGCCGAGGCCGACATCAACCCCAACCCGGCCGCTGCCATGGTCCCCCTGGTCGGTCGGATCGCGGCCGGTGGCCCGATCCTGGCCGAGGAGACCTCGAGCCAGCAGAGCATCGAGGACGTCTTCCCGCTGCCCAAGCAGCTGGTCGGCAACGGCGACCTCTTCCTGCTCTCGGTCTCCGGTGACTCGATGGTCGACGTGGCCATCTGCGACGGCGACTTCGTGGTCGTGCGCCAGCAGCCGACCGCCGAGAACGGCGAGATCGTGGCCGCGCTGATCGACGGCGAGGCCACCGTCAAGACGCTCTCCCGCAAGGACGGCAAGGTCTGGCTGCTGCCGCACAACGCTGCGTACGAGCCGATCGACGGCACTCACGCGACGATCCTCGGCAAGGTGACGGCGGTCCTGCGCAGCCTCTGAGTCCTGCGCCACACTCCCCGGAACCAGTCCGGGAACACTGCGTGAAATCCAGCCGCCGGCCCATGACAGGGCCGGCGGCTGCGTCGTTCCATTCAGCGTGACCCAGACGCAGATCGACCGCCGCACCCTCATCGCCGCCGGGCTGGCGACCGCCGCAGGAGCCGGAGCCATCGCTCTCCCCGAGCCCGCCGAGGCCGCGGGCGGCGCCCTCAACCACTTCCAGCACGGCGTCGCCTCCGGAGACCCGCTCCCGGACCGCGTGGTCATCTGGACCCGGGTCACGCCGACCGCGGACGCGACTCCCGGGTCCGGGCAGGGCGAGGAGGTCCTGGTCCGCTGGGAGGTCTCGCGCACCGCGGACTTCGCCCGCGTCACCGCGAAGGGATCCCACCAAACGGGTCCCGACCGCGACCACACCGTGAAGCTCGACGTCGCCGGCCTGGCCCCCGAGAGCTGGTACTTCTACCGCTTCACCTACAACGGCCAGACCAGCCGCGTCGGCCGCACCCGGACCGCTCCGGCCGCAGACGCGGCCCCGGAGAACCTACGTTTCGGGGTGGTCTCCTGCTCCAATCTGCAGGCCGGCTGGTTCGCGTCCTACCGCCACCTGGCCTCCCGCGACGACCTGCACGCGATCCTCCACCTGGGCGACTACCTCTACGAGTACGCCCCCGGCGAGTACGGCTACGGCATGGCCAACGAGGACGTCCGGCCGCACGAGCCGGCCCACGAGATGCACACGCTGGCCGACTACCGGATCCGGCACGCGCAGTACAAGCGCGACGTCGACCTCTCCGCCGCCCACGCCCGGCTGCCCTGGATCGTCACCTGGGACGACCACGAGTCGGCCAACGACGCCTGGCTGCTGGGCGCCGAGAACAACGAACCCGGCGAATACGACTGGATCGACCGCAAGACCAACGCCAACCAGGCCTACGACGAGTGGATGCCGCTGCGCGTCGGCGGCACTGCCACGGTGGAGACCGACGGCCACCTCCACGACCGCATCTACCGGCGGCTGCGTTTCGGCAACCTGCTCGAGCTGAGCATGCTCGACCTGCGCTCCTACCGCTCCCAGCAGGTCGCCCGCACCGACCTCGCCGACGTCGACGACCCCGACCGCACGATCACCGGCGACGAGCAGCTGACCTGGCTCAAGGACGGCCTGCTGAGCGACGCCCAGTGGAAGATCGTCGGCAACCCGGTGATGATCAGCCCGGTCACCTTCGGCGCGCTCCCCAAGAGCCTGATCAGCCCGGTCAACGACGTCACCGGCCTGCTGCCCGACAACGGCATCGCCTACAACGTCGACCAGTGGGACGGCTACACCGCCGACCGCACCGAGCTCTTCGAGCACATCCGCAACAACGCGATCACCGACACCGTCTTCGTCACCGGCGACATCCACTCAGCGTGGGCCTGCGACCTGCCGTACGACTCCGCCATCTATCCGCTCGGCAAGACCGCCGGGGTTGAGTTCGTGGCCACCTCGGTGACCTCGAACAACCTCAAGGACATCCTCGGTGCGCCGCGCCGCACGGTCAGCCTGACGGTCGAGAACATCATCAGGACCGCCAACCGCCACGTCCGCTACCTCAACTTCGACGACCACGGCTACTCCGTCCTCGACGTGACCCGCAACCGCGCCCAGATGGACTGGTACGTCATCGGCGAGCGCAAGGACTCCAACACCACCGCCACGTGGGCCAGGTCGTACGCCACCGCAACCGGAAGCAACAGGCTCCATCACGTCACGCAGCCCGTCCAGACCACGTCCTAGGCCGTGTCCCCCGGACACAGCCGCCCTCTGCGCTTAGACTGCCCTGGTCTGCCTTCCCGAACGTCTGGTATCTCATGCGAAACATTGCCCGCCGGATCACCCGCAAACAACGCTCCCTCGTCTTGATCGCAGGCATGGTCGTCGCGACGTTCGTCGCCACCATGCCTGCAACCGGGTCGACGCCGGCGACCTCGGTGAGGACCGGCGGTGACACCAGCGCCGAGCAGCCGGTGACGGAGAAGGCGGCCCGGGAGGCGCTCGCCGCAGCCAAGAAGGTCAAGCGCAACCAGTCGGTACGCGGCGCCCGCCAGGTCGTGCCCGGACGGCACGTCGCCGGCCGGCCCGACGCGACCATCGCGCTGACCGACCTGTGGAACGCCAAGGACGCCCTGGACGGCTCCAACAAGGCGGCCGCGCGTGAGCTGCTCGCCCGCCCGCGCACCGCGACCGAGACCTGCAGCGACGTGGTCTGCGTCCACTACACGCCGGGCAAGGGCGGCGACCGCGCCTCGACGACGTACGCGAACCAGGTCCGCGACGTGGTCACGAAGGTCCACAACCTCTACGTGCAGGCGGGCTACCGCAAGCCCGCGGCCGACAAGGCGGTCACGCCGGGCAAGGTCGACATCTACCTGGAGAACCTCTACGACGAGGGCTACTACGGCTACTGCGCGCCCGAGACGAAGGTCTCGAAGACGGCCGCGACGGCCTACTGCGTCATGGACAACGACTACGCCACCAGCGAGTACGGCACGGTCAACACGCCCACCGAGAACCTCCGGGTCACCGCCGCTCACGAATACTTCCACGCGGTCCAGTTCGCCTACGACGCCGGCGAGGACCGCTGGATGATGGAGTCCACCGCGACCTGGGTCGAGGACGAGGTCTACGACAGCATCAACGACAACCGGCAATATCTCGGCTACGGCCAGCTCGAGGACCAGCGCAAGCCGCTGGACAACTCCAACGCGTCCAACCTCGGCATCTACGGCAACTGGATCTTCTTCCGCTACCTCTCCGAGCGCTTCGCGAAGGAGCGCGGGACCCTGCCGGAGGTCGTCCTCTCGATCTGGAACCGAGCGCCGTCGACCTACTCCACCACCGCCATTCGGCAGGCGCTCGCCGCCCGCGGCACCACGCTGAAGCTGCAATACACCCGCTTCGCCGCCGCCAACCTGGCCCCCTCGAAGAGCTACAGCGAGGGCGGCGCCTACTACGCACCGGTCTACGACGGCCGCACCGCGCTGCCCGCCAAGCACCAGACCGTCGACGGCCAGTTCACCCTCAAGCACCTGACGTACGCCTCCCAGCGCCTCGTCCCGAAGAACGTCGGCAAGGGCTGGAAGCTGCGGGTCAAGGTCGACGTGGCCCGGCCCAACGCCAACGGCGCCGTGGTCAGCGTCTTCCGCACCGACGGCACCCGCGGCGTCTTCTACCTCAAGCCCAACAGCAAGGGCATCGCGACCAAGACCATCGAGGGCTTCTCCTCCAAGCGGATCCGCAAGGTCGAGGTCACCTTCGCCAACGCGAGCAGCAACTTCAACTGCGGCCAGGGCACCGCGTTCTCCTGCCACGGCATCGCGACCCCCGACAAGGCCACCCACCGCTGGTGGGCGAAGACCTACCGCTGACCCAAAACCCCGCCGAGTCGGCTCGTCTTGACGAGCCGACTCGGCGTGCATTTCGGTCAGAACGAGCCGAGTCGGCTTGGGTCAGGCCGAGGCCATCTCCGAGAGGCGCTTGAGGGCCTTCCGTACGACGTCGGGGTCGGTCGTGGCCCACATCGGCGGCAGGCTGGCCTTGAGGAATCCGCCATAGCGGGCGGTGGCCAGGCGGGCGTCCAGCACGGCCACGACGCCGCGGTCGGTGGTGGTGCGGATCAGCCGGCCGGCGCCCTGCGCCAGCAGCAGCGCGGCGTGGGTGGCGGCGACCTGCATGAACCCGTTGCCGCCGGCCTTGTCGGCCGCCTGCTGCCGAGCCGACATCAGCGGGTCGTCGGGCCGCGGGAACGGGATCCGGTCGATGATCACCAGCTGGCAGGTGTCGCCGGGGACGTCGAGGCCCTGCCACAGCGACAGCGTGCCGAAGAGCACCGTGTGCGGGTCGGCGACGAACTGCGCGGCGAGCTCGGGCAGCTGCGCGTCGCCCTGGGCCAGCGTGGTCAGGTGAGGCAGCTTCTGGCGCACGACCTCGGCGGCGGCCTCGGCGGCGCGCCGGGAGGAGAAGAGCCCGAGCGTACGCCCGTCGGCGGCGTCGACCAGGTCGACGATCTCGTCGAGGGTCTTGGCGCCCATGCCGTCGCGGCCAGGAGGCGGCAGGTGGCGAGCGACGTAGAGGATCCCCTGCTTGCCGTAGTCGAACGGGCTGCCGACGTCGAGGCCGATCCACGGCAGCACGTCATCGGTACGCTGCGCCCCGGCGCCCACCTCGGTGCGCTCCTCCGCCTTGAGCCCGAGCGATCCGGCCACGGGGCCGAAGTCGCCGCCGAGCTTGAGGGTCGCCGAGGCGAAGACGACGGTCTTCTCGGTGAGCAGCTTCTCGCGCATCTGCGCCCAGACCTGGAGCGGAGCGACGCAGAGGCGGGGCGGGATCCGGTCGCCGCCCTCGTTGAGCCAGATCACGTCGTGCTCTGAGGCGGCGGCCATCCGCTCGGCGGTGGTGAAGACCTCCTGCAGGCCACCCTTGGCCTGCTGGAAGCCGGGATCGGCGCTCTCGGAGTCCTTCGGCTTCGGCAGCGCGGAGATCGCGGACCGAGCGGCGTCGCGCACCAGCACCAGGGCGTCCGAGACGACCTCGGGCAGCGTGATCAGCCGACCGGGCGAGGTCTCGTTGATCGCCGCCCGCAGCGCGTCGGAGGCATCGGCGAGGTCATCGGCCTCGGAGCCCTCGATGTGCTTCTGCGCCCGCCGGGCTGCCCGCTCCACCTCGGCCGCGGTCAGCTCGTCGGTCGCCGCCTGGGTCACCCGGGCGACGAGCTCATGGGCCTCGTCGATCACCACGGCGTCGTACTCCGGGATCATCGGCACACCCTCGATCGCGTCGATCGCGAGCAGGGAGTGGTTGGTGACGATCAGGTGGCTCTTCTGGGCCTTGTCTTTGGCGACCTCGGCGAAGCATTCCTCGCCGAAGGGGCACTTGGCGGCGCCGAGGCAGTCGCGGTGGCTGACGGAGACCTGGCGCCACTCGCGGTCGGTGTGGCGCGGGGCGGAGTCACGCTCGCCGCTGCCACCCTTCTCCGCCTCCTTCTCGGCCCAGCTGCGCAGCTCGAGGACCTTCTCCGCCATCGGACCCATCGGGACGTCGACCAGGGTGCCCTGGTCGTCGGGAGCGCCCTCGCGCACCCGGTGGAGGCAGGCGTAGTTGGAGCGGCCCTTGAGGACGGCGTAGGACGCGTCGACGCCCGGGCGCGAGCCGATCGCCTTGACCAGGCGCGGCAGGTCGCGCTCGACGAGCTGATGCTGCAGCGCCAGGGTTGCGGTGGCGATCACGACCCGGCTGTCGTGGAGCAGCGACGGGACCAGGTAGGCCAGCGACTTTCCGGTGCCGGTGCCGGCCTCGACCAGCAGGTGCTCCTCGTCGGCCAGGGCCTGCGCGACCGCGTCGGCCATCAGCACCTGACCCTCGCGGGTGGCCCCGCCGAGGGTCGCGACCGCGTCCGCCAGGGCTTCACGTACGGGCGTCTGGGAAGCGGTCTCGGTTACGGTCACCCGGGCAACTTTAGCCGTGGGCGGGGACAGTCTCAGATCGGCTCTCCGCGATCCGGCGGGCGACGATCTCCCCGAACTGCATGTGGCCCGCGACCGTCAGGTGAGTGTTGTCCTCGAGCATGGGCAGCTCGAGGTCGAAGACGTTGATGTACGTCACCCCGTACTCCGCCGAGACCCGCCGCATCATCTTGTTGACGACCCGGATGGCCTTGGCGCGAGAGTTCACCTTGGGCGCGCTGAGCACGATGACCTCGTGGTCCTTCAGCTCGTCGAGGGTGGCCCGGAAGCCCTTCTCGACGTCGTCGAGATCGCTCTTGGAGTCGTTGATGCCGCCCTCGAGCACGACCAGGTCGGCGCCTTGCGCCACCGCGTCGGGGACCCGCTCGGGGAACGAGATCGGGCCGCACCGCTCCATCAGGTCGTGCGAGTAGCCGGTGCCACCGAAGCCGGAGACGCGCACCTCACCGTCGAGGTAGCGCGGCCAGGACATTCCGGGGTCGTCCAGCCCGAAGCCAGAGGCCCAGGAGTCGCCGATGACCACGACCCGCTCGCCGGCCCCGGTCACCACCGAGGCGCGGGTCACCGACTCTGCGGCCAGCCTGGTGCACAGGTCCTGCGTCACGTGGTTCTCGTGGCTCGCATTCTGCCCCGGAAGCGCGCCGTCGTCCTCGCTGCCACAGCCCGCGAGGGCGGCCACCAGGACAGCACCAGCCAGCGCGCTCACGATCGTGGCGCGCGCCGCGTGGCGTACCTCTGTCCGCATCCCTGCCCTCCGACGACTGATCGTCCCAAGTGTGAGGGACGATCCCGGCATCGCCAATGTCGCAACGCCGGATCAGCGTCCAAGATCAGCGCCCAAGGTCAAGCAGAGTACGCAGCCAGCTCGCCGGCCAGGTCCGCATTGGCGCGGCCCTTGACGACGGTGCCTTCGGCGGTGTGCTCGAGGTGGTCGATCTCGCCGTGCTGGTGGATCCGGTTGACCAGGTCGCCCCGCTCGTAGGGAACCAGCGCGGAGAACTCCACGCCCGGACGCGGCAGGTCGGTCTCGACGGCCTTGATGGCCGCGTCGATGCCCTCGCCGGTCTTGGCGGAGACCGCGACCGAGTGGGGCTCGGCGCGCAGCAGCCTGGCGATGACCAGCGGGTCGGAGATGTCGGCCTTGTTGATCACGACGAGCTCCGGCACCTCGCTGGCACCGATCTCGGCGAAGACCTCGCGCACCGCCGCCAGCTGACCCTCGGGGTCCGGGTGGGAACCGTCGACGACGTGCACGACCAGGTCGGCGTCGGCGACCTCCTCCAGCGTCGAGCGGAAGGCCTCGACGAGCTGGTGGGGCAGGTGACGCACGAAACCGACGGTGTCGGACATCGTGTAGACCCGCCCGTCCTCGGTCGTGGTGCGGCGGGTGGTCGGGTCCAGGGTCGCGAAGAGCGCGTCCTCGACGAGCACCCCGGCACCGGTGAGCCGATTGAGCAGCGACGACTTGCCGGCGTTGGTGTAGCCGGCGATCGCGACCGCCGGGATGTGATGGCGCTTGCGGTCGGCACGCTTGGTGTCGCGCGTGCCCTTCATCGCCTTCAGCTCGCGGTTGAGCTTGGCGATCTTGGTGTTGATCCGGCGGCGGTCGGTCTCGATCTTGGTCTCACCGGGACCACGGCCACCGATACCGGCACCACCGGCGACGCGGCCACCGGCCTGGCGGGACAGGTTGCCACCCCAACCACGAAGCCGCTGCTTCATGTAGCTGAGCTGGGCGAGCTCCACCTGCGCCTGGCCCTCTCGGGACTTGGCGTGCTGGGCGAAGATGTCGAGGATCAGCGCGGTCCGGTCGACGACCTTGACCCCGGTGCGGTCCTCGAGGTTCCTGAGCTGGCTCGGCGCGAGCTCGCCGTCGGCGATCACCGTGTCGGCGCCGGTCGCGGCGACGATCTCCTTGAGCGCCTCGACCTTGCCGCGGCCGATGTACGTAGCGGGGTCCGGCGCCTGGCGACGCTGATAGATCGCCTCGAGCACCTCCGAGCCGGCCGTCTCGGCGAGGAGCGCGAGCTCGGCCAGGGAGTTCTCGGCGTCGGTCTGGGTGCCGCCGGCCCACACGCCCACGAGCACCACTCGCTCCAGGCGCAGCTGGCGGTATTCGACCTCGGTGATGTCCTCGAGCTCGGTGCGCAGGCTGGCGACGCGCTTGAGCGCGTGCCGCTCGGCGAGCTCCATCGCACCGACGGTCGGGTCGGTGTCCTCGGGATCCTCATCGGCATAGCCCGACTCGAAGCCGTCATCGAGCGCGTCCCAGTCCTCGGTGGCCTCGAGCTCGTCAGCGAGTGAAAAATCGTGTGCGTTGTTCGTCATATACCAACAAGGGTACGGCGCCGCACCACCCGGGGGACAATGCTTATCTGAAGGCTTGCCCAAGAGCCCGCATCAGCGCTGCTCGAGGGCCTCTCGCAGAACGGTTCTGACGTCCTCCGGCCGCTCGGCGACGTACGCAGCCCCGCCGGTCGCATCGGCGATCGCCTGCAGCGTGCCGAGGTCGGCGTCGGCGGTGATCCCGATCCCCAGGACGCGGACCGGACGCCGTGGGTCGGAGGCGGCCTCGAGCTGGCTCACGAGCTCGGCCACGTCCATCGAGTCGGGATCGTCGTTGGTGCCGTCGGTGAAGAGGAGCACCTCGTTGGAGGCCAGCGGGTCGTAGGACGCGACCGCGGCCTGGTAGGCCGCCAGCGCGGTGTCGTGCAGGGAGGTGCCGCCGCCGGTGCGCTCGCTGAGACCGGCGATCTCCTGGGTCAGCTGAGCGCGCTGGTTCTTCGAGGCGAGCTGACGGGTCGGGACGAGCACCTTGTGGTCGGCGCCCAGCGTGCCCTCGGCCTTCTCGGAGAATGCCCAGAGGCCGAGCGCGGCGCCACCGGGAAGGAGACCGACGGCCTCCGACGCCGCCTCCTGGGTGAGCTGGAGGCGGGTCGTGGCGCTGTCGGGAGCGGACGGCCAGTCCATCGAGCCGGAGACATCCATGACGGCGATCGCCCGGGTCGGCCGAAGCCTGGCGCTCCACTCCGAGGCGGTCCTCGTCACCGTGGCCGAGTCGACCCGGGTGTAGGCCCCCACGTTGGGGGACGGCTTGCCGGCGCCGTTGGTGCGGAACCCGGCCTCGGTCAGGGCGGTGTCGGCGGCTCCGCTGTCGAGCACACGGGCGAGGCTGGTGATCGAGGCGGCGATCGAGTTGAGGCGCGATGAGTCCGCGGTGATCAGGACCGGGTAGTCGAGGACCACCGTGCCCTCCTTCGGCGCGCTGGCCTTGAGCATCGGCGCGTACGTCGACCACTGCTGCTCACTGGTCGCGGTCACCCCGCTCGCGACGGTCTGCAGCTCGGCCAGACGTCCCGAGTCGGTCGGACCGGCGCCCTCCTCACCGGAGGCGAGCCGCTCTGCGTACGGCTCCAGCTTGGCCTCGTTCTGAGGCTTCCCCTGGCTCGCGACGGCCGTGCCGAGCGCGCTCATCATCCGCTGGGGGTCACCCATCAGCAGGTCGTCCTCGGCGAAGGCCTCGGCGTAGGAGGTGCGGGTGAGCCCGTCACCGGAGACGAGCACGACGGGCGAGGAGGCCATCGAGGCCCGCAGCTTCACCGGCTCGACCGCGGGGTTGATCCGGTCGAGCCAGAGCGAGGAGTCAGGGATCCACACGTCGGGGAGATCGCCCTCGAGCGCCATCGGCTGGAGGACCTGATCGGTCTTGGTCGCCTCCACCTCGATCTGGCCACAGCCGGCGTCTTCGAGGATGTTGCCCACGACGGTTGCCGCCTCGGGAGCCACCGCGACCGTCATCTCCGGGCCAAGACAGGACCGGTCGTCGGTCGAGTCCGCGTTGCCGTTGGCGACCAGAGCGGTCGCGATCAGGCATACGGCCAGGACGCCGGCCGCACCGGCGATGACACCTATCGTCTCGCGCGTGAAGCGTGGCTCGCGCGGGGGCTCGCCCGCTCCGGCCGGCCCCGTGGGCTCGCCGGACTCGATGATCGCGAGCGCCTTCGACGTACTGGTGTCCGCCTTATCGGACATGCGAACTCCTTGCTCCGACACCCGCGGAGCGGTCTGAAACGGTCCGCGGCTGGCGCACACATTAGCGGTGCGCCAGCCGTCGGGGTACTTCTTGAGGCTTGTTTACTTCGGTGGCATCCGGATGCCACCGTCGACGCGGATCGTCTCGCCGTTCATGTAGTCGTTGGTCAGACACTCCACGACCATGCTCGCCAGCTCCGCCGGCTCACCGAGCCGGTGCGGGAACAGAACGCTCTCGCCGAGCTTGGCCTTGAACGCCTCCGACTCCGGGCCCTCGCCGTAGATCGGGGTGTCGATCAGCCCCGGCGCGACGGTGTTGACGCGGATGCCGACCGCGGCGAGGTCGCGCGCGAGCGGGAGGGTGAGGCCGACGACGCCGCCCTTGGACGAGGAGTAGGAGACCTGTCCGATCTGGCCGTCGAAGGCCGCCACGCTGGCCAGGTTGACGATCGCGCCACGCTGCCCGTTGGCGTCCGGCTCGTTGCGGCTGATGTACGTCGCGGCCTGGCGGCACATGTCGAAGGTGCCGATCAGGTTGATCGCGATGACCTTCTTGTACGCATCCAGGTCGTGCGCCGAGCCGATCTGGCCGTCGCGGCCGATGGTGCGCTGCGCCCACCCGATCCCGGCCGAGTTGACCACCGCCTTCAGCGGCGCGATCTCCACGGCCCTCTCCACGGCGTTGGTGATCTGGTCGGTGTCGGTGACATCGACGGGCACGAACAGGCCCTTGATCTCCTCCGCCAGGGCCTCGCCCTTGTCCTTCTGCATGTCCGCGACGATCACCGTCGCCCCCTTGGCCGCCAGCGCCCGGGCGGTCGCCGCCCCGATCCCACTGGCCGCACCGGTCACGATCGCTGTGCTATCAGTCAACTCCATGGGCAGCACCATAGACGTGACCACCCTCACGGGGGTGAATACCCGTTAACCGTCTCGTGGTCAGAGCGAGGTGGTGCCCTCGGCGATCAGGACGGCCGGCCCGGTGAGCAGCACGCGGTCGTCGGTCGTCCAGGTGACATGGAGCGTGCCACCAGGGACATCCACCCGGTACGTCACATCAGCATCGCGCGCGATCGCGAGGCCGTCGGCCTCGGCGGCCGCGACCATCACCGCACAGGCTCCGGTGCCGCAGGAGCGGGTCTCGCCGGCGCCGCGCTCGAAGACCCGCATCGCGACGTGACGCTCGGCGACGCGCTGAAAGAACTCGACGTTGACCCCGTGCGGGTAGACCGTCTCGTCGAAGATCGGGGAGTCGTAGAGGTCACCGACAGGGCCGTGGGGGTCGATCGAGTCGACCTCGGCGGCGGCGTGCGGGTTGCCCATGTCGACGTTGCAGGCCGACCAGAAGTGGTGGGCGACGGTGACCTGGGTCGACCCGAGCAGCTTCGGCGAGCCCAGGTCGGCGGTCCAGACGTCTCCCGACGCCCGGAGGATCTTGTCGCCCGCTCGGGTGGCGAAGGTGACCTCGTCGCCGGCGAGCCCGACCGAGCGCAGGTACTCCGCGAAGACGCGGGTGCCGTTGCCGCACATCTCGGCCCGGGTGCCGTCGGCGTTGCGGTAGTCCATGAACCACTCGGCGTCGCTGACCGGACGATCCTCACCGGTGTAGGCGGCGGTCCGGATCACCCGCAGGATCCCGTCGCCGCCGATGCCTGCCCGGCGGTCGCACAGCGCCCGGACCCGGTCGGCCATCTCCTCGTCAGAGAGTGCGCCGTGCACCGACCCGTCGACGTCCGGCAGCAGCACGAAGTCGTTCTCCGTGCCGTGCCCCTTCAAGAACTTGTAGGACATCAGTAGAGGAACTTCGAGTAGGTGTCGGTGCGGTAGTAGTCCTCCATCTCCGCAAGCGTACGCGGGTCGTTCTCGACCTGCTTGGCGATGACCGCACGCTTGGGGAGGTGGTCGGGGTCCCACGTCTCCGGGTCCCACAGGCCCGAGCGCAGGAACGCCTTCGCGCAGTGGAAGAAGATGTCGTCGATGTCGACGACCAGGGCGAGGATCGGTCGCTTGCCCTTCACGACCATCTCGTCGAAGAACGGTGCGTCCGAGACCAGCCGGGCACGGCCGTTGATCCGCAGCGTGTCGCCGCGGCCCGGGATCAGGAAGTTGAGCCCGACGTGCGGGTTGGCGAGTACGTTGCGGTAGCCGTCGACGCGCTTGTTGCCCGGACGCTCCGCGATCGCGATCGTCTTGTCGTCGATGACGTGCACCAGCGACCCGGCCGGGTCCCCCTTGGGTGAGGCGTCGCAGTTGCCGTCGGCGTCCGCGGTCGCGAGCACGCAGAAGGGCGTCGCGGCGAGCCACTCCCTGTCGATGTCGAGGAGCGCCGGGCGCCCCTTGGTCATCGCCCGCTCCTGCGGCACGCCGACCAGGTCGACGAGCTCCTCGAGCGTGCTGATCTCAGTCCAGGTAGGGGTCACGGCCTCAGAGTACGAGGCGGCCGCGCGGGCGGCCGAATCATTTCGCCCCAGCTCAGACCGACGGCACCTCGCCCCGGCGGGCCCGCAGCCACTCGATCGGGTCGCCGCGGTCGACCTCCACGCCGGCCATCCGGAGCATCATCCGGGCCAGCAGACGCCGATGGGCTGCGTACGTCAGGACGTGGGCGACCACCGACCCGATCTGGAAGCTCTCCGGCGGCTCGCACAGGGCGTCGATGAGCCGGTCCTCCCAGGCGCCGCGGCGCTCGATGTCGCGTACGACCGCCAGCCATCGCGCCGCCACGGCCTCGTGCCGCTCGATCAGTGCGACGACCGATTCGAAGCTGCTCCGGACCGGCATCGAGAGCCCCTCGATGGAGGCGACCCAGCACTCCTTGGCCCAGACCGTCGCCTCCAGGACCTGCGCGAGCGACTCCTCCGGGCCGTCCCACTCCAGCACCTCGTGGCCGGCCAGCAGCACCTCTGTGAGCACCTCCGCGGGCAGGCCCTTGGCGAGGTCGAGCAGCGCTCTGGTGTCGTCGAGGTCGTGCATGACGAGCTGCTCGGTCAGCGGAGCGAGCACTCGCTCCTGGGAGTCCACCCACAGCGACTCCGGCGGATGGAAGTGGATCCCGTTCGGCGCCGGCAGCCAGTGGCTGACCGCGGTCGTGCTCGGCGGGTGCCCGAAGGCCTTCGCATAGGCCCTCGAGAACCCCTCCACGGACTCGTAGCCGGCGGCCCAGGCGGCATCGGTCACCGTGCCACCGTGCTGCAGTTGCCACGCGGCGCGCTCCAGCATGACCCGGCGCCGCATCGCCACCGGCGGCTCGCCCGCGCCCCGGGAGAGCAGCCGGTTGAAGTGGTAGGGCGAGGTGTAGGCGTCGCCGGCCATCTGCGCCAGCGTGCGCGGCTCGCCGTCGTCGGCGCCGTCGAGGACCGCGTCCAAGAGCTCCCGCAGGCGGTCACGTACGTTCTCGGTCACAACCCCATCCCCCGCACCGCCGCGACGGCCTTGTCGAGGCGGGCCGGATCATCATATGAGACCCACACGACCCGCGGATCCTTGCGGAACCAGGCGTCCTGGCGCCGGGCGAACTGGCGGGTCTTGATGGCCGTTCGCTCCATGGCCTCCTCCAGCGTCGTCTCCCCCGCGAGGTAGGCGGCGACCTCCTTGTAGCCGATCGCCTTCGACGCGGTCCGCGACTGTCCCAGACCGGCCTCCAGGAGCCGGGCCACCTCGTCGACGAAACCGGACTCGAACATCTCCGAGACCCGCTGCCGGATGCGTACGTCCAGTGCTTCCCGGGAGATGTCGACGCCGATCTGGATGGAGGCCGGGTCGTGGTAGACCTGCTCGGGCAGTCGTGCGCTGAACGGCTCACCGGTCAGCTCGATGACCTCCAGAGCGCGTACGACGCGACGCCCGTTGTCGATCTCGATCCGCTCGGCCGCGACCGGGTCGAGAGCTCGCAGGCGGTCGTGAAGTGCCTTCTCACCTGCGGTTTCGAGCTCCTTCTCCAGACGCTCGCGCACCTCCTCCGAGGTCCCTGGGAACTCGAACCGGTCCAGGATCGCGCGCGTGTAGAGGGCGCTACCGCCGACCAGCACGGGTGTCTTCCCAGCCTTCCGGAGCGTCGCGATCTCCTCGCGCGCCAGCGCCTGGAAGTCGGCGACCGAGGCCGGTTCGGCGATGTCGAGGAGGTCGAGCAGATGGTGCGGGATCCCGCGCCGCTCCGCGACCGGAAGCTTCGCCGTACCGATGTCCATCCCGCGGTAGACCTGCATCGCGTCGGTGTTGATGATCTCGCCACCGAGGGTCTCGGCGAGGTCGAGGGAGAGTGACGTCTTCCCCGCTGCGGTGGCGCCGACGACGGCCACGATCGGGGTGGTGGACCGGGTAAAAGATCCCGACCCGTGTAGCTCATGTGAACTATTCGGGTCGCGTGTCCCCCTGTTGCTGTCGTACTCCATGTGGTTAGTGTGGCCGCTAGCTGGCTCATACGGGGAGCCACCGATCAAGAGGGGGAAGCATGAGCTTCTTGGACAAGGCAAAGGACCTCGCCCAGCAGGGCATCGACAAGGTTGGCGCCGACAAGGTCGGCGAGGGCCTGGACAAGGCCGGCGAGTTCGCCGACGAGAAGACCGGTGGCAAGTTCAGCGACCAGATCGATCAGGGCGTCGAGACCGCCAAGAGCGAAGCAGAGAAGCTGGACGGCGGCAACTGAGCCCTCCACACGCCACGAGGCGGGGAGCGACCCACACCGGATTGCTCCCCGCCTCGCGTTTACGTCGCGTTACACCCAGCTGACTTTTTACGTATCGACTTTCGAAACACTGTTACGAACCTGTTGCGACTTGTGCCGTCACATGGAACGGTCTAGACCGTCTCATTCTCGTCTCACGAATGAGGCAGCCGGGGGGCGGACGTGCGATGCACGTTCGATTCCGGTCCAATCACAACTACTCGGAAGTGTGGACCAATATGTCTGAGAACTACGGCAACAGCGACGAGCAGCAGAACTACGGCCAGGAGGGCGGCTTCGGCGGCCAGGAGTCCAACGAGGGCGGCTCGTCCTACGGCTCCGAGGGTAGCCAGAGCGAGGGTGGCTTCGGCGGCCAGGAGGGCGGCTTCGGCGGCCAGGAGTCCAACGAGGGCTCCTCCTACGGCTCCGAGGGTGGCCAGAGCGAGGGTGGCTTCGGCGGCCGGGAGGGCGGCCAGAGCGAGGGCGGCTTCGGCAGCGAGCAGTCGAACGAGGGTGGCTTCGGCGGCGGCCAGGAGCAGTCCGAGGGCTCCTCCTACGGCTCCGACGAGGGCTCGAACGAGGGCGGCTCCTCCTACGGTGAGCAGTCCAACGAGGGCAGCTCCTACGGTGGCGGCGAGCAGTCCGAGGGCGGCTTCGGCGGCCAGGAGTCCAACGAGGGCGGCTCGTCCTACGGCTCCGAGGGTGGCCAGAGCGAGGGTGGCTTCGGCGGCGGCCAGGAGCAGTCCAACGAGGGCGGCTTCGGCGGCGGCCAGGAGCAGTCCGAGGGCTCCTCCTACGGCTCCGACGAGGGCTCGAACGAGGGCGGCTTCGGCGGCGAGCAGAGCCAGTCGCAGTACTGATTCAGCTCTGCTGATCACACGGATCGAGCGCCGGGCCCGCAAGGGACCCGGCGCTCGGCGCATTTCACAGAGATCTCACGAGGAGATCGTCGAGCAACGATCAGGCGCGGTACGCCACCCATCCGTCGATCATGCGCTGCACCTGACCCGGCGTGAACTCGTCCATGCACGCGTCCTCGGTGTAGTCCATGAAGTTGTGGATCGGGTCGAGGCCCGGCGCCGTGCAGGTGTCAGAGCCCTCCGGGCAGCCGAACGCCGGCGCGGCCTCGGCCGGGGTGTCGGCGACCTGGTCGCCCTTCCCACGACAGCCACCCTGGAAGGTGTGGTAGAGGTGCAGCCAGTGGCCGACCTCGTGGGTGGCCGTGTCGCCCTCGTCGTACGGGGCCGCCGAGCCACCCGGCAGCGACTCGCCGAGGATGACCACACCGTCCTGCGAGCCGATGTTCTTGGTCGGGAAGGTCGCCCAGCCGAGCAGGCCGTCGTCGATCTCGCCGATGTAGACGTTGAGCGCGTTGTCGCCGCCCTGGCGCAGGGCCGCCTTCATGTCCCGCTCGCCGGTCGAGCCGGAGATGATCGGGTACCAGGCCGGGTTGATCGTGGTCTCCTGGCCGGCCACCTCGAAGGAGAACGGCGTGCCGGCGTACGCCGCGTTGAGCACGTCGATCTGGGCGTCGATGTTCGCCTGCGGAACGACGCCGGTGGTGGCGTTCTCCTGGATGACGTGGATGTAGGTCGGGATGGTCGTCGCGGCGAGGTTGGCGGTGCCGCCCTTCTTCCCCTGCGCGGCCAGGGCGCTGGAGAGCGCCTTCTCCTTGGCCTCGGCCTGCTTCGCGGTCAGATGGTTCGTGTCGCGGACCTGCTTGGCACCCTCGGCGACGCGGGCGGCGCCGACCTCGTGCGGGTCGAAGCAGGCATCTCCTCCTGCGGACGCCTGCATCGCGCCCGCGGGGGCCGCGGCTGCCAGGCCTGATGCCACGAGAACACCGAGTGCGCCCATCGCCGCTGCTCTGTTGACCAGCTTGGGAATCGACATGGGGGTATCCCTTCCTGAGACAAGTTGCCTCAGGCTAGGGCAGAAATACCCTCGGGGGAACGGAGTTACGGAGAATTTGCTGTTCGAGTAACGTGACGCCGCACGATCAGCCGCACGCCGGCGCAGCCGGCAGCGGAGCGGGCACCCCGACCGACGGCATGCCCAGCCCGACCGAAGCGGCCTCGGGCTCGGGCCGGCCCTGGCGCGCCTCCCAGGCGTCGCCGGAACGAGTGCGGCGTACCTCGATCACGGGGTTGTCGGCCACCAGGTGGTGCGGGGCCGCGTAGGTGACCTCGACCTTCACCATGTCGCCAGGACGTACGCCCTCGGCTCCGGCCGCATTGAAGTGGACCAGCCGGTTGTCGGGAGCGCGACCGGAGAGCCGGTGGGTCTCGGCGTCCTTGCGGCCCTCGCCCTCGGCGACCATCAGCTCGAGCGTACGTCCGACGTTCTTCTTGTTCTCCTCGTAGGCGATCTCGTTGACGAGGTCGACGAGTCGGCCGTAGCGGTCCTTGACGACCGCGGGAGAGATCTGGTCGGGGAGGTCGGCTGCGGGGGTGCCGGGACGCTTGGAGTACTGGAACGTGAAGGCGGAGGCGAAGCGCGACTCGCGGACCACGTCGAGGGTGGCCTGGAAGTCCTCCTCGGTCTCCCCCGGGAAGCCGACGATGATGTCGGTGGTGATCGCCGCATTCGGGATCGCCGCGCGGACGCGCTCGATGATGCCGAGGAACTTGGTCGACCGGTAGGAGCGGCGCATCGCCTTGAGGACGCGGTCGGAGCCGGACTGCAGCGGCATGTGCAGCGACGGCATCACGTTGGGCGTCTCGGCCATCGCCTCGATGACGTCGTCGGTGAACTCGGCCGGGTGCGGGCTGGTGAACCGGACCCGCTCCAGCCCCTCGATCTCGCCGCACGCGCGCAGCAGCTTCGAGAAGGCCTGCCGGTCGCCGAACTCGACGCCGTAGGCGTTGACGTTCTGGCCCAGCAGGGTCACCTCGGTGACGCCCTCGGCGACGAGCGCCTCGATCTCGGCGAGGATCTCGCCCGGTCGCCGGTCCTTCTCCTTGCCGCGCAGGCTCGGGACGATGCAGAAGGTGCAGGTGTTGTTGCAGCCCACGCTCACCGACACCCACGCGGCGTAGGCCGACTCGCGCTTGGTCGGCAGCGTGGACGGGAAGACCTCGAGGGACTCCAGGATCTCGACCTGGGCCTCCTCCTGCACCCGGGCACGCTCCAGCAGCACCGGGAGCGAGCCGATGTTGTGCGTCCCGAACACCACGTCGACGTACGGCGCCTTCTCGGTGATCGTCGCCCGGTCCTTCTGCGCGAGGCAGCCGCCGACGGCGATCTGGAGGTCCGGGTTGGCCTGCTTGATCGGGGCCAGGTGGGAGAGGTTGCCGTAGAGCTTGTTGTCGGCGTTCTCCCGGACGGCGCAGGTGTTGAAGACGACCACGTCCGCCTGGGCGCCCTCGGTCGCCTTGCGATAGCCCGCATCCTCCAGCAACCCCGAGAGGCGCTCGGAGTCGTGGACGTTCATCTGGCACCCGTAGGTGCGGACTTCGTAGGTGCGCACCGCCGAAGCGGAGCCAGAGGCGATCGACGTAGTCATAGCGCCTTCAAGCGTACGACCGCAGGGGCCGCGCTGAGGAATCCAGCGCGGACGACGGACGCTGCGGGCGTACCGAATCTTGTTGGTTATCTGGTTGTAACCGATCCCGGGGACCAAGTCATGGATGTGCAATGCAGGATGTGGTTAGGTCTGCGACATGACCGTGCTTGACACCGAACCCGCCAGCGCACCTTCCGGAGACGCCCTGGTGGTTCTCGACCACGTCGACAAGCACTACGGCGACCTGCACGTGCTCCAGGACATCAACATGGAGATCAAGCGTGGCGAGGTCGTCGTGGTGATCGGGCCCTCGGGTTCGGGGAAGTCGACCCTCTGCCGCGCGATCAACCGGCTCGAGACGATCGACTCGGGCACGATCAAGCTCGACGGCAAGGAGCTGCCCGCGGAGGGCAGGGGCCTGGCCAAGCTGCGCGCCGAGGTCGGGATGGTCTTCCAGAGCTTCAACCTCTTCGCCCACAAGACGATCCTGCAGAACGTCACCCTGGGTCCGATGAAGGTGCGCAAGCTCAAGAAGGCCGAGGCTGAGGCCGAGGCCAAGAAGCTGCTCGACCGAGTCGGCGTGGGCGTCCAGGCGAGCAAGTACCCTGCGCAGCTCTCCGGCGGTCAGCAGCAGCGCGTCGCGATCGCCCGGGCGCTTGCGATGAAGCCGCAGGTGATGCTCTTCGACGAGCCCACCTCCGCGCTCGACCCGGAGATGGTCAAGGAGGTGCTCGACGTCATGGTCAGCCTCGCCAAGGAGGGCATGACCATGATCGTGGTCACCCACGAGATGGGCTTCGCCCGCGTCGCCGCCGACCGTGTCGTCTTCATGGCCGACGGCCAGATCGTCGAGTCCAACACCCCGGCCGAGTTCTTCGACAACCCGCAGTCCGAGCGCGCCAAGGACTTCCTCGGCAAGATCCTCAAGCACTGAAACGTACGTCTCGGGTGAGCCGTCGGCTCGCGAACCCTGCAACGCACCAACCCTTAATTCCAGAAGGTGGAAACGATGAAGTTCACGAAGATCGCCGCGACCCTGGGCGCTCTCGCGCTCACGGGCTCGCTCGCTGCCTGTGGTGGCAGCGACGACACCGGCTCTGACGCCGGCGGCGACAAGATCAAGATCGGTATCAAGTTCGACCAGCCCGGTCTCGGTTTCAAGAACGCAGACGGCACCTACTCCGGTTTCGACGTCGACATGGCGACCTACATCGCCGAGGGCCTCGGCTACGAGGAGGACCAGATCGAGTGGAAGGAGGCGGTCTCCGCCAACCGCGAGACCTTCCTCAAGGACGGCACGGTCGACATGATCCTGGCGACCTACTCGATCACCGACGAGCGCAAGGCCGAGGTCGACTTCGCCGGCCCGTACTACATCGCCGGCCAGGACCTCCTGATCCGCGCCGACGACACCTCCATCGCCGGTCCGGAGGACACCAAGGGCAAGAAGCTCTGCTCGGTCACCGGCTCCACCTCCGCCCAGAAGGTGAAGGACGAGTACGGCGCCGTGCCGCAGGAGTTCGACTCCTACAGCAAGTGCATCACCGCCCTCCAGGGCGGCCAGATCGACGCTCTCACCACCGACGACATCATCCTCGCCGGCTACGCCAACGAGTTCCCCGGGGAGTTCAAGATCGTCGGCCAGCCGTTCTCCGAGGAGAACTACGGCGTCGGCCTGCCCAAGGGCAGCGAGGACCGCGACAAGATCAACGACCTGATCGAGAAGTCCTTCGAGGACGGCGCTTGGGAAAAGGCGTTCAACGACAACCTCGGTGAGTCCGGCTACGAGCTGCCGGAGCCGCCGGCGGTCGACCGCTACTGAGCGTTCAGCGAAAGCCGAGTCGGCGCAACCGGACCGCAGCGAAGCGAGGACCGGATTGCGCCGACTCGGCGTGCATGAACGCTGTGTGAATCAACCTGGAAGGACCTCATGGACCTCTTCTCCGAGTATGGGTCTGCCATCCTCGAAGCGTTCGGGCTGACCCTGAGACTTGCCGTCTTCAGCGGCGTCTTTTCGCTCCTACTCGGTGTCGTACTGGCCGTTTTCCGTGTCTCCCCGGTGCCGGTGCTGCGCTGGGTCGCCTCAGCGATCGTCTACACGTTCCGCAACACGCCGCTGACGCTGGTGATGTTCTTTGCCCTCTTCGGGCTCTTCTACCAGCTCAAGCTGGGCGCGAGCCAAGACGCTCCGCTCAACGAGCAGAACTTCCAGCTCGCGGTCCTGGCGCTGTCGATCTACACCTCGACGTTCGTCTGTGAGGTCTTGCGCTCGGGGATCAACACCGTGCCGCTCGGCCAGGCCGAGGCAGCTCGGGCGATCGGCCTCACCTTCTCCCAGAACCTCCGGCTGATCGTCCTCCCGCAGGCGCTACGATCGGTGCTCAACCCGCTGGCCAGCGTCATGATCGCGATGATCAAGAACACCACGGTCGCCGTCACGATCGGGGTGGTCACCGCCAAGGGCGTCAACGAAGCGTCCGGCCAGATGCGGACGATGATGGAGAACGAGGCCGACCAGATCGTGCTGATCTTCATCATCTTCTCGATCGGCTTCATGATCCTGACCCTGCCGGTCGGCTTCCTCGCCGGCTGGGCCTCCAAGAAGTTCGCGGTGATCCGATGAGTGCCTCTGTTCTCTACGACGCTCCCGGCCCTCGCGCCAAGGCCCTCAACTGGATCTACTCAGGCGTCGCCCTGGCCGCACTCGGCTTCATCGCCTGGCTGGTGTACTCGAAGTTCGAGGAGACCGGCCAGTGGGAGAGCGAGAAGTGGACGCCGTTCCTCGATGCCGACGTGTGGAACAACCTGCTGATCCCCGGGCTGATCGGCACGCTGAGCGCGTTCGCGGTCGGCTCGGTGCTCGCACTGGCCTTCGGGTTCCTCTTCGCGATCGGACGGCTCTCGCCGATCAAGCTCATCAGCATCCCGTGCGGCGCGGTCGTGGAGTTCTTCCGCGCCATCCCGATGCTGCTGCTGATGTTCTTCATCTACTTCATGCAGCCCTCGCTCGGGATCACGCCGACCAGCATCTTCTGGGCGGTCGTCCTCGGCCTGATGCTCTACAACGGGTCCGTCATCGCGGAGATCATCCGCGCCGGCGTACAAGCGCTTCCGAAGGGGCAGGGCGAGGCCGGTGTCGCCATCGGGCTCACGCCGGGTCAGGTGATGCGGTCGATCCTGCTGCCGCAGGCGGTCCGCTCCATGCTGCCAGCGATCATCGCCCAGCTCGTGGTGCTGCTGAAGGACACCGCACTGGGCTACGTGCTCGGTTACAGCGAGTTGCTCAGCCAGGTCAAGCAGCTCGACGGCAACTTCCACAATCTGATTCCCGCAGCGATCGTGGTGGCAGTCATCTACATCGTCCTGAACACGATCCTCGGCCTCGTCGCCAACTGGATCGAGGCTCGTACACGGCGGGTGGGACACACCGCTGGTCCGGTCGGCACGGCGGAGGACCCGACGGTTCAGACCGCCACGGCTGCCGGTATGCCGGGCGGTGCCGCCTGATGGAAAGCCACCGAGGCTCGCTCCCATCGGTGGAATCTAACGGTCCTCGGAGCACCCGATGACCTGAGTGATCGAAAGTAGATCACGCAAAAGGCTCGGCTGGGTTGTCCCAGTCGAGCCTTTGCGTGATCTGCCTTTGAGTTCCTGCGCAAGGTGCTCAGAGCCGTCGGGATGTATTGACAGGTCTGTGCCGTTGGGAAGCTGTCCGAGCATCACCGACTGTGTGGTGCGCTCGGCTAAGGCGACGATGGCTGACTCGCTACAGGTACTGGCGATCTGATCACCTTCCCAATGGCCGGTCACGGCACGGTCGACCTCGGGTGGCCGCTCCGGGACATCTCCATCAGAACGGAAGGCCACGAGGCTCGTTGGTCGCATACTCTCCCACTACGAAGGTCAGCACGGCAGACTCATCCCGCCGCACCCTCGTCTTCCAACCTCTTCACGTTGCGGGGTCTCTAGAACCCGTGGTGGAGATAGTGGGCCGAGGGATTGCATCCTGAAGTTCGCGCGACACGGCTAACCGTCAGCCGAGGCCGAAGGGGACTCCAGGGAAGTGCGGGCAACGTTCTCGCTCAAACGCCGCCCGCCATTAACCCGCTCACCGGCAGGTCCCAGACCTTCTCGATTGAGCGACCTAGACCCAACCGCTCGCGATTAGTGGCGTACGCCGAAATGCGCCGCCCTGCAACCCGTCGTTAGGTGCCAGACGGCGCAATTCGCCAACTCCTGTCAGACGGCGAGGGCCGCCGACTGAGCCGCGGTGCAGTCAGTGCTCATTCGATTAGCCTTCGCGTCGTATGCACACGCCTTGAAAAAGATCGTGCCGGGCTCCGCAAGGTTCTTCGTGCACTTAACCCATTTGCCGACGCCGAGCTTGTTCCGACAGACAAATTTGGTGTCCCGCGAGCCACCGACAATTACGCTGATTCGTGCGATTGCCGAGCGGCCATCGGCTCGCTGGTCCTTGACCCACACGACATCACCGCTGCGCTGCCAACATGCAGTAGACGTAGAGCCCTTTGCGTCAGCGCTGTAGTTGCACACCGTTCCCTTGCTTGGCGCAGCACCCGATGCTGAAGAAGGCGTGATCCACGAGAACCCGGAGAAGTTTGCCGGCGAGCCCCACGCGGCGGACGCCGACTTCTGGCCAATGCCGGGGGCGTTGGCCAGAGCCAATGCAATGAAAGAAATGCAGACGAACCTAACTATCTTCATGTGTTAAATACTACTATGCGGATGACGTAATTGGTCTCAAATCGCCAAGATGGGACGTCTTCTAAGTGCTCAGAAAATAGGAGGAAACTAGAGGATCGCGCGATCATCAATTGCGCAGGAGTTCCTTTGTGAACCAGGGCTCAGCGCCCAGAAGGGTCGTCGCCGCTAGGCGTCTAGGGGCGAATGCGTCTACCGTGCCGCCCAACACCGCCGAGATCGCGTCCGCAGTTCGTTGCTCCTAGCTGTGATGCCCAGCCAGGTTGTTCAACCTGGTGATGGGTGCGGCTTTCCCGATTGCTGAGTGGGGCCGGTGGTGGTTGTACTCGTGACCCATCCTGGCAGGGCGGCGACGAGTCGGGCGGACTCGGAGTTGTGGAACTTCTTGAACGCCCACCCCTCTGCCAGGGTACGGTGGAAGGCCTCGATCTTCCCGTTGGTCTGTGGCCGGTAGGGCCGGGTTCGCTTCGGTGTGATGCCCAGCTCGGTGCATGTCTCGCGCCACAGGTATGGCCGGTAGCAGCTGCCGTTGTCGCTGAGTACTCGTCTCACGGTGACACCGAGTTCGGCGAACCAGGTGACCGAGTTCTTGAGGACCTCGGTCGCGGGCTGCTTGGTTTCGTCGTCGCGGGCTTCGACGTAGGCCACGCGGGAGTGGCCATCGATGACGGTATGCAGGTAGCAGGTGCCCAGCTGCGGGTTGCGCCACTTGTTGCGGGGCATTCCCGGCGTAGCGGCGCGGTTCTTGAGTCGTTGTTGGCGGCCGACATAACGCCAGCCCCCGCCATCGGGCACACGCCTGAGTTTCTTGACATCGACGTGGATCAGGTCGCCAGGACGTCCGTGTTCGTAGCGGCGGATCGGCTCACCGGTGGCGCGGTCGATGAAGGTGAGCGTGTTGATCCGGCACCGCACCAGCACGGCGTGGACGGTCGATGCCGCCATGCCGAGCGGATCACCGAATCGAACACGGGCACGAGGGGTCAAAGCATCGTTGGCATGGGTAGCGTGGGACACGAAGGCCTCCTAGGTGGCGAAACTGGTTCCTTAGACAACTGCACTCCACACCCGGGAGGCCTTCGTCCATCTACACCTCAGACCGTGTCGTCACACGATGTCGACCAACGTGCCTGGGCATCACACCTAGCTCAGTATTCCGAGGGCTTGCCACCCCTTTGCCGGATGCACGATGCGCCAGCATGCCGACCCGACGCCGCCGTCGAGCGTCTCGACCAGGAAGGCGTCGTCCAGGTCTTTCGCCCCGACGTGCATGCCAACCAAGCGGGCCGTCCCACGCGGTCACCCCGTACGGCACTCGCTGCGGTGGGGCCGATTCAGCTCGAGGTTGTCGCGGCCCGGATAGAGACTGAATTCCACGTGCCGATCAGATGGACACCCTCGCCTACTCGCTCGCACTGCGTACCGCCAAGAAGCGCAAGACCATCAACGGCTTCAGCCGCATCGAGGGCGATGACTTGCCCCCGCGGCACCATCCTCGCCCAGCTCCCTGACTCGTGTAAGACAGAGACCGTACGCCGCCAGGCACCGGGCGTAGTGGTCGAAGCCCCCGCCAGTGGATCCGATGCGACCGCACGATGCTGCACCAACGGCGATGGCCCGCTGCCCCGAGGAAACAGCGAGCCATTGGCGTTCGGGCTCTACATTTTGGTCTTCGGGGTCACCCAGAGGTTGATCGTGCCCTCGATGGCCACGGTGCCGTCCTCACGGATGCCCTTGACGCGCACCGCGAGGTCACCGTCGGCGGTGTCCCACTGCTCCTGGTCGGTCTCCGCAATGCAGGTGATGTCGGTGGAGGCTTTGGCGGTGTAGGAGACGGTCATCCCCTTGGGGATCCAGCGCTTGTCGCGCGGGATGGTGACCTCCGCAAGGGCACCCATGGCCATCTCGAGACCGTTGCACAGCGCGATGGCGTGAACGGTGCCAATGTGGTTGTGGTTGCCCTTGCGGTTGGGCACGATGACCTCGGCGTAGTTGGGCCGCAGCTGGTTGACCAGCGGGTGGATGGACCCGAAGTAGGGCGCCTTCTTCGCGAACCCAACCGAGAATGCTCGCTTGCCGACAACCGGGACACGGTTGAAGGACTTCCAGAGGTCGTAGAGCTGGCTCATGGCAGTCAGGTTACCCGAGGGTAACCTCCTCCCCTCTCCTGGCCCGAGATCAGGAGAGGGAGAGGAAGACCTTCTCGAGCTCCTCGATCTGCTCCGGGCGGTCTCCGTCGGCGTGCGCGCGGCGCAGCTCGTTGGAGAGCAGCGCGAAAGCCGCCTTGTCGAGGGCCCGGGTCACTGCCTTGAGCTGGCCGACCACATCGGCGAGCTCGCGGCCGTCTTCAATCATGCGGAGCACGCCACCGAGCTGGCCCTGAGCCCGGCGGACTCGATTGACCACGCTCGTCGTCTCCGCGTCCCGAGGTTGGGGGACGGTCACGTCGTCAGTCAAAGTCTTGCCTTCCATCGTTTCTGGCATCATTCCTGGCTCGTTGTTGTATCCCCCGGGGGACAACGGTCCAGACCAGTCGGCGTTACGGTTCTTTTTAGTTGATTCCAGTTTTCGCCTACACGGGACCGAAGTTCGTGCTAGTTGCCCGTTGGCCACACGATCTCGACGCGGTTGCCGAACGGATCGCGGACATGGAAGCGCTCGAATCCGTCGGCGTTGTGGCGCTGGCTCCAGTCGACGTCGAAGCCCAGCCGCGCCAGCCTCGCGCCCGTGGCCTCCAGGTCCTCCTCGGTCTCGACCGCCAGAGCGGGATGGGCCTTGGCCTGCGGCCGGTGCGGATCCTCGACACCGAGGTGGATCTCCGCGCCGCCCGGCGAGCGGAACCAGGCGCCACCGCGCTTGGCCAGCTCGGCCGGCTTCGGCACCTCGGTCAACCCGAGGCCGTCGGCATAGAAGGTCCGGGCCATGTCCTCGTGGCCGGCGGGCATGCCGACCTGCACGTGATGGATCCGCATCATGCCGCCAGTCTGCGGGCGACCACGAAGACGCGTCGGAACGGAAGCAGAACGAAACTGTTTCCTACCGAATCGTTTCGTACGGGATAGGCCTGTGCCAGACGGTTCTTGAGCTCCTCGGCGAACGACTCGAAGAGACCGGCCTTCTCCAGTGCGGCAGCCGTGGGACGGAGGCTCGTTCCGGCGATCCAGGTGAAGACCGGGTCCTCGCCGGTCAGCACGTGGAGGTACGTCGTCTCCCAGGCATCGACCTCGAAGCCCTCTCGCACCAGCACGTCGTAGTAGTCGGCCGGGTCGTGCGACCCGGGCGCCTCGAGGTGACGGGTGTGCACGGCGTACGGCTCCTCGGCGGCCAGCTCCTCGCGGAGCCGATGGCTGGGCTCGTCGAAGTTGCCCGGAACCTGAAAGGCGAACCAGCCGCCCTCCGCGACCGCGCCGGCGAGCGCAGGGAGCAGGTCCAGATGGCCGGGGACCCACTGGAGGGTGGCGTTGGAGAGGAGTACGTCGACCGATCCCGGCACCACCGAGTCGGCCCAGTCACGAAGGTCCGCCACCGCGAAGTCGACACCGTCGATGGTCGCGCGCGCCTTGTCGATCATCGGCGCACTGGAGTCGAGACCGACGACCCTGGCCTCCGGCCAGCGACCGGCCGCGAGGGCGGTCAGGTTTCCGGGGCCACACCCCAGGTCGACCACGGTCTTCGGACGATCCGCGTCGACCCGGCGAAGGAGATCGACGAACGGCCGACCTCGCTCGTCGGAGTAGGTCAGATAGCGCTCGGGATCCCATGCGGTCATGGCGTACGTCCTCTCGATGTCTCTTGATGTCAAGATATTCTGATCGTCCCCTCGACTTGTCTCGATGTCAAGATTCTCGATGAGGCGAACTTGGGCTACGCTCTCGCCATGCGCGACGAAGTCGACGACCTGAGCGAGGCCTGGGCACACGAGCGGCCCGACCTGGACCTGGGTCCCGTCGAGATCTTCTCGCGTCTCTCCCGCCTCTCGCGCCACCTCGACCTCGCACGGCGCGACGCGTTCTCGGGTTCCGGGATCGAGTCGTGGGAGTTCGACGTACTCGCCGCACTGCGTCGAGCGGGCGACCCCTACGAGCTCTCCCCCGGCCGGCTGCTGCGCGAGACCCTGGTGACCAGCGGGACCATGACGAACCGCGTCGACCGGCTCGCCTCCCGCGGGCTGGTCGAGCGGCTTCCGGATCCGGCGGACCGGCGGGGTGTCCTCGTCCGGCTCACCCCCGACGGCAAGGCGACCGTCGACAGCGCCTTCGAGGCGCTGCTCGCAGCCGAGCGGGAGTTCCTCGACGGTCTCTCCGGCGACCAGCAGATCCAGCTCACCGACCTCCTGCGTCGCCTGCTGGTCCCCTTCTCGTCCTGACCAACGCCCCGCCGCGCGAGTCCGCGAGCCGTGTAACACGCTGTTCGTAGGACTATCCGGTCGTTCTGATAGGGCGAGTAGTCGTACGAACAACGTGTTACACGCTGCGCGAGCCGCCGACCAGCACTCCCTCGAAGGGGCTACTCCAGGACCTCGGCCGCCTCGAGCCATTCCAGCTCGAGGTCGTCCTTCTCCGCAGACAGCTGGTCCAGCTCCGCGCTGAGCTCGGCGAGGCGGGTGTAGTCGTTGACCGACTCGGCCATCGCGAGCTCGAGCTTCTGCTGCTGCTCGCCGATCCGCTCGAGCTGCTTGTCGATCCTGGCGATGACCTTCTTCGCCGCTCGCTCGTCGGCGGAGCCGGGCTTGGCCTTCGACTGGCCACCCGCTGCCGTCTCGGCCGACGCGCGTGACGCCTCGGCCTGCGGGGCCGACGTCTCGGCGGGGATGGGGAGGCGGCGCTCGAGGTACTCGTCGACACCGCGCGGGAGCATGGAGATCTGGCCATCACCGAGCAGGGCCCAGACGGAGTCGGTGACGCGCTCGAGGAAGTAGCGGTCGTGGGAGACGACGATCAGGGTGCCGGGCCAGGCGTCGAGGAAGTCCTCGAGGACGTTGAGCGTATCGATGTCGAGGTCGTTGGTCGGCTCGTCGAGCAGCAGGACGTTGGGCTCGGTGAGCAGCAGGCGCAGCAGCTGGAAGCGGCGGCGCTCGCCGCCGGAGAGGTCGCCGATGCGGGTGACCAGCTTGTCGCCGGTGAAGCCGAAGCGCTCGAGCATCGAGGTCGCCGAGAGCTCCTGGCCGTCGGTCGTCTTGGTGACGCGCTTGATCGACTCGACGGTAGGGAGGACTCGCGCCTCCGGGTCGAGGTCGTCGAGCTGCTGGGTCAGGTGCTGGAGAGCGATGGTGCGGCCGTGGCGTACCTTTCCGACCGCGGGCGGTAGGGAGCCGTCCAGCAGCGACAGCACCGAGGTCTTGCCGGCGCCGTTGACGCCGACGATGCCGATCCGGTCCCCCGGGCCGATGCGCCAGGTGGCGTGTGACAGCAGCTGCCGCTCGCCGCGGAAGAGATCGACGTCTTCGACGTCGATGACGTCCTTGCCGAGCCGTTGGGCGGCGAACTTCTGCAGCTCGAAGCGGTCGCGCGGCGGAGGTACGTCCTCGATGAGCTGGTTGGCGGCGTCGATGCGGAACTTCGGCTTCGACGTACGCGCCGGGGCGCCGCGGCGCAGCCAGGCCAGCTCCTTGCGGACGAGGTTCTGGCGGCGTACCTCGGTGGCGGCGGCCTGACGGGACCGCTCGGCCTTGGCGAGGACGAAGGCGGCGTAGCCACCCTCGTAGGCGTCGACCTGGCCGTCGTGGACCTCCCAGGTGTACTGGCACACCGCGTCGAGGAACCAGCGGTCGTGGGTGACCACGACGAGCGCGGACGCGCGCGCGGCCAGGTGTGAGGCGAGCCAGGCCACGGCCTCGACGTCGAGGTGGTTGGTGGGCTCGTCGAGCACGATCAGGTCGTGGTCCCCGAGGAGCAGCTCGGCCAGGGCGCAGCGACGGCGCTCGCCACCGGAGAGACCCATGACGGAGCGGTCGAGGTCGATCCCGGCCAGGAGCTGTTCGACGATCTCACGGAGCACGGGGACGCCGGCCCACTCGTGGTCGGACCGCCCGCCGAGCACCGCCTCGCGGACGCTGTGGGAGTCGATGAGCTGGTCACCCTGGTGCAGGAACCCGACGAGCAGGCCACGCTGGCGCGATACGCGACCGGAGTCTGGCTCCTCCAGACCGGTCATCACCTGCAGGAGCGTCGTCTTCCCGTCGCCGTTGCGGCCGACGATGCCGATCCGGTCACCGGCACTGATGCCGAGGGAGACGTCGTCGAGGAGGGGACGGATGCCGTACGCCTTGGAGACGTGCTCGAGGTTGAGGAGGTTCGCCATATCGTCTCCCATTGTCCCCGAGGGCGGTGAGGCAGCCAGCATCGCGGCGGCCACCCTGCGGCACACGGGGCGGACGAAGAGCCCCTGACCTGCTTAGACTCAGTGCAATGGCCGAGAAGACGACGCTCCGCGAGCACACGCATGGCTCGCGTCAGATGATCCTCGAAGCAGCGCTCCGGCTGGCCGCCGAGCGTGGCTATGTCGGCACGACGATGGCGCTTGTCCGTCGCGCGACCGGCCTCCCGCCGTCGTCCCTCTACTGGCACTTCTCCAACAAGGACCAGCTGCTCGCCGAGGCGCTCGAGCACGGCTACACCCGCTGGAACGACATCGCCCCGCGGTGGGAGCCGACACCGACGGGCGACGACCTGCGCAAGGGGCTGCTGGCCAACCTGCGGCGTACGACGTCCGACACCCACGGCGCCAAGGCCGACTGGTGGCGGATGGGCCTGATGCTCGCGCTCGAGTCCGGGCCGACGGTCGGCGACGGTCCACGCGAGCGCTTCCTCCAGATCCGCACCCAGACGCTGGCCGACTTCGAGCGGTGGTGGTCCGAGGCGGTCGACCTTCCGGCTTCGCACATCGAGACCCTCGCGCGGCTGACCCTCGCCGCCCACGACGGTCTCTTCATCCACGCCCAGACCGACGAGTACGCCGAGCTCGACCCGCTCCGGCAACGGCTCGCCGACGGGCTGGCCGAGGTCGCGGACCATCTCCGGAAACACGACCCGGCGGTCGTCCCCGAGGCTGTAGAGCTGCCGCCCGTGACGTACGAGGCAAGGGGCAGCAGCCGCGAGAAGCTCATCGCGGCAGCGCTGGAGGTCGCCTCGGAGAGCGGCTACGAGGGCGCCTCGATCAGCCGGATCTGCGCCACGGCGGAGCTGCCCGCCTCCTCGGTCTACTGGCACTTCACGAACAAGGACGACCTCTTCTCGGCCGCGGTGGACGACTCCTACCGCGCCTGGAGCAGCACCCAATCCTCGTGGCAGCCGCCGACCGCGGACTGCGACTGCGCCACGGAGCTACCGCTGAAGCTGAGGCCACTGGTGGCCAGCCTGCGCCGGCTGCCCCCGTTCCTGCGGATCGGCCTCATGCTGGTGCTCCCGAAGCGGCCCGAGCCGCTTCCCGGCCGCGACCGGTTCCTCGCCGTACGCCGCCAGTCGCGAGACGACTTCGCCGGCTGGTTCCGTGGAGCCCTGGGTGAGGACGGGCCGGCGCACGCCGCCGAGATGGCCGCGCTGCTCCTCGTGATCGCAGACGGACTTCTCTTTGCCGAGGCGCTCGACAGCGCCGACATGCCACCGGCCACGACCTCGGACCTGCTGGCGCGACTGGTCACGGCTACGCCGTTTCATACACAGATCAGTCACTGACCTACTACCGTAGGTCCACAGGCGTTCTACGACGCTAACGGGCGGAAACGCATCGAACTGTATGTCGTGTCACCTATTTCCGCAGGTCAGGAATGAGATTTATCCAACATTTGCTCCACAACCTCCGGAACGATCGTTACAGTGACTGCTGTCACAGAGAGTTGGAGGCCCCAGATCCCCCCTTCGTGGTGCCTCCGTCTCAATTAAGGAGATCCCCCCATGAGCGTCACTGCTATCCCCACCCTGGCTAGTCAGCACGACCATGAAGGTGCCCCGAGGACGACCTCTTCGGCGACCCCGTCTGCGACGAAGGCCCTCCAGATCCTGGAGGCATTTCTCGGAGCCGGCCCCAAGCTCGGTGTCAGCGAGATCGCTCGCACCGCGGGGCTTCCCAAGTCGACCGCCTTCCGCCTTCTGCGTCACCTCGAGCAGAGCGGATACGTCGAGCGCACCGGCCGGCACTACGTACTCGGCCGCCGCCTCTTCGAGCTCGGCAACGCGGTGCAGATCTGCCGCCCGCAGGGCATCCGGGAGACCGCGATGCCGCATCTGGCCGAGCTCTACGTGGCGACCGGCAAGACCGTCCACCTCGCCATCCTCGAGGGCACCGACATCGTCATCCTGGAGAAGATCACCGGACGCGGTGGTATCCAGCCGGACACGTACGTCGGCGGGCGAGCACCTGCCGCCTGCTCGGCGCTCGGCAAGGCGATCCTCTCGTTCAGCGACCGCAACCACATCGCGGCCGTGCTCGAGTCCGGCCTGGTGAGGCGCACCCGCCACTCGCACGGCGACCCGGCGAAGTTCCTCGCCGAGCTCCGCCGCGCCAACAGCGAGCGCATCGCCTTCGACCGCGAGGAGGCCCAGCTCGGCATCGTCTGCGCCGCGGTCCCGATCATGATCGAGGGCCGCGCCATCGCCGCCGTCTCCGTCTCCGGCAGCGCCGCCGGGTTCAACGCGGCCAGCATCACCCGCCATCTGCGCCGCGCCGCCGCGGCGATCTCCGACGAGGTCGTCTCCAGCGCCGCCTGACCCGGCCGAAGCGTCACGCACGTCGGCCGAGATGGCTCAGCGCTGCCATCTCGGCCGACGTAGCTGCCATCTCGGCCGACGTAGCTGACGCCTCGGCGGGTTGGGTCAGTAGGTGACGACGTGGGCGCCGGCGACCGGGCCCGGGGCGGTCCAGACGCGGTCGTACGCCTTGGCCTGCATCGCTCCGGCGACCTCGCGGGCGTGGGCGGCGTCGCGGCAGAGCATCAGGACGGTCGGGCCCGAGCCGGAGAGCTGTACGGCCAGGGCACCTGCCTCCGCGCCGTCGGTGAAGGTCTGGGCGAGGTCAGGGCGTAGCGCCAGCGCCGGGGCCTGCAGGTCGTTGGTGAGCGCCTCGGCGAGGAGCTCCGCGTCGCCCTTCTCCAGCGCCATGAGCAGGCTCTCGGGCACCTGCGGGTCGCCGACGTCGGTCCCGGCGTGCTCGTCGAAGGCGCGGTAGACCGCCGGCGTCGAGAGTCCCTGCTCGTTGCCGACCGCGACCCACCACCAGGCACCGTTGTCGGTGACCGGCTCGACGATCTCGCCGCGGCCGCCGCCGATGGCGGTGGCACCGATGAGCGCGAACGGTACGTCGGAGCCCAGCTGCCCTGCCAGGCTCAGCAGGTCCTCGTCGGGCGTCTCCAGCGACCACAGGCGGTCGAGGGCGACGAGCGTCGCGGCCGCGTCGGCCGACCCACCCGCGAGGCCGCCGGCGACCGGGATGCCCTTGTGGATCTCGACCTTCGCGGCCCTGTCGATGCCGTGGTGAGCGGCGAGGGCCTTGCCGGCCCGCACGACGATGTTGTCGTCGCCGGTCGGGATCTCCCCCAGCGCGATGTGGTCCTCGCCGGTGAGCGAGACCTGCCACGCGGCGGCCTCGCTCACGGTGACGTCGTCGTAGAGCCCGATCGCGTGGTAGACGGTCGCCAGCGGATGGAAGCCGTCCTCACGGACCGGCCCGACGCCGAGGTGGAGGTTGAACTTCGCGGCCGCGCGGACGGTGATCGTCATGAGGGAACCTTTTGAAGCGATTCGGTGATGCGTACGAAGTCCGCGACGGTCAGCGCCTCGCCGCGCGCCAGCGGGTCGATCCCGGCCGCGACCAGCGCCTTCTCGGCCGCCTCGGCAGAGCCGGCCAGAGGCCTGAGTACGCCGCGCAGCGCCTTGCGACGGTGCGCGAAGGCGGCGTCGACGACCGCGAAGACCTCTTCGCGCGAGACCGTCGTCGACGGCGGCTCGCGGTGACGCCAGTAGACGAGCCCGGAGTCGACGTTGGGCGCCGGCCAGAAGACGTTGCGGCCGATCACGCCGGCGCGGCGCACCTCGGCGTACCAGGCGGCCTTGACCGAGGGGACGCCGTAGACCTTGGAGCCCGGCTTGGCCGCCAGCCGGTCGGCGACCTCGGCCTGCACCATCACCAGGCCGTGGCGTAGCGAGGGCAGCAGCGACATCAGGTGCAGCAGGACCGGGACCGAGACGTTGTAGGGCAGGTTGGCGACCAGGGCCGTGGGCGGCGGGCCCGGGACCGAGTCGACCCGGAGAGCGTCCGCGCGGAGCAGGCTGAACGCGTCGGCCTGGTCGGGGGCGTACTCCTGGATGGTTCTCGGCAACCGCTGCGCCAGGGTCTCGTCGATCTCGATCGCGGTCACTCTTGCGCCGGTCTCGAGGATGGCGAGGGTGAGCGACCCGAGGCCGGGGCCGACCTCGACGACGACGTCATCGGCTCCGACGCCGGACTCGCGCACGATCCGGCGCACGGTGTTGGCATCGATGACGAAGTTCTGCCCGCGCTGCTTGGTGGGGCGGAGATCGAGCTCTGATGCGAGCGACCGCACCTCCGCCGGGCCCAACAGGCGCGGCGGGGTGCGGTCGGTCATGGGTACAGACTATGGCCCGAGGGCCGAAACAGCCTTACTGCGGCAGACCGAGCTGCTGCGAGCAGTGCGGCCAGGAGCCGTAGCCACCGTTGGCGTCACGGACCTTGGTCGCGATCGCGATCTGGGTCTCGCGGCTGTTCTCGCTCGGGAGACCGGAGCCGCCGTACGCCTCCCAGGTCTGCAGGTTGAACTGCAGCCCGCCGTAGTAGCCGTTGCCGGTGTTGATCGCCCAGTTGCCACCGGACTCGCACTGCGCGAGCTGGTCCCAGACGGTGCTGCCACCGGCGAAGTTGGCCGCGGGGGCTTCCTTCTCCTTGGTGCCGACCTTGACGATGCGCGGCTCGGCCTTCTCGAGCACGTTCTGCTCGACGACCTTCCTGGAGACGGTCTCGCCGTTCTTGAGGAAGATGCGGTAGGTCACCGAACGGACCCCGTCTGAGCCCTCCTCGACGACCTCGGTCTCACCCTCGTACATCGAGGAGTCCTCGCGCTCCTCGACCGGCGCCTCGACCTTCTCGCGGGCGACCTTCTGGGTCTTGGCGGAGAAGTCGGTGAAGACGATCTTCTGACCGGTCTTCAGGGCCTTGTCGGAGGCCGGGGAGACCTTGTCCCGGCGCTCGACCTCGACACCGAGGTCCTTCAGCGCGTCGGCGACGGTCAGCGCGGTCACGTTGACCTTCTTGGTCTTCTTCCCCGCCAGTGCGACCTTGACGGTCTTCGGCGTGACGACGTCGAGCGACATCCCGTCGCGGCCGATGTAGGCACCGCGGCTGGTGGAGAGCTCTGCCCGGTCGTAGTCGCGGCCGAGCTCGGCGAGAGCGCCGCCGACGGTGGTCGCGGTGACCCAGTGGTCCTGGGCCTTGCCGTCGACCTCGAGGCTCAGCTGACGGGCGTAGCGGACGCTGATCGCGCTGCCGTCCTCGACCTCGGTATCGACCGATGGAGCAACCGCGTCACGGTCGCCGATCTCGATGCCCTCGGCCTCGAGGACCTCACCGACCGTGTCGGCGTGGACGCTGACGTCCTTGGCCTTGCCGTCGACCGAGACGATGACATCGGTCTGGGAGGTCTTGACGCCGTACGCGGTGCCGCCTGTGGCGACCACTGCGGCGGCGAGTCCGCCGACCAGGATGGCCTTACGGCGGCGAGTAGATGCGATGTTGCGAACCCATGAGGTGGTGCTGCTGACGGGCACAATGCTCCGATGTTCGTGCTCTCCGGGCACGGGCGAACGGTGTTGCGAGATCTGGTGATCTACGCGCTGAGGCCCACCCCCAACACCGTCCGGATCTGTCCCGATCCCGGCTATCTCGCCGGACAGCGGAACAAATACGGTCGGTTAAATGCAAGTCTCCTGCCCGATCCGCAGGCAATTACAAGCATGCAATCTCGGCATCAAATGAGGGTCAGGGAGCGCTGTCAATACCTGTCGCATCGAATGACAGGTGTGCGATTCACCACGCCGAAATCGCTGGTCAAGCGGGCCGATCAGGGCACCTGTCGTAATCCCGCCACGAATTATCGCGCCCGCTGGCCAATAGGCGACAAATCCTTTACAGGTAACTCCGTTGCTTGGTGTTGTACTCCGAAGCCATCTCTGTCGTGATGGCCCGTCGCGCCGGTCAGTTCTCGGGTAAGGCAGATGTGCGCGATGTCACCAGACTCCGGAGGAACGATGAACAGACGCCTTACCAGCGTTCTCGCCGCGGTTGCGGTCGCAGGCGTGACGCCGGTGGCCCTGACCCACTCGTCGGCTAGCGCCGTCGAGGACTCGGGGACCCCCGCCGCCGCTGCTGTGAAGCAGAAGATCGATGACAAGCCCGACGCGCTCAACACCAAGCGCCGCGAGCTCAAGACCAACGCCGCCACCGCCGTCGCCACGGGCGAGAAGCAGACGGTCACGAAGAACGGCAGCGAGGTCGTCAAGATGGGCTCGGGCAGCAACGCCCGCTGGGTGGAGCACGAGCCCACCGAGAAGTCCCAGCTGCTGAGCTTCCTGGTCGAGTTCGGCGAGGGCGGCAACCCGGCCTTCCCCGACAACACCTCGGGCCCGCTCCACAACGAGATCGCGCCGCCCGCTGAGAACGACAACTCCACCTACTGGGAGGAGGACTTCTCGCGCGAGCACTACATGGACATGTTCTTCAACCAGGAGAAGGGCACCGAGTCCTTCCACAACGTCTACAAGGAGATGTCGAGCGGCCGCTTCGACCTCCAGGGCGACGTGAGCGACTGGGTGACGCTTCCGCACGCGGAGTCCTACTACCAGAACGAAAAGGGCGACGAGACCGCCGCCGCGATGAAGAACTACGTCCAGGACAGCGCCAACGCCTGGTACGACGCGCAGAAGGCGGCCGGGAAGACCGACGCCGAGATCACGGCGTACCTCCAGGACTACGACATCTGGGACCGCTACGACCTCGATGGCGACGGCAACTTCAACGAGGCCGACGGCTACATCGACCACTTCCAGGCGATCCACTCCGGTGTCGGCGAGGAGGCCGGCGGCGCCCCGTGGAGCATCTGGTCGCACCGCTGGGCCGCCAACGCGTCCGGCTCCGACGGCCCCGCCAACTTCCCGAAGGCCGGCGGCGTCAAGATCGGTAACACCGACATCTGGATCCGCGACTACACCACCGAGCCCGAGAACGGCGGCCTGGGCGTCTTCGCGCACGAGTTCGGCCACGACCTCGGTCTGCCGGACTTCTACGACACCGCGGGCGGCGAGAACGGCACCGGCTTCTGGACCCTGATGAGCTCGGGTTCGTGGCTCGGTCACGGTGACGGCACCATCGGCACCACCCCCAACCACATGGGCGCCCCGGAGAAGCTCTTCCTCGGCTGGCTCAACTACGACACGGTCGAGGCCGGTACGTCCAAGAAGCTGACCCTGGGGCCGAGCTTCCACGACACCGGGTCGAAGACCCCGCAGGCTCTCGTGGTCAACCTGCCCGACGGGCAGACGACCCACGACGTCGGCTCCGGCACCTCCGGCAAGACGTTCCTCTACTCCGGCAAGGGCGACGACCGCACCGCCACCGCAGTGAGCCCGGAGATCACCGTCCCCGCGGGCGGCACGCTCTCGGCCAAGGTGAAGTACGACCTCGAGGCGGAGTACGACTTCACCTTCCTGGAGGCCTCCACCGACGGCGGCACGACCTGGTCGACCCCGCTGGCGACGAACCTGTCCTCGGCCGAGTACAACAACGGCATCCACGGCACCTCCGACAGCACCTGTGAGGGCAACTGCGCCGACCACGACCCGCAGGAGTACGTCGACCTGACCGCTGACCTGGCGGCGTACGCGGGTCAGAACGTGAAGCTCCGCTTCCGCACCGCGAACGACGGTGGCGTCGCCTACTACGGCTTCGCGATCGACGACCTCTCGGTCGGCTCGGCCTACACGACGGACTTCTCGTCCTTCGACGGCTGGACCAACAAGGAGTACATGGGCATCACCGACGGCACCTACACCTCGACGTACCCGCGCTTCTACATCGCCGAGAACCGGCAGTACAAGGGCTACGACAAGACGCTGGCCGAGGGTCCGTACAACTTCGGCTACGGGGTCACCGCGCCTGACAAGGTCGACCACTACGCCTACCAGGACGGCCTGCTGGTCTGGTACCAGAACGGCGCTTACGGCGACAACAACACCTCCGAGCACCCGGGTGGTGGCCAGGCGCTGGTCGTCGACGCCTCCGTGGGCGTCCAGAAGTGGTCGGACGGCACCCTGTCGCGCAACCGCATGCAGGGCTACGACTCGACCTTCGACGTGGACCGCACCGACGCGCTCCACCTCGAGAACGAGGTCGCCGGCGCTCCGAACAAGGTCCTCGACGTGCCGGCTCGTAAGGGTGTCCCGACGTTCTACGACAGCTCGGAGACGGCCTACTACGACGCGACCAACCCGGCGCACTCCACCAAGACGGCCGGCAGCGGCGTCAAGATCAAGGTGCTCTACTCGGACGAGCGCAGGGGCACGATGACCCTCAGCGTCTCCTGACCTGATCACAGCAACGAGAAGGGCCCGAGGCGATCGCCTCGGGCCCTTCTTCTGTCAGTGCCGGTCCATCACCAGGTGCCGCCGAAGGCCGTCTCGGTGTTGGTGTTGACGGCGTTGCAGAGCGCCTCGAGGTCCTCGCCGCGTACCTCGGCCATCACCCGCATCGTGGCCGGGATCATGTAGCTGGAGTTGATCGCGCCGCGGTGGGGGTGGGGCGTCAGGAACGGGGCGTCGGTCTCGACCAGGATGCGGTCCTGGGGAGTGATCGCGAGGGCGTCGCGAAGGTACTGCGCGTTCTTGAACGTGACCGTGCCGGCGAAGGAGAGGTACGCGCCCCGGTCGAGGCACTGACGAGCGAACTCGACATCGCCGGAGAAGCAGTGCATCACCCAGCGCTCGGGCGGCCCGACGCTGTCGATCACCTCGAGCACCGCCTCGTGGGCGTCGCGGTCGTGGATCATCAGGGTCTTGTCGAGCCGCTTGGCCATGTCGATGTGGCGCCGGAACGAGTAGGCCTGGGTCTCGCGACCTTCCTCGTCGGTGCGGAAGAAGTCCATCCCGGTCTCCCCCACCACGCGCACCTTGTCGTGCGCCCCGGCGAGCTTCTCGATCTCGTCCAGCGCGGCCTCGAGGTCGGGCTGGCGAGGCGCGTCGTTGGGGTGCAGCGCGACACCGGCGACCATGTTGTCGTACGTCTCAGCCGCCTCCACCGCCCAGCGCGCACCGGGCAGGTCGCAGCCGATCTGCACCACCCTGGTCACGCCCACCGCCGCCGCCTGAGCGAGCGCCTCCTCGACCGGGAGGCTCTCGTCCCCCCTGACGATGTCCAGATGGGTGTGGTTGTCGACAACAGGCGCGGGAAGCGGCTCGGGAAACGGCGGAAAACTCACGCCCTGCATCCTAGTTCGCCCCGAGAAGTCGTTATCCGACGCCGAGGCGTCGATCCTTGACGGCGAGAGGTCGATTGAGCGACGTCTCGCGGTCAAGAACTGACATCTCGGCCTCAGAAACTGACTTCTCGCGGCCAAGACTCGGGCTTACCGCCATACTCCGCGTGTGGAATCTGCTCTGCCTTGGCGGCGTGTGCCGCGGACGACGGTCGCTGTCGGAGCGGTCATCGCGGTGATGGCCCTGGTCCTCGGAACGTACGTCGGACTTCGATCTCCGTGGGGAGCGAAGCATGCGCGGGCCGAGACGGGAATTGCCATGCGGGCGAACCCCGACGACGACCTGGTGTCGTTCCGGGCCGACGACGGGGAGACGCTCGCCTTTCGCTCGGATGGGATTGTGTGGGAATCAGGCAACGAGGGTGGCTGGGGCAGCCCGCCGTGCATTCGCAAAGCGCTCGCGAAGGCAAAGGTCGAGATCGGACGAGTTTGGGTTGCCGGGCCTGAAGGCCGACGCTTTCGAGAGGTTGTATGGGTGAAGTGCCTGTGAGATTCGACCTCTCGGCGTCAGATTTCGACTACTCGGCGGGTTTGTGGACTAGGTCGTAGACCTCGCGCTTCGGGACGCCTGCTCGTTTTGCTGCTTCGGCGATTGCTTCCTTTTTCGTCAGGCCATCCGCCTGGAGGTCGGCGACGGCGGCGCGGAGGCTGTCGGGGTCGTTGCCGATCTCGGCGGACGGGTCGGCGCCGGTGACGACGATGGTGACCTCGCCCCGGACTCCCTCGGCGGCCCAGTCGACGAGCTCGGCCAGCCCTCCGCGGCGTACTTCTTCGTGGGTCTTGGTGAGTTCGCGGCAGACGGCGGCGGGGCGGCCGTCGCCGAAGGCGTCGCGCATCGCCGCCAGGGCGGTCTCGGTGCGGTGGGGGGCCTCGAAGAAGACCATGGTGCGCTCCTCCTTGGCCAGCGAGGCGAGGCGGCGCGAGCGCTCGCCGGCCTTGCGGGGCAGGAAGCCCTCGAAGCAGAACCGGTCGACGGGGAGGCCGCTGACAGCCAGGGCGGTGAGGACGGCCGAGGGACCGGGGACCGCGGTGACGCGTACGTCCTTCTCGACCGCGGCGGCGACCAGGCGATAGCCGGGGTCGGAGACCGAGGGCATCCCGGCGTCGGTCACCAGCAGAACCCGGTTGCCGTCGAGGAGCTCGGCGAGCAGCGTCGGCGTACGCGCAGCCTCGTTGCCCTCGAAGTAGGAGACGATGCGGCCCTTGATCTCGACGCCGAGATCCGTCGTCAGCCGACGCAGGCGGCGGGTGTCCTCGGCGGCGATGACATCGGCGGTGGCGAGCTCGGAGGCCAACCGGGGTGGGGCATCCTCGATGCGCCCGATCGGGGTTGCTGCGAGTACGAGCACGCCATCGTTTGGATCTACCACACCGATATTGTCGCAGGCTTATAAGGTTCCCTCGTGACGACGACGGTGACCGAGGAGCCGGAGCCCATGGAGGGCCTGGCCAGCACCCCCTCCGGTCACCTCCTGCCGACCGCCTGGGAACGTGCCCGGCGCCGCATCAGTGGCTCTCCACGGGCTGGCTGGATGGCGACGATCGGGATCACCGCGCTCGCATTCCTGCTGAGGCTGTGGCACCTGGGCACCCCGAAGGTCTTCGCCTTCGACGAGACCTACTACGCCAAGGACGCTTGGGCGCTGCTTGAGTACGGCTACGCGCGCAACTTCATCGAGGGCGCCGACGAGAACATCCTCGCCGGGCAGCCCGACGGGCAGTTCGCCGACGGGCCGTCGATGATCGTCCATCCCGACGTGGGCAAGTGGCTCATCGCGATCGGCATCAAGCTCTTCGGGATGGACCCGTTCGGCTGGCGGATCGCCTCGGTCGTGATCGGGTCGCTGCTGGTGCTGCTGACGATCCGGTTCGTACGCCGCGTCTCCGGCTCCATGCTGCTCGGCCTCGTCGGCGGCATCCTGGTCACCTTCGACGGGCTCGCGTTCGTGCTCTCCCGGCTCGCGCTGCTCGACCTCTTCGTCGCCTTCTTCCTGCTGCTCGCGGTGCACCTGATGGTGATGGACCGCGACTGGTGCCGGCGTCGGTTCTCCGCGCTCGCGCCCACCCAGCTCGCCGCGCCCGGCGCCTGGGGGCCTGTCCGCCAGATGCTGTTCCGTCCATGGCTGCTCTGCTCGGGCGTCGCGTGGGGCCTGGCGATCGGCTGCAAGTGGGAGGCGCTCTACCCGCTGGCCGCCTTCGGTCTCCTCTATGTGGCCTGGTCTGCCGGGATGCGCCGCTCCTTCGGCGTACGTCTGTCCTGGCTTCGTGCCTGTGTGGCCGACGGGCCGACGGCGTTCGCGCACCTGGTGGGGGTCGCGCTCGCGGTCTATGTGATGACGTGGATCCCGTGGATGACCCACGCGGACGTCTACGAGGAGTCGCTCTCGGCGACGCAGTACACGCGCTACAGCGGCGAGGGCCACTGCGAGAACAAGTCGTACGTCCCTGAGAACCTCAACGACAAGCGCTGGCCGACCGCCAAGGAGCCGGACGCTTCCGGCCTCGGCGAGGTCAGTCAGTCGCTGCGGTCGCTGTGGTACTACCACCGCGACGTCTTCACCTTCCACACCCACTTCCTGGACTGTGCCGAGCACACCTACGGGTCGCATCCGATCGGCTGGCTCGTCCTGAACCGGCCGGTCGGGGTCGCCGCCGACACCGGGATCCTGTCCGGCGCGAAGTCGCGCGGCGAGATGTGCGACGCCTCCCCCTCGACCGATCCCGACGGCGACGGTCCCGCGGAGGCGGGGACGTGCCTCCGGCAGGTGCTGCTCCTGGGCACCCCGGTGCTGTGGTGGGGAGCCTTCGTCGCGCTGATCGTCTCCGCGTTCATGTGGGTCGCCGCGCGGGACTGGAGGTTCGGGGTCGCCGTCGTCGGGGTGCTGTCGACGTGGCTGCCGTGGCTGCAGTACGCCGGGCGGCCGATCTTCTCCTTCTACATGATCATCGCGCTGCCGTTCCTGGTGCTCGGCCTGTGCCTGTGTCTGGGCAAGCTGCTCGACCGGCCACCTCCCCTGGCCGGCGGCAGTCCCGGCGCCCGGCGCCGGGTCGCGGGTGCCGTCGCCGGTGGCATCTTCGTCGTGCTGGTGATCTGCAACTTCGCCTGGTTCTGGCCGATCTACACCGATGAGCTGCTCACCCGGCAGGAATGGCTGACGAGGATCTGGTTCAAGCGATGGATCTAGACCATGTTGTGCGCGGCCGGGTGCCGCGGCCGGGCGGCTTCGACGACGTCGTCGTGACCGTGTCGGCGGGGCTCGTCTCGGAGGTGCGGGCGGCCGTCGCCGGCGACCCCTCGTCATCGGGGATCCTGCTCCCGGGGCTCGTGGACATCCACAACCACGGCGGCGGCAGTGCCTCGTTCCACTCCACGTCGTCGGACGAGATCGCGACCGCTGCCGGCGTTCATCATGCTGCCGGCACGACCACGCTGCTGGCCTCGACCGTGACCGACTCGCCTTCCCGGTTGCTGTCGGTCGTCGCGGCGCTGGCCACGGCTGCCGAAGCCGGACTGATCGCCGGGATCCACATGGAGGGGCCGTTCCTGGAGCACTCCTGCCGCGGGGCGCACGATCCCGAGCTGCTGCTCGCGCCGGATGCCGGGCTCGCTCGTGAACTCGTCGCCGCTGCCCGCGGGCACCTCCGGGTGATGACGCTGGCCGCGGAGCTCCCCGGGGCCGACGAGGTCGCCTCGGTGCTCACCGAGGCCGGGGCCGTGGTCGCGCTGGGGCACACCGCGGCGTCGGCGGAGCGCGCTCGCTCGTTCCTGTCCGGGCCGGGGAGCCTGGTCACGCACCTCTTCAACGGAATGCCGCCCGCACACCATCGTGACCCCGGCCCCGTGCTCGGGTCGCTGGGCGCCGCCGGTGTCGGCGATGCCTGTGTGGAGCTGATCGCGGACGGCGTACACCTCGATGACGAGACTGTCCGGGCCGTGATGTCGATGGTTCCCGGGTCGGTCGTACTCGTCACCGACGCGATGGCCGCGGCCGGGATGGCCGACGGCGACTACCAGCTCGGACCGCTGTCCGTGGAGGTACGCTCCGGGGTCGCCCGAGTGGCCGACGGGACCGGCAACGGGTCGATCGCCGGAGGCACCTCGCGACTGCTGGACCAGGTACGCCGCCATGCGGCCGCCGGGATCGACCTGGCCATGCTGATGAGGGCCGCGAGCCTGCGGCCGGCATCGGTGGTGGGCATCGACGCGGGCCGCATCGAGCCCGGCGCCCGCGCCGACCTCGTACTCACCGACGAGTCGCTGCAGCCGACGCGCGTCATGCGCGGCGGGGCCTGGCTGACCTCGTAGATCGGCCTCGTATTCTGGGCACCATGTCCTCCACGAAGCCCGACGACTCCTCCCCACTCATCGCCGGCCTCGTGCCCAAGTGGGCGGTCGCGGCCTTCGCCGTCGACGTCTTCTTCGTGCTCCTCTTCGCCTTCGCCGGACGCCAGTCGCACGACTCCGGCCCGGCGCTCGTCGTGCTCCGTATCGCCTGGCCCTTCCTGATCGGGCTCGCCGTGGCCTGGGCCGTCCTGGCCTGGCGCCGCTGGCCCGCCGCTCGCACCTGGCCGGCGGGCGTGATCGTCTGGCTCGGGACGTACGTCATCGGGATGGTGCTGCGCGGCCTCTCTGGCGAGGGCCTCGCGCCGGCCTTCCTGGTCGTCTCGCTCCTCTTCCTCGGCCTCACCCTGGTCGGCTGGCGCGGCTACGTCAGCGCCAAGCTCCACTACCGCTCCCGCCGCCTCGCTGAGTAGTCCCTGCCGAGACGTCAGGCCCGTCGGCCCAGGCGTCAGGCCCCTCAGCCGAGACGTCACTTAGGTCGGTCGACTTGGCGTCGCAGTGCCAACTCGACCGACGCGAGCGACGTCTCGGCCGACGCAACTGCCGTCTCGGCCGACGTAAGTGACGTTTCGGCTAGAGGGTGGCGGCTGCGGCTACCGGGTCGAAGCCGAAGGGGAGCTCGAGGCGGTGGGCGCGCATGAGGTCGGCGTTGGAGAGTACGTCGACGGTGCGGCCCTCGGCGGCGACGATGCCGCCGTCGAGGATGACGGAGCGGTCGCAGAGCTCGAGGGCGTACGGCAGGTCGTGGGTGACCATCAGGACGGTGACGTCGAGGTCGCGCAGGATGTCGGCGAGCTCGCGGCGGGAGGCCGGGTCGAGGTTGGAGGACGGCTCGTCCAGGACCAGGATCTCGGGGTCCATCGCCAGCACGGTGGCCACCGCGACTCGGCGGCGCTGACCGAAGGAGAGGTGGTGCGGGGGCCGGTCTGCGTACTCCTCCATACCGACCTTCGCGAGCGCCTCGGTCACCTTCGCTTCCAGGGCCTCGCCACGCAGGCCGAGGTTGGCGGGGCCGAAGGCGACGTCCTCACGAACGGTGCCCATGAAGAGCTGGTCGTCGGGGTCCTGGAAGACGATGCCGACCCGGCGGCGGATCTCCTTGATGTTGGCCTTGGTCACGGGGAGCCCGCTCACCGCGACGGAGCCGGCACCGGCGAGGTGGATGCCGTTGAGGTGCAGTACCAGCGTCGTCTTGCCGGCGCCGTTGGGACCCAGCAGCGCGACCCGCTCACCGCGGTGGACGTGCAGGTCGACGCCGAAGAGCGCCTGATGGCCATCGGGGTAGGCGAAGGCTAGGCCGCGTACGTCCAGGACTCGAGTGGTCACCGAGGCATTCTCCCTGTGTAGCCGCGCGAGACCATAGCCAGGTGCACTCGCTCGCCTCGCTCGAAGGAGCGGATGAACAGCGCGCCGACCGAGCGCGCGAGCACGGGCCAGTGGAGCGGGTTGCGGGCCTCGAAGCCTCGTGAGGCGCGCGCGACCGCCATCCGGCGCATCTCGTCGGTCACCACCTCGAGGTAGCGCACCATGAACGCCATGATCTGGACCAGCTGCTGAGGCAGCCGGAGCCGCTCCAGGCCGTGGACCAGCTCCTGGGGCGTCGTCGTCGCGGCCAGCATCAGCCCGGCGATCACGCCGAGCGTGCCCTTGGCGAGCAGCCCCCACGCCGAGAGCAGGCCCGACTCGCTGAGGCTGAGTCCGAGCACCTCGACCCGCGGCCCGTGCGCGATGAACGGCATCAGCACAGCGAAGACCACGAACGGCGTCTCCACCACCATCCGCTTCAGCACCCACCCCGGGCGCACCCGCGCCACCGCGCCGACCGTCACCAGGACGGCGAGGAAGAAGGCGTACGCAGCGAACCATTCCCGCGGCGTGGCCACGACCACGAGCATGAAGCTGATCAGCGCGAGCACCTTCAGATGGGCGGGCACCGGTTCAGGCCTTGTCGGAGGACTCGGTGGAACGGCGGCGTACGACCAGTGCGAGGCCGCCGGCGAGGACGAGCACCACCACGGTGCCGATCACGCCCGCGAGGCCGCCGGAGAGCCGGGCGTTGTCGACGCCCTTGGTGCCGTAGTCGGCCAGCGGGCCGTCAGCCGCGCCGTGCTCGGAGGCGCTGTCGAGGAAGCCGGTCTTGCCGGCGACGTACTCGAGGCCGTCGGGGTTGGCGGAGGCGTAGTAGGAAACCACTCCGGCCAGGAGCAGTGCGACGACGGCGATGCCGACGGCGACCCACCTGAACGGCACGCGCTTCTTCTCGGCCGTGCTCATGCGACCGACTCCTTCGGCTTGATCACCAGGTCGCGCTCGGCGATCACGCCTCGCGCGGCGTAGACGAGGTCGGGGCGTACGGACAAGATCGCGCCGACCACGAGGAACGTGATCGCGCCCTCGCCCAGACCGATCACCGTGTGCCAGCCGAGCATCGCGGTGGCCAGCGTGGTCAGCGAGATGTCGGCGGTGCCGCCGACCGCGTAGAGCGCGGTGAAGACGGCCGCCGCCGCGGGGACGGAGAGGAAGGCGCCGATCGCCGCTGCGGGGGCGACCAGGCCGACCCGCTTCGGCAGCAGCTTGATCAGCACGCGGCTCACGAACCAGCCGACGACCACGGTGGTGACGGCCATGAGCAGGATGTTGGTGCCGAGCGCGGTGATGCCGCCGTCGGCGAAGAGCAGGGACTGCACGATCAGCACGACCGAGACGCACAGCACCCCGGTCCACGGTCCCACCAGCACCGCCGCCAGCGCGCCGCCCATCAGGTGGCCGCTCGTGCCCGCCCCGACCGGGAAGTTGAGCATCTGGGTCGCGAAGACGAACGCGGCGACGAGGCCGGCCAGCGGGGCGGTCTTGTCGTCGAGCTCGCGACGCGCGCCGCGAAGCGCGACACCTACCGCGACGACAGCGACAGCGCCGGTGGCGATCGACGTCGGAGCGTCGAGGAAGCCGTCGGGGACGTGCATGGTCACCTCATTGATCTGCGTGGGGGTCGGTCGAAGTGGAACCCGAGGAGAAACTGCTAACGCGAACTTATCGCAATAGCCTCACCCGCGCACTCTCCGGTCGGACAGTCGATCAAGACCTCAGATGTGTCAATCAGCGCCAAATGGATACTTCTCAAGTCATGACTGCACGCGTACGGTCGAAGGCATGAGCAGCGCCGCCAACGACATCGTCATCTGCGAGCCCCTCCGCACCCCGGTCGGCCGGTTCCTCGGCGCCCTGGCGCCGATGACCGCGACCGACCTCGCCACGACGGTCCTGCGCGAGCTGGTCGAACGCACCGGCCTCCAGGAGGGCGACGTCGACGACGTCATCCTCGGCAACGGCTACGCGAGCGGCGAGAACCCGGCGATCGGCCGCATCGCGGCCCTCGACGCCGGGCTCGGCACCGGCGTCCCCGGCCTCCAGATCGACCGTCGCTGCGGTTCGGGCCTTCAGGCGATCCTGTACGCCGCGGGCTCGGTCGCCACCGGCGCCGCGAACCTCGTCGTGGCCGGCGGTGCGGAGTCGATGTCCAACGTCGAGCACTACGCGCTCGGGCTGCGCGGCGGGGTGAAGCAGGGCGGCATCGAGCTGCTCGACCGCCTCGACCGGGCTCGTGAGACCGCAGGCGGCAAGGACCACCCGCTCCCGGGCGGCATGATCGAGACCGCTGAGAACCTGCGCCGTGAGTACGGCATCGGGCGCGAGGAGCAGGACGAGTTCGCGCTGCGCTCCAACCAGCGGGCCGTGGCCGCCCACGAGGCCGGCAAGTTCGCCGACGAGCTGGTCCCGGTGACCGTCCCCGGCGGCCGCCGCAAGCCTGATGTCGTCGTCGACCGCGACGAGCACCCGCGTGCCGACATCTCCCTGGAGAAGCTCGCCTCGCTGCGCCCGATCCGGCTGAAGGTCGACGAGGAGTCGACCGTCACCGCGGGCAACGCTTCCGGCCAGAACGACGGCGCGGCGATGTGCGTCGTGACCACGCGCGCCGAGGCCGAGAGGCGCGGCCTGACTCCGCTGCTGGCGCTCAAGTCGTGGGCCGTCACCGGCTGCGAGCCCGAGCGGATGGGCATCGGCCCCGTCCTCTCCAGCAAGGCGGCGCTGGACCGGGCCGGGCTGACCCTCGACGAGATCGACCTGATCGAGCTCAACGAGGCCTTCGCCGCCCAGGTCCTCGCCGTCCTGCGCGAGTGGAAGATCGACGCCACCGACGAGCGGCTCAACCCCAACGGCTCCGGCATCTCGCTCGGCCACCCGATCGGCGCCACCGGCGCCCGGATCCTCGCCACCGCCGCCCGCGAGGCGCAGCGGCGCGAGGCCCGCTACGTCCTGGAGACGATGTGCATCGGTGGCGGGCAGGGGCTCGCGGCAGTGTTCGAGTCTGTGCGCTGAAGCGAAGCCCGAAGCAATACAGCACCGCTGAAGCGTACGAAATCCTTCGAGAGAGCAGAGAAGACATGGGTCTGGACAAGGTGGTCGGGTCGGCCGCGGAGGCGGTCGCCGACATTCACAGCGGGGCCAGCCTGGCCGTGGGCGGCTTCGGGCTGGTGGGAATCCCGTGGTTCCTGATCGAGGCGCTGCGCGAGCAGGGTGCGGACGACCTGATGGTCGTCTCCAACAACTGTGGCGTCGACGGCGCCGGGCTCGGGCTGCTGCTCGACGACCACCGCATCTCCCGCGTGATCGCGAGCTACATCGGCGAGAACAAGGAGTTCGGCCGCCAGTACCTGGCCGGCGAGATCACGCTCGAGCTCACCCCGCAGGGCACGCTCGCGGAGCGGATGCGCGCGGGCGGCAGCGGGATCGGCGCCTTCTACACCCCGACCGGCGTCGGCACGATGGTCTCCGACGGCGGCCTGCCCTACCGCTACAACCCCGACGGAACGATCGCCGAGGCCTCCGAGCCGAAGGAGGTCCGCGAGTTCCACGGCAAGCAGATGGTGCTCGAGGAAGGCATCATCACCGACTTCGCACTGGTCCGCGCGACCCGCGTCGACCGGGCCGGCAACGCCCAGTTCAACGCTTCCACGCGCAACTTCAACGTACCGGCCGCGATGGCCGGGCGGGTGACCGTCGTCGAGGCCGAGGAGGTCGTCGAGGTCGGTGAGATCGCCCCGGCCGACGTCCACCTTCCGGGGATCTTCGTGAAGCGGATCGTCGCGCTGACGCCGGAGCAGGCAGCGCGCAAGGACATCGAGAAGCGTACGACGCGCGGCGAGCGCCCGACCACAGCGAACAAGGAGGCCTGAGTCATGGCTTGGGACCGCAACCAGATGGCCGCGCGCGCCGCTCAGGAGCTGCAGGACGGCGACTACGTCAACCTCGGGATCGGCCTGCCGACGCTCATCCCCGACTACATCCCGGAGACCTCGACGGTCGTGCTGCACGCCGAGAACGGCATCCTCGGCGTCGGCCCGTTCCCCTACGAGGACGAGGTCGACCCCGACCTGATCAACGCCGGCAAGCAGACCGTGACGGTGCTCGCGGGATCCTCCTACTTCGACTCCGCGACCTCATTCGCGATGATCCGCGGTGGCCACATCGACGTCGCCGTCCTGGGCGCGATGCAGGTCTCGACCAACGGCGACATCGCCAACTGGATGGTCCCCGGCCAGATGGTCAAGGGCATGGGCGGCGCGATGGACCTCGTCTCCGGTGCCGGGCGGGTGATCGTGCTGATGGAGCACGTCACCAAGAAGGGTGCCCCCAAGCTGCTCTCGGCGTGCGACCTGCCGCTGACCGGTCGCGGGATCGTGAAGCGGGTCATCACGGACATGGGCGTTCTCGACGTCGCCGGTTCGTCGTTCGAGCTCGTCGAGCTCGCTCCCGGGGTGACGTACGACGAGGTCGTGGCGGCCACGGGCGCGCCGGTCGTCGACAAGACCGTCGCCGTGACTGCTTAGTCTCGCTATTCAAAACCCGGAACCTGCTACGTAACTCGCGTTTGCACTCCGTCGTTCGAGGTGTGACATCCAACACACCCCTGGAGTGAGTCGTGAAACTCGGCAGACTGGCATTCCTCGTACCGTTCCTGGCTCTCGTCGCGACCTTCCTGCCACCGGCGCACTCCGCGACCGCCGCCCCTGCGGCCTCGGTCGCAACCGCGGTCGCTCAGGCGCCTCAGGCCAGGACCGCGGCGTGGAAGCCCCGCCCGGCGACGTACGGCGTGGTGGTCGAGAAGGACATCCAGCTCACGATGTCCGACGGGGTGGTGCTCCGCGCCGACGTCCACCGTCCGGCAAAGGCGGACGGGACCCCGGCGGCGGGCCGGTTCCCGGTGATCCTGACCCAGAACCCCTACAACAAGAACGTGTCCGGCGGCAGCGGCGGCGACTACTTCGTGCAGCGGGGCTACGTCTTCGTCCAGACCGACGTACGCGGCACCGGCTCCTCGGCGGGCCAGTGGGACGCGTTCGGGGACCGCGAGCAGAAGGACGGCCTCGAGGTCGCCAACTGGGCGACCTCGAAGAAGCGCCCGTGGAGCAACGGCGAGCTCGGCCTGTGGGGTCCGTCCTACATGGCGATCAACCAGTTCTTCACCGCCGCTCAGCACCCGCGCGGACTGAAGGCGATGTTCCCGATCGTGCCCGCCGGCGACGTCTACCGTGATGTCGTCGCCTCCGGCGGGCAGATCGACGCCGGGTTCATCCCGCTGTGGTTCGGGCTGGTCACGGGCGCCGGACTGGTGCCGCCGGCCGTCAACCAGACCCGTCCAGACGCCACCTTGACCACGCTGCTGCAGCACGTCGGCGGAGCGCTCGGGTTCCAGGTGCCGATGCTCGTCAGCGCGGCCCTGGGCAGCGACGCCGGCTACGACGGCCCCTTCTACCGGAAGCGGTCGCCGTTGAGCGTGGTCGACGAGATCGACGTACCGACGTTCGTGACGGCCGGGCAGTACGACATCTTCCAGCGCGGCACGCCGATGCTCTTCGACCGGATGCAGAAGAACGGCGTCGACACCAAGCTGCTCATCGGTCCGTGGACGCACGCCGAGGCGGCCACGGGCGCCGGCCTGGAGGGCAGCGGGATCAACAGCATGGGCGAGATGGCCCTGCGCTGGTTCGACACGCACCTCAAGGGTCTGCCCGACACCACCCTCGACCGCGACATCGCGCCGGTGACCTACCACGAGATCGGCTCCGGGAAGTGGCGCACGATGCGGTCGTGGCTCGGGAGCGAGGTCCATGCCAAGACGTACGCCCTCGGGTCGGCCATGAAGCCCGTCGGCGGCGACACGATCGTGCCGCTGCCCGTGCAGGGGCTCTGCTCGCGCAGCACCGCACAGTGGACCGCCGGCGCCCTCGCGATCCCCGGCTGCGAGACCGACAACCGGATCAACGACGCGCTCGGGGTCTCTTACGAGACGGAGCCGGCGACCTCGGACCTGGCCTTCTCCGGCCCTCTCAACGCCGACCTGTCCGTCTCCACGACCGGCACCGACGGCCTGATCTCGGTCTCGGTCGAGGACGTCGCGCCCGACGGGTCCGTCGACCGCATCACCGGCGGCTGGCAGACCCTGCGCCACCGTGCCGTCACCGCGTCGAAGTCGCGGACCCTGAACGGCCAGGTCGTCCAACCGTGGCATCCCTTCACTCGCGACGCCGAACAGCCCGTCAAGCCGGGTCAGATCTATCGCGTGCCCGTCGAGGTCTTCCCGACCGGCGCGGTGATCGAGAAGGGCCACCGCCTCCGAGTCACCGTCCACTCCTACGACGTCCCCCACCTGCTGCCCAACGTGAAGCAGCTGGTCCGTGGCATTGCCGGCGTGGTGACCGTCCACCACACGACGACGAACCCCTCGACGCTGATCCTCCCGGTACGGAGGTAGCGCTGAGGGGTCAGTCCCTGGCGTCGAGACGTCAGAGGCTGGCAGCTTCGTCCGGCACGCGCTCGGAGACCTTCGGGTCCCGGGCGCGTGCTGCGTCCACGAGCAGGTACGCCGCGACCGCGGCTCCCACGGCCAACGCGATCGCGGCCGAGGCATAGGCGGCGCCGTAGCCCACGGTCGTGACCAGGCCGGCAGCGATCAGGGTGCCGAGGAACCCACCGAGCTGCTGGGTGGTCGTGGTCAGGCCCGAGCCGATCCCGGCGTGCTCCGGCGCCAGCGCGCCCATCGCCAGCGCCGTCACCTGCGGCATCGCGAGCCCGAAGCCGAGACCCATCACGACCGCGCCGGGGAGAACGTCCAGAGGGAAGCCCCCGGCTCCGGGGAGGCGGACGAGGTAGACCATGCCGGCGACGAAGGCGAGCACACCGGCGAGCAGGACGCGCTCGGATCCGAACCGCTCGGCCAGCGTGGCACTGAAGCCGAGACTGGCGATGGCGATCACCACGCTGACCGGAAGGAACGCCAGGCCGGTCGAGAGCGCCCCGAAGCCGAGGACGTCCTGCAGGTAGAGCGTCGTGACGAACTGAAAGGTGAACCCGCCGAAGGTCAGGGTCAGCAGGATCAGGTTCCCGAGCACGAACCTGTGCTGGGCGAACAGGCCGCGCGGGAGCAGGCCACCCTTGACGCCGGTCGGCGGCGTACCCTCCACCGCGCGGAGCGCGACGATCAGGGCGACGATCCCGAACGGCACGTTGATCAGGAAGGCCCAGCGCCAGGACGCGACGTCGGTGAGTACGCCACCCAGGACGGTCCCCACGGACGCACCGATCGAGCCGACGAAGGCGAGCACCGCGAAGGCGCGGAGGCGCTCGCGGGGCTCGGCGTAGAGACCGGCGATCATGCCGAGCACCACGGCCGAGGCGATGCCGCCGCCGAGACCTTGGACGAATCGCGCGACGACCAGGGAGATCGGGTCCCAGGCGAGACCGCACCAGGCCGAGGCGAGCGTGAAGATGCTCAGCCCGGCGAGGAAGACCGGGCGGGTGCCGAACGCGTCACCGGCCCGGCCGGCCGGGAGCAGGACGAGCGCGAAGGCGAGCAGGAAGCCGTTGACGACCCAGGCCAGCGAGGTATCGCCGAAGCCCAGGTCGTCGCGGATTGCGGGAAGGGCGACGGTCACGACCGTGCCGTCGAGGATCACCATCAGCTGAGTGGCTGCGAGGGTCGCGAGCGCGACTGTCTTGGTCGTCATAGATACGATCATAGAAGATTGTTTGTTATGAAACAATCTATTTCGGGATATTCCTTTGTAGACCGATCTCTCAGCGAGCCGAGGAAGGCGCGCGACGCCGCAGCGTCATCGTGTGCGACGGAGTCGCCCACGGCCCCTCGACGAGGTGCTGCAGAGCCTCGATGAACGCCTCGCCCTCGCTCGGTGCCAGACCCTCGAGCGCCTTGGCGACGGTCGCGTTGTAGGCCTTCGAGGCCTCCTTGAGCGCCTTCACGCCGGCCGGCGTGAGCGCGACGATGCGGGCCCGGCGGTCGGTGCTCGAGACACGGCGCTCGGCGAGGCCGCGGCGCTCGAGGTTGTCGAGGGTGGTGACCATCGTGGTCTTGTCGAGCATCGCCATCTCGGCCACGGCGTTCTGGGTGTACTCCCCCTCGGCGGCTTTCATCAGCACGCAGTACTCCCGCACCGAGAGCTCCAGGTCGGCCAGCGCCTCGCCGACCTGGGCCGCGAAGGCGTGCGCGGACTGGTTGAGCAGGAACAGCAGGTCGATACGCGGTCCGGTCATGAACTAGATCTTAACGAACCATCCGATACCGAACTATCTTCTGACCAACTATCCAATGCAAACGGCGCCCGACCCGCATCGGGATCGAGCGCCGTCCGGCATCGCCTCAGAGGTACTGCGCGAGGTCCGCCTGGATCTCTTCGGGCGTCACCTGCGGCTCGTAGCGCTTGACGACCTCGCCCTCGCGACCGATGAGGAACTTGGTGAAGTTCCACTGGATGTCGCCCGGCGCCTCGGCACGCAGGAACTCGTAGAGCGGAGCGGAGTTCTCCCCGTTGACATCGATCTTGGAGAGGACCGGGAACGTCACGTCGTAGGTCGTCTTGCAGAACTCCTGGATCTCGTCGTCGGTGCCGGGCTCCTGACCCATGAATTGGTTGCACGGGAACCCGATGACCTCGACGCCGGAGTCGCTGGTGGCGCGATAGAGCGCCTCGAGGCCCTCGTACTGCGGCGTCAGACCGCACTTGCTGGCAACGTTGACGATCAGCAGCAGCTTGCCCTTGTAGTCACTGAGCGAGACGGTGCTGCCGTCGCCGGCGGTCATTTCGAAGTCGTACGTGGTGGTCACAGGTCTCTCCTCGATCGAGTTGCGGTGCAGGGGGACAACCTTGCTCGGCCCGAGGTTATGCCCCGCGCTGATGCGGAACCGACGAGACCTCCTCGGCCAGGCGCCGTTCACGCGCGACCGTCATGATCGCGGCCGACATCCACTCCAGCGCCTCGGGCATCTCGTAGGCGATCTCCTCGAGCAGCGTCGGCATGTCGTGGCGACCCACCGAGAGCAGCATCTCGCTGAGCGAGCCATCGGGCGCGGTGACCATGAACCGGAACTCGATCGCCTCGGGAGTCACGGTCGCGGCGCAACGGCTGGTCTCGAACGTCCACGGCGCACGGCGGGCACTGCCGTGGGTGCCGGGAGTCGTCATGACCGGGCATCCTATTCAGGTTGCCGCCGCGACCGCATCCCTTTCACGCCTCGGATCATCCCTCGAACAGTGATTCGAATCTCGTCGCCAGACACACCACCCCGGCGCGCGCGAAGCGGCCTGAGGACCGGTACGTTCGTCCGCGGTCATTCAGCGGGGGAACACTGGAGAGGGACACAACTTCACATGATGGGCGGGCATCACGCGGCCTCTGGGGCTGCCGCGTGGATCGCAGTGACATCGTCGGCACCGATCGCGTTCGGGTGGTATCCGGGCGTCTCGGACATAGGCGTGATGACCGGCACCCTGGTGTGCGCCGGCGCCGCGCTGCTTCCGGACGCGGACCACCACAACGGCACGATCGCCCACTCGCTGCCACCGGTCTCCGAAGGCTTGACCAAGATCGTCGGACAGGTCTCCGGCGGCCACCGCAACGGCACCCACTCGATCCTCGGCGTACTCGCCTTCACCGGACTCGCCTGGGGCGCGGGGAAGCTCTCGCTCGAGACCGAACGTTTCGGCAGCGTCCTGATCGGCCCGGGCATCATGTGCGTCCTGCTGGTCGCCTTCGCCATGGACGCGCTGAAGCTCACCCGCAAGGGCGTCCACTGGCCATGGATCCCGGCTGTGGCTCTGGCAGCGGTGATCGCCATCTTCGCGCCCGAGGAATGGTGGTGGATGCCGTTCTCCGTTGCCCTCGGCTGCGTCGTGCACCTGATCGGCGACTTCGTCACCACGATGGGGATCCCGCTGTTCTGGCCGATCGCGCCGAAACCGCCGAGGTGGGTCCGGCGCAACAAGTGGCTGCCGTTCGACAACATGTGGACCCGCGGCGGCCACTTCGCTCTCCCGATCCTCGGCGACGCCGGCTCCATCCGGGAGTGGGTCGTGATGACCCCGATCAGCCTCTACGCGACCGTCGGCTTCGGCTGGGCGCTGCTGAGCCAGATGGGCTTCGACGTCGACAGCCGCTGGGAAGTCCTGGTCTCGAACCTCAGCACCCTCGTCTGACCGACGGTCGACGCCGGGACGCTCAGCTCTCGACGGACCGACGGCGCCCGCGGAGCGGGCGTACGAGGAAGATCCCGGCCAGCAGCGCGAGAGCGGCGAGGAACGCGGCCACGGCGAGGACCCCGCTCAGGACGACCTTGGTCTGGATGCCGCGGTGCTCCTCGCTGACATCGTCGGAGACGATCAGCGTCATCGCGACGATGGTGTCCTTGAGCAGCTGGATGAAGCGGGTCATGTCCTCGGCCCAGACCTGTGCGGCCGGCCGCCCGGGGGCCTGGGACTCCAGGTTCCGGACCGCGCTCGTGAGGGAGCCGTCGTTGATGACCTGGACGACGGCGTTCTGCGACACCAGGCCACGGGACCCGTCGGCGAAGGTGCCGTCCGAGATCTTGTCCAGCGCCTTCTGGGTGGCCTTCGGGGCGTCGCCGTAGAACGAGCGCGAGGTGAGCTGCCAGGACGTACGCGCCTCGCTCATCGCCTCCATCGACTCCTCGTCGATCTTCCCGGTCATGAGCGCCGGCACCATCACCGTGCGCTCGATCCCCAGCGACTCGGACGCCGACCTGACGTACTTGAGGTTGGTGACCTGCTTGTAGATCTTCTCGTTGGGGATGTTGGGCATCTCGGTCGCGAAGTCGAGCAGCTCGTAGGCAGTGTCGGTGTAGGCGGCGACCGCTGCCTCCGTGCTGGCCTTGTCGCCGTCCTCGAGGTCCTTGCGATAGGCGTCGATGCCCTTGAGGACCGTGTAGGTGCGCTCGACCCGTTCCCGCAGGCTCGGGTTGTCGGCGAGGTCGACCTTGGTGATGTCGTCGTGCCACGCGTCGATCGAGTCGTCGGTCACCTGGCGATAGGCCTGCCGGACCGCGTCCGGGACCTGGTCGGAGCCCAGCGCGTCACGCTCGAAGATGAGGTCCATCCCGAGCTCGTAGCTCTCCGGGAGCGCTCCGGCGATCATCATCGCGCGGCTGGAGACGGCGCGCTCATCGAGCGCGTCGGCGAAGGTCAGCCCGCCCAGAACCAGAGCGATCACCACCGGGACCAGCAGCACGCCAAGCACCCGGGTGCGGAGGAACCGAGGCTTCGGGGCCGCATGGGACCGAGGCGTACGCTGCGCCGACTCGACCACGCCGGCGACCGCAGTCACCGACGAGACCGAGGCTGCCGAGGCTGCCGCGGGGGCTGAGGAGGACGAGGAGGACGAGAGCGCCAGCGGCTTGGGCCCGATGGACAGCTCGCGGCTGCCGGCCGGGATCGGAGGCACGACCTCGGGCCGGCGCGCGAAGGCGACGACCTCGCCCGCGGTGGGCCGCCGGGAGGGGTCCTTGTCCATCATCGACGCCACGAACTCGTCGACGTGGGACGCCACGGAGACCACGTCGTTGACGTGCGGGACCGGCGCGGTCACGTGCTGGTAGATCATCGAGACCGGCTCGGAGCCGGCGTACGGGGCGCGCCCGGTGAGCAGTTCGAAGTACACGCAGCCCAGCGCGTAGATGTCGCTGGGCGGGCCGACCACGTTGTCGGCGGCCTGCTCGGGCGAGATGTAGGGCAGGCTCCCCATCACGTGGCGGGTCGACGTGAGCCGCTCGGCCTGATGATTCGCCAGCTGGGCGATGCCGAAGTCGAGCACCCGGATCCGGCCGTCCCCGTCGTAGACGAGGTTGGACGGCTTGATGTCGCGATGGATGATCCCGGAGGAGTGGACCGCGGTGAGCGTACGCGCGACCTGGACCATCGCCTCGCTCGCCTCCTCGACGGTGAACCGCCCCTGCTTCTCGAGCCGGTCTGCCAGCGTCGGGCCGGGAAGGAGCTCCATGACGAGATAGACGATGCTGCCGTACTCGGTCGTCTGCTCGACGCCGACGTCGTGCACCTGCACTGTGCCCGGGTGGCTGGCCGCCGTCGTCGAGAGCGCCTCACGCCGGAAACGCTCGGTCACCTTGGGGTCGGCAGAGGTCTCCACGACCTTCACCGCGACCCAGCGTTCGAGCCTGATGTCGGCCGCCTGCCAGACCTCGCCCATCCCGCCGCGGCCAAGCAGTCGGTGCAGGCGGTATCGGCCTGCGATCGGGGGGCGCGTTCGCATGCGCATATGTTGTCGGACTCACACCCCGTGCGTCTCGTGTACGCACCGATGAAGTCCGCCGATCTTTGCTATTGTCGCCGGTTTACGCATCAACTGATCGCCCTCGTGCGCGGACCAGCGCGACCCCGAGACCGGCCAGCACCACCAGCGCGATGCCGGAGAAGACGCCCCAGGCGATCGTCTGGTTCTGGGCGTCCGTGTGCTCGCGCTGGATGTCGTCGGCGAGCCGGCTCGCGGCATCGACGACCACCTCCTTGAGGTCCTGGACGTAGCTGGCCGCATCAGCCAGCCAGAGCTGGTCCACGGACCTGCCGTCGGCGCTGTCCTCCAGCTGCCTGACGACGTCCTCGACGTCACGGGCGTTGAGCACCCGGATGACGGCACGCTGGGACGTGACCGCGTAGGACCCGAACTCGAACGACCGGCCCGAGATCCTGTCGAGCCGCTGCCGCGTCGCCGGATCGGCGCGCGCATAGATCGTCTCCGAGTGGGTCGCCCAGGAGTCCTGGGCCGCGCTGAGATCGGCGATGCCCTGGGCGCTGATCCGCTCGTTCCGCAAGGCGTTCGCCATGATCCGCCGCTCGAATCCGAGCACCTCCGAGACGGATCCGATCAGCTCCAGGTTCCGCGCCTGCCTCGCCAGCTCGTCGTTGCGGAACGACGGCAGCTCGGCGGCGAGGTCGAAGAGCCCGTTGACCGCGTTGGTGTACAGCTCGACGGCCACCAGCTTGCCGGCTCTGTTCCCCGCTCGGGCGGCCGCGCGAATGTCCGAGAGCCGCTCGAGGGCGGCCGCGGACCTCTCCGTACGCCGCCGCAGACCCGGATCGCCGGCGGTGTCCAGCTTCTCGACCTCGGCGGTCCAGGCGTCGATGGACCTGTCGGTGATCTGGAGGAAGTCCTCGGTCAGTGCCGCATCGGTCCGCAGCGCGTCGCGCTCGATCGAGAGGTCGAAGGCGAGCTGGAAGCTGGTCGGCAAGATGTTGGCCAGCGGCTGGGCGCTGCCGACGCTCGACATCGTGTCGCCGGCCCGGAGCGTGCCCCAGCCACCGAAGACCAACCCCGGCAGGACCAGAACCATCAGCACACCCAGAAGCGTGGGCGAGAGGCGCGGGCCCCTGATGCTGGGTGGACGTACGATCCGCTTCGGCGGCGCAGCGACGCCGCTCTCGAGCACCGTTGCCACCTCCTCGGCCACGGGACGCTTGGCCGGGTCCTGGCCGAGCATGGCGGTCGTGATGCCATCGAGATGGCCGGGCACGGTCACCAGCGTGCCGACCCGTTCGGGCTCGAGCCCGGCGTACGGCGGGCGCCCGGCGAGGAGCTCGAAGAAGACGGCGCCGAGCGAGTAGATGTCGCTGGCCGGCCCGATCCGCCGGCGGTCGATCTGCTCAGGGGACATGTACGGCAGGCCCTCACCGCCGCGGGGCGCGGGCGCGCCGATCAGAGCGATCCGGCCGTCTGGGGCGTACCCGATGGTGGCCGGCCTGATGTCTCCGTGCACCTGCCCGACGGCATGGCCAGCGGCGAGGATCCGCGCGACCTGCGCGACGATGCTCGAAGCCTCTTCAGGGGAGAACGGGTTCTGCTGGACAAGCCGGTCGGCAAGATTCTGACCGCTCAGAGCGTGGCCGCCCTGTCCGGTCAGATGATTCAAATGCTGGCGACCGGCGCGTGGGGGACGGATACGCATGGGTCCATAGTCCCTGGTGGGCACCGCTGACGCCCCGGCCTCAGCCGAGAGTTTTCCTGGACTTGGCCAAGAGTTCGACTCCCCCGCGGGCTATCCCGGCCGGAGCCGGATCCCGTACTGCTGCACTTTTCGGTAGACCGTGGCGCGCGACATCCCGAGCTCGGCGGCCGCCTCCTGCATGGTGATGCCGGGACGGGTCAGGACCCGGACGATCTCACCGCGTTCGAAGGCGTCGATGCGGGACAACGGCCGCCTGGTGTCGGAGAGTACGTCGGCGGGAAGGTGGCGCAGGTCGATCTGGTCACCGGCGCTCACGGCCCGCTGGACGACATGGACGAGCTCGGCGACGTTGCCCGGCCAGCCGTGGTCGTGCAGCGCCCGCTCCGCGGCCGGGGTCAGCGCGATCTCCCGGCCCCGCACCCGCAGCCCCACCTGATGCGCCAGCGGAAGTACGTCCTCGGGCCGCTCGCGCAGCGGCGGCACCTCGACCACGGTGTCGACGAGGTCGGCCAGGGCCGCCGGGATGCCGTCGAAGGTCTCGGCGGTCATCGCGAACGGCACTCCGGCGACCGCCCCGGGCGCCGCCTCGACGAGGAGGGCGTGCAGCCGCTCGGCCACCCAGGCGGGAAGCATGTTCACGTCGCGTACGACCACCGCGGTGTCCTGCTTGGCGAGCTCCGGAGTCCACAGCGACAGCCAGGCCTCGGCGTCGGCCGGCTCCGGGGCGGAGGCCGCCAGGATCCGGTCGCGGGGCCGCAGGTCGCGGAACGCCTGGGCGACCAGGGTCGTACGCCCCACCCCCGGCTCCCCGACCACCGCCACCCGCCGGCCGACCCTGAGCGCGTCGCGGACGCTGCCCAGCGCCTCGCACCAGGCGGAGGAGAGGTCGCGGAGGCTGCCGGCGCCCGGCTCCAGCCGGGGCGCCTCGACCCGGAACACCTCGCCGCGCGGAGCCGGTCGTGGAGAGCGGCCGTGGGCGCGGGCGAGCATGAGCGACGCGGTGTTACTGGCCGCCGACTGCGCCAGGGCGAGCAGCAGGTCGTGGGACGACTCCGACCAGGTGGTCAGGTTGACGCTGCCCTCCAGGCGTCCACTGATCGGGTCGATCACCGGCGCGGCGGCACACGTGTAGCTGCACAGCGAGAGCGAGTAGTGCTCCTCGGCCCGGACCACGGTCGGTGTCCGGTCGGCCAGCGCGAGGCCGAGCCCGTTGGTGCCCGCCGCGCGCTCGGCATAGCTGAACCCGGGCGCCAGATGGACGGCGTCGAGGTCCCGGAGCAGCTGCTGGTCGCCGCTGAGCCGGTTGAGCACCAGGCCGACGGGATCGGTGAGCATCAGGCTGACCGGCTCGCCGACGAGCGTCCGGTGGAGGTCGTCGAGCACCTCCTGGCCGCACTGGAAGAAGAGCGACTCCTGGTCGTAGGCGCCGGAGAAGACCGGGTCGACCTCCTCGACGGAGACGCCGTACTCCTGGCTTCGCTGCCAGGACGCGCGTACGCGGGGCGCCAGCGCCGAGGCGTCGACGGCCGTGGTGCGCTGCGCGATCGGATGGCGCCCTGTCATGTGATCGACGTTACATCCGCCGGCCGACGGAGGCAGCCGGACAGCGTCTCAGATTGAGACGGTCGAGGTCTCACATTGAGACGCCGCACCCCTGATCTGCGGGTCGCAGCCGCCCTAGCGTCCTGTGACGAAAGCCACAGACCGGAGGAACCGATGTACACCAAGAACAACGAGTCCTACTTCATCGTCGACGCCCACGTCGCGCTCTGGGACGCCCGCCCGGAGAACCAGCGCAACATCCACGGCAAGCAGTTCATCGACTGCTTCTACGACTACCACCGCAACCTCTCCCCCGAGTCGGAGCACTGGTCCTACGAGGACTACCTCTACCAGGGCGGCGAGCGGCTGATGCACGACCTGTTCGAGGTCGGCTACGTCGACCACGCGATCTTCCAGCCGGCCCACCTCGGCGAGTTCTACAGGAACGGGTTCGGGCAGACCGAGGAAGCCTCCCAGCTGGCGGCGAAGCACCCCGACAAGCTGACGTACAACCACCACTTCGACCCACGCAACGGCGAGGCCGGACTCGAGCAGCTCCACGCCGACGCCGAGCGGCTCGGGCTCAAGGGCGTCAAGCTCTACACCGCCGAGTGGCACGGAGAGTCGCGCGGCTGGAAGCTGACCGACCCGTGGGCGTACCGCTACTTCGAGGCCTGCCGCGAGCTCGGGATCACCAACATCCACATCCACAAGGGCCCGACGATCCGGCCGCTGGACCGCGACGCGTTCGACGTCGCCGACATCGACCACGTCGCCAGCGACTTCACCGACCTCAACTTCATCGTCGAGCACGTCGGCCTGCCCCGGCTGGAGGACTTCTGCTGGATCGCCACCCAGGAGCCCAACGTGCACGGCGGACTGGCGGTGGCGATGCCGTTCATCCACACCCGGCCGCGCTACTTCGCGCAGATCCTCGGCGAGCTCGTCTACTGGATCGGCGAGGACCGGATCCAGTTCTCCTCCGACTACGCGATCTGGACACCGAAGTGGCTGATCGAGCGGTTCGTCGACTTCCAGATCCCGGAGGACATGACCGAGTACGCCCCGCTCACCGTCGCGCAGAAGAAGAAGATCCTGGGCCTCAACGCCGCGAAGATGTACGACCTGGAGGTGCCCGCCGAGCTGCGGCTGCCCGAGGCGGACGAGACCGCGACGGGTCCCCGTGAGCCCGAGCGGGCCGACCTCGCGGCGGTGTGACATGTCGCTGCTGACCCACGAGAGCACCCGCGCCGCCGAGACGTACGCCGCGCTCCATGCCGTAGTCGACCCCGAGCTCGACGAGCCCATCACCGACCTCGGCTTCGTCCGGTCGCTGACCGTCTCCCCTACCGTCTCCCCGACCGAGCCGGTCAGGGTCGAGGTCCACCTGCGGCTGCCGACGTCGTTCTGCTCGCCCAACTTCGCCTATCTGATGGCGAGCGACACCAAGGACGCGCTGACCGCGCTGCCGTGGACCGACCAGGTGGTCGTCGAGCTCGACGACCACCACGACTCCGACCTGATCAACGCCGGGCTGGCGGCCGATGCCGGCTATCTCGGCACGTTCCGCCACGAGGCCGAGTCGTCCCTGGACGAGCTGCGGACCACGTTCCACCGCAAGGCCCACACGGCGGCGCTCGAGCGTTGCCTGACCCGGCTGTTGAGGGGGCAGCCGGAGCTGGCCGAGGACGCCGTGGGCGAGGTCCGTCTCGGGGACCTGCCCGACGACGACTTCACCGCCTCGCTCCGGCGCCGCCGGGCGGTGCTCGGGCTGCCCGACCTGCCGGAGGCGTACGTCCTGGTCGACCACGACGGCGAGCGACCCGGCGACATTCCGCTGGCCCTGCGGAGGGCGCGTTCGACCCGGATCTCGATCGACGGGAACGCCCACTTCTGCCGCGGCCTGCTGGCGACGCGCTACGGCGACGAGGTCACCTCGCCCGCCTTCGTACCACTCACCGACCTGCACCGAGAAGGAGCATCATCATGAGCACCATGCGAGCCGTCCAAGTGGTCGGCTACCACCAGCCGCTGGCAATGGCCGAGGTCCCGGCGCCCGAGCCGACCGGCCCGTTCGACGTCGTCGTGAAGATCGGCGGCGCCGGGGTGTGCCGCACCGACCTGCACATCCTGGAGGGGCAGTGGGAGGAGAAGTCCGGCGTCACGCTGCCCTACACGATCGGCCACGAGAACGCCGGATGGGTGCACGCGGTCGGTGACGCCGTCACCAACGTCGCCGAGAGCGACAAGGTGATCCTGCATCCGCTGATCACCTGCGGGCTGTGTCGCGCCTGCCGCTCGGGCGACGACGTGCACTGCGAGCTCAACCAGTTCCCCGGCATCGACACCAACGGCGGCTACGCGGAGTACCTGAAGACCTCCGCACGCTCGGTGGTGAAGATCGACGACTCCCTGGAGCCCGCCGACGTGGCCGCCCTGGCCGACGCCGGCCTGACCGCCTACCACGCGGCCGCGAAGGCCGCCCGGCGGCTGACCCCGCGCGACAAGTGCGTGGTCATCGGCGCCGGCGGGCTCGGGCACATCGGCATCCAGGTCCTCAAGGCCCTCAGCCCGGCCGAGCTGATCGTCGTCGACCGCAACCCGGACGCCGTGAAGCTCGCCCTCGACATCGGGGCCGATCACGGCGTCGTCGCCGAGGGGACCCAGGTCGATCAGGTGCTCGAGCTCACCGGCGGCCACGGCGCCGAGGTCCTGGTCGACTTCGTCGGCGAGGGCGGTGCGACCGCGGAAGGGGTCCGGATGCTCCGTCAGGCGGGCGACTACCACGTCGTCGGGTACGGCGAGAACATCGATGTGCCGACCATCGACATCATCTCGGCCGAGATCAACTTCATCGGCAACCTGGTCGGGTCCTACAACGACCTGTGCGACCTGATGGCGCTCGCCGCCCGCGGGGCCGTCACGCTGCACACCCAGAAGTACGCCCTCGACGACTTCCAGACCGCCATCTCCGACCTCGACGCCGGCCGGGTCCGCGGCCGCGCGATCCTGGTCCCCTGAGGAGGTGACGACATGAAGAAGCTCCTCGGAATCGGCATCTCGGTCGGTGTGCTCGCGGGCATCTGGACCCAGGTGAGCATCGAGCTCACGCTCATCACCTGGGTCGGGTTCATCGCCTGGGCCTGCTACTTCGCCGCCGGAGGCGGCCGCGAAGGCTTCCAGAAAGGTCTCGCGGCCAACCTCGCCGGCGCGCTGTGGGGATACGGCGCGAGCCTGGTCCTGACGTACGCCACCTTCACCGGCGCGGTCGCCCTGGTGGTCACGGTCGTCGCCTTCATCCTGTGCGTGCAGGCGGCCGTGGACCTGCTCTCCTTCATCCCCGGCGCCTTCGCGGGGACCGCGGTCATCTTCGGCACCTCGTTCGACCTCGGCGGCACGCTCATCGCGCTCGTGGTCGGCGCCGGGCTCGGGTGGCTCTCGGACATCGTCGGGCGGCGGATCCAGGCCACGGTCGAACCGCCCGCGCAACCGGTCCGCGCACCTCAGCCCTGACCGCCGAACGCGCCGATCCCGCTTGACCTGGATGTTTCAGGTCAAGCGGGATCCGTACGTCATCCGCGCGCCGCGGTGCGTCGCCCCAGGTAGGCGAGGCAGGCGACGGCGAGCGCGACGCCCCAGATCGGCCAGAGCATCTCCGGCGCCCATGCGCCCCAGTCCGAGGTGGCTCCGGGGACCGTCCAGAGGTCGTCCGCGATCGCCATCCGCCAGAAGGAGATCCCGGCGGACATCACCGTGCCGGCGACCAGGATCCCCGGCACGAGGGCCATCGCGACCGGGACCGGACGCCCGCCGATGCGGGGCACCCAGCGCCAGAACACCTCGCCCCAGCGCGCCACCAACCCCCAGGTCAGGACCGCCCCGACGACGGCGAAGGCCGCGAGCCCGAAGCCGGCCCACCTCCCCGCGCCGAGGTCGTCCAGCATCTCGCGGCTGATCCCGAGCGGGATGTTCAGCGCCCAGGCGATTCGGGTGACGGCGTAGAGAAGAGGTACGACGACAGCGACCGCCACCGCAGGACGCCCCCAGCGTGCCCAGCGGCCCCAGTCCAGACGCCTGTCAGGCTCGGCCTTCCCGAGCAGGGTGACACCGGCGACGACCATGGCCAGCCCGCCGGCAGCATGCGCCAGGGCGACACCCGAGTCGACGAAAAGACGCCACTCGAGCTGTCCGGCACCCGGTCCGAGCCCGGCCGTCGCAAGCAGGACCTGCGGCAGATAGCCGAGGAACATCAGCGCGCGGACGTCGGAGACGACCACGGCGACGACGAGCCCGAGAACGATCAAGAGCCACCCTGTCGCTCTCGTCGTACGCGGCGTCCGCACGTTCGCGACCGCGCCCCCGGCAACCAGGGCGAGGAGCGCGAGCACCGCGATCACCCAGGACATCTGGGTGCCGCTCAGAGCGCCGAGCGGCGAGGCGGCATCGGGGACCCACGGGTCCGGTGCCCTGCCCAGCAGGGCGAGCCCGACCAGGGCGCCGAAGACGAGGGCCCAGGCTCCGGCCACCCAGGGTGCCGCGCGCAGCACGACGGAGCGGTGCTGCGTACGTTCCAACGTGGTGGTCATCGGGTCACCCCCTGAGCGGTCTCCCAGCGCCGACCGACCGTGCGCAGCAGCGCCGGGTAGACGACGAGGTAGCGGAACGGCTTGATGAACCGCATGTAGGCGTCCCCGAGCAGCCCGTTGGGCCGCACCAGCACGCTCATCTGCGCGCTGTAGCCGTCGGGCGCGTTCTCGTCCTCGACCCAGCCGAGGTGCAGGACACCGTGCATCGTGCGGTTGGCGATCTCGGCGGCGTACTCCCGATCCGTCAGGTAGAGCGGCTGGAACGGGCTGTCGTCGCGCTCGGGCGCGGCGTGGTCCCGGAGATCGTCCGGCAGCCGGTCCCGCAGCGAGGCGACCCGGCGGCCGAGGCCGTGCTCGTCCTCGTCGGCGCCGAGCATCCGGCCGAGCGCCCAGCGGACCGCGAAGAGGAGGCGGTACGCCGCCGGGAAGTCGCGGTCGTCGCTGCTCATCATGGCCTCGACGAAGGCGGGGAAGTCGTCGGGACCGCCCTGGACCGGGAGGGCCCAGACGTCCTCGAGCTCGAAGTCGTAGGTGATCTCGTGGATGCGCCAGGACTGGCAGGAGTAGGCGCCCGACGGTATCGGGCTCGTCTTGATGGGTGCGTGTGTGGTCATGGCTCCACACTGGTCCGCTCGCGGCGGCCGTTCGTCGGCCTCAGGTCGCGGGCCTCTCATCCCTTAGGATGAGACTCAGCTCCGGGGACCGACCAGCCCCGTCTCGTACGCCAGCACGACCGCCTGCACGCGGTCGCGCAGGCCGAGCTTGGCGAGCACATGGCCGACGTGCGTCTTCACCGTCGCCTCGGAGAGGTGGACGCGGCGGGCGATCTCGGCGTTGCTGTCGCCGGTGGCGAGCTCGAGGAGCATGTCGAGCTCACGGGGCGTCAGGGTTGCCCGGATGTCGGCGACCCGACCGCTGTCGGGGGCCGGCGCGGTCGCCACATGCTCGAGCAGGCGGCGCGTCGTCGACGGCGCGACCACCGCGTGACCTGCGTGGACGGTGCGGATCGCGGCCACGATCTCCTCGGCCCGGGCGTCCTTGAGGAGGAAGCCGCTGGCGCCCGCCCGGATCGCCGGGAACGCGTAGTCGTCGAGGTCGAACGTCGTCAGCGCGACCACCCGCGTGGCTGGCTGCTCTTTGGTGATCGCGGCCGTCGCCTGGATCCCGTCGAGGCGGGGCATCCGCAGGTCCATCAAGATGACGTCGACCCGCTTCGTACGGACCAGGGCGAGCGCCTCGTGACCGTCGGCCGCCTCCCCGGCGAGCTCGAGGTCCGGCTGGCTCTCGACCATCATCCGGAGCGCCGAGCGCATCAGCTCCTGGTCGTCGACGATCGCGACACGGATCGGGGTCTCTGGGGTCACTGGCTCGCTCACAGCGGCATCATGGCGCGCACGCGCCAGCCCTCGCCGCTCGGGCCGGCGTCGAGGGTCCCGCCCACCGCCGCCACCCGCTCGCGCATCCCGCGCAGACCGCGGCCGGGCGGACGCTGGATCCCCACGCCGTCGTCACTGACCTCGATCGTGAGCTGGCGTGCGGTGCGCGTCACCGACACCGTCGCGACGGCTCCTGGACCTGCATGGCGGGTGACGTTGGTGAGCGCCTCCTGCACGACGCGGTAGGCGGTCAGCCCGACGGCCGGCGCGACCTGACCGGGCTCGTCCGCCTCGAGCCGGATCGTCAGCCCGGCCGCACGCATCCGCTCGACGAGGTCGTCGATGTCGGCCAGCCCCGGTTGCGGCTCGGTCGAGGACTCGCCACCGAGCACGCCGAGCAGCCCCCGCATCTCCATGAGGGCTTCCCGGCCCGTGGTCGCGATGGTGTCGAGGATCCCCGAGGCCCGCTCCGGCTGCTGCCCGACGACCATCCGGCCGGCCTCGGCGTGACTGACCACGACTGCGAGCGAGTGCGCCACCACGTCGTGCATCTCGCGCGCGATGCGCTGGCGCTCCTCGGCGGCAGCGCGGTCGGCGAGCTGGTCGATCCATGCGGCCCGGGTCGCCCGAAACCGGCCGAGCGCCCACGCCGCGACCGTGGCCGCCACCGTCGCAGTGGCCACCATCAGCCACCACGTCCACCCCGACAGGCCGGTGCCGTCGAACCCCGAGAGACGTACGACGGTCAGCAGACATCCCACCAGCCCTATGCCCAGCACGATCCCCGGCCACGGTCGCCGGTCCCGCGCACTCACCGCGTAGAGCAGAACGAAGAAGCACAGGCTGCTCGGCAGCAGCACCGGCCCGTAGGCGCTCCCCGCCGCCTCGGCGGTCGGCCCGCCCAGGTCCGGAGCGGCGACCAGCACCAGCTCGGCCAGCGCCCCGACGGCGTACGACGGCAGCGGCCAGCGCCGAGCGGTCGCCACCGCGCCGTGAAGAGCCACCAGCGCCACCAGGAGCGCGATCTCCCATGCCGTACTGACCTCACCGTCGACCACCGAGGTCCACCCGACCGGCAGCAGCACCAGCGCCAGCGCCACGGCCAACGCGACCTGTCCGGCGTCCCCGAGCCAGCGAGGTCCGGGAGCAGCTGCCACGGTCATGGGCTCACCCTAGTGCCCCGAACGCGGCCGCAGGCCCGCTCCGATCGGAGCGGGCCTGCGGTCTGTCCCGGCTCAGCGGGACTGTCGACGAAGTGTCACATGCTGCGCGGACCGGTGGCGTCGTCGCGCTCCTTCTCGGTCATGCTGCGCGACTTCAGCAGGCTCAGGATCGTGGTGATGGCCAGGATGCCGACGATGACGCTGAGGGAGACCTCGATGGAGACCTCCGGGGCCCACTCGACGTGGTGGCCACCGTTGATGAAAGGCAGCTCGTTCTCGTGGAGCGCGTGGAAGACGAGCTTGAGGCCGATGAACCCGAGCAGGATCGCCAGACCGTAGGAGAGGTAGACCAGCCGCTCCAGCAGACCACCGATGAGGAAGTAGAGCTGGCGCAGACCCATCAGCGCGAAGATGTTGGCGGTCAGGACCAGGTAGGCCTCGTTGGTCAGACCGTAGATCGCCGGGATCGAGTCGAGCGCGAACAGCAGGTCGGTGGTGCCGAGGGCGCAGATGACCACGAACATCGGGGTCGCGATCCGCTTGCCGTTCTCACGGATGAACATCTTGGCGCTGTCCCAGCTCGAGGTGAGCGGGATGTGGCGCTCGAGGAACTTCACCACGGCGGGCTCCTCGTACTCGTCCTCGTCCTCGCCACCCTCCATGGCCAGCTTGACCGCGGTGTAGATCAGGAACGCGCCGAACAGGTAGAAGACCCAGCTGAAGTTCTCGATCGCAGCGGCGCCCACGGCGATGAAGATGCCGCGGAAGACCAGCGCCAGGATGATGCCGATCAGCAGCGCCTTCTGCTGGAACTGCCTCGGCACCGCGAACTTCGACATGATGATGATGAAGATGAACAGGTTGTCGACCGACAGCGAGTATTCCGTCAGCCAGCCCGCGAAGAACTCCGTGCCGTACTTCGGGCCGGAGAACACGAAGACACCGATGCCGAACAGGATCGCCAGGCCGATGTAGACGCTCAGCGCGACGATCAGCTCCCGACGCGAGGGCTCGTGCGGGCGTCGGCCGATGACGAGCACATCGAAGAGCAGCACGGCACTGGCGATGCCGATGGTCAACCACCAGATGAGAGGGGAGACGTCCACGAAGGGACTCCTTAGATCGTGAGGCAGAGCGGTTCTCTTGGGAAGGTTAGGCGACCGAGGTCAAAGCTTCGAAGTCGAAGCGGGCCACGGGTTCCGTCGACGGCATCGGCGACAGAGCCGGAATCGGCGTACGGCGACACACCAACCCGAGTTGTATAACAAGTGCTTAACTAGTCTAACAAGCAAGCACTCCCGCCACTCCACATGATCCCAGTTGCGGACAAGCAGATGAGTCCGCGATCACAGCGTGGATGACTGGACCTCAACTGGACTTGATGTTTTAGCGTCACTGCCAACAGAGAGAGGAGGGGGTGTGAGCGACACACTCACCGACCAGTTCAAGGCCGGCTTCCGTCGATATCCCACCGGCGTGGCCATCGTCGCCGCCTCGACCGAGACGGGTCCCGTCGGAGCGACGGTGTCCAGCGTGGCCTCGGTCAGCGCCAACCCGCCGATGCTGTCGTTCTCGGTCTCCCGGTCCGGCCGGTCCGGGCCGGCGCTCACCGGGAGCGACCGGCTCGCGGTGCACGTCCTGACCGAGTCCCAGGCCCACGTGGCCGCGGCCTTCGCCGACCGGACCGCGCCGCGATTCATGGTCGCTCAGGGCTGGACGCTCCCGCACGGGGAGCCGCCCGTCCTGGAGGACGCCGCGGCGAGCTTCTACGGACGCGTGGCGCGCGTCATCCCAGCCGGCGAAGCGTGGCTGGTGCTGCTCGAGGTGGACACGGTCGACCTCGGCGAGTCCGCCGAGTCCGGCGACCCGCTGCTGCACCACGACCGGAACTACTGGTCGCTCGGCCCGTCGGTCAGCACCCTCGATCGCATCCTGCCCGAGAAGGCTTCCTGACCGTCGACCTCGACGGTCTCTCCACCACACCACCGAAGGAAACAAAACATGCGTCTGTTCGCTCCCACCATCGAGGTCTCGGCCCACTGCGACCTGCCCTGCGGCGTCTACGACCCCGCCCAGGCCCGCATCGAAGCCGAGTCCGTCAAGGCCGTCATCACCAAGGCCCTGGACAGCGACGACCCCGACTTCCGCACCCGCGCGGTGCTCATCAAGGAGCAGCGCTCCGAACTGGTCAAGCACCACCTCTGGGTGCTGTGGACCGACTACTTCAAGCCCCCGCACTTCGAGGCCTACCCCCAGCTCCACACCCTCGTCAACGAGGCCACCAAGCTGGCCGGCGCCTCCGGCACCAAGGGCACCCTCGACCTCGAGGTCGCCGACAAGCTCCTCGCCAAGATCGACGAGATCGCCGAGATCTTTTGGGCGACCAAGAAGGCCTGAGGAACGAAGGCCGACTTGCGAGAAGCCAGATCACGGCGCCAGCCGGGATCTGAAGACAAGAAGGCCTGAGCTCACCCACGAACATGCGAGAAAGCCAGGTTCCGGCGGCCAGCCGGGACCTGGCTTCTTCTTGTTTTGCCGCTTGAGGGCATAGACGTATGACAAGTACGTCACTAGTGTGACAAGTGTCACCGTCCCCCTCGCGGCGGCCCTGGGCCGCCGTCGGAGCTCTCGAGGAGCATGCATGCGTCACATCCGAAAGCGCGCGACACCACTCCTGCTCGTCCTCGGTCTGGTCGGCTCGCTGACCGGGACCACACCCGCTCTCGCAGACCAGAAGACAGACCAGGTACGCGGCCCGGATGCCGCCGCGATCGCGAAGATCGTCGACCGCATCGACGAGCCTTCGATCCCCGACCGCGACTACGAGATCACCGACTTCGGCGCCGTCGGCGACGGCACGACCGACGCCCTGCCGGCTATCAGGGCGGCGATCGAGAAGGCGTCGGCCGACGGCGGCGGCCGGGTCGTACTGCCTGAGGGCACCTGGCTCTCCGAGGGTCCGGTGCACCTGGCCAGCAACATCGACCTCCATGTCTCCGAGGGCGCCACGCTCCTGTTCGGCACCGACACCGACGACTACCTGCCGGTGGTGCGTACGCGCTGGGAGGGCACCGAGCTCGACGGCTACTCGCCGCTGATCTACGCCAACAACGTGCACGACGTCGCCATCACCGGGTCGGGCACGATCGACGGCAACGAGGACTCGGAGTTCCACGCCTGGAAGGCCGACGAGAAGCCGGACCAGCTGCGGCTTCGCCAGATGGGCTTCGACGGCGTACCCGTCGAGGAGCGCATCTTCGGGAAGGGTACGTTCCTGCGGCCCAGCGCCATCCAGTTCTTCCACGCCGAGCGAGTGCTGCTGGAGGACTACAAGGTCACCAACTCACCGTTCTGGATCAACCACCTCGTCTACACCGACCAGGCGACCGTGCGAGGACTCGACGTCGACAGCCACCGGGCCAACAACGACGGCATCGACGTCGACTCCAGCACCAACGTCCTGATCGAGGAGAACCGCTTCCGGACCGGCGACGACTCCGTGGTCGTGAAGTCGGGACGTGACCTCGACGGCCGCACCATCGCCCGCCCCAGCGAGAATGTCGTGATCCGCCGCAACGACATGGGCGGCGAGGACGGCATCGCGCTGGGCAGCGAGATGTCCGGTGGCATCAAGGGCGTCTACTTCACCGACAACGTGCTGCGCGACGGTGCCTCGGCGATCCGGTTCAAGGGCAACCTCGACCGCGGCGGCACGGTCGAGAACATCCGGGTGAGCAACATGGAGATCGGCAACTTCGAGACCTTCATCTGGTTCCAGCTCGACTACCCCGGCGAGCTCGGCGGCAACTACCCGCCGGTCTACCGCGACATCGTCTTCTCCGACATCACCGTCGCCTCCGCCAAGACCGGGCTCGACATCCACGGGCCGGCCGACGCACCACTGAGCGACGTCACCCTGCGTGATGTCACGGTCGAGGAGGTCGAGACGCCGATGGTCCTGGAGAACGTCGAGGACCTGCGCTTCGACAACGTCCGGTTCGGCGACCAGTACGCCGACGGAGAGCTCGACTGGCTCTCCTGAAGCGGTCCCCCACCCCGCCCGCCGCGCGCCTCCTGCGAGGATCTCGCGGCGGGCGGGTCATCGGGTCGACTCCGTACCCCATCGTCTCGGAAGGAAGAGCATGAAGACAGTCCGACAGGTCAGCGCATTCGTGGGGCGATGGTTCGCCCTGATCGTCCTGGCCGCCGGCGCCATCGCACTGGCCACCCCCAGCACCTTCGACGGGTGGGCGGCCCAGGTGCCGCTGCTGCTTCAGATCATCATGCTCGGGATGGGCATGACCCTCAGGCCCGCCGACTTCGCCATCATCGGCCGCCGACCGTGGGCGCTGCTGCTGGGCGTCGCCACCCAGTTCACCGTGATGCCGCTGCTCGGCTGGGGCATCGCGAACGCGCTCGGCCTCTCCGCCGTGCTCGCCGCCGGCATGATCCTGGTCGGCTGCGCGCCCGGCGGCACCGCGTCCAACGTCATGGTGTTCCTGGCCCGTGGCGACACCGCACTGTCGGTGGCGATGACGTCCGTCTCGACGCTGCTCGCGCCCGTGCTGACGCCCCTTCTCGTCCTCTTCCTGATCGGGGAGGACCTGCCGGTCTCCGCCAGCGACCTGTTCGTCTCGATCGTGGAGATCGTGCTCGTCCCGGTTCTGCTCGGCCTGGTGCTCCGGCTGCTGCTGCCGCGTCTCATCGAGAAGGTCATCGACGTGCTTCCGCTGATCTCGGTCGCCGGCATCACCGGGGTCGTGCTCGCCGTCGTGGCCGGAAGCGCCTCCACCCTGCTCTCGGTCGGCCTCCTGGTCGTGCTCGCCGTGGTCCTGCACAACGTTGCCGGCCTGACGCTGGGCTACGCGATCGGGCGGCTCTGCGGCATGCCGATCTCGAGCCGGCGCGCCATCAGCATCGAGGTGGGCATGCAGAACTCGGGGCTCGCCGCCGCGCTCGCCACCGTCCACTTCTCGCCAGCCGCAGCACTGCCCGCCGCGATCTTCTCGGTCTGGCACAACGTGTCCGGCTCGACTCTGGCGAGCTACTGGTCGCGGCGCCCCATCGAAGGCGACGAGGTCGCTACGCAGAAGGTGGACGCACCAGCCGATCGTCAGGGATGACGGCGACGCCGAGGATCTCGATCATCGCCTCCGGCTGCCACAGCTCGGTGGTCCCGATCCCCGCCATCGCCGGGTAGACCGGACCGGCCAGTTCGCGCCAGACCGCGCCGATCTCCTTGCCGTGCGCCTGGTAGTCGGGGATGTCGGTCAGGTAGATCGTGATCGACACCAGATCCTCGGGGACGCCGCCCGCCTCCCGCAGCGTGGTCAGTACGTTGTCGAACGCCTGCCGGAACTGCTCGACGATGCCTCCGGGGACGATCTGCATGTTCTCGTCCAGCGCGGTCTGGCCGCCGAGATAAAGGGTGTTTCCGCTGAGCGTGCCGTGCGAGTAGCCGCGCGGCGCGGGCAGGGCCGCAGGGTTCACCGGTACGGGGGTGAGGTCCGTGTTCATGATTCGACCGTAGGGCATCTATTGACATGCCTACAACGTTCGTGCAGAAAATGAAACACATCCTGAATCGAACGGACAGGACCTCACATGGACCCCAACTCCGACTCCTCCGGTCTCGTCGTCCCGGTCGTAACCCGCGCCGGCTTCGAGCCCGACCTGACCGGGCAGAGCGAGGGCGCCACCCGGATCAGTGGCGTCAGCATCCAGCACACGCCCGCGACCAAGCTCTGGTTCGGCAAGGTGCACAACCTCGCCGGCTTCCGCTCCGTCCCCCACCACCACGGCGAGGCCGAGACCGGCGGCTACGTGCTGTCGGGACGGGCCCGGATCTACTTCGGCGAGAAGTTCGAGGACTACCTCGACATGGCCGAGGGCGACTGGGTCTTCGTGCCCCCGTTCATGCCGCACGTCGAGTGCAACCTCGACCGCAACCACCCGCTGACCTGGATGACCACCCGCACCCCGGACAACATCGTGGTCAACCTCCCCCAGGTCGACGACGCCGACCTCCGCGACTGGGCTGATCGGCCATGACCGCCGGCTCGCAGACGTTCACGGACGCCGTCACCCTCAAGGAGTGCGAGGCGGAGGTCTTCGACCTCGCCTTCACCGCGACCACCCAGCCGTGCCCGTGGCCGAAGGCGTACGGCGGTGACATGGTGGCCCAGGCGCTGGTCGCCGCTTCCAGGAGCGTGACCGACGGCAAGGCGATGCACTCGATGCACTCCTATTTCATGCGGCCCGTCGACATCGGCGCCGAGGTCCGCTACGAGGTCGAGGTGCTGCGCGACGGCCGCGGCTACAGCACCCGCCAGGTCCGCGGCTTCCAGAACGGCAAGCCCGTCTACGTGTGCATGGCGAGCTTCGCTGCCGGTGAGCCGAGCGGCAGCTTCCAGGCCGCGATGCCGGCCGGCACCCCCGGTCCCGAGACGTTGCCGACGTCCGCGGCCTACCTGGCGGACCGCGCCGGCGGCACCATGACCGAGACCTCCAAGGCGTACTGGTCCGGCGGGCGCAGCTTCGACATGCGACACGTTCCGGGGCCGGTCTACCTGACTGTCGAGGGCGAGCGGTCGCCGCACCAGGCCATCTGGGTGAAGCCGTACGACGCCCTCCGCCCTGTCGAGGGGCTGACCGACCGGCAGCGCGACGCCGCGGCCCTTGCCTATGTCTGCGACTACACGATCCTGGAGCCGGCCCTGCGGGTGCTCGGCCTGGCCTGGGCCGACGAAGGCCTGGTGACCGCCAGCCTCGACCACGCTATGTGGTTCCACCGGCCCGTCGAGATGGACGACTGGCTGCTCTACGCACAGGAGGCCGTGTCCGTCGAGGACGGCCGTGGCACCGGCCTCGGCCGCTTCTTCACCACCGACGGCGTACTGGTCGCAACCGTCGTCCAAGAAGGCATGATCCGTGCCGCCGGGGCCTCGTCATGAGCACCTTGGGCACGTCCGGCTACGCCGACACGTTCGCCCGCGACCACCTGCCGCCGGCGGAGCAGTGGCCGACGCTGGAGTTCACCACGCCGCTCCTGGACTACCCCGAGCGCCTCAACGCCGCGACCGAGCTGATCGACGCGACCGTGGCGGCGCACGGTCCGGACCGTCCCGCCCTCCGCACCCCCGACGGCACGGTGTGGACGTACGGCGAGCTGCTCGTCCGCGCGAACCAGATCGCCCACGTGCTGGTCGACGATCTCGGCCTCGTCAGCGGCAACCGGGTGCTGCTGCGCTCCCCGAACAACCCGTGGACGGTCGCGGCCTGGCTCGGCGTACTCAAGGCCGGGGGCATCGTGGTGACGACCATGGCCGCACTCCGGGCGACCGAGCTCGGGCCGATCGTCGCGAAGACCCGGCCCGCGGTCGCGCTCGTCGACCACCGGTTCGTCGAGGACGTCCACGCGGTCCGTGACACCGTCGCGCCCGACCTCACCGTGGTCGCCTACGGCGGCGACGCCGAGGACGACCTGGCCCGCCGGATCCTGGCCAAGCCAAGCGACTTCGCCGCGGTCGACACCGCGGCCGACGACGTCGCGCTGTTCGGGCCGACCTCGGGGACGACCGGCGTCCCGAAGATCACCACCCACTTCCACCGCGACATCCTCTCGATCGACAACACCTTCGGCCGGGCGACCCTGCGGCTGGAGCCGAGCGACGTCGTGGCGTGCACGGCACCGTTCGCGTTCACGTTCGGGCTCGGCATGCTGGTCGTCTTCACGCTGCGGACCGGGGCCTGTGCCCTGCTCACCGAGGCCGCCTCGCCGGTCCAGCTCGCCGAGCTGATCGCGGAGCACGGCGTCACCGCGCTCGCGACCGCCCCGACGGCATACAAGCAGATCCTCAAGTCCGACGTGATCGAGCAGCTCAAGGGACTGCGCGTCGCCGTCACCGCGGGCGAGCACATGCCCCGGGCGACCTGGGAGGAGCTCGAGCGCGAGCTGGAGCTGCGGGTCATCGACGGCATCGGCGCCACCGAGATGCTGCACATCTTCATCTCGGCGGCCGGCGACGAGATCCGGCCCGGGGCGACCGGCAAGCCGGTTCCGGGCTACCGCGCCGCCATCCTGGACGCCGAGGGCAACGAGGTCGGACCGGGCGTCGAGGGGCGGCTCGCGGTGATCGGTCCGGTCGGCTGCCGCTACCTCGACGACGAGCGCCAGCGCGGCTACATCGTGAACGGCTGGAACGTCACCGGTGACACCTTCGTCCGCGACGAGGACGGCTACTACTGGTATCGCTCGCGCACCGACAACATGATCGTCTCCTCGGGCTACAACATCGCCGGACCCGAGGTCGAGGAGGCCCTGGGCACCCACCCGGATGTCGTCGAGGCGGGCGTGGTCGGCGGACCCGATCCTGACCGAGGCGCCATCGTCTGCGCGTTCGTCGTGCTCCGCGAGGGCGTCGACGGCGACGCCGCGAAGGCTTCGGAGATCCAGCAGTACGTCAAGGGCCGGCTGGCGCCGTACAAGTACCCGCGCGACGTCCGTTTCGTCGCGTCCCTGCCTCGCAACACCAGCGGCAAGCTGCAGCACTTCAAGCTGCGCCAGATCGTCGAGTCGGAGAGCGGGACATGAGGATCGCGATCGTCGGGGGTGGGCCCGGCGGGCTCTACTTCGCCACGCTGATGAAGACCCTCGACCCGAGCCACGAGATCACGGTCTGGGAGCGCAACGCCCCCGACGACACGTTCGGCTTCGGCGTCGTCTTCTCCGACGAGACACTCGGCAGCATCGAGGGTGCCGACCAGGTCGTGCACGACCGGATGGAGGAGCTGTTCGCGCGCTGGACCGACATCGACGTGGCTATGACCGACCGGCAGGGTCAGAGCCATCAGTTCACCGTCGGCGGGCAGGGCTTTGCCGCGATGTCACGCAAGGACCTGCTGCAGATCCTGCAGGAACGCGTCGCCGAGCTGGGCGTGACCGTCCACTTCCGGACCGCTGCTCCCGACCCCGACGAGCTGCGCGCTTCGTACGACCTGGTGCTGGCCGCGGACGGCGTCAACTCGGCCGTCCGAACCAAGTACGCCGACCGGTTCGGGCCCAGCCTGGACCGCCGCCGGAACAAGTACATCTGGTTCGGCACCGACCTGGTCTTCGAGGCGTTCCAGTTCTTCGTCAAGCAGACCGAGTTCGGCACGATGCAGATCCACGGCTACCCGTTCTCCGACCGCGGCTCGACGTTCATCGTGGAGATGCACGAGGACGTGTGGCGCCGCGCCGGGCTCGACGCGACCGAGCACGAGACCTTCGCCCCAGGCGTCTCCGACGAGCACGCCGTCGGCCGGATCGCGAAGATCTTTGCCGACGAGCTCCGCGGGCACGCGATCCTGACCAACAACTCGAAGTGGATCAGCTTCCAGACCGTCCAGAACGGGCGCTGGTACGACGGCAACGTCGTGCTCCTCGGCGATGCCGCCCACACCGCTCACTTCTCGATCGGCTCAGGCACCAAGCTGGCCATGGAGGACGCCCTTGCCCTAGCCGCGTGTCTCCACGAGCACGCCTCCCTCGACGAGGCGCTCGAGGCGTACCAGACCGAGCGGAAGCCGGTGGTGGAGTCGACCCAGCGGGCGGCCCAGGCGTCGCTGGAGTGGTTCGAGAACATCGAGATGTATGCCGACCAGGACCCCGCGCAGTTCGTCTTCAACCTGCTGACCCGCTCGCGCCGGATCACCTTCGAGAACCTCAGGGAACGCGACGCCGACTTCGCGCGCCTGATGGAGGCGGAGTTCGCGCGCCACCAAGGCGCCCGGGAAGTGGCGCCGGCGATGTTCCAGCCCGTCCGGATCGGCGAGCTGGAGCTGAAGAACCGGGTCATGCTCTCGCCGATGGACATGTACTCCGCGACCGACGGCGTCCCGGACGAGTTCCACCTGGTCCACCTCGGCTCCAAGGCGCTCGGCGGCGCCGGGCTGGTGATGACCGAGATGACCTGCGTGTCTCCCGAGGCCCGGATCACGCTCGGCTGCCCGGGCATCTGGACCGACGAGCAGCGCGACCGCTGGCGCCGGGTGACCGACTTCGTGCACGACCACTCCACCGCCAAGATCGGCATGCAGCTGGGCCACTCCGGTCGCAAGGGCTCGACGAAGCTGATGTGGGACGGCATGGACGAGCCGCTCGACGACGGCAATTGGGAGGTCATCGGCCCGTCCCCGCTCCCCTACGGCGCGGGCTGCCACGTCCCGCGCGAGGCGAACCGCGCCGACCTGGACGGGGTCGTCGCCGACTTCGTCGCGGCGGCACGGCGTGCCGTCGACGCGGGCTTCGACCTCATCGAGCTCCACGCCGCCCACGGCTACCTGCTCAGTTCCTTCCTCTCCCCCGTCGCCAACCGTCGCGACGACGAGTACGGCGGGCCGCTGGCCAACCGGCTCCGCTTCCCCCTGGAGGTCTTCGACGCGGTCCGTTCCGCGGTGCCGGCTCCGATCCCGGTGACCGTGCGGATCTCGGCCACCGACTGGATGCCCGACGGCAACACCGACGACGACGCGGTCGAGATCGCCCGGGCGTTCGTCGAGCACGGCGCGGCCGCGATCGATGTCTCGTCGGGCCAGGTGAGCAAGGACGAGAAGCCCGCCTTCGGACGCTCGTACCAGACCCCGTTCGCCGACAAGATCCGCCACCTCGTCGCCGAGCCGGCCGGGGTGAAGGTGATCGCGGTGGGCGCCATCTCGTCGTACGACGACGTCAACTCGATCCTGCTCGCCGGCCGTGCCGACATCTGCGCGCTCGGCCGCACCCACCTGTTCGATCCGAGCTGGACGCTGCACGCCGCTGTCGAGCAGGGCTACGACGGTGAGGCGGCCGGCTGGCCGGTCCAGTGGGCGGCCGGGCGGCGCAAGCCACCGACGTCGCGCACCGACAAGATTCCTCCTCGGCTGCAGCTGCTGAGGACCGGCGAGACCGACCAGGTCCACCTGCGGTGGGCCCCCGGGAAGCCGACGGAGGATCCGGCAGAATGCCGCAGGTGACGAAGGCGGAGGCTGCCCCGACAGCACAGCAGAACCGACGATCGCGCACCACCGTGGTGACGTTCCTCGGCGCCGTCGTGCGACCGCTCGGCGATTGGATGCCGATCGCCGGCGCGATCGACCTGTTGGCCCAGGTCGGGCTGGACGGACCGAGCGTGCGCACCGCCGTGCACCGCCTGAAGCGGAACGGCTGGCTCGACTCGGAGACCCGCGACGGCACCCGCGGGTACGGGCTCACGTCCGTTGCCCGATCCACGCTCGCCGCCGGCGATGAGGTGATCTGGCATGCGCGCAAGCCCGCCGACCTGGCCGACGGCTGGTGCATCGTGCACTTCGGCGTACCCGAGTCGATGCGCGCCAAGCGACACCAGCTGCGTGCCCACCTCTCTCACCTGGGCTTCGGCAACGTCGGCACCGCGCTGTGGATCGCGCCCGCGCGGATGCGCGACGCGGCCGAACGAGCGGTGACCGAGCTCGGGCTCGAGTCCTATGCCGCGATCTTCGTCGGCGGCTACCACGGCACCCAGGACCTCACCGAGCTGCTCTACAGCAGCTGGGACCTCGAGGCGATCGACCAGAGCTACCGCGACTTCTCCACGGCCCACACCGCTCTCGCCGCCCGGCTCGAGGACGCCACTCCGTCGGGCCAGGACGCCTTCGTGACCTACCTCGGCGTCGTCGGCCAATGGCGCAAGCTCCCCTTCCGCGACCCGGGCCTCCCCCACGACGTCCTCGCCCCGAACTGGAGCGCGCCCGCCGCGGTCGCCCTGTTCGAGCGCCTGGTCGAAGCCCTCGAGAAGCCCGCGCTCGCGCATGCGAGCGCTCATTGGCCAGGAACGACCTGACGAGTGAGGACGTGCTCAGCGTGCGTCGCGCGCACCTTGGCGACGGGCGCCCTGCGCACGAGAGGACGCGTCACGCTTGAGGCCTCCGGTCGTCCGCGTGGAGTCCCGCCGCACGCTGGGCACAGGGGTGCCCCCGTCGTTCACGGGAGTTTCACGAGGTGGCCCTGCGCTGGTGGCGGCTCGCGCCGCGGCGATCCGTTCAGCCCGCAGCTCCTGCGAGGCCTTCCTCGCCGCAGCGCTGACCTGACGACTGACCTGCGCCAACACGGACTCGAAGACCTCTACCTTGGCCCTAGCGCGCTGGTTCTGGTCGTAGGCCTTACCGCGTCCGCCGACGGTCTCCACCGCGGCGCTGGCACCGCGGCGGTAGACCTTCAGGTGCTTGCTGCGCTCGCGTCTCACCCGCTCATGCAGCTCGAGCAGCTGGTCCTCGTCGAGCTCGCGCAGGGCAGCAGGGTCCGCCTCACGGACGAGAGCTGCTTCCTTCTCGGTCAGGGAATTCAGCAACGCCTTGTTCACAGGACCCTCCGGTGTCTTCGCCGACGGCTGCGCCGCCCCCGGTTGATGCACACGGCGCACGCCCATGCTACGCCCGGCGCAGCGCCCCGGTCTGGTGTTCAGAACCCGCCCCGGGGCACACCTCGAGGCGTGCAGTTCTCAGAGGAGGCCGAGGCCGGTGGCGTGGCGGCGTACCGCATCGCTGTCGGCGACGAGCACGAGCGGCACCTCATCGCCCATGGTGCTCCACACGCGCTCGACCCGGCCGTCGTGAGGATCGAGCCGCACCTCGCGGATGTAGACCGCGAGGATCCGCCCGGGATGGCGACGCACGGTGTCGGCGTACGTTTCCGGATCGTGCTCACCCGAGTCGCCCAGGAGGACGAACGGAAGGCCGGGGTGGAGCGCGAGGACCTCGTCGATGCGCCGGGTCTTGGACTCCCGGCCGTCGGCACCGCCGAGCAGGTCGCGCAGCAGCAGTGGGCCTCGGGGGAAGTCGCGGTGGCGCACGAAGGCGTCCAGGAACGCATGCAGGTTCCACGGGCTGGAGGAGATGTAGAAGACCGGGTTCGCGCGGGCGGCAAGGTCGCGGTAGAGCTCTGGCGCGCCAGGGAACGGCGTACGCGTGAGCGCCGACCCTGTGAGGGTCTGACGCACCATCCGCCCGACGCGCTGCACACCGGTCTCGAGGATCGTGTCGTCGATGTCGGAGATCACGCCGAACTGCGCTTCGCCGGCGGGAACCCGGACCTCCATCGTGGCGCGGTAGTCGCCGACCAGGCCGCGGTACTCGCCGGCCAGCTCGACGGCGCCGCGGGTCCACGGCGTTTCCAGCGCCTCCGGGTCGGGCTGAAGTCGCGCCACGAAGTAGCCCTCGTCATCGGTGACCACATCCACCGCGGCATCACCCACGGTGACCCGCAGCGGCACACCCGGCAGCTCGTCGGTCAGGAAGTGGCGGACCGTGCGGCGTACGGCGGCCCTCACGCCCTCGCCCTCCACAGCCTCCGACGGCGGTGGATCGTCGACGACCCGGCCGCGTACGACGACCCCCTCGACACTCCCGTGCCCGCCGTAGCACTTGATCCGAAAGTCCGCCGGCACCCGCGAGCCCGCTCGGCGGAGTCTCGCCGCGTCCCACGCGCGCTCCAACCCGAGCATCCATCGACGTGCCGACATGGCCACAGCCTAGGGGCCCCACCCTGTCGTCAGGAGCTGGGAATGCGGAAGGTCAGAGTGGCGACAGGATTCTCGAACCGGCTCCGCCGCATGCCGACCTGGACCTCCACGCGGCCGGCGGCCGGGATCACGACATCGGCCGTGCAGGTGCCGGCACCGGCCCTGGTGACCGGCACCGTCCCGAGATCCAGGTCGTCGGACCGGATGCTGACGGTGGGCAGTCGGGCAAGCGCCACGGGCGCTCCGGCGGAGTCCTGGATCCGGAACCGGATCGTGTTTCGACCCCGGACTCCGGGAGTCATCGTGGCCCGCACCTCGAGGTCGCCCAGCGCAGCCGTCTGGACGCCGGACCGTCCCTCCGCCGCGGACGCGGGCGCCGCTCTCGGTGACTTGTTGACCAGGAACCCGGTCAGCAGCAGGACGACCACGAGGAGCGCCGCCTCGATCCGCACCGTGCCGCTGATGCGTGACGCGGGACTCTTCCGGCCCGGGCGTCGTTTGGCAGCGCGGACCCCGGGCAGGAGCACGAACCGGTTCCAGCCGGCGACGGCGGTCACGATCAGGACCACGGCGACCTTGACCAGCAGGATCCGGCCGTACGTACTGCCGACGAGGTTCTCCCAGGAGGCCAGGATCCGCCAGGCCAGCACCAGGCCGGTGCCGGCCAGCGCCACCAGCACTCCGGCGGCGGCCATGGAAAACCTGGCGAGCGTCTGCGCCGCGTCGTCCTCCCGCCCAGCGAGCGCGGGAAGAGTCAGCGCGATGCCGACCAGGCCGCCGAGCCAGACACTGCCGGCGAGCACGTGCAGGATGTCGGTGCCGACGACGAGGGGCTCGGGCGAGAACGCGCGGGTGTGGCCGGTGAGTGCGGGGGCGATGACGACCAGCGCGACGCCGGACAGCGCGAACCAGCGCGTACGACGGTCAGTCGCGGCGCCGACGTTCTGGCCGAGCAGCGTGAAGCCCACGGCAAGCAGCACGAGCGCGGCCATCGCGGACGGGGAGCCCGCCAACCAGGTGTCCCTGTCGGCGACCCGGCCGAGACCGAGCCCCTGCTGGTGGATGACCGTGAGCGGGATGGTCAGCGCGGTCGCCACCAGAGCGACGACGGCCGAAGTCTTGGCCAGCCCCTGGATGCGGGCCCGCGAGCGCCCCGCCGCGATGGTCCTGGGCAGCAGCATGCTGGCGAACACCGTGATCCCGGCCGCGAGGAACAGACCGAGGTAGCCGACACCCTGCACCGCGCTGAGGGTCGCGGAAACCTTCGGGGACTCGGCATCCGCGGGCTCGGGGGCGGCGACCGTCACGCTCGGCCGACCGATCGAGAAGGAGAGCGAGCCGGCGATCGGGTGGCCGTCGCCCGAGACGGCCCGCCAGGTCACGACGTACGTCCCGCTCGCCATCCGGTCCGGAAGATCCACCGTGACGACGGTGTCCTGTGACGTGGCCGAGGCGGCCACGTTGTCGCCCTCGGCGTCGAACACCTTGACACCCTGGTCGGGCAACGAGACCGCCTCGTCGAAGACGAACACGGCCTTCGCCGGCGCGGCCGCCAGTACGGCGCCCTCGGCGGGGTTGCTGCGGACCAGCGTGGCGTGAGCCACCGCCGGGCCGGCGGTCCCGACCGCGAGCAGTACGCACCCGGCGACGGCGATGACGAGCCGGATGACCTGGTTCACACGCGCCTGCGTACCCGCACCAACGCGGCGCCGCCGGCGATCAGCCCCAGCAGGCCTACACCCAGGCCGACCCCGCCGAGCGCGTTCGAGCTCACCCCGGCGGTCTCGGTCTCGCCGGACTCGACGGAGTCCGCACCGTGCGCATCCGCGCCCTCGGCGGCGGTGATGGTCACCGCGGGAGCGGGGTGCTCCAGCTCCTCGGGATCCTGGCTCCCGGTGGGCACCTCGACCCAGGCGGTCTCGCCCTTCTCACAGGTCTGGATCGTGGGGAAGGCGAGGGTCGCGCCTTCCTCCTCGGGCAGCTTCAGCGACAGCTCGAAGGCGTCCCGATAGCCCTCGGGGAGCGGCGACCTGGCCTGATAGACGATCGTCCCGTCCCGCTCGGTGACCTTGTTGCCATGGGCATCGGTCAGCGGCTCGTCGAGCTTCGCCTTCGTCTTGGTGACGGTCCAGAGCGGGTTGCGGGTCGGCGTGACCGAGAGGATCTGCTCGGGCACCTGGATCTCCACCTTCGTGGTGGCAGAGCCGTCGCAGCCGTGCGGCACGCTGACGGTCAGCAGGGTGTAGGCGCCCGCGGCGGTCTCGGTCGGGGTGACGGACACGTGGGCGCCGGCCGGATCGGCGAGGGCGAGCAGGACGATTCCAAGCGTGGCCGGGGCTACGAAGAGCCGCGCGGCAGTATGTCGAGCAGTCATGTCAGGTCCTTGGGATCGGATTCAGCTGGGGCGGGTACGGGCTGGGGTCGTGAGGCCATCAGCAGCAGGCAGAACACGACGACTGCGACGGAGGCCCCCGCCACCAGGAGGAGTGGGCTGAGGGTTGCCGCCGGCGAGGCTGCCGGGGCGGCCGTGGGCGCCGGGGTGACAGCCGGGCTCGACGGGGCGGCTGGCTGAACGCTCTGCTTTCCCTTCGCGGCCGGGGCGGTCGGGCTCGGCGTGGTGCGGGGAGCCGGGGCCGCGGGTGCGGTCTGCTGCGGCGCGGTCGTCGGGGCTGCCGCGGGCGGCTGTGCAGGATCGGGCTGCGCCTTCGGCGGCGCCGGTGGTGGCGCCACGGCCTTGGCCGACACCGCCCCGCGCATGTCCGGGTGGACGCTGCACGTGTAGCCGTAGCTTCCCGCGGTCGTGAAGGTGTGGCTCCAGCTCTCGCCCTTGGCCAGCATCGGCGAGCGGAAGGACACCGGGCCCCTGGTGACCACGACGTCGTGCTCGGCGGTGTCCATGTTGGTCCAGGTGACGGTGTCGCCCTGAGCGATGCTGAGCGAGGCTGGGCTGTAGGCGTAGTTGTGGATCATGACCGCGTGGCTCGCCGCCTCAGCAGGTGCCGCGGGTAGCAGGACCGCGCCCAGCGCCAGGAGCAGCCCGGCGATTCTGGGCATGACGGTTCCAAGGGTTGATGCCATGAGATGTCCTCCGACTCTTGGTCGATCGGGCGATACTGGGAGGCGCGGTGGTCCGGCCGACTGCGACTCGGCCGGACCACCGCGCCTTGTGATCGCCCTAGCAGGAGCTGGTGTCGGCGCCCACGAGCGGCTTGATCATGTTCTCGATCAGCACGGTGTGCGTCTTGACGTACTGGTCCACGGCCAGCACATCGACCACCTGCTGACCGGGCGACGCCTCCAGGTGCGCGGCGTACACGTGCTGCAGGAACGTGGTGAGAGCCGCGTCGCTACCGGCCACCAGTGGTTTGATCATGTTCGCGATCAGCACCGTGTGCGCCAGGACGTACTTGTCGAGGTCGAGAATGTCGGTGACCTGCTGGCCCGGCGACGTCTCCAGGTGCGCGGCGTACACGTGCTGAAGGAACGTGTCGACAGCAGCCTGCAGACCTCCGCAGGTGTCCGACGGGGGCATCGGGTGGCCCGGCGTCGGGGTCGGTGTGGGTTCCGGAGTGGGGGTGGGCTCCGGCGTGGGAGTCGGGGACGGCGTCGGGTCGGGGTCGCTCCCGCCGCCGCTCACCGTGACGCTTGCCTTCATGTCGGGATGGACGGCGCAGTAGTACTCGTACGTCCCCGGCTTGGTGAAGGTGTAGGTGAACGTGTCGCCCTTCTGCATGGTCCCGGAGTCGAACTTCTCCGGCCCGCTGGTCACGGTCACGGTGTGCGGAGCCTCGTCCATGTTGGTCCAGGTGACCGTGTCGCCCACGGCCACGTCGAGGGACGCCGGCGAGTAGGTGTAGTTGTGGATCATCACCTCGACCGTCTTGGCTGCCGCCTGGTCCGACCCTGCAGCGGCAGGCGCCGCCGCGGGGGCTGCCGCTCCGGGTGCCGCGACCGGCATCGCGGCAGGTACGGCGGCGGGTGCGGCGGCCGGGAGGGCGCCGGGCTGCACTGCCGGTGCGGCAGCGTTGGGTACGGTGCTCGCCGCGGGCGCCGGTCCGGATGTCCCGGCCTCGAGGCCGGCGATGGAGAGAACCGCCGCCAGGACACCCAGGATCACGATCGGGGCCAGCCACCACCTCCCCTGGGCGGCGGGCGGGCCTGACTCGGTTGTCGAACTGTTCGGTTGCTGGCTCATCGAGCCACTCCTTCGGGTTGGTGAACTCCCGGTCCGCTCGGCCGACTGCGACTCGGCGAGATCCCCGGGCTTGGTTGTCGTACGCCCTGCTGTGCCCTATGGCTCAGCAGGAGCTGGTGTCGCTGCCGGCGAGCGGCTTGAGCATGTTCTCGATCAGGACCGTGTGCGCCAGGACGTACTGATCCACGGCCGCCGCGTCGGCGACCTGCTGACCGGGCGACGTCTCCAGGTGCGCGGCGTACACGTGCTGCAGGAAGGTGCCGAGCGCGGCGTCGCTACCGGAGACGAGGGGCTTGAGCATGTTCTCGATCAGGACCGTGTGCGCCAGGACGTACTGGTCCACGGCCAGCGCATCGGTGACCTGCTGACCGGGCGACGTCTCGAGATGCGCCGCGTTCAGGTGCACCAGGAACGCGTCAACGGCCGCCTGCAGGCCTCCGCACGCGTCGGCCGAGGGCGACATCGGGTGCCCCTCGGTCGCCTGCTCCGGCGCGCCTTCCGGCGCCTTCGCCGCCGGCTGAGCGGCCGGCTGGTTGACCTGCGCCTTCGGCTGGGTCACCGGTACGGCCGGCGCGACCACTGGGGGCGCCACCGGAGCCTGGAGCACCGCGGTAGGCGAGGTCACCTGGCTCGTGTCGCTGAGAGCACTGTCCGCTGGAGAAACGGGGGCGGGCGACGTACCGGTCAAGGCTGTCGTCGGCGACAGCCCGAACACGAGAAGGGCTGCGCCGCCGCCGGCGATCGTGGCGAACCACGCGATACCGTGACGTCTCGAGCGCCTTGCTCGCGGGGTACGGCTGGGTGGAGAGGGACTCATCAGGTTGTTCCTTTCTGGGTTGGATTCACACACCGGGACTTGACGTGACCAGCACGCCGGCCGCGCCAAGAACTGAGACGACGAGAACGGTTTCGGCAGCGACGGACACCACGAACGACCGGGTGGCGGTAGGTCGGCGCGACTCGACCACCGCCCTCGCCAGACGCCTGTCCACCCAGTGCTTGCTCTTCATCGCCGCGAGCATCACCAGGACGAACAGCGCCAGCTTGAGCATCAGCACTCGGGAGTAGTCCGTCGCCCAGAAGCCATCCACCGACGCCACGATCTGCCAGAGCAGGATCGCTCCGGAGACCACGATGGTCAGGACCGAGAGAGCCGCGACCTTCGAGAACTTCGGCACCACCACCTCCAGCTCGGCGAGCCGGCGTCTCGGGAGGAGACAGAGCGTGAGCATGGTGAGGCCGCCCACCCAGGCGCTGACCGCACTCAGGTGAAGGAAGCCGGCGACGATCCCCCACAGTGGTTCGTCCGTCTGGGTGGCATGGGCGTTCATGCCGGCCGTACGGACCAGGCCGGCGGCGACGAAGATCGCACCGACCCGCCAGGCCAGCCCGCTGACGGCTCGCTCGCCGCCCTGGACCAGTGCGACGACGACCACCGCGGCGAGCAGCCACAGGAGGATCATGGCCGCGTCCGCGCGACCGAAGTCCTCGGTCAACGCCTGGCGGAGGGTCGTGGCTCCGAAGGCACGCCACAGCACCACCACCATCGCGTTGACCGCGGCGACGATGCCCGACACCACCGCGATCACCAGCAGTCCGTGCGTACGTCGCTCGCGGGCGCCGGCCGGCCACAAGACCGAGATGAACAGCAGGCCACCGATGAACAGCGCCAGGGCCAGGTAGCCCAGAACGCGCGAGGACGCGGCCAGCCAGCCGATGGCTCGCGGCTCCTCGGGCAGGGCGTTCGGCTCTTTCGGCGCGGGCGTCTCGGCCCCGTCGACGCTCACCTCGATCCGGCCGGAGGTCGCCTGGGCGGGCAGCTTCGTCACCGTCGCTCCGTCGACGGGCGTGGATCTCTCCAGCTCGGCGTGGGCCTCGGCGGGAGACACCATCATGATGATCAGTACGACGGCAGCGACCACCGCGGCGAGGCAACCTCTGCTGCGCGACCCCCTCATCGGTCCGACTCCGCACCCTCGTCAACCCTGGCCTCCGCGCCACAGCAGGACGGCCCGACCAGCGTGCCGACGGTGCAGTCGATCAGGCCGCCGGCCAGCTCGTCCACCACTGAGCCGAGGATCGCCGACAGGAAGGTCGTCGCAGCCTCGGTCACCGGCTCTACGACCGGTACGCCCTCGAGCACTCCCGGCGCGCAGCTGGGCGTCGGGTCGTCGGGCGTCGGCTCCGGTGGGTGCGGGCTGTGCGGACTGTCCGGATCAGCCGGGGCCGACGGCGGAGCCGGGTTGGCCGGCTGGCTCGGCGCGGACGGCAGTGACGAAGCAGGAGGGGCGACGGGCATCGGCGCCATCGGCGGCATCGGCGCGACGGGCACGGGAGCCGGGGCGGCAGGCGGTGCGCCGGCCTCCGGAGCCTGCTCCGGCACGGGAGCTGCCGGGGCCGAAGGGGCCACCGGCGGCTGGGCAGCGACCGCATCGGAACTCTTGATCCCGAGACCCGCGGCGTACCCCACGATCACGACGGCGGCGCCGGCCAGGGCTGCCGCCACGGCGGCATCACGACGATCGACTGTTCCCGAGAAACCCACGGCGGCGTCCCTTTCGCGGTGCTGGCTGATGCACGGGATCGCGCCGTTGCGACCGAAGAGCGGAGTCTTCTGATTCAGGGCCCCGGTCGACGGGTGCCTCTGAGAGGAGTTCGGCAATGCAGGGCTTTCTCAGCCCGTTGCTCCTCCATATTGGCGAGACTGATCGACCTGACAACCACAGCAGCGTTAACTTGCGGCGTTCCTAGGTCTCACAACCTCACAGCCAACGCGGGGCCACATCGAACGACGTTCGGGAAAGGCCCGCGCGGAACCCACTATACATAAACCGGGGGCGGTATCGGCCCCGTGAACGGTTCAGACCTTGGGATTCCGGTCGACGGCAGGAAGGCGCCAGGGCCGAGTCGGGATCCGGCGACCGCGCGTGGAGCGAGCTGACTCCGCGCCCGACATCCTGCCGACGCTGCGGTGATGGGTCGGCCGTCGATCGTCCTGGCTGGTGGCAGTCATCTCGGAGAAGTAGACGATGCCGGCGAACTGTTCGGTGAGCGATGGCGCATCGGGGACGGCGTCGGGGCTCTTCGGGCGGCCGATCGCGGAAGCGTTGTCGCGGCCACAGAACTCTTCAGCGGTGACCTCGGTTTCCATAGGGCTACTCCTTGCGCGTGGGGGGTGGCTCATCAGGATGAAAGCGGGCCGCGAGCGCCTTGATGCGGCGCTCCAGCTCGGCGTAGGCGGTGTCGAAGGCCTCGGGTCCCTTGTCCACCGGGTCGGGGATCGACCAGTGCAGCTCGCCGGGGACCTTCGGCGTCTCGTGGGCGCGGTCGCACACGGTGACCACCAGATCGTCCGGGTCGAGCACGTCCTCGACCCGCCGAGGCTCGACGATGGGGAGTTCCAGCTCCCGGCGGGTCGCGACGTCGATCGTTCCCGGGTTGATCTGGTCGGCGGGATGGGTGCCCGCCGAGGCAGCCGGGATCGGGCTGACCTGTCGCCACAGCGCGGCGGCCAGGTGTGAGCGTGCGGTGTTGCCGGTGCACACGAACAGGACACGCCTGGGCACCGCCACGGGGGACGCGGTGCCCAGGCTCTCGAGCGCATCCTGCTCGAGGTGCAGGTACGTACGCCTCCCGTCGCCCTCGGAATGATGACGGGACACGACACCTGCGCTCACCAACGTCTGCACGTGGTGAGCAAACAAGTTCGACGAGACATTGAGCATCCCGGCGAGCTCTGTGGGGGAGGCATCACTGATCTGGAGGCTGTCGACAATCCGAAGTCGCACCGGATCACCGAGCGCTGCGTGCATCGTGGCTCGGCGTTCCAGTTCGACCTGTCGCTCAGTATCCATTGAGTCAATGGTTACTGAGCAATGCTCGTAGAGTCAAGAGATCGGCGGTGAATACCGATCAACTGACCAGCATCACGCCCCCATCAGGAGGCGGCGTCGCGGACCAGGGCGGTGTCCACGAACTGCTCGAACCGGACGATCCGGCCGCCGCGCACGATGAAATGATGTGCCACCCGGACCGCCAGCGGCTTGTCGGTCACCCGGTGCCTGGCCGTGTAACGGGCGAGGACCACGACGTTCTCCCCTTCGCTGACGTAGGTGTCGTCGTGAGCTGTCCAGTCCGACCAGTCGGCGGCGAGTCGCTCCATCACGTTCGCCGTGACGCCTTCTGGGGTGCGGTAGGTGCCGGCGAGGGGAAAGCCCGCCATCTCCGTCCACTCGACGTCCGGGGCCAGAGTCGCCCGGAGCGCCTCGAGGTCACCGGCGGCCGAAGCGAGGTACTGGCGGCGTACGACGTCGGCCGGCGTCTGATCCGGGACGCTCTCCGCGGTCAGCCCCATGTCATCTCCCCCTTGGCGACCTTCGTCCCGAGGGCAGCGGCGATCCGCAGCCCGGCGTCGGGGTAGGTGGCCAGAAGCGTGGCCTCTGCCTGCTCGGCGTCGGCGGAGGACGCGACCATCTTCTCGAAGAACTCGAGGTAGTCGCGAGTGTGGGTGATCGCAGTGTGATCGGTGGGCGCACCGGCGGTCCGGTGGCCAGCGACGACGAAGGCCGGCGCCAGGGCCTCGAGATCGTCGAGTACGCGGACCCACTCCCTCCTCAGGTCTGCGGTGGCGCTGTCCGCGGTCCACACGTGCAGGCCCTCGAACAGCAGTACGCCGCCGACGAGCGACCGCGAGCCGGGCTCGAAGAGGTACCACGCACGGTCCCCGAGCTGGTCGCTACCTCGACGAACCTCGATCGTCGTCGCGTCGACGGTCAGGAACGACTCGGACAGCGGCGTGATCTCGACCAGCCGAGTGGGCAGGTTCGACCCCAGGTGTGCCCATGCCTGCAGCTTGCCCTCGAAGCTGTGGGCAATGTGCTCGATCACGTCGGCCGGAGCAACGAAGACCGCATCAGGGAAGCTGTCGGCGATGACCTCGGCGCCGAAGTAGAAGTCCGGGTCACCGGCGGTGATCACCACGGTAGTGAGTCGCTTGCCCGAGTCGAGCACCTCCGCGACGATGCGGTGCCCGTCGGCACGGGTGAACCCGGCATCGACGACGATCGCCTCGGTCTCACCCGTGACCAGCACGCTGGTCTTGTTGAGCGAGCCGTCGGCGGCATCGATGACGGTGTAGCTGAGCGGGGACATGGTGTCTCTTTCCTCTGCTGTCGGAATGGTTGCACTGGTAACGGTAGGCTTCTGAGCACGGTCGATCACGGTGTTCACGGGAAGGTCAATGGTGAGAATGGGACAGACGGCTTCTCGCATCCGCCGCGTCACCTACATTCCTCCCGGCCCGGCGACCGGTGACATCGAGGTCAACACCGTCGGCGGCATCCGCGAGCGGGGCGGTCCTCGCGAGTTCCTCGACTCCCAGCGACTCGAGTTCGACCTCCTGGTCCGGGTGGAGAGCGGGAACGCCGTCCACACCGTCGACTTCACCGACGTCGATCTCGCCACGGGGGACGTCCTGTGGGTGCGCGCCGGTCAGGTCCAGCGGTGGGGCCGGATTGATGACATCGAGGGTCGGGTCGTCATGTTCGCCCCTCATGCGGTGGCCGACCGTACGCGCGACCTGATCCGCGCGAGCGCCGTCCGTGCACGGAACCACTGGCCCGCGGCCGACCTCGACGGTTCCCCGATCGACGCCGCCCTACGGCTGCTCATCGACTGCGCGGAGCACTCCGCCGCCGAGCGGAGCCAGCTTCGACAGGCGTCGCTCGGCCACGCCCTGGCGCTCCTTCTCGCCGAGCTTGCTCTGGTCGAGGGGCGCGGCACCTCCCCGACCGTGCGACCCACCCACGAGGCGTACGGCTGGTTCCGCGACCACATCGAGGACAACTTTCACCACTGGCACCAAGTGAGCCAGTACGCCGACCGGCTGGGCTACTCCGCGCGCACCCTCAACCGGCTCGCCCGGCAGAACACCGGCCTCTCGGCCAAGGAGCTCATCGACGAACGCGTCGTACTCGAGGCCAAGCGACAGCTCAGCCACGGGGACGCCTCGGTGGCCGAGGTCGCCGCGCTCCTCGGCTTCGACGACCCGTCCAACTTCTCGTCCTACTTCCGCAGGCGCACCGGGACGACTCCGGCCGTGTTCAGGTCCGCCAACCGCCGACCGGGTGAGTGAGTGTGCCGTCGACGCCGAACGCGCTCATGCCGTCGCCCCTGCTGCGTGACGTGGGCACGGTGGACGACTTACTTGCTCTAATAGCACCATGGAGGCCGCTCTCGCCCTGGCACGTACCGCCTATGAGCGCCACGCGTGGCGTGAGGCGCATGAGGGCTTCCTGGCACTGCACGAGAGCCTGATCGCCGATGACCTCGAGCGTCTTGGCGTCAGCGCCTACATGGTGGGGAACACTGCCGTCAGCGACGACGCGTGGGCGCGTGCCCACCAGAAGCGGCTCGGCTCCGGCGACGTTTCCGGAGCCGTACGTTGCGCCTTCTGGTTGGCCTTCCGACTCGTCAACGCCTTCGACCGGTCCGAGGGCAACGGCTGGATCGCACGCATCGAACGTCTCACCGAGCCGGGCTCGCCGGACTCGATCGAGGCGGGGCGGCTGGCCTACCTGACGGGACTCCGGGCGGCCTTCGAGAACGACCTTGAAACCGCCGCGAGGGACTTGGCAAGATCCGCGGAGATCGCCTCGTTGCGGCTCGACGACGAGCTCGCGGCCCTGGCCCGCCTCTCGCTGGGTCGGGTGCGGATCTTCCTGGGCGAGATCACGCCCGGCGTCCGACTGCTCGATGAGGCGATGCTCGCCATCCGGTGGGCGGCGATGTCGCCCATCGCCGTCGGCGACAGCTTCTGCACGGCGATCGACGCGTGTTACGACCTCTTCGACGTGCAGCGTGGACAGGCATGGACCAAGGGGCTCACGGACTGGTGCGCCCGACAACCAGACCTCGTACCCTTCGCGGGCGTCTGCCAGGTCCATCGATCGGAGTTCCTCCAGCTCGAAGGGGCTTGGGTCGAGGCGATGACCCAAGCCGGCTTGGCAAGGGCCCGTCTGGAGCAGCCGTTCCGACAGCTGCAGTACGGTGCCGCGGTCTACCAACAAGGTGAGCTGCACCGCCTGCTCGGCCAGTTCGACGCAGCGGAGGTCTGCTATCGGGAGGCGAGCAGTGCCGGGCGAGATCCACAACCTGGGCTGGCGCTGCTGCGCCTGCGCCAGGGCCGTTGTGAGGAGGCGGCCCAGGCCATCGACCGCGCCCTGGCCGAGGCCGAGGACCCCATCGGCCGCTCCTGGCTGCTGGACGCGTACGTGGAGATCATGCTGGCCAATGCCCGGGTGGCTGACGCGGCGTCAGGCGCAGCCCAGCTCGCGGAGGTGGCGTCCGGTCTCTCCTCACCGATGCTCGAGGCGGTTGCCCGACGAGCCAGTGGGGCTGTACGGCTGGCCGAGGACGACCCGAGAGGCGCGTTGGGCGACCTGCGGAAGGCGAGCGACGGTTTCCGCGAGCTGGCCGCGCCCTACGAGGTAGCCAGGTGCGGGGTCCTGATCGGTCGCGCTCGCCGGTCCTTGGGCGACGACGAGGGTGCTCGGCTGGAGACCGATGAAGCGCGGACGACGTTCGATCGTCTCGGCGCCCACCCGGATCTGGTGGCTCTCACTGGCGATCGGCCGACACAGCTCACGGCGCGGGAGCAACAGGTGCTGCGGCTGGTGGCCGCCGGCCACACCAACCGGTCCATCGGTGCCGAGCTCGGCCTGAGCGAGCGCACCATCGACCGGCACATGAGCAACATCTTCACCAAGCTGGGCGTCTCCTCGCGCGCTGCAGCGACAGCGTTGGCCTACCAGTCCGACCTGCTCTGACGGCGGTACCCACATCAGCGCGTCAAGAGTCGTGGGTGACTTCGCCGATGCCGCGATCCGCACGTAGGTCTAACGTCGCGAAAATCGGGAGAAGGCGGACTCGATGCCCACCGGGGCCATCGTCCAGCGATCGTCACCGAAGGAGATCAGCGATGAGCGTTTTCTACAAGATGTCGTACCGAGTCGGCTTCCACCCCTGGGAGGACCTCGCCGATCACAAGCCCTTCTCCGACGCGCTCATGGAGCTGTTCGAGAATGAGGAGCGGGGCAAGGAACCGCCGTACGGCAAGGCCCTGGACCTCGGCTGCGGTCGGGCGACCTGGGGCGTCCCCCTGGCTGAGCGGGGTTGGCAGGTGACCGGTGTCGACAACGTCCCGAAGGCCGTGGCACGCGCGCAGGAGTACACCCGCGAGGCCGGGGTCGGCATGCGCGTCGTGCTCGGCGATGTGACCCACGACCTCGAGTCGGCAGTCGGCTCGGGCTACGACCTGGTGGTCGACACCGGAACGTTCCACGGGCTCACCCCGGAACAGCGGCTGGCGATGGGACGTGAGGTCACTGCCATCACGTCGAATCACGCCACCGTGATCCTCGACTGCTTCTCACCGCGCAACCGTGGCCCGCTGCCTCGAGGATGCACCCGGGGTGACGTCGAGGAAGCATTCGCCGACTGGATGATCACGGACGTCGTCGACGCCGACACTGACCCGGACCCCATCGCCAAGGTCTTCAAGTTCGACGAGGTGTTCTACCGGCTCAGCCGTGCACCACAACCGGGAGATCGATGATCACGACGGCAACCTTCCGGCCCGGGGCTAGCTCGGGCTCAGGGTGCTCAGAGTGGATGCGTACGTCTTGGGGCAGGTGCTGCCCGAGCAGGCGCGATACTTCGCATCGAGTGCCTTCAGATGGGCGACGACCTTGGTGTACCTCCGGTCCCCAGCCAGGTTGCGCGTCTCGTACGGGTCGACAGCGCGGTCGTAGAGGACGGGCACACCGGTCGCGGTGACGGTGACGTAGGTGTAGCGCCCGTACCGGATGCCGCGATACTTGCTGGTCGTCCCGCCCAGGGTCGGCCAGGCAGCAACCGGGATCGGCCGGTAGAGCGTCTTACCCGCCTTCACGCTCGATGCGAGCACCCGGGTGATGTCGACCCCGTCCTGGGCCCGCCCCGGTGTCGCCCGCCCGAGCGCGGCGACGGTGGTGGCGATGTCCGGGTTGCCGACCGCGGAGCCGACCTTGATGTTCTTCGGGATCCCGGGGCCGACCATGATCAGCGGGATCCGCATCGACTGCGAGGACTCCCACAGCTTGCCCAGGCGGTTGTGGTGCCCGGTGGTGTAGCCGTTGTCGCCGGAGAAGATGATGACGGTACGCCGGTACTGCCCGCTGTTCTTCAGGTGGGCGACAGTGCGGGCGACGGCCCGGTCGACCGACTGCGCCGCCTCGATGCGCTGCTGGTAGACGTAGCGCATGACCCGCTTCTGGGCTGCCGTGTAGGGCTTCCCTGCGGTGACCTGGCCCGGCCCGGCGTAGAACATGTCGGGCGTCTTCGGCAGCTCGAGGCCGCTGAAGCGTCCCTTGTCCGCACCCATCGGCCGGGTGTTCTCCAGCCACAGCGAAGGCTGGTTGGGATAGCGCTTCTTCGGGTCACTGGCCTCGACCGGGCCGCCCGCGTGCGGCGCCACGTAGTTGACCCAGAGGAACCACGGCTTCTTGCCACCCACATTGGTCCCGGCGTTCTTGATCATCTTGATCGACCGGCTCTGCAGCGCGACCGAGCTGTAGAGACCAGGACTCTGGATCGTGCCGTTGTTGTTGAACTTCGGACTAAGGAAGTTGTAGGTCGAGGGATCGACCGTCGCCTGCCAGTTATCCCACCCGGGCTCGCCGCTGGAGTAGCGCTCGGATCCCTTGCCGTAGCCGTTGAGGTACTTCCCGAGGAACATCGTCCGATAGCCGGCCTTGTCCATCCATACCGGCAATGTGTTGCGCCGCCCCGTGAAGCCCTTGTAGCCGCCGTTGGTCCCGGAGATCGACCAGTTCTTGTGGTTGTGGGCGTACTTCCCGGTCAACAGGCTCGCCCGCGCCGGCACGCACAACGGCGTCGGCGCCACCGCATCGGTGAACGTCGTCCCCTGCTGCACCAGCAGCCTCTGCACGTTCGGCATGTACTTGATGTCGGTCGCCGCCAGGTCATCGACGTTGATCATCAACACACTCGGCCGCCCCGATTCCAAGCGTCCCGGAAGCGCCGCCGCCTCCGCCGTGGTCGCCGGACCGCAGAACACCGCCACCGTCGACAGGATTGCCGCCGTCGCGATCGACGCCCGCCTCCGCCGTACGCCCACGGGGCCATTCCCAGGCTTCATTGCCCGGCCATTTTCGGGCGCTACACGAGGGCAGGGGTGGTTCAACGAGACTCCAAGCAAAGATCGGACAGCTAGAAAACGCTTCTCCGATCCCGAGCCGGCGAGCAACACGGAACTTTACCCCTGAGGGCATCTTGCCGCAGCCATTCGGGCCCCTGTTGACCGGTTGTACACGTCAGCCAGCGTCGCTAGGCCTTGCCTGGTTCCGCGGGGAACATTCGGTCTCCTGGCGCGGTGTTCTGTGCCAAGGTTCCGGTCATGAATCAAGGTCGGATCGCCTCGAAACTGCTTGGCTGGAGCGCGCTTCTGCTGCTCGTTGCAGCAGCAGTTGCCTTCGTCGTACCGGTCACCCTGTTCGCTTTCGCGTCGGGCGATGAAGGGGTTGCGGTCACCGATACGCCCGTCGTGGTCGACGCACCGGCCCACCGGGCGTGGGGCATCTACTTCCATGACGTCGACAACTCGGGCTACAGCGGATACTGCTCGGTCAACGACAGCGCGGGACGTCCGGTCGAGATCCGCGATTCCGGCGCCACGGTCTCGTCGTCAGATACCGAGGACCTCAACCACGTATTCACCACCCCTGAGGACGGGAGGTTCACTGTCGAGTGCCAAACGGACAACGCATCGGTACGAGTTGGCCCGGTAGGCAACCTGCCTTCGGTTCTCATCGGCACTGCGATCGCGGCTGGGCTGGGAGTTACTGGATTCGCGCTGGGCATCATGTGGCTGATCAGAAGAGTGGCTCGGCCGACGTACTGACGCACGCGGCATGACGTCGACCCCGTTATGCCCGGGCGTGAGCGAGAGTTGCTGTCATCGCTCATCGAACCTCCGGAGGGCACCAGGGGGAACACATGACGAGGAGACCGGCGAATGACAGCAAGAAACCCGGCCCTCGCTGCGATGAAGATGCAGGTCAGAACCGGGTTTCAGGTGGTGGAGCTGAGGGGATTCGAACCCCTGGCCTTCTCATTGCGAACGAGACGCGCTACCAACTGCGCCACAGCCCCAAGCGATGAGAAACGTTAGCATCTCGTCGCGGGTGTTACCCAATCAGTATGGCCTCAGGAGCCCGTGGCGCGGCCGCGCGCCGCCTCGGTGGCCTCGGCCGCGGCGCGCTCGGCCTCCTCGGCCTGGCGGACGAGCTCGGAGTCGGCGGCGTTGCGACCCGAGCTCCACACGCCGGTGGCGTCCAGGTCGATGGTGCGGACTGTGCGGCGCGGCGCCGCCTCCTTGGAGACGTACGTCGGCAGCGGTGTCTCCACCGGCTTCCAGGAACCCGCGGGGAGGTGCTCGCCGGTGTCGTCGTGCTCGACGACGGCCACGAGGTCGCCGGTGTCCTGGTCGATGTCGAAGGTGACCCGGGGCGGGGCGACCGGCTCGGGCTCGGGAAGGTCCTCGGGGAACGGGATCCGTGCCCAGACCTCACGCTGGTGGCGCACACTGAACCGGCAGGTGACCAGCCAGGCGGCGACCAGCACGCCCGGGATCGCGATCCACACCGGCCCGAAGACACCGAAGCCGGCGAGCGCGCCGACCACGGCCAGACCGAGGACGAGCACACCGAGCACGATGCTGCGGCGCTTGGCCGCGGCGCGAGCCGCGCGGCGGCGTACGGCCATCGGGACGGGTCGCGGAGCAGGCTCGTCGGTCGCCTCGACCTCGGCCTCAGGCTTCTTCGGCGACTTCTCGGTCACCAGGTCGGTGGAGTCCTTGCCGGTGGCTTCTCGCCGTGCAAGGATCCGGCGGGACTTGGAGATGGCGGCGCTGGCCCGGCTCTTCGTTCCGTCCTCGGCCGTCGCCGTCTGCTCGAGCGCTTTGGGCACCAAGTACACCGCCCACGCCACGGCGAGGGCGACGAAGATGAGTGCGCTCGGGTCCACGTTAAGAAGCGTAGGAGCCATCACCAGCCCGTAGGCGGACGTGCAGTGGTGTGTCGCGTGTGACTTGTGTGATTTCAGCAGGACACGCCGAGTCAATGCCTCATTCAGGTGACAAACCGAGCCTGGCCAGCATTCCTTGGTGACATTCTTCAACCGTTATCGCGAAGATACGGTGATCTCTCCAGGCACCGTCGATATGCAGAAATCGGGGCGCATATCCGATCTCGTTGATGCCCAGTTTCTCCACGACGCGGAGCGAGTTGGAGTTCTCCGGCCGGATGCAGATCTCGATCCGGTGCAGCCGCGCGGCGGTGAAACAGTGGTCGATGACCAGCGCCACCGCCAGCGGCATCACGCCGCGGCCGGCGAAGCGCTGGTCGATCCAGTAGCCGATCGAGGCGAACTGCGCAGAACCGCGCACGATGTTGTTGACCGTGACCTGACCAGCGAAAACACCGTCGACCTCGATCGCGAACGGATAGGTCAGGCCGCGCTTGGCCTGGCGCCTGAGACGACGTACGAGGCTGGCGAACGTCGTGGGCCGCGCGCTCGATCCCGGGGGCACGGTCGCGTCCCACTGGTGCAGCCAGGCCGCCGAGCGGCGGCGAGCCTCGGTCCATGCCTTGGCGTCGAGACGGTCGAGAGGGCGTAGGGTCACCGCGCCGTGGGAGAGGACGGCGGGCCAGCCGGGATCGGTCACCGGTGGTCGCTTCCCACGGACTGTTCGACGGCGTGGGGCAGCACCGGACGCAGCACGTCGATCGCGTCCTTCACGCCACCCCGGGACCCGGGAAGGTTCACCACCACACACGCTCCGATCTGACCGGCCAGACCGCGGGACAGTAGCGCCGTCGGGATCCCTTTCGCCACTCCGGCCGCCCTGATGCCCTCGGCGATGCCGGGGATCTCGCGATCGAGCAGCGGGCGTGTGACCTCGGGGGTGCGATCGGTGGGGGTCAGCCCCGTGCCGCCGGTGGTGAGGACGACCCGCGCACCCTCCTCGGCCGCGCGGGCGATCGCCTCGCCGACCGGGTCTCCGTCGCGTACGACCTCAGGCGGGCCGACCAGAAAACCGAGCTCTTCCAGAAATGCCACCAGGAGGGGTCCGGTGGTGTCCTCGTAGACGCCTGCCGAGGCGCGGTTGGAGGCGACGACGACGGTCGCTTTGAGGCTCATCGCTGACTCTGCCCGATTTCCCAGGTGCCCGACTTTCCGCCGGTCTTTTTCTCGACGCGGATATCGGTGATGACCGCCCTCTTGTCGACGGCCTTGATCATGTCCACCACGGTGAGGCCGGCGACCGCGACCGCGGTCAGTGCCTCCATCTCGACGCCGGTGCGATCGGTGGTCTTCACGGTCGCGGTGATCTCGACGGCGTCGTCGGCGACGCTCAGCTCGACCTTGACTCCCGAGACCGCCAGCGGGTGGCACAGCGGGATCAGGTCGGGGGTCTTCTTGGCGCCCATGATCCCTGCGATGCGGGCGACGGCGAGCGCGTCACCCTTGGGTACGCCCTCGCCGCGGAGCAGCTCGATGACCTCCGGCGCTACCAGAACCCGTCCAGACGCGGTCGCCGTACGAGCCGTGACCGCCTTCTCGGAGACATCGACCATCCGGGCGGCGCCGGTCTCATCGACGTGGGTCAACCTGTCAGCCATCAGAACTCCACGTCCAGCTCGATCACGTCCACCTCGGCGTTCTTGTCCAGCGAGGTCGTCTCCGGCGGAATCACGATCAGACAGTTGGCGCCGGCGAGGTCCCCGATCAGGTGGGACCCCGGGCCACCGATGGGCGAGACGCCGGCGCGGGAGCCGTCGTACCAACCGCGGAGGTACTGCTCCTTGCCCTTCGGGGACCGCACCGGATGGGTCAGGGCGGCGCGGCGTACGGGCCTGGCCTCGGGGGTCATGCCCATCAGCCGGCGCAGCGCCGGGAGCACGAAGAGCTCGAAGGAGACGAACGAGGAGACCGGGTTGCCGGGGAGACACATGACCGGCACGCGCTCCTCACCGATCCGGCCGAACCCCTGGGGCTTGCCAGGCTGCATGTTCACGGGGCCGAACCAGACACCCTCCGGCGTCAGCGCCTCCTTGACCACGTCGTAGTCGCCCATCGAGACGCCGCCGGAGGTGACCACCAGGTCGGCACGAACGAGCTGGTCGGAGAGCGCGGTCATGAACGCCCGCGGCTCGTCGGGGACGATCCCGACGCGGTACGCGATCGCGCCGGCCCGGCGGGCAGCGGCGGCCAGCAGGAAGGAGTTGCCGTCGTAGATCGAGTCGTGGCCCAGGGTCTCGCCGGGCTCGCGCAGCTCGGTGCCGGTCGAGAGCACCACGACCCGGGGCCGAGGCCGCACTGCGACCTGGGCGCGGCCGACGGAGGCGATCAGGCCCAGATGGCGCGGGCCGAGCACCGTGCCCGCGGGGATGAGCAGGTCGCCCTTGGCGACGTCCTCGCCCGCGTAGCGGACGTGCTGAGCCTCCTCCGGCATCTGCCGGATCTCGACCTCGGCAACGCCGCGGTCCGTCCACTCGTACGGCACGACCGTGTCGGCACCCGCCGGCAGCGGAGCACCCGTCATGATCTTCGCCGCCGCGCCCGGCGGGAGCGCCAGCAGCGAGGCCTGCCCGGCACCGATCTCACCGAGCACCGGCAACCGCACCGGAGCCTCTGCCGAAGCGGTCGCGACATCGGCGTAGCGGACCGCGTAGCCGTCCATCGAAGAGTTGTCGAAGCTCGGCAGGGCGACCTCGGCATGGATGTCCTCCGCCACCGCCAGCCCGAGGCAGTCCATCAAGGGCTGCGGGTAGGCCGGCATCGGCTCGAGGTCAGCCAGGATTCGGTCGCGGTACTCGGCGGGGGTCACACGCCGAGCCTAGTCGTCACGCCCGATGGTCGAGCCGCCGGAGCCGCAAGGCGAAGGCGTGTCGAGCGATGTATCGAGCTTGTCGAGATGACCAACACAGTCCTATCGAGCCCCGAGGGGACTGTGTTGGTCTCGACACGCTCGGCCGCAGGCGGCCTCACGGCTCGGCCAGCGGCGTCAGTCGGAGAGGACGGTGGCGGGCGCGACGCGTTCGGCGTTGGCGCCGTCGAGCGAGACCGCGCCGATGACCTGGACGCCCTTGCCGAAGGTCCAGTCACCGTTGACGGTGAGCGAGGACGCCTTGCGCAGCGACGGAGCGCCCTCGGGGAAGCGCTCGTCGAAGTTCGCGACGTACTTGTAGTAGTCCCCGTCGAGGTCGATGAACGGCACCTCGTCGGCGATCTGGTCGAGCACGAAGTTTTCGCCGATGTCGTAGACGTCGGAGCGGAGGACGAGCAGGTCGTTGGTGGTCTTGACCGGCACGAACCGGTCGCGGCCGACCTCGATCAGCTGCGAGCTCTCGAAGACCTCGATCGCGGCCCCCATGGCGGTCTCGATCTGGACGACCTTCGGGGTCTTCGGGTCGGCCGGGTCGACGGTCTTCTCGTTGCGGATCAGCGGCAGACCGAGAATGCCGTCGCGCTCGGAGAGGACCTTCTTGAGCGCCTTGAGGTCGAACCAGATGTTGTTGGTCGAGCAGTACTTGTGGCGGTTGAGGTCCTGCAGCGCCACCTTGTCGTCGTCGAGCGTCTGCGCCGTCTCACGAAGGATGAGGCGGCCATCGGACTTGCGGCGCGCGAAGTGACCGCCCTTGCGGTCGCTCGGGGTGCGGCGTACGGCCTCGATGGCGAAGGGGGCACCGGACTTGGCGAACCAGCCGGCGACCTTCTCGTCGGGGACGGCGCCGAGGTTGTCGGAGTTGGAGACGAAGACGCGCTCGTAGCCCTGCTCGATGAGCAGGTCGAGGAGCCCGGTGTCGAGCAGCGCGGTGTAGATGTCGCCGTGGCCCGGCGGGCACCACTCGAGCTCAGGGTCCTTGGGCCACTCGACCGGAGTCAGGTCGTCGACGAGCAGGCGCGGCTCACGGTTCTGCAGGAACTCCAGCGGCAGGCCCTCGACCGGCAGGTCCTGGTAGCGCTCGAGCGCGGCCAGGCTGTCCTCGGAGGTGCGGAAGGAGTTCATCAGCAGCAGCGGGAGACGTACGTCGTACTTCTGGCGCATGTGCAGGATCTGACGGGCGATCACGTCCAGGAAGCTCAGGCCCTTGCGCACGCACAGCAGCGACTTCGCGCGGTCCATGCCCATCGAGGTGCCGAGGCCGCCGTTGAGCTTGATCACCGCGGTGGTCGAGATGGCGGCGTGCGCCTCCTCATCGGTGACCGCGACGTCGCTGATCGACGGGATGTCGACCGGCTCAATGGTCTCCTCCGGGATCATCCCGGTCTCACCGTGCTCGAGCTGGCGGTAGTAATGTGCGAATGTCTGCACCGCGACGTCATCTACGCCGGCATCGCGCATCTTCGCCATTGCCTTGGCCAAACCTGGGCTACCCATAGAGGAAAGCCTAGGCTGTCGTTGTGTCGGGTTCACACACCCCTCCGGGTTCTGATAGTCCAGCCCCCGCTGACTTCGTGGGGCGCAAGACTGCCTTACGCGACCAGTTGCTGACTACCCGGGGGCGCATCGGGCTCCCCCAGTTGGGCTCGCTCGCGCGTGCCCTGTCGCAGGTGGTCACTGATATTGAAGACGTACGAAGCGCCGCAACGGTTGCGCTCTACGTCTCGATCGGCACCGAACCGGGCACCGGACCTCTTATCGACGAGCTGGACGCAGCCGGGAAACGCATCCTGCTGCCCTGCCTCCTGCCGGACAACGACCTGGACTGGGCCGTCTACGACGGAGATCTGGTCCGAGCACCTCGCGGGCTGCTGGAGCCGGGCGGGGAGCGGTTGGGCACCTCCGCGATCGCCGGCGCCGACGTCGTACTCGTCCCCGGCCTGGCCGTCGACTCGCGGGGCCATCGGATGGGACGGGGCGGCGGCTCCTACGACCGCATCCTGGCTCGGGTGCCGGCAGGAACCTTTACCTGCGTACTTCTCTACCCGTGGGAAATCGGTGTCGCGGTACCGGTCGAGGCGCACGACCGGGCGGTCGGAGCGGCCGCGAGCGCGGAGGGAATGCAGCGCTTCTCCTAGGCGTTCGCTAATATTGGCAGTCGCGCCCGTCGAGTGCCAGATTCTGTTCTAGGAGAAACGTGCCCACCTATCAGTACGCCTGCACCGAGTGCGGCCACGCCTTCGACCAGTTCCAGAGCTTCAGCGACGCCTCGCTGACCGAGTGCCCCGAGTGCGGCGGCAAGCTGCGCAAGGTCTTCAGCGCCGCCGGCGTCGTCTTCAAGGGCTCCGGCTTCTACCGGACCGACTCCCGCTCCGGGTCCTCCTCGTCGACGCCCTCCACGTCCTCGACGACGTCGTCCTCGAGCACCTCCTCCCCGGCGCCCGCTGCCTCCAGTTCCTCGGACTGAGACCACCCACAGCAGCGGGTTATCCACAGGGTCATCCACAACGTGACCTGGGCTGTGGATAGCGAGATGCGGGAATCTCGCGGGCGACTTAGCGTGCCCGCATGTTCACTCGAATCACGTCCTTCTCCCGCCGCGTACGCCGCGGGGTCCTCGCCCATCGCCGCCTGCTGGCGTTCCTGCTGACCGCCTCGGCGGTCGCGATCGGGTTCTCGGCCACCCGGCCGGACCCACCCGACACCTCGACGATGGCGGTCGCCTCCCGAGATCTGCCGGTCGGCACGGTCCTCACCGCCGCCGACCTCACCGACGTCTCGACCGACCCCGCCAACATGCCCGTCGATCTTGCCGAGGCGCCGCTCGGTGAGCGCCTCGCAGCGCCCCTGCGGCGCGGCGAGCCCGTCACCGACGTACGTCTCGTGGGTCCTGCGCTGACCGAGGGCCACCCCGACCTGGTGGCCGTCCCGGTCCGGCTCCCCGACGCCGAGATGGCGGGGCTGCTCCACGTCGGCGACACCGTCGACCTCTACGCCACCGACCCCGCCACCGCCGAGACCGCCCTCGTCACCACCGACACGCTGATCCTCAGCCTCCCTCAGGCCGCTGAGCCGAGCCGGGATGATTCCATGGCACAGGGAAAGACCGAGGGGTTTGGCGTCACGAACACTTCGGCGGGGCGTCTGGTCATCGTCGGAGTCGCCGAGAACAGCGTCGAGGACGTCACATCGGCAGGGGTGGGTGGCTACCTCACCTTTGCGTACTGACGGCCAACGCACGCCACATCCGGGGTCTCCTTCACCTCACACAATGAGCAACAGGAGAAAAGCAAGAAATGAACGGTTTCAAGAAGTTCCTGCTCCAGGGCGACCTGATCAAACTAGCGGTCGCGTTCATCATGGGTGCCGCGTTCGCCTCGGTGGTGACAGCCACCGTCGCGGTGATCATGGACCTGATCGGCAAGCTCGGCGGCACGCCTGACTTCTCCAACTGGAAGCCCTATGGCATCCACTTCGGCGACTGGTTCACCGCGGTGATCTCCTTCGTCATCATGGCTGCGGTCGTCTACTTCATGATCGTCAAGCCCTACACCGCCGCCAAGGAGCGCTTCTTCCCGGAACCCGAGCCGGGCGAGACCGAGATCGACATCCTCAAGCAGATCCGCGACCGCCTCAGCGCCGCCCGCTGACCCATTCGCACCCAGGTGCCGTCTCACCCACCGTGGTGAGGCGGCACCTGCGATTTCAGCCATCGATCCGACGCCGACTCCTCCGACTCCGCCGACGAATCCCGCTCGTCGTTGGTCGTCTCGGGAAGTACGTCACCGAAGATCCGCGCCAGCCTCTGCTTGCGCTTCCACTCCGGCTCCTTCGGTTCGTCCGGCGCTTCCGGTTCGGATGAGGTGTCCTCAGCCATCAGCAGAGTCCCGCACGCTCGCGCTCAGCCTTGGCCTGCTCGGCGATCGCGGCGAGCTCCTCCTCGGTCGCTCCGCTGCTGGCATTGCCCGACGCGTCGCCCGAGGAGTCGCTCGAGGCCGCATCGTCGGAGGGCTCCGAACCAGCGGTCTCGCCGTCGGTGCCTTCGCCGGAGCCTTCGGGCTTCTTCTTGTCCTTGTCGCCCGCGGCCTGCCCGGCATCAAGCGAGCCCGCCGCGATCTTCTTGGTCAGCGGCTTGTCGTTGGCGATGGCCTTGAAGACGTTCTTCGCCTTCTCCTTATCGAGGACGACTCGGTTTTCGTTCTGCGGGTCCGTCGCCACCGGGATGGTGAGGAACTTGATGTTCTCCATCCCGATGCTCTGGAAGCCAGCACCGATCTTGGCCATCGTGTCGAGGTTGTCCTTGAGGCCTTCGTCCATCGTCAGGCCCTTCGTCGCCGCGTTCAGGAAGCCGAGCACCTTCGTCGGGCTCGACAAGGTGTCGCCGGAAAGCAGCTTCGCCGCCATCGAGCCGATGAACGCCTGCTGGCGCTTCGCCCGCAACAAATCGCTTCCGTCACCGAAGACGTGACGCATACGAACGTACTGAAGGGCTTCCTTGCCATTGAGCTTCTGGGGTCCAGCATCGAACTTCGCCCCTGAGAAACTGTCGTCGACAGCCTCGGGAAGGCAAACGTCGACACCGTCGATGGCATCGACCATCCCCTTGAAGCTTCCAAAGTCGACCACGACGAGATGATTGATGGTGATGTCGCACTTCTCACCGCACATCTCAGCGGCTACTGCCTCGACCTGCTCAACGGTGCAGGTCGGACCTCCAGTCTCGTACGCAGCGTTCCACTGCACATAGTCGGCCGGGGCGGTCTTTCCATCCTCCGTCTTGCAGGAAGGTCGGTTGACCATCGTGTCGCGCGGGATGGAGACGCCATAGGCGAACTTTCGGTTCGCCGAAAGGTGCAACAGGATGGTGGTGTCCGAGCCGCCACCGTTCTGGCCGTCCAGGCCGCAGCCCTTGCAGTCGCGGCTATCCGAACCCATCACGAGGATGTTGATCGGTTCCTTCGGGCCGACGTCAGCAGCCTTCTCGCCGAGACTGACGGTGCTGATGTTCGACCGAAGGTCGCGGTAGGTGTAGACCGCGAACAGTCCGACGATCAGCGCCAGCACGAGCAAGGTCGAGCTGAGCACCTGCCACACAACGTTGCGCGGCTTGTCGCGATCCGTGCGCTCGTCGTCCGGGTAGGGGGCGTACGGCTCCTGGTAGCCATCCTGGGGCGGATAGTCGTCGTAGGACTCGTCGTCGTAACCCGCTGCGTACGCAGCGCCTCGGCGGCCCGGGGCGGGATAGGCCTCATGGCGGGCCTCGTGCAGCTCATCGCGTGAGGCCGTACGCCCTCGGGGGCGGTCGGCCGGGTCAGGTCGGGGCGCGACGGCGGTCGCGCCGGGGTCGTTCCAGTCGAACTCGCGCGCGGCCGGCGGGGCGAGTTGCTGGTCAGGGACCTTGGGGGCGGGAGGGGCGGGGTGAGGATCCTGGCGATACCACTCCGGCGCGGGCGCGATCGCGGTCTCCTCGACCGACGGTACGGTGGCCGGCGGCGCAGGTATGCGGGGTCCGGGGCGCGGAGTCTCGCGCAACGGAGGGGCCACGGCCGTCGCGTCGGGATCCCACTCCTGAGGGGCAGGAGGGGGAGGCATCGGCGACGACCCAGGGGTCCCCCGGCCCATCGCCTGCAAGCGCTCGGCGCGGGTCGGCTCCCGCCGCACCGGTTCTGCGTGCAGCGGCTCGACGGCGGGAGGCTCAGGCTGAGCCGGCTCCTGGCGGGCCGGACGCGCAGCCCGACGGCCACCGCCCGATGAACCAGGCCCGGGAGGCGGCGGCGACACGAAGTCGGACTGCGGACGTGCGGCTCGCCGGCCACCGCCGGGCTCCGTTGACGGCTGGTCGGTCGGTACGTCCGCGACTCGAGCACCACGGCCGGCATGAGTCCCCCCAGACTCGTTGCTCTCAGACTCGTCGGCGCCGTACATCCATTCGAATCCGGACACGCCGGAGCCTGAATCCGCACCCCCACGTCGGGGAGGCATGGAGGCGTCAGGCATAGATCACCGTCACTCGTCGCTTGTCTTTAGGGGGATTCGGGTTGAGTCGACGGTGACTCAACCTACGCGAGGGCCCCAAGTTTGGCCCCTGACCGCATCGAACCCCAAACCGTAGTATCACCTGCCGCCGTGGCAAGATATTCGCGAATGCCCCAGTAGCTCAGTGGATAGAGCAGCCGCCTCCTAAGCGAAAGGTCGCAAGTTCGACTCTTGCCTGGGGCACCAATTCCAGATATTTCCCCGTCGCACCGCGCCCTATGACGCGTTGTCGATGACCTCGAACCGGATCCCGGCGGTCTGCAGGCGATCCAGGAGCGCGTCGCCCATCGCGACTGCGGTGGTCACCGAACCGGAGGTCTCGGGCAGCGTGTCGAAGGCCAGGCAGAGCGCCGACTCGGCGAGCATCTTCGCCGTCTCGGTGTAGCCGGGGTCGCCTCCGGAGACCTTGGTGTGGATCTTCCGGCCGCCGGACTCGGCGACGAAGTCGACGGTGAACCACGACTTCTCGCGACGGCCCTCGGAGGGTCCGGTGCCCTGCTTGACCCGCTCGCCGAGCTTGGCCCGCAGCGGGGGCACCTGCATCGCGAGGGCGAGGCCACCGACACCGACAGCGCCGCCGACGGCGTACCGCAGTGTCTTGGTGCCGGCGAAGTGCGAGTAGGTGAACGCGGGGCCGTAAGCCTCCAGTGCCCGCCCGGAGCGGGCGACGATGAACGGGTCGATGGTCGGCAGCGGCAGCAGCCAGTAGCCCAGCTCGCTGTCGCGGCCAAGGCTGGGCTTCGCCGGTCGAGACGTACGCCCCTCCGGCCGCTTCTCGAGCGCCCGGCGCTCGCGCGATGCCGCCGCCATCTCCCGGGGCCGCGACATCTGCCCCAGCGCGGAGTGGAAGGTGCCACCGGAGAAGGTGGCGTTGGAGCGGACGACGCCCTTCATCGTCAGCGGGCCGGTGATCTCTCCGCCGGCGGCGAGCTCGCGCACCGTGAAGAAGGCGCCGAGGTCGTGCGGGATCGAGTCGAACCCGCACGCGTGGACGATCCTGGCACCGTTGGCGCGGGCGGTGGCGTCGTACTTCACGAACATCCGGTCGACGAACTCGGGTTCTCCGGTCAGGTCGACGTAGTCGGTGCCGGCCTCGGCGCAGGCCTTGACGAGCGGCTCCCCGTACTCCAGGTAGGGCCCGACCGTCGTGATCACGACGCGAGCACGAGCCGCCAGCGCGGCCAGCGACGAGGAATCGTGCACGTCGGCCTGGAGGAGCTCGACGTCGGCGGAGCCGAGCCCGTCACGCACGCCCTCGAGCCGCGACAGGGAGCGGCCGGCGAGCGCCCACCGCAGTCCCTCAGGCGCGTGCTCGGCGAGATATCCGGCCACCAGACCGCCCGTGAATCCGGTCGCGCCGAACAGAACGATGTCGAGATCGCGAGAAGACGTCATAACCGCTACCTTTCCAGAAGCAACGAAATCCGAGACGGCACGGGTCTCTCAGTGATCAAATGTTGCATCAATAGGGATACTCTTGAGCGGTTTCTTTCGGTGAATCAGCATTTGAGTGAACGACCAGGCACCATCCCCAACCACGAGATGAGTGAGACGAGCCTGTGGGCGACGCGGTGATCAGCGTTCTGCTGGCCGACGGTCACGACGTTGTGCGTGTCGGCGTGCGTACGGTCCTGCTGCCCGAACCCGACATCGAGGTCGTCGGCGAGGCCCGCACCGCCGCCGAGGCACGGCCCCTGATCGCGACGCTCCGTCCTGACGTACTCATCCTCGACGCCCACCTGCCCGACGCCTCCGGCGTGGCGCTGTGTCGCGAGGCGCTGGCGATCAAGAGCGACATCCGCTGCTTGATCCTGGCCACCGACGCCGACGACGAGGTGATGAGCCAGGCGATCATGGCTGGGGCAGCCGGTTACGTGCTCAAGCAGATCGAGGCGACGAGCCTGGTCTCCGGCGTACGCCTGGTGGCCAGCGGCCACACCCTCTTCGACCCCGAGGCGGCCGCCAAGGTCGTCCACAACGTCGAGGAGCGCCGTCGGATGCACGAGGTGGTCGCCGACCTGACTCCGCAGCAGCGCCGGATCCTGGTCCTGCTCGCCGAAGGCATCTCCAACCGGCAGATCGCCGACCGCCTGGTGCTGGCGGAGAAGACCGTGAAGAACCACATCACCGGTCTGCTCGCCAAGCTCGGCGTCAGCCACCGCACCCAGGCCGCGCTGATGGCGAGCCAGCTGCTCGAGGACGGCGTCGTGCCGCGGCCGGCTCCCCCGGCCGACGACGTGAGGCAGGCCAAGGGCGCCACGCCCAACGGCGGGCCGATCCCCCCGCATCCGCGCGGCCAGGCCCCCTCCCACACCCCTGGCCGATCGCGATAACCATCGCCTCGATCCAGGTACCGTTGAAGGCATGTGCCGCAACATCCGCCCGCTCCACAACTTCGAGCCGCCTGCCACCAACGACGAGGTCACCGCTGCCGCCCTGCAGTTCGTACGCAAGGTGAGCGGCACGACCAAGCCTTCTGCCGCCAACCAGGAGGCCTTCGACCAGGCCGTCGCCGAGATCGCCCACATCACCCGGCATCTCCTCGACGATCTCGTCACCAACGCCCCCAAGAAGAACCGTGAGGTCGAGGCCGCGAAGCGCAAGGCTCGCGCCGAGGGCAGGTACGCCTCGTGACCCTCGCCTCGGAGGCGAGCAACACCGATTCGTACGCCGCGGCGCTGGCCCTCCTCCAGGACCGGCGCCTCGTGGTGCTGACCGGGGCCGGCGTCTCGACCGACTCGGGGATCCCCGACTACCGCAGCCCGGGCAGCCCGTCACGGCAGCCGATGACGTACCAGCAGTTCATCTCGGGCCCGCAGGAGCGGCAGCGCTACTGGGCGCGCAGCCACCTCGGCTGGCGGCGGATGGGCAGCGCGGTGCCGAACGCCGGCCATCGCGCCCTGGCCGCGATCGACCCAGAGCTGCTGATCACCCAGAACGTCGACGGTCTGCACGAGCAGGCGGCACCCGAGCTCGCCAGCAGCGGCCGGATCGTCACGCTGCACGGCCGGGTGGCCGACGTGATCTGTCTGTCCTGTCGCACGCTGAGCCCGCGCCGCGACCTGCAGGAGCGGATGGAGGCGCTCAATGCGGGATGGGCCGAGGTGCACGCGGACGTGGAGACCCGCCCGGACGGTGACGTCGCGCTCGAGGAGACGCAGGACTTCGTCGTGCCCGACTGCGAGATCTGCGGTGGCATCCTCAAGCCGGACGTCGTCTTCTTCGGCGAGAACGTGCCCAAGGATCGGGTCGCCCGGTGCATGGCGGCGGTCGATGCCCTCGCCGGGCCGGAGAGCCTCGAGTTCCGCGACGAGCGGCACGAGGGGAAGGGCGTGCTGCTCGTCGCGGGCTCGAGTCTGGCTGTGATGAGTGGCTATCGGTTCGTACGCAGGGCGGCGAAGGCCGGGATCCCGGTCGTCATCGTCAACCGCGGCGCCACCAGGGGCGATGGGGAGGCTGCGTACAAGCTGGAGGTCGGGACCAGCGAGTTCCTCACCACCTTGGCACAGCGCAGGTTCAGAGGCTCAGGCAGAGCGTGACTGCGGCAGGTCGGCCATGCGGCCGGCGGCCTCGTCGACGGAGAGTCTGGCGCCGATGAAGAAGTGGTAGACCGGGCCTTCGTCGATCAGCAGCACCTTGGCGCTGTGGTAGTCGCCACCGAGGTCGGTGAGCACGATCTCCTCGCCGCGCTCGAGGTGACGGGTCAGGCCGGTGTCGGTGTGGTGGACGGCGACTGGGCGGAACGTCTCATCCAGCTCGCGACCGCGAGCGGGCAGATGAACGACCTCCATAGAGCTCTCCCCTCCGGAGACCCCCGCAAGTCTCGACATGACAACTGCTGAACGTCTCCCTTCAGCAGGCCTTGCACGTCAAACATAAGCATCTATGACGTAATCGGTCCAGAGTCATGTGCCAGAATCTGCCGACGTCGAGAGAATTTCACCCGCGGTTACAAAAGTGGGCGCGAAGTAGGCGCAGCGTTGCCACACCGAAGCCGACTCGTGGAGCCGACCGGCGGTGAATCTGCGGGTCAGAGGGCCTTCACGAAGATATGGTCCGCGGCCTCGGGGATGATCTCCGCGGTCTCCCCACCGGAGCCGAGCAGGACGCCGTCGGGGGTCGCCTTGATCGCGACGGTCTGGTCCGGGGTCGCCCCGACCCGGCGCAGGGCGCTCATCAGCGACTCGTCCTTCTGCATCTCCTCGGAGATGCGGCGCACCAGGACGGTGGCACGATCGGAGCCCGCCGCGGCGGTGAGCGACTGGACGCCGGCCATGAAGTCCTCGTCGGCGGGCTTGCCGCCGAGCTCGTCGAGACCGGGGATCGGGTTGCCGTAGGGCGACTCGGTCGGGTCGCCGAGCAGGTCGAGCAGTCGCTTCTCGACGGTGTCCGACATGACGTGCTCCCAGCGGCACGCCTCCTCGTGAACGAGCTCCCAGTCGAGGCCGATGACGTCGGTGAGCAGCCGCTCGGCAAGACGGTGCTTGCGCATCACTCGGGTGGCCAGGCGAAGGCCCTCGTCGGTGAGCTGCAGGTGGCGGTCGCCCTCGACGGTGAGCAGACCGTCGCGCTCCATCCGGGCGACGGTCTGGGAGACCGTGGGGCCGGACTGGTGGAGGCGTTCGGCGATGCGGGCGCGCAGCGGAACGATTCCCTCTTCGACCAGCTCGTAGATGGTGCGGAGGTACATCTCGGTGGTGTCGATGAGATCGCTCACGGGCTAATCCTACATCCTTGAATCAGTCAGAAAAACCGAACCCAGCAGGGTGTGTCCCGAACGACGTCGGCCTGCAGGAGAGATCACGACGTGATCCCCTAGGAGCCCTGGCGTTCTAGGGCCTCGTTGTATCTGGACAGCATAGCGCTGAGCCGGTCGATCTCGTCGGGACTCCAGTCGGCCAGCCGGTCGTTGAAACGTACGCGACGCTCCTGTGCCACCCGGTCGAGCCCGTCGCGCGCCTCGGCGGTCACCGAGACCAGGCTGGCCCGCCCGTCCTCGGGATCGGGGTGGCGCTCGAGCAGGCCCAGGTCGATCATGGCCTGCACCATCCGGCTGACCGCTCCCTTGTCGATCCCGAGTCCGTCGACCAGCGCGGAGGCGCGTACGGGGCCACGCTCGGCGATCCAGGTCAGCATCATGTAGCCGCCGGGCGGAAGATCCGGGTGAAGCATCCGGCCGCGTGCCTTCATCGCCCGCTTGGCCCTCCACACGAGCACACCGACCTCGGCCTCGAGCCGGCTGAGCGACTCACCGCGAGGGCCGTCCTCGATCTGCTCGCCCTGGGCGGCGTCGTCCATCGCTGTCATCCCTGTCATCTCCGGCCCGCTCCCCCCGCCTCGAGCTCCGCAGCGACCTCAGGAGCGATCTCATCGTCGGCGAGGTCCTCGATCGTAGTCTTGAGCGGAACCTCCTTGATACCCAGGATCGCCACCAGCGCGATGACCGCGCACGGGATGGCCACCAGGAAGAGATCGGCGGTGGCGACGGCGAAGGCGTGCTCGTAGAGGGCCTGCACCGCGCTCGGCATGCTCGCCGGGTCGGCGAGCCCGCCGCCCTGCAGGCTCCGGAGCTCCTCGGGGGTGACCTTTCCGCTGGCCACCAGCTCGGGGATGCCGTCGGTGATGACGTCCTCGACGCGGTGGGAGAGCACGGCGCCGAGCGCGGCGATGCCCATCGAGCCGCCCATCGACCGGAAGAAGGCGACGACCGAGGAGCCGGCACCCATGTCCTTGCTGTCGAGGTTGTTCTGCACCGCGAGGACGAGGTTCTGGTTGGTGGCACCGACTCCGAGACCGAGGATGGCCATGAAGGCGCCGACCAGGGCCAGGTTGGTGTGCTCGTCGATCGTGCTGAGCAGGTAGAGCCCGATCGGCAGCATGATGCCGCCGAAGATCAGGTAGCGCTTCCAGCGTCCGGTGGAGCTGATCAGGCGTCCGGTGACCATTCCAGCACTGGAGAGCCCGAGCACCATGCAGATCGACATCAGGCCGGCGTGGGTCGGTGTCATCCCGCGGGCGGTCTGGAAGTACTGCTGCAGGTAGACCGTCGCGCCGAACATCCCGGCACCGACGAAGAACGAGGCGAGGGTGGAGAGGACCATCGTGCGGTCGCGGAAGAGGCGCAGCGGGATGATCGGTTCCTTGGCGAACCTGCCCTCGACCAGGATCGCGAGGGCCAGCACGACGATGCTGCCGGTGACGAGGGCGTACGACATCAGCGAGGTCCACGCGAAGGAGTCGCCGCCCAGAGTGACCCAGATCAGCAGGGTGGAGACGCCGGCGACCAGCAGGAACGCGCCGAGGTAGTCGATGCTGACGTCACGGCGTACGTGCGGGAGGTGCAGGGTCTTCTGGAGCAGGATGAAGGCGACCACCGCGAACGGCACACCGACGTAGAAGACACCGGGCCAGCCCAGCGGAGAGTCGACGATCACGCCGCCGACGAGCGGCCCAATGACCGTGGCCAGGGCGAAGACCGCGCCGATGTAACCCGAGTAGCGACCGCGCTCACGCGGGGAGACGATCGTCGCGATGATCACCTGGATCAATGCGATGATGCCGCCCATGCCGAGGCCGGCGATGACCCGGCCGGTGATGATCACCGGCATCGACGGCGCCAGACCACAGATCGCCGAGCCGACGATGAACAGGCCGAGCGCGGCCTGGACCAGCACCTTCTTGTTGTAGAGGTCGGCGAGCTTGCCCCAGATCGGCATCGTCGCGGTCATCGCCAGCATGCTCGAGACGACGATCCAGGTGTAGCCACCCTGGGTGCCGCCGAGGTCGGTGACGATCCGCGGCAGGGCGTTGGCGACCGACGTACCGGACAGCATGGCGACGAAGAGCGCCATCAGAAGGCCCGAGAGGACCTCCATGATCTGGCGGTGGGTCATCTGCGGCGCCGCGATGGCCTGCGAAGACTGCTGGGACTCTGACAAGTGGGACTCGGCTCTCACGCGAATTGGTTGAACATCGACAACCAATGTACGTCGGATTAGTTGCTAAACGCAACTTGTCGCCGGTCACCAAAACGGGGCGACCCGCAGGCGGGCCTGGTGGCCAACCCGGTGGATGAGTCCGGTACGCCTGCGGGTCGGGTGGCTGCTTGTGAATTGCCAGCCCCCATCCGTAGTTGGGGAAGCTGCTAGCGAGCAGCCACCTCACGCATCCAATCGTTCTTCATCTGATCGGATCACCTCCTTTCCCGTGTGGCTCAACGGTAGGCGCCGGGCCATCGCGGGTTCAAAGGGTTTATTTCTCAGGCCGGCTCCTCGACTAGCGCGTGGCTGAACTGCGACTGGTAGAGCTCGGCGTACGCCCCCTTGGCCTCGAGCAGCTCGGCATGGCTGCCCTGCTCGACGATCGCGCCGTCACGCATGACCAGGATCAGGTCGGCGTCGCGGATCGTGGAAAGCCGGTGGGCGATCACGAAGGACGTACGGTCCGAGCGCAGCGCCGCCATGGCGTGCTGCAGGAGCAGCTCGGTGCGAGTGTCGACCGAGGAGGTCGCCTCGTCGAGGATCAGCAGCGACGGCTCGGCGAGGAAGGCCCTCGCGATGGTGATCAGCTGCCGCTCGCCCGCCGAGAGGTTGCCGCCCTCGTCGGTGATCAGGGTGTCGTAGCCGTCCGGCAGCGAGTGCACGAACCTGTCGACGTACGTCGCCCGGGCCGCCTCGAGGAGCTCCTCCTCGGTCGCGTCCGGCCGGCCGTAGCGGATGTTGTCGCGGATGGTGCCCTCGAAGAGCCAGGTGTCCTGGAGCACCATGCCGGTGCGTTCGCGCAGGTCGGATCGGGGAACCGAGGCGATGTCGACGCCGTCGAGGGTGATCTGGCCGGCATCGAGCTCGTAGAACCTCATGATCAGGTTGACCAGAGTGGTCTTGCCGGCACCGGTGGGGCCGACGATCGCGACGGTCTGCCCGGGACGGGCCACCAGGGACAGGTCCTCGATGAGCGGCCTGTCCTTGTCGTAGGAGAAGCTCACGTGCTCGAACCGGACCTCGCCGGCTCCGGCGCCGTTGCGGGGAGTGCCGACATCGGCCGACTGCTCCTCGGCGTCGAGCAGCTCGAAGACCCGCTCGGCCGAGGCCACGCCCGACTGGAGCAGGTTCATCATCGAGGCGAGGGTGGTGATGGGCTGGGTGAACTGACGCGAGTACTGGATGAAGGCCTGCAGCTCACCCAGGCTCAGGGCACCGCTGGCGACCCGGAGCGATCCGACCACGCAGACCACCACGAACATCAGGTTGCCGACGAACATCATCAGCGGCATCAGGATCCCGCTGATGAACTGTGCCTTGAAGGACGCGGCGAAGAGCTTGTCGTTCTCCTCGGCGAAGGTCTTCTCGACCTCCTCCTGACGCCCGAAGACCTTGACCAGGTCGTGACCGGAGAAGGTCTCCTCGATGTGACCGTTGAGCTTGCCGGTGTGACGCCACTGGGCCACGAACTGACCCTGAGACCGCTTCATCACCGCACCGGTCACCACCAGTGAGACCGGTACGGCGAGCAGCGCGATCAGGGCCAGTACCGGGCTGATCCAGAACATCATGAACAGCACCGTGACCAGCGTGAACAGAGCGGTCAGCACCTGGCTGAAGGTCTGCTGCAAGGTCTGGCTGATGTTGTCGATGTCGTTGGTGACCCGGCTGAGCAGCTCGCCTCGCGGCTGCTTGTCGAAGTAGGACAGCGGGACGCTGTGGACCTTCTTCTCGACGTCCTCGCGCAGGCCCTTCACGGTGCCCTGGACGACCGAGTTGAGGATCCAGCCCTGCACGAAGGAGAGCAGCGAGGCGACGAGGTAGACGGCGAGCACCACAAGCAGCGCGCTGCGCAGCGCGTCGAAGTCGACGCCCTGGCCCGGGGTGACGTACTCCATCCCGGAGAGCATGTCGGCGAGCTTGTCGTCGCCCTGCGCACGGAGACCCTCGACGGCCTCCTCCTGGGTGACTCCCGCCGGCAGCTCCCTGGAGAAGACGCCGCCGAAGATGATGTTGGTGGCCCTGCCCAGCAGCCACGGGCCCAGCGACATCAAGGTGACGCTGATCGCGGCCAGGCCGATGGTGGCGTAGGCGTGGAGCTTGTAGGGCGCCATCCGGCGTAGCAGCCGCTTGGCCGAGGGGACGAAGTTCATCGCCTTGTCGCCCACCGCGCCGCCCGCGCCCATCGGGCCGGGGCCGCCCTGGGGACGTACGATCCGCTCGGTCTTCTTCATCTGGCCATCGGTCTGACCGGCCTTCTGGTCGCTCATGCCGCGGCCTCCTCTGCACTGAGCTGGGAGGAGACGATCTCCTGGTAGGTGGCGTTGGCGGCGAGGAGCTCCTCGTGGGTGCCCTCGCCGACGATGGCGCCGTCCTCGAGCACGAGGATCTTGTCGGCGTCGCGGATCGTGGAGACCCGCTGCGCGACCACGATGACCGTGGCGTTGCGTGTCTCGGGGGCGAGCGCGGCGCGGAGCCGGGCGTCGGTGGCGACGTCGAGCGCGGAGAAGGAGTCGTCGAAGAGATAGATGTCGGGCCTCCTCACCAGCGCCCGGGCGATGGCCAGACGTTGCCGCTGACCACCGGAGACGTTGGTGCCGCCCTGGTCGATCTCGGCGTCGAGTCCGGTGCCGTCCTCGGGGGCCATCCGCTCGACGAAGTCACGCGCCTGGGCGACCTCGAGCGCATGCCAGAGCTCCTCGTCGGTGGCGTCCGGCTTGCCGTGGAGCAGGTTGGAGCGGACGGTGCCGGTGAAGAGGAACGCCTTCTGCGGCACCAGCCCGAGTGAGCTGCGCAGCGTGGCCGGGTCGAGGTCGCGTACGTCGATCCCACCCACGCGAACGACACCGGCCGTCGCGTCGAAGAGCCGTGGGATGAGGCCCAGCAGGGTCGTCTTGCCGGCGCCGGTGGAGCCGATGATCGCGACGGTCTGCCCGGGGCGGGCCTCGAAGGTGAGGTCGTGGAGGACGGGGTGGTCGGCGCCGGGGTAGGTGAAGCCGGCTCCGGTCAGGTCGACGTACCCGTGCCGGGAGATCTCGGTGACGCCCGCCGTCGGCGGGGTCACGCTGGTCTCGGTGTCGAGGACCTCGGCGATGCGGTCGGCGCAGACGGCGGCGCGCGGCACCTGCATGAGCATGAAGGTGCCCATCATGATCGACATCAGGATCTGCATCAGGTACTGCAGGAAGGCGGTCAGCGGGCCGACTTGCATCAACCCGTTGTCGACCCGGATGCCGCCGAACCAGATCACCGCGACGCTGGCGACGTTGATGACCAGCATCATCAGGGGGAACATCGTCGACATCCAGCGCCCGGCTCGCAGCGCGACGTCGGTGAGGTCGTCGTTGGCCTTCGCGAAGCGCTCGGTCTCCTGACGCTCGCGTACGAACGCGCGGATCACCCGGATGCCGGTGATCTGCTCGCGCAGGATGCGGTTGACCGCGTCGATGCGCTCCTGAACCTTGCGGAAGTTGGGGACCATGCCGCGTACGACCACGGTCATGGAGATGAGCAGCACGGGGATGACGACCGCGAGCAGCCAGGAGAGCCCGGCGTCCACGCGGATCGCCATCGCGACGCCGCCGACCATCATCATCGGCACCATCACCGCGAGCGTGCAGGTGAGCACGGCGAGCATCTGGACCTGCTGGACGTCGTTCGTGGTCCGGGTGATCAGCGACGGGGCACCGAAGCGGCCGACCTCGCGAGCGCTGAAGGAGCCGACCTTCGCGAAGATCGCCGCCCGCAGGTCCCGGCCGAAGCTCATCGAGCTGCGTGCGGCGAAGTAGACGCTGACGATCGAGGCGAGGATCTGCACGAGCGCGACGCCGAGCATGATCGCGCCGATCCTCATGATGTAACCGGTGTCGCCCTCGGCCACGCCCTTGTCGATGATGTCGGCGTTCAGGCTGGGCAGCAGCATGAACGCCGAGGTCGAGATGAGCTGCAGGATCGCGATGACGACCAGGAATCTCTTGTACGGGAGCAGGTAGTCCCGAAGGAGTCGGAGAAGCATTCAGGGGGTCTCTCTGGTCAGGATGCCGCCGAGCAGTACGTCGATGACGTCGTCGCTGCTCAGCGGCTGGTTCGTTCGGTTCAGACCAGGGAGCCAGGCCCCGATCGTGAGGCTGCGCAGCACCAGCGCGGCCTTGCGCGGCGGCAGCCGCAGCTCGTTCACGTGCGGCTCGAAGACGAGCCTGGTCAGGTTGTCGACGAGGGCTCTGTTGGCATCGATGATGAACTTCGGGGGTCCGTGCTGCTGACGTACGTCTTCAGGGTCTGGCTGCTCGAGCACGGCCGAACGCACCGCCATCATCACGAGGAGATTGCGCTGCGAGGATGCCGCGAGCAGGTCGATGACCGCACGGAGCTTGTCCTCGATCTCGGCCTTGCCCTTCACGACCTCCGTGATCGACTCGTCGGCTCGGACCGGGTCGAAGATGTTCTCGGCCACTGCCCGGTAGAGCTCCCGCTTGTCGCGGAAGTGTCTGAAGATCGTGCCTTCGGCGACTCCGGCCGCCTCGGCGATGAGCCTGGTCGTTGTCGACGTGCCGTGCTCGATCAGCAGCGTCTCGGTCGCCGCGATGATCGCTGCGCGCCGGTCGGCTGCGGGAATCGGCTTGGCCCGCGTACGTCGTTCGTCCACGAGGAACAGCCTAAGTGAGTGAGCACTCACTCACAAACCTAATTATGGGTGGATGCTGCCTCCAAACCCTGTTCGACACGATGCCGACTAGGGCATGCTGGGCCCACTGTCGGGCTGACAAGGGCCGTGACAGCTGGTGGTCCCGACAATCTCGACCACCGAATCCGGAATGGAGACAGCATGCGTAGGTTGTTGACAGGCGCGGCCGCAGTCGCGCTGGGGGTCACCGGCACCCTCGTCATGGCGAACTCGGGCAACGCCACCTCTGACCAGGAGGTTCGCTATGTCGTGGCATATGCCGAGGGATCCTCGGCCGCCAGCGCCCGTGCCGCGGTGAAGGCCGCGGGGGGCGAGATCGTCTCGGAGAACAGTGCCATCGGAGTCGCAACGGTCACCGCGGGTGAGGGATTCGCCGAGGCGGCCAACGCCTCGAACGCCCTCGTCGGCGCGGCCCAGGACAGGATCGTGGGCGCCACGACCCCTGACGCGGCCAGCGAGGCCCGCAAGCAGGAGGTGTCGAAGGTCGAGACCGAGTTCCGCAGCGGCGCCAAGGGCACCGCACCCAAGACGCCGAAGCCCAAGGGCTCCACGGAGCCGCTCTCCGGTCTGCAGTGGGACATGAAGCAGATCGACGCCGCCGAGGCCAACCGCACCGAGCGTGGCAAGGGTGTCCGCGTCGGCATCCTGGACACCGGTGTCGACGGGTCGCACCCCGACATCGCGCCCAACTTCGACGCGAACCTGAGCCGCAACTTCACCACCGACATCCCCGTCGACGCCAACGGCGCCGTGGTCGACGGCCCGTGTGAGGACGAGCCCGACGCATCCTGCTCGGACGCGGCCGACGTCGACGAGAACGGCCACGGCACCCACGTCGCCTCGACCATCGCCTCGCCGGTCAACGGCGTCGGCATCACCGGCGTCGCCCCGCAGGCCGACATCGTCAACCTCCGCGCCGGCCAGGACTCCGGCTACTTCTTCCTGCAGCCGTCGGTCGACGCGCTGACCTACGCCGGCCGCAACGGCATCGACGTGGTCAACATGAGCTACTACGTCGACCCGTGGCTGTTCAACTGCACCAACCACCCGGCCGACTCGGCCGCGGACCAGGCCGAGCAGGTCACGATCATCACCGCGATGCAGCGTGCCCTCGACTACGCCCGCTCCCGTGGCGTCACCCTCGTCGCGGCCGCCGGCAACCAGGCGATCGACTACACCAAGCCGCAGACCGACGCGAGCAGCCCCGACTACGCCAGCGAGCCCGGCGAGGCCGCCTACGTCCGTGACCTGCTCGACCCGGAGTCGTGCGTCTCGATGCCGACCGAGGGCAACGGGGTCATCGCGGTCAGCTCCACCGGCCCGTCCGAGCGCAAGTCCTACTACTCCAGCTACGGCGACGGCTTCGTCGACGTCGCGGCGCCTGGTGGGGATGCGTACGACACGGCCGACGGCACGCGTGACTTCGCCGCCAACATCCTGGCCGCCTACCCGTACGACCTCGGTGTGGCCGAGGGCGCGATCGACCCGGCGACCGGCGACGTGCTGGTGCCCTGGGCCGTCGCGGACTGCTCCAGCGGTGAGTGCTCCTACTACCAGTACCTGCAGGGCACCTCGATGGCATCCCCGCACGCTGCTGGTGTGGCCGCGCTGATCGTCGGTGAGTTCGGAAACCGCGACTTCTCCGGCAAGACCCTCTCGCCCAACAAGGTCGAGAAGATCCTGCTCAAGTCGGCCACCGACAAGGCCTGCCCGGTCCCGGCGGACTTCACCTACGTACGCCACCTGCCCAACGGCAACACGGCGACCTCGACCCACACCTGTGAGGGTGGCGAGGCGCCGAACGGCTTCTACGGCAGCGGCATCGTGAACGCGAAGGCTGCGGTCAGCCACTGAGGTGCTGCAGGAATACCCGGTTAACCGGGTATTCCTGCACTTCTCTGGCATTGCAACACCTGAGAAGTGCAGGTTTCCCCGGTTAACCGGGGATTCCTACCACCGCGAAGGGCCCGGATGCTCAACCCGAGCATCCGGGCCCTTCGCGTCCCATAGGGTTCGGCCATGCAGAGTTGGTTGGTGGCGCACTGGGTCGAGATCGCGGGGGTCGTCACCGGGGCGGCATGCGTGATCCTGGCGGCGCGGCGGAGCATGTGGACGTACCCGATCGGGATCGCGAACACCGCGCTCTACCTGGTCGTCTTCGCCGAAAGCGCGCTCTACGCCGACGCGGCGCTGCAGATCATGTTCATGGTGCTCTCGGTGACCGGTTGGGTCGACTGGTCGCTGGCCCGGCGACGGGAGTCGGAGGCGCACCTGCGCCGTGACGAGGCGTTCGTCGGGGTCGCCTCGGCCCGGACGTTGCTGCTCCTGGCGCTCGGGTTCGTGGTGGCGCTGGCGGCGATCGCGTACGTCCTGTTCGCCTTCACCGACTCCACGACCGAGCTCCCCGACGCCACTGTGACCGCTGGCAGCGTGATCGCGCAGATCATGCTCAACCGGCGCTGGTGGCAGTGCTGGCTGGTCTGGCTGGCGGTCGATGTCGTCTCCGTCGGTCTGTACGCCTACAAGGGGCTGTGGCCGACGGCCGTGCTCTATCTCGGCTTCTGTGTGATCGTCCTCGTTGCGCTGCGGGACTGGCGCCGGGTCCTGGTCTCCCCGCGCGAACCGGAGGTCGCGGGTGTCTGAGACCTACCGGCACGGCCTGGTGCTCGGGAAGTTCTACCCGTTCCACGCCGGCCACCAGGCGCTCATCCGCGCGGCGCTGCGGGCCTGCGACCGGGTCACCGTCGAGCTCCTCGGCTCGCAGGTGGAGACCATTCCGCTCGAGGTGCGCGCGGAGTGGCTGCGCGAGGAACACCCGACCGCCCACGTGGTCGCCGCGATGGACGAGGCCCGGGTCGACTTCGACGACCCGGCTGCCTGGGACGAGCACATGGTCGTCATCTCCGAACTGCTCCCGGGCCCGGTCGACGCGGTCTTCTCCTCGGACGCCTACGGCGAAGAGCTCGCCCGACGGCTGGACGCGACCTGGGTCCAGGTCGATCCCGGCCGGGTGTTCAACGAGATCTCCGGCACCGCGATCCGCCTCGACCCGACCACCCACTGGGCCGAGCTGCCCGCCCCGGTCCGCGCCTGGCTCACCGAGCGGGTCGTGGTGCTCGGCGCGGAGTCGACCGGGACCACGACGCTGGCCGAGAAACTGGCCACTGACCTGGGCACTCACTGCGTCCCGGAGTACGGCCGACTCTGGTCGGAGATCCGCCCCGGCGGGCTCTTCGCCCCGTGGCGCAGCGATGAGTTCGACCTCATCGTGGACCGGCAGATCGTCTGGGAGGACGCCGCCCGGCGGCGGGTTCCGAGGCCGGTCCTGGTCTGTGACACCGACGTGCTGGCGACGACGCTGTGGCACGAGCGCTACGTCGGCCCGACCCCGGACCACCTGCTCGCGCGCGCCGCCGCGCACCAGCCGGTCGCATACGTCCTGACCGGGGACGAGATCCCGTTCGTGCAGGATGGGATGCGCGACGGCGAGCACGTCCGGCACGGGATGCAGGAGCGGTTCCGCGAGGTGCTGGCCGAGCAGCCGGTGCCGTGGATCGAGGTCCGCGGCAGCGTGCAGGAGCGGCTCGCCGCCACCTTGGAGTTCCTCGAGCCGCTGCTCGGGCGAAGCAACCGGATCGGCCCGTCATTGGAGGAATTGGGTAGATGAGTGATCGCTGGCAGAAGACGTCGGCGTCGCCGACCGTGCCGCACGTCCAGCACGGCGGGCCGCGCGACGGGCTCACCGCCGCCGACCTCTTCAGGTCCCCGGACGAGACCGTCGAGCTGGACGAGAAGCTGCGGCGTACGTATTTCTGGCTGGTCAACAAGGCGGTGATCTCGCCGTTCTACGACGTCGAGTTCGACGCTGCGAAGGCCAACCGGTTCCCGCTGGGCGACGCCGGCGCGGAGATCACGCTGCCGACCCAGCCGGCCTACTCCTCCAACGTGCTGCTGCCGCTGCTCACCTTCGCGGTCGGCGGGAAGTGCCTGATGATCGGCGGGCCGGGCCGCGGCAAGACGACGCTCGCGGTGCTGATGGGGGTGCTGTCCGGGGCGACCCCGGAGGACGTACGCCGCCACCTCCAGCAGGGGCAGCCGCAGCTGACCGTGTCTGATCTGGTCGGGCTGCCGCTGCCGCGAGACCTCGTCGCCGCGGGGTCGCTGGCGGAGATCACGATCGCCTGGAAGTCGTGGCTGACCGAGAAGGTCAAGATCGTCGACGAGTACAACCGCATCCCCACCAAGACCCAGTCGGCGCTGCTCACCATGGTCGCCGAGGGCTACGTGGAGAGCCACGACCAGCTGCGCCGGACGGCCCCGGACGCGGGTGTCGAGAGCTGGTTCTTCACCGCCAACGACGACTCCGGCGGCGGGACCTTCCAGGTCATCCAGGCCCTCAAGGACCGGCTCGACGTCACCGTGCAGGCGTTCGGCTTCAACGGCCGCTTCTTCGACGAGCTGGTCACCCGGGTCGAGGCCGGTGAGCGGCCGGAGGAGCACGTGCCGTCCTCGCTGGTCTTCTCTCCCGACGAGCAGTCGACGATGCTGGCCGCCATCCGGGCGGTGCCGCTGCCCGCGGACGTACGCCGGAAGCTGGAGTACTTCACCGGGCAGTTCGAGTTCGTGCAGCACGGCGGGCGGCGGTTCGAGTACCGCACCAAGGACGTCGTCGCGACCGCCGGCGGGGACGTGAGCGCGGTCATCGACGCCAACTCCGGCGCCGACCTGGTCGTCGACCTCGGCGCGCAGACTCTGAACGGCCTCTCGGTTAGGGCGCTGCAGACCCTGATCCTGTACGCCAAGGCGTCGGCGTGGTTCCGCGGCGCCTCGTCCGTCGCACTCGACGACGTGCGCGCCATGGTGCCGTTCGTGCTCCGCGGCAAGCTGCTGCCCAACCCGCAGCACCCGCGCTTCGAGGCCGGCGACAAGGAGCTCGCCCACGACCCGGCGTCCTGGCTCGTCGACCTCTTCGACACCGCGATGAAGCAGTTCGTCGCCCTCGGCCTCGAAGCCTCCGACCCGGTCGGCGACCTGCTCGCAGAGCTCGGGGGCGGGCTGGACGGGCTCGACCGGCTGACCGTCTCGCAGCGGCTGACCCGAATCGAGTCGGAGGTCGGGCGGATCTCGAAGGTCGGCAAGATCTACGGCCGCGACTACGACGACCTGGTCGCGCTGAAGTATCTCCACCAGCGCTACTCCAACTACCTCCACTGGCTGGAGGGCGCGTGATCCGGCGTCCTGGGCACTCCGTGAACGCCTCGGTGGCTCGCGAGCCGGTCGCGCTGCCTGCCGTCCTCGGGCTGGACCTGGATCTGGCCGTCGCCAACGTCGCCCGCTGGGGCGGGGACACCGGGCTCTTCGGTACGTCCCTGGGGGCCGGCCTGGCGGCCGCGCCGAACGCGACCGAGACCGCGGCGGTCCAGGATCTTGCCGCCGTCGCCGCCTGGCGCGCCGGGGTCATCGGGCTGCGCACTGACGCCCTCCGAGCGGCCTCGTCCTGTCTCGACGCCGGGCTGGCGGACGCGGTCGGCGCGACGCTCGGGATGCCGGGCCCCGACGTGGCCGGATTCGTCGAGGGGCAGCGTACGGACCGGTTCTTCTGGCCCGCCTGGCAACACCTCGGCCGCGCCTATCTGCTCGCCCGGATCGGCGGTTTCGCCGGGCTCGGCGGGCCTTGGCTGGCGCATCCGGGTGACGTCATCGCGGCAGGTGATGGACGGTGGCTGGTGGAGGTCGGCGAGGAGCTGTGGGAGGTCGACGCCGACCTGTTCGGCCACTCGGTCTCGCTGGCCGCCGACGATCCGGCAGGCACCGGCGACCCTGTCGGCACCCCCGGCGTCCGGGTGGTCAGCGTGCCCACGTCCTACCTGCTCGAGGTCGTGCGGGAGGCCGCGTGAGGGCGCCGACCGCGGCCGAGCGCGAGGCCTGGGAGGCGGCCCTCGACCTGTGGGGCGTGGACCTCCACGACCCGGTCGTGCACACCCGTTCCGACGAGAAGAGCTTCGCCTGGTTCGGGTTTCCACCGGAGGTCAACGTCGACCCCGGCGAGCTCGCCCGCCACGGCGGAGAAGGGCACCTGACCAGCGTCTTCGCTCACGAGATCGGCCACCACGTGCTCTCCCCGAGCACCCGTGTCGACTCGCTGAAGATCCGTCAGCAGATGGCGCGGGTGATCGATCTCTACGACCGGCAGCACCGCCTCGACCTGGTCGCCGCGAGCGGGTTCTGCGCCAACCTGTGGTCCGACATGCTGATCAACGACCGGGTGATGCAGCTGCAGCGCGCCCGGCTCGCCCCGGACGAGACCCCCGACATGGTGCAGCTCACCCGCGCCCTCGCCGCACCCACGCTGGCCAAGGGCCTGCGCGGCGCCGAGGACAACGAGCTGTGGTGGGTGGTCCAGCGGGCGTACGAGCTCCTCTGGCGCCTCCCCGAGGGCGACCTCGCCTGGCCCGAGCCGCCGACCCGGTGGAAGACGGACTACGAGCAACAGCTCAGCAATGCCCGGCGCCGCGTGCGCAGCTCGAAGTCGAAGCAGCGCAACGAGACCTACCAGCTCAAGCGGGAGGTCGCCGAGCTCGAGTACGACCCGCGAGCAGGCCTCGACCCGGCTCATGACGCGACGACGGTGGCCGACGTGGTGCGTACGCTCGCCGCCGACCCGGTCAGCGGGGCGGTGCCGTGGGCGATGGTGATGGCGCCCTACCTGCTGCTGGGCTTCAGGAGCAGCGGGTGCCACGAGGACTCACCGGGCGCACCGAGCGCGGCCGAGCTCGCCGGAGCGATCGGCGACCCACGCCTGCAGACGCCGTTGGTGCACCCCGACGACGCCGAGGTAGTCCTCGCGGACGGCGACGTCGCAGCCGCCGCCGACGCCAGCGGGCAGGCGCTCGGGCTGGCCCGGACGCTGGAGCTGATGGCCGGCGCCGACCCCAACGCGGTGATGGCGGCCTGGTACGAGGCCGAGGCCCGCCCACACGTCGCACCCCTCGTGCAGCGCGGGCTCACTCCTGCCGGGCCCGCAATCCCCGGTCCGCTGGAGGAGTGGGAGCTCGGCGACGACCTCTCCGACCTGGACTGGCCGGCGACGCTGACCACGGGCGCGGTCTTCGTGCCGGGGGTGACCACGCGGCGGCGTACGTTCATCGCGGACGAGCCCGAGCCGGCGTACGAACCGGTCCTGCTCGACCTCTACCTCGACTCCTCCGGGTCGATGACCAACCCGCAGCGAGGCTCGGCCGCGATCGTCGCCGGGACGATCCTGTCGCTCTCGGTGCTGCGCGGCGGCGGGCGGGTGCGGGTCACCTCGTGGAGCTCGGCCGGCCAGGTCGCCGGCGACAGCGCCTACACGCGCGACCGGGTCGAGATCATGCGCCAGCTGACCACCTACTTCGGCGGCGGCACGACCTTCCCCTTGGACCTCTTGCGTGCCCGCTATTGCGAGAACCAGCGGCCGGCCGAGGGCCAGCGCCACCTCGTGGTTCTCTCCGACGCCGGGCTGGACACGTTCCTGGGCCGCGGCCAGGAGGAGTACGCCGATGTCGCCCCCGCCGTGCGGCGCGTGATCGACACCGGGTCACTGATGATCATCGGACACTGGCGCGGGCAGGCGCGTGAGCAGGCCGAGCGGCTCGGCTACGACGTCGCCGAGATCCCGGACGTGGCACAGGCGCCCGCGGCCTGCGCGGCACTCGCCGCGAGGATCGCCGTCTACACCCCAGAAGGAGCAACCCGTGGCTGACGAGGAGCTGTTCGAGGCCTGGCTCGACGAGGAGCTCGAGCTCGACGCCGCCTGGAACGGGCTGGCGCCGGGACCGTCGGTCGACGAGGTGATGGCCCGGATCTCGACCACGCCGTCGTGGTTCCTCGACGACGCCGTCGACATCGTCGCGCTGGCCGGAGATGTCCTCGACACCTCCGACGGGCGGTTCATCGCGGCCGCGCGAAGGGTGGCCGCGACCGGGAAGACGGTCGCGCGCCAGGGAGCCGGGGTCGTCCTGTGGCTGGTCGCCTCGCAGGAACTGGCCGGGCCGTTCTCGGCCACGCTGCGCGAGGACCGGTTCGACCGGGCGCTGGTGACGCTGTCGCTGCGCCTGGCCGCGGTCGTCGAACCGTCGCGATGGGTCGAGGAGGCCGAGCGCCGCGAGGAGGCGGCGCGGACCTTCCTGCTGTGGAACGGGCAGCTGCCCGCGCGCGAGGACGAGCGCAACGCCCGGGCGCTGTTGTCGCGCATCGACTCCGCCGCCCGCGCCGAAGCGCTCGAACGGGCACGGCGCGACCGTGAGCACCGCTCGGAGATCCGGCGGCGCCTGGAGGACGCGCGAGCGCGCGAGGCCGCCAGCCGCTACAGCCCGGAGTGACCGTGAGCGAGACACAGGACCCGCTTGACCTGGCCGAATACACTCCGATGGCATCGGCCGCCCTCACCGACGCCGAACGCTGGCCGGGTCTCTCGGCCGCCGGATCCGCCCGGCTGGTTGCCGCGGACGGTCATCCCGCCGCGCCGGTCTGGCGGCACCGAGTCGGCCACCGGCTCACTCCGGCCGAGCAGGAGGCGGCCCGGTCACAGCTTCCGCGCACGGGCTGGCTCGAGCAGCACCTGGCGGTGGCGCGGTCCCTGCCTGCGTACCGTCGGCATCGCGGGCCGCTCGACACCCTCGCCGAGTTTCCGCTGATCAGCCGGCAGAACCTGGTCGACGACATCGGCGGGTTCGTGCCGCTGGATGCCGACTACGGGCGGATGCTGCACGGCACCTCCTCGGGGAGCACCGGGGCGGCGCTGGTGATGCCGGACGATCCTGACGAGCTGGCCCGCGGGTTCCACTGGCTCCGCGACCTGATCGCCGGGCTGACCGGCGGCTGGGCACCGGATCCGGCTCGCTTCGGCGTGGTGCAGGTCGTGTGGCAGCGCCAGGCATTCACGTACGTCTCGGTCGCTCCCGGCTTCGGCGAGAGCCTCGTCGCACGTGTGAACCTGCACCCGGGCGAGTGGCCTCTCGAGAGCCAACGGACGTTCCTGCGCGACGCCGACCCGCAGGTGATCTCCGGCCATCCCACGTCCCTGGAGCACCTCCTCGACCTCCGCGACGTCGTACGCCCGATCGCGATCATCTCCTCCGCGATGGCGTTGAGCGCGACCCTGCGCGCCGATCTGGAGCGGACCTTCGAGTGCCCGGTGATCGACGTCTACGGCCTGCACGAGACCCGGCCGGTGGCGGTCAGCACCGACGGCGGCCCGTTCGTCGTCGCCGACCGCCGGGTGCACGTCGAGATCCTCGGTCCCTACGGCTCCGCGCTCCCCGAGGGCGAGATCGGCGAGATCGTCGTCACCGCTGGCGAGAACGCCTTTCTTCCCCTGGTCCGCTACCGCACAGGAGACACCGGCCGGCTGGTACGCGTCGACGGCAGGCTCGCGATCGATGCCCTCGAAGGGCGCGAGGCCACCGTCTTCACCACCCCGGCCGGCACCCTGGTCCCCTGCGTCGACCTCACCCAGCACCTCCAGGACGCCGGCGCCCGCGGCTGGTCCGTCGAGCAGGCCGCCGATGGCACGGTCGTCGCGACCATCGCCGGCGGCGACGCCGACGCGGTCGCCGCCCGTCTCGGCACCATGCTCGCCCGCGACATCACCGTCCACCGCGTCCACACCCTCGCCGACCTGGGCGAGGGCAAACCCCGTCGCTACCGGTCCCTTCATCAAGGTATGTAGGGAAAGGGACACATCCCTAGCGGACCTCCACAGGGGATGTGTTCCTTCGTCTGCATACCTTGACGAAGGAACACCCTCACCCTTCGCGGATGACCGCGACCTGACCGGCGCGGACCAGGTGCGGGCCGCCCTCGTTGCCGGAGAGCAGGTCGGTGCCGCGGACGGGGACAATGACTGCCTCGTGGGTGTGGTTGATGACGAAGACGTACGTCCCCTGCTCACCCACCCGCCGGATCGCCTCGACGCCTTCGGGAAGGCCCCCGACGACCGGCTTGGTGGTGGTGAAGATCTGGGTGGCCAGGGTGTCGAGGGAATCGGCGGTGAGCTCGGTGCCGACGTACCAGGCCGTGCCCTTGCCGACGCGGCGACGCGTGACGGCCGGGTCGCCGGCGCAGTCGCCGGTGGCGTACGCAGCCAGGACATCGGCCCCGACCGCGCGGCCGCGCTCGCTCCAGATCGTGCCGGAGCCGTAGGCGGTCAGCGGGATCTCGTCGCCCTCGGGAAGCGGACAGAACTCCTCGATCCGCACGCCGAGAAGATCGGACAGCGCGCCCGGATAGCCGCCGAGCCGGATGTGGTCGTGCTCGTCGACGATCCCACTGAAGTAGGTGGCGATCAGGGTGCCGCCGGCCTCGACGAAGTCGGTGAGGCGGTCGACGGTCTCGTCGGAGAGCAGGTACTGCACGGGCAGCACCACCACGTCGTAGCCGTCGAGCGGATCGATGACCCCGATGATGTCGACGCCGAGGTTGCGGGCCCAGCAAGCCCTGTGCCAGGCCCGGGCGGTCGCCATCGGGTCGACGTCGACCGACGGGTGCGAGTCGAAGGTCGCCGCCCACCACGAGTCCCAGTCGAAGACGATCGCGACGCTGGCCTGCTCCACCCGGGTGCCCGCGACCTCCGCGATCGCGGAGAGATCCGCCCCGAGGCGTACGACATCTCGCCACAGCCGGCTCTCGGTGCCGGCGTGCGGGACCATCGCGGAGTGGAACTTCTCCGCGCCACCGCGCGAGGCACGCCACTGGAAGAACAGGGCGCCGTCCGCACCGCGCGCGACGTGCTGGAAGGAGTTGCGGCGCATCTCGCCGGCGGCCTTGGCGATGTTGCGCGGCTGCCAGTTGACCGCGGAGGTGGAGTGCTCCATCAGCAGCCACGGTTCTCCGTGGGCCAGCGAGCGGGTGAGGTCGGCGGTCATCGCGAGCTGCGGGGTGCGGTCCTCGTCGGCGGCGATGAGGTAGTGGTCGTTGGAGACCAGGTCCTCGACGTCGACCCAGCTCCGGTAGTCGAGCGACTTGCGGAACCCCATGAAGTTGGTGGTCAGGGGCTTGTCGGAGTGCGCCCGCACCGCCGCCGCCTCGACCCGGAAGATGTCGCGGATCTCGTCGGAGCAGAACCGCCACCAGTCCAGCTGCTGGCCGGGGTTGGCGAAGTTGCCGTAGGAGACCTGTCGCGGCGGCCCGATCTGCTCCCAGCTGGTGTAGCGCTGGCTCCAGAAGGCCGTCGCCCATGCGTCGTTGAGCTTCTCGACCGAGCCATGGCGATCCTGAAGCCAGCGCCGGAAGGCCACCGCGCTGGCGTCGCAGAAGCAGTGGTCGTTGTGGCAGCCGTACTCGTTGTTGACGTGCCACATCACCACCGCCGGGTGGTCGTCGTACCGCTTGACCAGCTCGGTGATGAGGGTCGTGGCGGCGTCGCGGTAGGCGACCGACGAGGGACAGTACGCCTGGCGCGCACCGAACGCGCGCGGAGTGCCGATCTGGTCGACGAGGGTCGCCTCAGGGTGGCGCTCGAGGAACCACGGCGGCGGGCTCGCGGTCGCCGTTGCCAGGTCCACCGCGATCCCGCCCTCGTGGAGCTTGTCGAGCACCCGGTCGAGCCAGCCGAAGTCGTACGTCCCCGGCTCAGGCTCGAGCAGGGCCCAGGAGAAGATCCCCACGCTGACCAGGTTGACCCCGGCCTCCCGCATGAGGCGTACGTCCTCGTCCCAGACCTCCTCCGGCCACTGCTCCGGGTTGTAGTCGGCGCCGTAGGCGATCCGCCCGCCGAGCGCCTGGGTGACCCGCTCCATCCCGGTCGGACCCGTCACGGGGCCAGCCGCTCGGTGCGCCACTTGTCGCCCTCGCGGAGGTAGACGAGCCGGTCGTGCATCCGCCCCGGCCGGCCCTGCCAGAACTCCACCCGCTCCGGCTCGACCCGGTAGCCGCCCCACTCCTCGGGCACCGGGACCGGCTGGCCTTCGAACTGCGCCTCGATCCGTTCGTAGGCCTCCTCCAGCTCCTCGCGCCCGGAGACGACCCGGCTCTGGTGGGAGGCGTGCGCACCCAACTGGGAGCCGCGCGGGCGCTGGGAGAAGTAGGCCTCGACGGCTTCGTGCGAGACCTCGTGGGCGCGCCCGTCGATGCGTACCTGCCTCTCCAGCGGGTGCCATGGGAAGAGCACCGCGCAGCGCGGGTTGTGCGCGAGGTCGGAGCCCTTGCGGGAGGCGGTGTTGGTGAAGAAGGTGAAGCCCTCGGTCGAGAAGCCCTTCAGCAGCACGGTCCGCGACGAGGGCGCGCCGTCCGGCGAGACGGTCGAGACCACCATCGCGTTGGGCTCGACGATGCCCGCGTCCCGAGCCTCGGCGTACCACCTCTCGAACATCAGGAACGGGTCGCTCGCGAGGTCGTCCTCGTGCAGCCCGCTGCGGGTGTAGTTCTCTCGTGCTGCCGCCAGCTCAGCCGCCAGATCCATGCCGTCGAGCCTATCTTCTGGGCGGGTGGGGCAGAATGCGGAGCGACACTAGGAGAATGGGAGACGGCAGTGAGCCAGGTACAGCACGGTCTCGAGGGCGTCGTGGCCTTCGAGACCCAGATCGCGGAGCCCGACAAAGAGGGTTCGGCCCTTCGCTACCGCGGGGTCGACATCGAGGACATCGTCGGCCGAGTGCCGTTCGAGAACGTCTGGGGCCTGCTGATCGACGGCTCATACGGCCCCGGCCTGCCGCCCGCAGAGGCCTACAACCTGCCGGTGCACACCGGTGACGTGCGCGTCGACGTCCAAGCCGCCATCCCCATGCTCGCGCCCGCCTTCGGGTTCGGGCAGACCTACGACATCTCCGACGAGCAGGCCCGCGAGGACCTCGCCCGCGTGGCCGTCATGGTCCTCTCGTACGCCGGCCAGTCGGCCCGCGACATCCACCTGCCGATCGTGCCGCAGCGCGAGGTCGACAAGGGCAAGACCCTCGCCGAGCGCTTCCTGATCCGCTGGCGCGGCGAGGCCGACCCGGCCCACGCCCACGCGATCGACGCGTACTGGTCCTCGGCCGCCGAGCACGGCATGAACGCCTCCACCTTCACCGCCCGGGTGATCACCTCCACCGGCGCCGACGTGGCCGCGGCCTTCTCCGGCGCGATCGGCGCGATGAGTGGCCCGCTGCACGGCGGCGCCCCCTCGCGCGTGCTCGGCATGATCGAGGACGTCGAGAAGACGGGCGACGCCTCCGCCTATGTGAAGGGGCTGCTCGACTCCGGCGAGCGACTGATGGGCTTCGGCCACCGCGTCTACCGCGCCGAGGACCCCCGTGCGCGCGTCCTGCGCCGCACCGCCCGCGAGCTCAACGCACCCCGCTTCGAGGTCGCCGAGGCCCTCGAGAAGGCCGCGCTCGAGGAGCTTCGCGCCCGCCGCCCCGACCGCGTCCTGGAGACCAACGTCGAGTTCTGGGCCGCCATCGTCCTCGACTTCGCTCAGATCCCGGCCAACATGTTCACCTCGATGTTCACCTGCGCCCGCACGGGTGGCTGGTCCGCCCACATCCTGGAGCAGAAGAAGACCGGGCGGTTGATCCGTCCGAGCGCCATCTACACCGGCCCCTCCCCCCGCCCCGCCGACGCGGTCGAGGGCTGGAACGCCGACTGGGCGAAGTAGACACCTGTCACTCAAGGAACCGACCGGCTTCAGCCGGTCGGTTCCTGCGTTATGAGGGTCGCTAGAGGGTCAGCCGTCGAGGCGCTTGGCCATGCAGACCACGAGGTCGTCGTCCTTGTAGAAGCCGAAGGGCTCGACGTCGACATAGCCGTTGGCGGCGTAGAGCCCGATGGCCTCGTGCTGGAGGCCGCCGGTGGTGAGGACCATGGCCTCGAAGCCGGCGCTGCGGGCCGAGGCCTCGACGTGGGCGAGCATCCGCTTGGCGAGGCCTTGGCCCTGGGCCTCGGGCACGACGTACATCCGCTTGATCTCGGCGGTCACCACGGTCCCGAGGGCGGGCTCGCCGGAGCGTCGCCAGGCGCCGGAAGCGACCGGGACGTCGTCGAGGTAGCCCAGGAAGTACGCGCCCGCGGGCGGCTCGAACATCTCCGGCAAGGTCGGGTCGTAGTCGGGTTCGCCGTAGCGTTCGACGTAGAACTCCTGGACCCGGTCGACCAGCTTCTGCGCATCAGGGTGGTCGTACGCGACCCGGCGAATCTCAACAGACACGTCGGTATTCTGGCCGATGCCCGCAACTTGCGAGAATGGGTTTATGACGCTGCAGATCCCCGCCGACCTCCTGCCCGCCGACGGACGTTTCGGGTCCGGGCCGTCCAAGGTGCCCACCGGCCGCCTGGAGGCGCTCGCCGCGACCGGGGTTTCGGTCATGGGGACCTCTCACCGGCAGCAGCCGGTGAAGGATCTCGTACGCCGCGTCCAGACCGGGCTGGCCGACCTGTTCTCGCTGCCGGAGGGCTACGAGGTCGTCATCGGCAACGGTGGCTCGGTGGCGTTCTTCGACCTGGTGACGTACGCCCTGGTGCGCGAGTGCAGCCAGCACGCCGTCTTCGGGGCGTTCGGCAGGAAGTTCCTCTCCGCAGCCAAGGCGGCGCCGTGGCTGGCCGACCCGTCGGTGATCTCGGCCGATCCGGGGTCCCTGGCCGCGCCGGCGTACGAGTACGACGTCGATGTCTACGCCTGGACACATAACGAGACCTCGACGGGTGTGATGGCTCCGGTCGTACGTCCCGCCGGAGCGGGCGCGGACCAGCTCACCGTCGTCGACGCGACCTCGGCCGCCGGTGGGCTGCCGCTCGACGTCACCCAGAGCGACGTCTACTACTTCGCGCCGCAGAAGTCGTTCGCCTCCGACGGCGGCCTGTGGCTGACCCTGCTTTCCCCCGCCGCGATCGCGCGCGCCGAGGAGATCGCGGCGAGCGGCCGGCACATCCCGTCGTTCTTCTCGCTGACCGAGGCGATCAAGCAGTCCCGCAGCGCGCAGACCGTCAACACCCCGGCCGTCGCGACGCTCTTCCTGATGGCCGAGCAGCTCGACTGGATGAACTCCTCCGGCGGGCTGGACGCGATGGTCGCCCGCACCACCGCCTCCTCGGATGCGCTCTACGCGTGGGCAGAGAAGGCGCCGTACGTCCGGCCGTTCGTCGAGGATCCCACCCACCGCTCCCTCGTCGTCGGCACCGTCGAGCTCGACACCGGCATCGACAAGGACGAGCTGCGCCGCGTGCTCGCCGAGAACGGCGTCGTCGACCTCGACGCCTACCGCGGGGTCGGCACCAACCAGCTCCGGATCGCGATGTACCCCTCCGTCGACGCCGCCGACATCGAGGCCCTCACCGCCTGCATCGACTGGGTCGTCGAGCGCCTCTGATCGCCGAGTCGGCTCGTCATGACGAGCCGAGTCGGCGTCAGTTGCGCTTGCGGAAGATGAAGTACGCAGCGACAGCGAGCGCCACCAGGGCGATCGGGCCGGCGGAACCGCCGTCGTCGCCACCCTTGTCCCCACCCTCGTCCTCAGTCGCCGGCTCGGCCTCATCCGGGGCCGGGTCGGCGGTCGGGGACGGCTCGTCGCCGAGCACCTCACCCACCAGCTCGGGGTCGGCCCGGATCACCTCGGCACGGATGCCCTCGCTGGTCACGACGACCTCACCCTTCGGCGTGACACCGATAGCCTCGCCCTGCTCTTGGTCCGGGGTCCGGAACGAGCCCACGCGGTCCATCGAGGGCCAGTCGTAGATCGTGGCGGAGTAGTAGCCGCGTACGACCAGGTGCTTGCCGTCGGGGAAGAAGGCGCCGTCGGTGGCCATCGGGATGACCGGGGCGACCTCCTTCAACCGGTTGGGTCCGTCGGGGTCGAGGCGCTTCGGTACGGCATAGAGCCGCCCGCCTCCCCAGTCCTTCGTGGCGACGAAGACGCGGCCGTCGGGGTGGGCCAGCAGGGACTCAGCGTTGTGCGGCCCGTCGGGATAGACGAGGTCGTACACGGTCGGCGAGACCGTGCGCTCGCCTCGACCGACGCGCACCTTCGCGATCCTTATCGAGTCCCAGACGCTGTTGTTGTCGCCGATGTCGCCGACCCAGACGTGGTTGCCGCCGGCGGGCGCGAGACCTTCGACGTCGACCGGGTCGGCAGCCCAGTGGGTCACCCCGACCGTGTCACCGCTCGAGTCGACGGTGAAGACGCGTCCGCTGTCCCCGGAGTCGTTGGTGGTGGCGTACAGACCCTTGCCGAGCGGCGTCAGCGCGCTGGCCTCGCTGATCGTCGGATCGGAGAAGGCGAAGAGCACGTCGTCGCCGGCGGCGCTCGCGGGCACGGACGTGATCAGCACCAGCCCGAGCGCGCCCGCGGCGACAACCGCCCTCATCGCTGGGAGAGCAGCTCGCCGAGCTTCGGACGTACGCCCCACTCGGCCACCAGCTCGTCGTACTCCTTCTTCACCGAGCCGCCCTTGACCGGCGAGCCGGTGCGGATCGCGCGGAGCATCGTGTTGCGCGGGGTGTGCTGGCTCTCCACGAACTGCACCACCTCGACGCGGTAGCCGGACAGGCGCAGCAGGCTCGCCCGCAGGGCGTCGGTCAGCGTGTCGGCGAAGCGCTCGCGGAGGATGCCGTGACGGGTGAGCATGGAGTAGGGCGCCGGGGTCGGGGCCTTGCGCAGCTGGGCGGCGATGTCGTGGTGGCAGCACGGCGCGGCCAGCACCAGCGGCGCCTCCCACTCGATCGCCCGGGCGAGGGCGTCGTCGGTGGCGGTGTCGCAGGCGTGCAGGGCGAGCACCACGTCGGGCTTCTCGTCGAGCTGTACGCCATCGATCGTCCCGGCCACGAACTCGGCGTGCACTCCCAGCTCATCAGCGATCTTCGAGTTGTGCTCCCGCGACTGCTCCTTGACGTCGACGCCGGTGACGACGACGGGCAGCTCGCGGACCTCGGTGAGATAGCGCTGGGCGGCGAAGGTGAGATAGCCGTTGCCGGCACCCAGGTCGATGATCCGAAGCGGCTCCTCGGCGGTCGGCTTGCGGACCTTGCCGGACTTCATCGCGTCGGTCAGAGCGGCGTCGAGCTGGCGCAGGAACTCCTCGACCTGGCGGTACTTCGCCTGTCGCGACGGCTTCAGCTTCCCGTCCTTGTCCGAGAGCCCGAGCACCCGGAAGACCGGGTCCGACTCCGGCAGCAGCCGCTCTTTCGCCTGGTCATGGCCGCGTTCGACCTCGACCGGCGCGGTCAGCTCGGTGGTCGACACCAGCGCCGTGGTCGGGGTCTTGGCCTGGATCTGGGTCTGCTCGGTCGCGGTCGTCACGACCCAGTTGGCGAACGGTACGTCGAGCAGGTCGTCGAGCGCCGTGGGGTCTCCGGCCGGGTGGTTCGCGGTGAACGCCTGGGTCGCGTCGTACGTCGTGATCTGCAGGTGTCGCCCGGCCTTCAGGTCGACGTAACGGATCTCGGCGCGACGCCACTTCGGTTCGCTGCCACGCTGCTTGCCCGACGCGACCGCCTTGACCAGCTGATCGGGATCGAGGATCACCGATCGCATCCGGTTCAGCGCCCGCAACAGCGGCTCGGATTCCCTGCTCAACTCAGCACCCCGGCAATGACGACCAGCAGCAAAAGGGCGACCAGCGCGCCGGGAATGATCATTCGGCGGTAACGCGGGTTCACCGCTTCAGTCTAGGCGCGGCCCGGGCGTCAACACCCATCGCCGCAGCCCTCTCGCGCGGCAAGCATCCTGATGACCCGGGCCTCCGCAGCAAAAATCTAGCAGCGCTAGACGAAAGCAGGTTCGTGATCTAGCATTGCTAGAAAATCTTGCATGGCTAATCAGAGGAGCAGAAAGTGCTGTACACCATCGGAATGGTCCTGATCTGGATCGTCGCCCTGGGGATCATCTACATCGGCGTGATGTACCTGCTGAGAAACGAGGCCAACGCAGCCGGCTTCGGCCTGCCGATCCTGCCCTCGCCCGAGGCCCGCGCCTGGTGGCAGCTCAAGGGCGTACGCGACATCGCCAGCGGCCTCGTCCTGATCCCGCTGATCTTCGTGGAACCCGACGCCGTGCCCTGGGTGGTCCTCGTCGAGGCCATGATCCCGATCGGCGACATGCTCGTCATTCTCGGCAACCGAGGGAGCAAGGCGCGCGCCTTCGGGGTCCACGGACTCACCGCGGCGATGATGCTCATCGCCGTGGCGCTGCTCTGGCTGGGTTGATCCAGGTCAGACGCGTGAGGCGAAGAGCTCGGCGAGGTGCATCGTGGGCACCGAGGCGAGGTCGTCGAGCTGGACCCGACACGACATCCCGTCAGCGAGGATGACGGCGTCGGGGTGGGACCGGACAGCCGGGAGCAGATGGGTCTCCGCGACCGCGACCGACACCTCGTAGTGCCCCTCCTCGACCCCGAAGTTGCCGGCCAGGCCACAGCAGCCGGAGACCCGGGTGACCTTCGCACCGGCCTGGGTCAGCAGCGCCTCGTCGTCGACCCAGCCCAGGACGGCGTGCTGATGGCAGTGCGGCTGGGCGACGACCTCGACACCGGTCAGATCGGGCAGCGTCGCCCGACCCTCGCCCACCAGCCGCTTCACCAGCTCGGCGAAGGTGAGCATCCCGTCACGTACGACCTCGGCCTCGGGCAGCGCCGAGAGCTCCACCGAGTCCGACCGCAGCGTCGCGGTGCACGACGGTTCCAGTCCGACGACGGGGACGCCGGAGGCGACATAGGGGGCGAGCGTACGCACGGTCTTCTCCATGATCTTCCGCGCGTCGTCGAGCTGGCCGGTGGTGATCCAGGTGAGCCCGCAGCAGGCCTTCTCGCCGATGACGCGGACGCTCAGGCCCTGCGACTCGAGCCAGGCGATCGCGCCGTGGCCGGACTGGGCGAAGAAGTGGTCGGTGAAGGAGTCGGCCCAGATCCACACGTCCGGGGTCTCGGGGAGCTTCGCGGTCGGCGCCGATCGCCTCAGCGTCTTCGGTGCGAACGCAGGGATCGAGCGCCGCTGGTCGATGCCGGCGGTCTTCTTGGCGATCTTGGCCAGCGGCGAGATCTTCAGCGACGCGTTGGCCATGCCGGTGAACGGCGCCGCGAGGCGCGCCCACTTCGGCAGCTGCCCGAGAAGAGCGTGCGAGCGCGGCCGGCGCTCCCCGAGGACATCGTGCTTCTGGTAGAGCGCCTCGGACTTGTACGTCGCCATGTCGATGCCCGTGGGGCAGTCGGACGCACACCCCTTGCAGGCCAGGCACAGGTCGAGCGCCTCGCTCACCGCCGGATCGCCGAGACCACCGACGAGCGACCCGTCGAGCGCCTCCTGCAGCACCCGCGCGCGTCCGCGAGTGGCGTCCTTCTCCTCGCGGGTCGCGAGGTAGGAGGGGCACATCACTCCGGCAGTCTTCGGGGCCACGCACTTGCCGACACCGGTGCAGCGGTGCACGGCAGCGCCGAGGTCACCGGAGTCGTGGATCAGCCGCAGGCCGGTCCGGGGAAGGGCTCGGGGCCGCACCGGACGGAGGTCGTCGGTGATCGACGCGGGCCGCACGATGTTGCCCGGGTTGAGCAGCTCCGAGGGGTCACAGATGCCCTTGACCTGCTCGAAGAGGTCGATGGAGGTCGAGTCGTACATGAGCGGAAGCAGCTCCGAGCGCACCCGCCCGTCGCCGTGCTCGCCCGACAGCGAGCCGCCGTAGGTCACCAGCTGCGTCGCGCACGCGGTCATGAACTCCCGGAACACCTGGGCCGACTCCGGCGCGTCCGGCGCGAACGGGAAGTCGATGCGGCAGTGGATGCAGCCGTCGCCGAAGTGGCCGTAGGGGTAGCCGTGCAGACCGAATGACTCCAGGATCCCCTCGAAGTCGCGCAGCCAGGCACCGAGGTGCTCCGGCGGGACCGCGGCGTCCTCCCAGCCGGAGTGGGCCGGCGTGGGCAGCGAGACCCCGGCGAGCCCGGCACCGTCCTCGCGGATCCGCCACAGCGCGGCCGCTTCGAGGGGATCGATGACCACCCGTGACTCGAGCGCGCCCGACTCGGCGGCGATACGTTTCACCAGGTCAGGAGCGTCCTGTCCGGCAACCTCGACCATCAGCCAGCCGGCTCCCTTGGGGAGCTCCGGGACCGCGCGGCCCTTGGCGCGGACCAGGTCGGCGATCCGGGCGTCCATCCCCTCACACGCGATCAGCCGCCCCGGCGCCACCTGCAGGAGCGCAGGCACCGCGTCGGCAGCATCAGCCATCGTCGGGTAGCCGAGCACCAGCAGCAGCCGCCCGGGCGAGTCCTCGACGAGCCGCACGGTCGTCTCCAGGATGGTCGCCAGGGTGCCCTCGGTGCCGGCCAGGAACCGGTCGACCCGACCGCCCTTCTCGGGCAGCAGGTGCTCGAGCGAGTAGCCCGAGACCTGGCGCCCGAACCGGCCGAACTCAGTCCGTACGTGCCCGAGATTGGCGCCGACGAGCGCCTGCAGCCGCTCCGCCGTCTCCCCGGTGGAGACGCCATCCGCATAGGCCACCTGCTCGCCGTTGCCGAAGAGCACGGTCAGCGCCTCGATGTTGTCGACGGTGCGGCCGTATCCGAGCGCACGGTTGCCGCAGGCGTTGTTGCCGATCATGCCGCCGATGGTGCAGCGGGTGTGGGTCGACGGGTCGGGCCCGAAGCGCAACCCGTGCGGTGCCGCCGCCCGCTGCAGGTCGGCGTGCACGACACCCGGGTCGATCCGCGCGGTGCGCGCCTCCGGGTCGATCTCGTAGATGGTCCGCAGGTCCCGCGTGTCCACGACGATCCCGGACCCGACGGCGTTGCCGGCGATCGAGGTGCCCGCACCTCGCATCGTCACCGGCGCCCCGGTCGCACGGGACACCGCGTGCACCGCGAGCAGCTCGTCGCGGGACTGCGGCCGTACGACGACGGAGGGCACGACCCGATAGAGGCTCGCGTCGCTGGAGTAGAGCGCCCGGGCCAGCGGCGAGTCGTCGACCCTGCTGATCCCCTGGTTGCGCAGCTCATTCGCCAGATCCGAGGCAGTCGCATTCACCCGCTCATTGTCACAGACCTCGGCGCGGTCAGCGGTCAGCGCCCACCGTCGACGACCACAACGCGAACCCGTCTCAGTGAGCGATATTAGACTCTCATATAATGGGACGTCCCGCGAGAGCGCGGGCACTTCCAGACCTCGGAGAGAGACCATGTCCGCCACCCCCGCACCGGCCAACCCGCGCTCGCGCGTGCTCGTCGCCAGTCTCATCGGGACGACGATCGAGTTCTACGACTTCTACGCGTACGCGACCGCAGCCGTCCTCGTCTTCCCCGCCCTCTTCTTCCCGGCCGGCGACCCGACCACCGCGCTCCTGGCGAGCTTCGCGGTCTTCGGCGCCGCGATGGTCGCCCGCCCGGTCGGCGCGATCTTCTTCGGCCACCTCGGCGACCGACTCGGCCGCAAGACGACCCTGGTCATCTCGCTGCTCACCATGGGCATCGCGACCTTCCTGATCGGTGCGCTCCCGACGTACGAGACCGTCGGCTGGGTCGCCACCGCGCTGCTCGTGCTGATGCGCCTGGCCCAGGGCTTCGCGCTCGGCGGCGAGTGGAGCGGTGCCGCCCTGGTCGCGACCGAGAACGCCCCCGAGGGCAAGCGCGCGATCTTCGGTACGTTCCCGCAGCTCGGCGCACCGCTGGGCTTCATCCTCTCCAACGGCCTGTTCCTGGCCATCGCGGCGTTGCTCTCCGCCGAGGGCGCCGACCCGACCAAGCCCTCCGACGCCTTCCTGGCGTGGGGCTGGCGGGTTCCGTTCCTCTTCTCCGCGGTCATGGTCATCGTCGGTCTGTGGGTCCGGCTGCGCCTGGTCGAGAGCGACGTGTTCACCAAGAGCCAGGACGCCGGTCTGGTCCGCAAGGTCCCGCTGGCCTCGGTCGTGCGCAACCAGGGCAAGCAGCTCGTCCTCGGCACCTTCTTCATGCTGGCGACGTACGTCCTCTTCTACCTGATGACCGCGTTCTCGCTGTCGTTCGGCACCGCCGCCAAGGATCTCCCGGTGCCCGGCCTGGGCTACGGCTACACGACCTTCGTGCTGATGCTGATCTTCGGCGTGATCTTCTTCGGCATCTTCACCATGGTCTCCGGGCCACTGGCCGAGCGCTACGGCCGCCGCCGGCTGCTGATCGCGGTCACCCTCGGGATCATCGTCTTCGGCCTGGCCTGGGTGCCACTGGTCAACGCCGGCACCGTCGGCGTACTCCTCTGGCTCGTCCTCGGCTTCTCCCTGATGGGCCTCACCTTCGGCCCGATGGGCGCGCTGCTGCCGGAGCTGTTCCCGACCAGCGTCCGCTACACCGGCTCCGGCATCTCCTACAACGTCGCCTCGATCCTCGGCGCCGCGGTCGCACCCTTCATCGCGGTCGCGCTGTGGAAGCAGGCCGACGGCTCGCCGGTCCTGGTCGGCGTCTACCTCTCCGTGATGGCCGTGATCACTCTGATCTCGCTGGTGATCGGCAAGGAGACCAAGGACGTGGCGCTCGATGAGACCCCGGAGAAGACCTCCGTCTGACCGTCTACGGTGGCGGGGTGACCGTCAGGATCCTCTCCGCCACAGACGTACGCAGCATCTTCACGCCGCAGCTCGCGCTGGAGTCCCAGCGCGAGGCGTTCACCCGACTGGGAGCCGGGGAGGCCGTCCAGCCTCCCCGGCTGCTGGTTCCGGGACCGGATTCGTCGGTCTCGTTCTGCTACTCCTCCCGGATCGCTACTAACGCTCCCGCGGTGAGCAAGTTCGGCAGCGTCAACCCGGCCAACGCGACGCGCGGCCTCGGCGCCGTGCACTCGGTCATCACGGTGCTCGACGCCGAGACCGGCGCACCGCGCGCGATCATCAACGGCGACAGCGTCACCGGCCTGCGTACGTCGGCCGCGACCACTCTCGCGATGCAGCAGGTCGCCCCCGAGGCCCGGAGCGTGCTCGTCGTCGGCACCGGCGCCCAGGCCCGGGCCCATCTCGCGGCCTTCGCTGTGACCCACCCCGAAGCCGACCTCTGGGTCTTCGGCCGGAACCCCGCCGCCGCCACCGAGGTCGCCGCCGCACACGGCGCCACCGCGAAAGCCGACCTGGAACAGGCCGTACGCAGCGCCGACATCGTCGTCCTCTGCACCTCGTCACTCACTCCGGTGATCGACGACGCCTGGGTCACCGACGGCACCACCGTGGCCAGCGTCGGCTCCTTCGCTCCCGACCGCGTCGAACTACCACCGTCGCTGCTCGCGCGCTCCACGGTGGTGGTCGACTACCGCCCCTCGGCGCTGACCGACTCCGGCCCCGTCGTCGAGGCCGTCGCCTCCGGGTTGGTCGACCCGGACCGGATCACCGACCTCGGCGCCCTACTCACCGGCGCGTCCCGCCTGAACCGCGCCCAGACCGACATCGTCACCTACCTCACGGTGGGCGTAGGCGCCCAAGACGCAGCCGCCGCAGAGGTAATCCTGGCCACAGCCGAAGAGCAAGGCATAGGCACCCAGACCGCCCTGGACTAACCGTCGAGAAGTCGATTTATGCCGTCGATAAGTCGATTTTCGTACGCCACATCGGCGACAAAAACTGGCCCTTCACCGTCAGAAATCGACGCTTCGGCGTCAGATTTCGACTACTCGGCGCCAGATTTCGACGCTTCGGCGGCTAGGGCTGCCTGCACCACGTCCAGGAGGGGGAGGCTCGCCAACTCCTCACGGGACACCCAACGTACGTCGTCGGTGGTGCCGTTCTGCTCGACCACCGAGGGGCTGGCGCCGTCGGGGACGGTCGCGGCGAAGATCAGGTGGACGCCGTGGAACTCCTCGTGACGACCGCTGGGAGCCGTGCCGGTGATGTTCACGTCGTGCACGTCGAGCAGAGCACCGACCTCGCAGGTCAGGCCACACTCCTCGACCACCTCGCGCATCAGCGCCTCGCGCGGCTGCTCGCCGAAGTCGACCCCGCCACCGGGCAGCGTCCATGTGCCCGAGTGGTAGCCGAGCGGCGAGATCCGGGTGAGCAGGATCGCGTCGTCGGAGGGGCGGGTGATGAAGGCGTACGCGGCCAACCGCTGCATCCGCGATGGCTTGTGCACCTCGAGGGCATCGGTGACCAGCGGAGACGTCGGGATCTCGCCGCTCGTCACAGCGGCGAGGGGCAGCCAGGCCGCCTCCGCGGTGGACCCGTCGACCTCCATGGTCTGCGGCTCCGGGGCGTCGTGGGGCACCCAACCGTCATAGACGATCCGGATCGCGTGGGAGTTGACCCGCCGACCCAGCCGCCAGGCCTTGGCCTGATGGACGGAGTAGACCCGCGCCTCGATGCCGACCTCGACCGGCACCCCGGCCTCCTCGTAGACCTCGCGCACGACCGCGTCGCGCGGATCCTCGCCGTGGTCGATCCCGCCACCGGGCAGCGTCCAGCGCTCCTCCGGCGTGACCTTCTCCGAGAGCCGGCTGAGCAGGATCTCCGGCTCGGCGGCCGCGCCGGCCCGGATGATGACGGCGTACGCCCCCACCCGCTGCACCTTCGGAAGCTTGCGACGCCGCCCACTGCGGCCCCGATTCCGCGTCGCCATCAGCTGAACGGGGGTCGGGAGTCGAGAGCCAGCGAGCGGCGACCGGCCCAGCGCCACACCTTGGCGGCCCGGTCGCGGTCGTCGTCGGTGACCAGGTTGCCCATCCACCGCAGGGCCAGCGTCATCAGCCAGTCGGAGCGCATTCCCGCAGGTCCGAGGGTGGACACCAGGCGCGGACGGGTCGCGATCCCGGCCAGACGGCGGGCGATGGAGAACGCCTCGCCGTAGTGCTCACGCAGGGTCGCCGGCCAGGCGGTGGCCAGGTCCTCACCCGCGATCAGCGCGTCGGCGACCATCCGTCCGGTCTCCAGGCCGTAGTCGATCCCCTCGCCGTTGAGCGGGTTCACACATCCGGCGGCATCGCCGATCAGCGCCCAGTTGGCGCCGGCGACACCGGAGACCGCACCACCCATCGGCAGCAGCGCGGACTTCTCCGCCCGCAGCTCGCCCGTGAGCCCGAACTGCTCGCGGCACTGCTCGGTGTAGTGCCTCATCAGCGGCTTGATCGCGACATCAGCAGGCCGCTTCGAGGTGGCCAGCGCACCCGCGCCGATGTTCACCTCGCCCGATCCGAGCGGGAAGATCCAGCCGTATCCCGGCAGCGCCGCACCGGACTCGTCACGCAGCTCGAGATGGGAGGAGATCCACTCGTCGTCGGCCTGGTCGGAGGCGATGTAGGCCCGCCCGGCTACGCCGTAGACGGTGTCGCGGTGCCACTCCCGTCCCAGCACCTTGCCGAGCGGCGAGCGCACACCGTCGGCGACCACGACGGACCTGCAGACGACCTCGTGGCCGCCCTCGAAGACGACAGCCGCGATCCGCTCGCCCTCCCACCGCACGTCGACGGCACGCGCGCCGTCGACCGCGGTCGCGCCGGACTTGATCGCGACGGTGCGCAAGTGATCGTCGAGCTCGGTCCGCGGCACCGCTGAGCCCCACGACGGCAACGTCCCACCGGGCCACGGCAGGTGCAGCGTCTGTCCGAAGCCGTGCGCACGCAGGCCCTTGGAGACCGGGTGCGCGCGCAGCCAGTCCTCCAGCCCGAGCCGGACCAGCTCGTGGGTCGCACGCGGTGTCAGGCCGTCGCCGCAGGTCTTGTCACGCGGGAAGACGGCCGCGTCGGTCAGCAGGACATCGACCCCGGCGCGCGCCAGCCAGGCCGCCGCGGCCGAGCCCGCAGGTCCTGCCCCCACGACGAGCACGTCAGCTGACTGCGGAAGGGACGACGTCATGCGCATATCTTCCCAGAACCGGCCAACGGCCCGCGAAAGAACCCCACCTCCGGCCGAAGCCGGCCTCTGCTAGGTTATTGCAAGTTCTTCGCATTAGTCCCGGCGCAGTCTCGGAAGGCCCCCACGTGCACGACCCTCTCGGCGTACGCCGTCGCCGCCGGCGCGCCGTCATCTGGCTCTTGGGCCTCCTCGCAGCAGCCGTGGTGACAGTCGTCGTCGCGGTCGGGCTGGGTGCTGCGTACGTCGCTCCGGGGACGGTCGCCCAGATCCTCGGCCACCACCTCCTCGGCCTGCCCGAGGCCGGTTGGAAGGCGACCGAGGAGGCGATCGTGTGGAAGGTACGCCTCCCCCGCGTGCTCCTCGGTGCCCTGGTCGGCGCGGGCCTGGCCATCACCGGCATGGCGCTGCAGGCGATGGTCCGCAACATGCTCGCCGACCCCTACCTGCTCGGGATCAACTCCGGCGCCTCCAGCGGCGCCGCGGCGGCGATCCTCTTCGGCGCGGGCACCGGCCTGGGGGCGTACGCCCTGCCCGGCTCCGCCTTCCTCGGCGCCCTCGCGGCCTCGTTCCTGGTGTTCGCCCTCGCCCGCAGCGGCGGCCGGGTCACCTCGCTGCGGCTGCTGCTCTCCGGCGTCGCGGTCGGCTACCTGCTCTACGGCCTGACCAGCTTCCTCATCTTCGCCTCGGGCTCGGCAGAGGGCGCGCGGTCGGTGATGTTCTGGCTGCTCGGCTCGCTCGGCCTGGCCCAGTGGGACGGCCTGCTCGCGGTGGTGGCCGTCGCCGTGCTCGCCACCACCGTGCTGCTGACCCTGTCCGGACGCGGCCTCGACGCGCTCGCGATCGGCGACGAGACCGCCCACACCCTCGGCATCTCCCCCGACCGCTTCCGCACCCTGCTGCTGATCCTCGTGGCGCTGACCGTGGGCGTGGTCGTCTCGGCGGCCGGCAGCATCGGCTTCGTCGGCCTGGTCGTGCCGCACCTGGCCCGGCGGGCTGTCGGCTCCGCCCACTCCGTGGCCGTCCCGGCCGCCGCCCTCATGGGCGCGATCCTGCTGGTCTGGGCCGACGTGCTCGCCCGGGTGCTCCTCCAGCCGCAGGAGATCCCGATCGGGATCGTCACCGCGCTCCTGGGCGCCCCGTTCCTCATCGTCCTCATCCGGCGCTTCTCGGCGCGCGACGTCTGACCATCAAGGAGCCGAAATGATCCGCCCCATGCTCGCCACCGCCGCCCTCGTGCTGGCCACGACCACCGCGTGCGGCGCCGACGCCGCCGGCGACGAGGCCACCGCGGACGGCTTCCCGGTCACCATCGAGAACTGCGGCGCCGAGGTCACCTTCGACGCTCCGCCGGAGCGCGTCGTGATGCTGAAGAGCTCCTCGGTGCCCTACCTGCACGCGCTCGGCGTGATGGACCAGGTCGTGGCCAGGGCCGGCGAGTATCCCGCCGACTACTACGACGCCAAGACGCAGACCGAGCTCGACGACATTCCGCTGCTCACCGACGAGATGGACACCAGTGGCCACCTGCAGATCTCCAAGGAGATCGTGATCGCCGAGGAGCCCGACCTGGTCCTCGGCGAGGTCGACAACCTCTCCCGGGACACCCTCGACGCCGTCGACATCGATCTCCTCGAGGAGCCGGCGATGTGCCCCGAGGGCGTCGACGACCCCGGCTTCGACGACGTCTACAGCCAGCTGGAGGCCTACGGCAAGGTCTTCGACCGCGAGGACGAGGCCGCCAAGGCTGTCGCTGACCTGCGCAAACGCGTCACGGACCTGGAGAACGAGAAGGTCGGCGAGGGACGTACGGCGGCGGTGCTCTACCCGACCGTCGGCGGCGGCGTGACCTACGCCTACGGCACCAGGTCGATGGCCCACCCACAGCTGGAGGCGGCCGGGTTCGAGGACGTCTTCGCCGACGTCGACGAGCGCGTCTTCGAGGTCTCGACCGAGGATCTCCTCGAGCGCGACCCCGACGTGATCATCCTGCTCCACAACGCCGGCGACCCGAAGGCGGTCGAGGAGTCGATCACCCAGCTCGCCGGTGCCGAGGACCTCACCGCGGTCAAGAACGGCGACGTGATGGCGCAGCTGTTCAACTTCACCGAGCCGCCCTCGGCCCTCTCCGTCGACGGCCTCGAGCGGATCATCGACAGGTTCGGCCGGTGATCGAGGCGGCGGGCCTGTCGTGGACGTACGGCACCACGACGATCCTCGAGGACGTCGACGTCGCCTCCCACGAGGGCCGGGTGCTGGGTCTGATCGGCCCGAACGGGAGCGGCAAGACGACCCTGCTCCGGCTGCTCTACGGCGCGCTGCGAGGCAGTGGCACCGTGGAGATCGACGGCGACGACCTCGCCGGGCTTCCCGCCAAGCAGGTCGCCCGGCGCCTGGCGGTCGTCGTCCAGGAGTCCGGCACCGACACGACGCTGACCGCCGGCGAGATGGTCCTGCTGGGACGTACGCCGCACCTGTCCGCCTTCGCCAGGGCCGGTGAGAACGACCTGGCCGTCGCGGCGGAGTGTCTGGAGCGGGTCGGCGGAACTCACCTCGGTCCGCGCTCGTTCGCCGCCCTCTCCGGGGGCGAGCGGCAGCGGGTTCTCATCGCCCGGGCGCTGGCCCAGGAGGCGACCCACCTGCTCCTCGACGAGCCGACCAACCACCTCGACATCCGCTACCAGCACGAGATCCTCTCCCTGGTCCGGAAACTGGGGACGACGGCGATCGTCGTGCTCCACGACCTCAACCTGGCCGCCCGCTACTGCGACGACCTGGTGCTGCTCGACCGATGCCGCGTCGCCGCACGCGGCACCGTCGACGAGGTGCTCCGCCCCGAGATCCTGGAGCCGGTCTACGACATCGGCATCGAGCGGCTCGAGCTGCGCGAGGAGATCCATCTCCTCTTCCGCCCGTCCACCTGAACCGGCCCTCAGACCTCGGGGTCGACCTCGACCCTGGTCTCGGGCGCGGTCTCGTCGTCGGGGTCGACGCCGGGAAGATGCGCCTCCCAGAGCTCGACGTCCATCACGTAGAGCCGCAGCGACGCCTCACCGCGCAACTGCTCGGGCTTGAACGCCCGAGCCGTCCCGACCAGCCGGTGGAACGCCACCTCGCAGCGCTTCTCGAGCTCGAAGTCGGGCACCTGCCGAGCCATCCCGGTGACGTACGCAGCGCTCGCCCCCGACCCCGGCGGCACCGAGGAGTCGAAGATGACCCCGGCCACGCGCGGGTCGCGGATGAGGTTGCGGGAGTGCTGCGCATCGGGCGCCGAGACCCAGTAGAGGTCTCGGTAGCCGTCGTGGGAGAAGTAGACCGGCGACGTACGCGGCCGGCCGTCGGGATCCGAGGTCGCCAGCACCAGGTAGGCGACACCGTCGACGATCCCGCGGACGTGTCTGTCCAGATCAGCTGCCATACCCCTGAGGGTAAACGACTTTTCTAGTCGTGACCTGGGTATATGCGCGGCAGCTTGTAGCCGTGCTCGGCCAGCACCTCGCGCAGCACGTCCGGCCTGTCGGTGATCAGCCCGTCGACGCCGAGCCCGATCAGGTGCTCCATCGTGGCGACGTCGTCCACCGTCCACGGCACGACCGCGATCCCGCGCGCGTGCGCGGTGTCGACCAACTCCCGGGTCGTGAACGGCACGTAGCCCGGGTCCGACACCGAGCCGCCCTGCGGGTCACCGTGGACCGGCGAGACGGCATCCGCGCCGAACGAGTCCGCGGCCGCGACGTACCGCTCCTGCAGCGACCCCTCGAAGTCGTCGATGTCGATCCCGCCCAGCCACGGCGAGGCGCCCGGCCGTCCCTCCTGGAGGAACTGCTGCCCGTTGGTCAGCGCGACGATCGGCAGCCGCGGCTCGACCTCGCGGAACCGCTTCAGCGCACCCCAGTCGAAGCTCTGGATCGTGACCTGGTTGCGGATGTGCGCCCGCCTGATCTCGGCCAGGACGACGTGGACGAACTGCTCGCGCGGCGCGGTCTGCTCCGGCGCTCCAGCCTCGACCTTCGTCTCCACGTTCAGCTGGACCTGGCCGGCGTGGTAGCTGTTGACCAGCGCAAACACCTCCGAGAGCAGCGGCATCCGCTCGCCCGGCGAGAGCACTTGGTCAGGGAACTGCGGCTGTCGCAGCGACCCGCAGTCGATCGTGCGCACCTGCGCGAGCGTCAGGTCCTTGATGTAGGTCCGGTTCGGCACGTACGGGAACTCCGGGTCACCGGGGAACGCCGGCGCGGTGTCGATGCACTTGGCCGGGTTCGGGTCCCGGTCGTGTGTCACGACCGCATGGCCGTCCTCGGTGATCTGCACATCGAGCTCGAGGGTGCTCACGCCCAGCTGGAGCGCCCGCTCGAAGGCCGGCAGCGTGTTCTCGACCGTCAGCGCGATGCCGCCGCGGTGCGCCTGGAGGTCGAACGTACGCGGATCGTTGCCGGCGTGAGCCGGGGTGATGGCGGAGCTCGCCAGGAGCGCCGCGGACACGAGGAGGCCTGCTCGGACACGTCTCATGCCCGACAGGATCCCGCGGGCGGATGGCCGCTAGTGGAACGCGTGATGAGACAGGAGCGACACGTTCTTGTCCGCACACCCGGTCGTCTCGTGACGGACGAACTGCGAGTCGTAGGAGTCCGGCACGTAGACCCGGAACCCGTCCACCTTGGCCGGCTTGCAGGCCGAGGCCGGATAGTTCTCGGCCGTCGACTCGGCGACCTCGCTCACCGCCACCTGCCCCGGCTTCATGATGACCTTGCGCCACTTGCCCTCACGCGCCGCCGGCGCGCCGATCTGGGTGCCATCGCCACCCCCGACGTACGACAGCCCGCCGAAACCACCAAGAGCACAGGCTTGATCGGAGACGTTGGTCAGCGTGATCTCGCCGAACCGCGATCCCGCGCCCGCGTCGGTCGCGCGATAGCCGGCCTTCAGATCGGCATTGGTGCACTTCGGCGTCTCCGCATCCGTCGGCGCAGGGTCAGAGGGAGCAGAGGACTCAGTCCTCACCGGCGAACCCCCCGTGGCCGCCGGTGAGGACTGAGTCGGGGACGATGGTGCGCTGCCTGACTGGGTGGGATCCGCGGTCCCGGAGGCAGATGGTGACGAGTCGACCGCCCCGTCCTTCGTCGACCCACAACCTCCCGCCGCGAGCACGCCGAGGATCCCGACTCCGACCACCATCAGTCGTAGGTGCCGCATCTCCGCTCCTCGAGTAGCAGATGTCAGCCAGATGACCCAGCCAGTTGACTCTTCGTCCCAATCCTGAGACGCGCGGACCGTTCGCTTCGTTGCGTCGGATCTCGAGAAAATCTCAGACCCTGCTGTCGTACGCCGTCCTGGCCGCGTCCACCTCCGGCATGTGCTCCTCGGCCCAGGCCTTGAGGTGGCCGATGACCGGCAGCAGCGTCTGCCCGAGCGGAGTGAGCTCATAGTCGGTCCGCATCGGCACCGACGGCGTCACCGTGCGGGTCAGCAGACCGTCGCGCTCCATCCTCCGCAGCGACTGGGTCAGCATCTTCTGGCTCACCCCCTCGATCTGCGAGGCCAGTTCTGAATACCTCAGCGGTCCACGCAGACCGATCGCCACGATCGCCAGGCTCACCCACTTGTCACCGATCGTGTCCAGGAGCCGCCGGCTCGGACACAGCGCCGAGAATGCGTCGAATCCGCTCGGCCGCTCGGCCGTTGTCGTCCCCATGGCGAACCTCCAGGTGCCTACACCACTTCAAAGTGCCTTCTTCCCAAAGGAGAGTAGGGCACCGAAAGTAGTACATGCAACCAATCGACCACAAAAAGGACGAACACCATGTACGCACTCATCTCCCGCGCTGGCGACCCGACCCCGCGCCTCGAGGAGCTCCCGGCGCAGCAGCTCGGCGGTGACGACATCCGGGTAGAGGTGGCCGCCGCCGGCTTCACCCTCTTCGACGCCTTCGTCGCCAGCGACCACGCAGCCATCGGCCTCCCCGATGTGATCGGCCTCGGCTTCGACTTCAGTGGCGTGGTCACCGAGGTCGGCGAGGCGGTCTCCGGATTCGCCGTCGGCGACCGCGTCGCCGGCCTCCACGGCGACCCGGCCGCAGGCGCCCGTGCCCACGCGACCGAGATCGTGCTCGCCGCCGCCGACGCGGCGGCCGTACCCGACGGCCTCACTCTCGAGGCGGCGGCCGCGGCTCCGCTCAACGCGCTCACCGCCCGCCAAGCCCTCGACCTCCTCGGCCCCGAACGCGGCAGCCTCCTCGTCACCGGTGCCGCCGGCGGCGTCGGCCTGTGGGCGCTGGGGCTGGCGAAAGCCGACGGTTGGACGGTCGACGCCCTGGTACGCCCCGGCACCGAGCACCTCGCCACCGGCGCCGACCGCGCCGTCACCGAGATCGAGCCGCACGCGCACGACGCCGTCCTCGACCTGGCGGCGCTCAACGAGCCGGCCCGGGCAGGCGTACGCGACGGCGGCCGCTACATCAGCGTCAAGCCCGGCCGGGCACCGGCGCCCGAGCGCGGCATCGAGGTGTCGACCGCGCTGAACCATCCCGACGGGGCGGTGCTCGCCGACCTCCTCCGGTTCGCCGCCGACGGCTCGGTGCCGACCCGGATCGCCGCGACCCGCCCGCTGAGCAAGGCCGCCGAGGCCTACCAGGAGGCCCTAGCGGCGCCGGGCTCGGACGGACGCTGGCTCCTCGTGCCTTGACAGAGCCCTGGCAAAAGGGCGAAGGCCCCGCCTCCCGAGGGAGGCGGGGCCTTCTAGACCACTCGATGATCAGCTCTGGTACGAACCGAAGTCGAAGTCGTCCAGCGCGACGGCCTGGCCGCCGGTGTTGCCGAACTCGTAGTCGTAGTTGTCGTAACCGGTCACGGAGTACGCCGCGGCGCGAGCCTCATCGGTCGGCTCGACCTTGATGTTCCGGTAGCGCTCCAGGCCGGTGCCGGCCGGGATGAGCTTACCGATGATGACGTTCTCCTTCAGACCGCGCAGCGAGTCCGAGCGGCCGTTGATGGCAGCGTCGGTGAGGACGCGGGTGGTCTCCTGGAAGGAGGCCGCCGACAGCCAGGACTCGGTGGCCAGCGAGGCCTTGGTGATGCCCATCAGCTCCGGACGACCCGAGGCCGGCTTGCCGCCCTCGGAGACCACGCGCCGGTTCTCCGACTCGAAGTCGATGCGGTCGGCCAGGTCGGACGGCAGCAGGTTGGTGTCACCCGACTCGAGCACCGTGATCCGGCGCAGCATCTGCCGCACGATGATCTCGATGTGCTTGTCGTGGATGGACACACCCTGCGACCGGTAGACCTGCTGAACCTCGTCGACGAGGTGCTGCTGGGTCTTGCGGACACCGAGGATACGGAGGACCTCCTTGGGGTCCGGCGTACCGATGGTCAGCGGCGCGCCGACCTCGATGTGGTCGCCGTCGCCGACGCGCAGACGCGAGCGGCGCGACACCACGTACTCCTTGACCTCGGAACCGTCGTCCGGGGTGACCAGGACCTTGCGGGCCTTGTCGGTCTCCTCGATCTCGATGCGACCGGCGACCTCGGAGATCGGCGTGACACCCTTCGGCGTACGCGCCTCGAAGAGCTCGACGACACGCGGCAGACCCTGCGTGATGTCGTCGGCCGAGGCCACACCACCGGTGTGGAACGTACGCATGGTCAGCTGGGTGCCGGGCTCACCGATGGACTGGGCGGCGATGATGCCGACCGCCTCACCGATGTCGACGAGCTTGCCGGTGGCCAGCGAGCGGCCGTAGCACTTGGCACACGTACCCGTGCGGGCCTCACAGGTGAGGACCGAACGGACCTTGACCTCGGTGATGCCGGCGCGAACCAGCTCCTCGATCTTGACGTCGCCCAGGTCCTCGCCGGCGACGGCGAGAACCTCGCCGGTCGACGGGTGCTCGATGTCGACAGCAGCCGTGCGAGCGTACGCAGCGGTCTCGGCGTTGTCGTCCTTGACGACGACGCCGGCCGCCTCGACTCCGATGACCTTGGGCAGACCACGCTCGGTGCCACAGTCGTCCTCACGGATGATGACGTCCTGCGAAACGTCCACCAGACGACGGGTCAGGTAACCCGAGTCGGCGGTACGCAGCGCGGTGTCGGCCAGACCCTTACGAGCACCGTGGGTGGAGATGAAGTACTCCAGGACGGAGAGACCCTCGCGGAAGTTCGACTTGATCGGCCGCGGGATGATCTCGCCCTTCGGGTTCGCCACCAGGCCTCGCATGGCGCCGACCTGGCGGATCTGGTTGAAGTTACCCGAAGCACCCGAGGTGACCTGCATGAAGATCGGGTTCTTCTTGTCGAACGCCGCCTCCATGGCAGCACCGACGACCTTGGCAGCCTCGGTCCAGATCTCGACGAGCTCCTGACGGCGCTCCTCGTCGGTAACCAGACCACGCTCGAACTGCTTCTGCACCTTGGCAGCCTGCGCCTCGAACGTCTCCAGGATCTCGGCCTTGTTCGGCGGCGTGGTGACGTCGTCGATGGAGACCGTGACACCCGAACGGGTGGCCCAGTGGAAGCCGTTGTCCTTGAGCGCGTCCAGCGACGCCGCGACCTCGACCTTGGTGTAGCGCTCGGCCAGGTCGTTGATGATCGCGCCGAGCTGCTTCTTACCGACCTCGTAGTTCACGAAGGGGTAGTCGGCGGGGAGGGTGTCGTTGAAGATCACCCGGCCCAGCGTGGTCTCGAGCACGAGCGGGTTGCCTTCGGTCCAGCCCTCCGGCACGTCGTAGCCGATCGGCGGGACGATGTCGTCGAGGCGGATCTTGACCTTCGACTGCAGCGTGATCTCGAGGTGGTCGAAGGCCATGATGGCCTCGGCCGGGGACGAGAACGCACGGCCCTCGCCGGTCTCACCCTCGCGGTCGGAGGTGATGAAGTAGAGACCGATGATCATGTCCTGGGTCGGCATGGTGACCGGACGACCGTCGGACGGCTTGAGGATGTTGTTGGTCGAGAGCATCAGGATGCGAGCCTCGGCCTGGGCCTCTGCCGACAGCGGCAGGTGGACAGCCATCTGGTCACCGTCGAAGTCCGCGTTGAACGCGGTGCAGACGAGCGGGTGCAGCTGGATGGCCTTACCCTCGATCAGTTGCGGCTCGAAGGCCTGGATGCCGAGGCGGTGCAGGGTGGGCGCACGGTTCAGCAGAACCGGGTGCTCGGTGATGACCTCTTCGAGGACGTCCCACACGACCGGGCGAGCACGCTCGACCATCCGCTTGGCGGACTTGATGTTCTGAGCGTGGCTCAGGTCCACCAGGCGCTTCATCACGAACGGCTTGAACAGCTCCAGGGCCATCTGCTTCGGCAGACCGCACTGGTGCAGCTTGAGCTGCGGACCCGACACGATGACCGAACGGCCGGAGTAGTCGACGCGCTTACCGAGCAGGTTCTGACGGAAGCGACCCTGCTTGCCCTTGAGCATGTCGGAGAGCGACTTCAGCGGGCGGTTGCCCGGCCCGGTGACCGGGCGGCCACGACGACCGTTGTCGAACAGTGAGTCGACGGCCTCCTGCAGCATCCGCTTCTCGTTGTTCACGATGATCTCGGGGGCACCGAGGTCAAGGAGACGCTTGAGGCGGTTGTTGCGGTTGATCACACGACGGTAGAGGTCGTTGAGGTCGGAGGTCGCGAAGCGGCCACCGTCGAGCTGCACCATCGGGCGCAGGTCCGGCGGGATGACCGGGACGGCGTCGAGCACCATGCCGGTCGGCTTGTTGCCGGTCTTGCGGAAGGCGTCGACGACCTTGAGGCGCTTGAGCGCGCGGACCTTGCGCTGACCCTTGCCGGTGGCGATGGTCTCGCGCAGGTTCTCGACCTCGGCCTCGATGTCGAAGTTCTCGAGGCGCTTCTGGATCGCCGTGGCGCCCATGTGGCCCTCGAAGTACTTCCCGAACCAGGTCTTCATCTCGCGGTAGAGCAGCTCGTCGCCCATGAGGTCCTGGACCTTCAGGTTCTTGAAGGTGTCCCAGACCTCGTCGAGACGGTTGACCTCACGCTCGGTGCGGTCGCGCAGCTGCTTCATCTCGCGCTCGGCGCCGTCCTTGACCTTGCGCTTGGCGTCGGACTTGGCGCCCTCGGCCTCGAGCGCGGCCAGGTCGGTCTCGAGCTTCTTGGCGCGGTCGTTGATCGCCACGTCGAGCCGGCCGGTCAGCATCTTGCGCTGCTGGTCGACCTTGGCCTCGAGCGAGGACAGGTCGCGGTGACGCGAGTCCTCGTCGACCGAGGTGATCATGTACGCAGCGAAGTAGATGACCTTCTCCAGGTCCTTCGGAGCGAGGTCGAGCAGGTAGCCCAGCCGCGACGGAACGCCCTTGAAGTACCAGATGTGGGTCACCGGGGCGGCGAGCTCGATGTGGCCCATCCGCTCGCGGCGTACCTTCGAGCGGGTGACCTCGACGCCACAGCGCTCACAGATGATGCCCTTGAAGCGCACGCGCTTGTACTTGCCGCAGTAGCACTCCCAGTCCCGGGTGGGACCGAAGATCTTTTCGCAGAAGAGGCCGTCACGCTCGGGCTTGAGCGTGCGGTAGTTGATGGTCTCAGGCTTCTTGACCTCGCCGTGGCTCCACGCGCGGATCTCGTCCGCGGTGGCCAGGCCGATCTTGAGCTGATCGAAGAAGTTGACGTCGAGCACGGTGGCTTCCAGTTCCTTCGTTAGTTCTTGGAAAGTTCAAAGGGGACTGAGGGAGGGGAGGTACGCCCGGGGGGCGTACCTCCCGCTCGTCAGACTTCCTCTACGGAAGAGGGCTCGCGACGGGAGAGGTCGATGCCGAGCTCCTCGGCGGCGCGGAAGACGTCTTCCTCCGCGTCACGAAGCTCGATCGCCGAACCGTCCTGGCTCAGCACCTCGACGTTCAGGCACAGCGACTGCATCTCCTTGACGAGAACCTTGAACGACTCCGGGATACCCGAGTCGGGGATGTTCTCGCCCTTGACGATCGCCTCGTACACCTTCACGCGGCCGGGCACGTCGTCCGACTTGATGGTCAGGAGCTCCTGCAGGGCGTAGGCGGCGCCGTACGCCTCCATCGCCCAGACCTCCATCTCACCGAAGCGCTGGCCACCGAACTGGGCCTTACCGCCGAGCGGCTGCTGAGTGATCATCGAGTACGGACCGGTCGAACGCGCGTGGATCTTGTCGTCGACCAGGTGGTGCAGCTTCAGGATGTACATGTAGCCCACGGCCACCGGCTCCGGGAACGGCTCGCCGGAGCGACCGTCGAAGAGGCGGGCCTTGCCGTCGGTGCCGACCACACGCCGCCCGTCCCGGTTGGGGAGGGTCGCGCTGAGCAGGCCGGTGATCTCGTCCTCACGCGCACCGTCGAAGACCGGGGTGGCCACCTTGGTGCCCGGGTCGGCCTTGTCGGCGTGGATCTTGATGAGGCGCTGCTTCCAGGCGCTGTCCTCGGGGTCCTCGGAGAGGTTGAGGTCCCAGCCCTGCTTGGCGAGCCAGCCGAGGTGGAGCTCCAGGACCTGTCCGATGTTCATACGACGCGGAACACCGAGCGGGTTGAGCAGAACGTCGACCGGGGTGCCGTCCTCCATGAACGGCATGTCCTCGACCGGCAGGATCTTCGCGATGACGCCCTTGTTGCCGTGACGGCCGGCGAGCTTGTCACCCACGGAGATCTTGCGCTTCTGCGCCACGTAGACCCGAACCAGCTGGTTCACGCCCGGGGGCAGCTCGTCGCCCTCCTCACGGTCGAAGACGCGGACACCGATGACGGTGCCCTCCTCGCCGTGCGGAACCTTCATCGAGGTGTCGCGGACCTCGCGCGCCTTCTCACCGAAGATCGCGCGGAGCAGGCGCTCCTCCGGGGTCAGCTCGGTCTCGCCCTTCGGGGTGACCTTGCCGACCAGGATGTCACCGGTGGTGACCTCGGCGCCGATGCGGATGATGCCGCGCTCGTCGAGGTCGGCCAGCATCTCCTCGGAGACGTTCGGGATGTCCCGGGTGATCTCCTCCGGACCCAGCTTGGTGTCGCGGGCGTCGACCTCGTGCTCCTCGATGTGGATCGAGGTGAGGTAGTCCTGCTGCACCAGACGCTGGGAGAGGATGATCGCGTCCTCGTAGTTGTGGCCCTGCCACGACTGGAAGGCGACCAGGAGGTTGGCACCCAGCGCCATCTCGGCACCCTGGGTCGCCGGACCGTCGGCCAGCGGGGAGCCGACCTCGACCCGGGCGCCCTCGTCGACCAGCGGCTGCTGGTTGACGCAGTTGCCCTGGTTGGAGCGCTCGAACTTCGCGAGCTTGTACGACGTGTAGGTGCCGTCGTCGTTGAGGGTCTCGATCAGGTCGGAGGAGACCTCCTTGACCACACCGGCCTTCTTCGCGACGAGCACATCACCGGCGTCGACAGCCGCGCGGTACTCGATGCCCGTGCCGACCAGCGGCGAGTCGCTGCGGACCAGCGGCACCGCCTGACGCTGCATGTTGGCGCCCATGAGCGCACGGTTGGCGTCGTCGTGCTCGAGGAACGGGATCAGCGCGGTCGCGACCGACACCATCTGGCGCGGCGAGACGTCGATGTAGTCGACCTCGTCGGCCAGGAGCTCGGAGACCTCACCGTCGCGCTGGCGGACCAGCACGCGCTCGGTCGCGAACTTCATGTTCTCGTCGACAGCCGCGTTGGCCTGCGCGATGACGTAGCGGTCCTCGTCGTCGGCGGTCAGGTAGTCGATCTTGTCGGTGACGACACCGTTCTCCACCTTGCGGTAGGGCGTCTCGACGAAACCGAACGGGTTGATCCGGCCGAAGGAGGCCAGCGAACCGATCAGACCGATGTTGGGACCTTCAGGGGTCTCGATCGGACACATCCGGCCGTAGTGCGACGGGTGGACGTCTCGGACCTCCATGCCGGCGCGGTCACGGGAGAGACCACCCGGACCGAGAGCCGACAGACGCCGCTTGTGCGTCAGGCCCGCGAGCGGGTTGTTCTGGTCCATGAACTGCGACAGCTGCGAGGTGCCGAAGAACTCCTTCAGCGCAGCGACCACGGGACGGATGTTGATCAGGGACTGCGGCGTGATCGCCTCGACGTCCTGGGTCGTCATCCGCTCGCGCACCACGCGCTCCATACGAGCAAGGCCCGTACGCAGCTGGTTCTGGATCAGCTCGCCGACCGTACGCATCCGGCGGTTGCCGAAGTGGTCGATGTCGTCAGCAGCGATGTCGATCGTGCCCTGCGGCATGTCGAGCTGCGCACGCCCGTCGTGCAGCGCCACGACGTACTTGATCGTCGCGACGATGTCGTCGACGGTCAGGGTCTGCTGGTCGAAGGCCTCGGTCAGACCGAGCTTCTTGTTGACCTTGTAGCGACCGACCTTGGCGGTGTCGTAGCGCTTCGGGTTGAAGTAGTAGTTGTTCAGCAGCGTCTGCGCGGCCTCACGCGTCGGGGGCTCGCCCGGGCGCAGCTTGCGGTAGATGTCGAGCAGCGCGTCGTCCTGAGCGGTGGTGCTGTCCTTCTCGAGGGTCAGCATCATCGACTCGTACTCGCCGAACTCCTCGCGGATCTGCTCGTTGGTCCAGCCGAGGGCCTTGAGCAGCACGGTGACGTTCTGCTTGCGCTTGCGGTCGAGGCGGACGCCGACCAGGTCGCGCTTGTCGATCTCGAACTCGAGCCAGGCGCCGCGGCTCGGGATCAGCTTGGCGGTGTAGATGTCCTTGTCGGACGTCTTGTCGGCGGTGCGCTCGAAGTAGACGCCCGGGGACCGGACGAGCTGCGAGACGACAACACGCTCGGTGCCGTTGATGACGAAGGTGCCCTGTTCGGTCATGAGCGGGAAGTCGCCCATGAAGACCGTCTGGCCCTTGATCTCACCGGTGTCGTTGTTGGTGAACTCCGCCGAGACATAGAGAGGCGCGGAGTAGGTGAAGTCCTTCTCCTTGCACTCCTCGACGGTGTACTTGGGGTCGTAGAAGACAGGGCTCTCGAACGAGAGGGACATCGTCTCCGAGAAGTCCTCGATCGGGGAGATCTCCTCAAAGATCTCCTGTAGACCGGACTTGTGAGACACGTCCTCGCCCGCTGCTTCGCGGGCGGCGACCTGCTCCTGCCAGCGCTCGTTACCGATCAGCCAGTCGAAGCTGTCGGTCTGGAGGGCGAGGAGCTTGGGAAGCTCGAGAGGCTCTGAGATCTTAGCGAAAGAGATGCGGCGAGGGGTGGAGTCACCCGACGAGGTGCGCGCGGCCAAGAGGAATCCTTCGACAAGGTTCGCAGGTGGATTCGCGCTGCCGACCACCGAACAGCCACCGGGCAGGCTGAGGGGCATATGAAGGCATGCGCAAAGCGCCATAGTACGGCACAAAAGCGCACTTCACAACACCGGGCCCAATTAAAAGTCCGGCGTACCTTCATTCACACCTGCGGCGCTCGAACCTCGGCGTTGTCGGTGCAGTGCCATTGTCGAGCATCGCGGATGATCATGCGCCCCATCGGCACCCCGGGTCAAGCATCCGCGCCAATCGGTCCGACCCACGGAAAAGTTATTCCAATCACTTGACAGGTAGCGCAAAAGCCTGGAAGGCCAGGTCAGCTCGGGCCTAGTCCTGGCTCGGCTGCGTCTCGACCTTGTCCACCAGCCACTCGTCGCCGACCTTGGCCATCGTGAGCATCGCGTACTCCTGGTAGCCGATCGGGGTGCTCCGCTGGGCGTTGGTGACCTGGCGGTCGACCAGCACGAGGATCTGCACGGTGTCCTCGGCGACCCGGATGACGCCGGCGTCGACCGGGGCGAGCGTCTTCACCACGGTCTTCGTCTCGGGGACGTTGTCAACGAGCACCGCGAAGAGCCGGTCGTAGTCCTCCCGGTAGTCCTTCGTCATCACGTCGTGAGCCTTGCTCTTCGACTCGTCCATCTTGCTGTAGTCGTAGGAGAGCAGCGGGACGGCTGCCTTCTTCGCAGCCTCGAGCGCCTCGCCGCCCTGCTCCTCGACGAGGAGCTTGTGGTTGCGGGTGATCTGCTTGCCCACAGCGCCCTCGACGGTGCTGGTCGTGACGTTGTTGTTGGAGACGGTGGCGACCTTCTCCTGCCCGAAGAAAACCACACCAGCAGCGACGACCGCGGCCAGGGCGAGGGCGCCGGCGGCGATCAGCGCCCACGTCGGCAGCAGCGGGAGCGTACGGCCGGCGGCCGGGCTCTCCTCGGCTTCGGGTTCCTCGTCGGCAGGCTCGTCGTCGTCAGACGCGACGACTGCTGCCTCGTCCTCGACGTCAGCGGTCTCGTCGTCGGCCTCAGCGTCCTCGTCCTCGTCCTCGACCGCAGCCTCCTCGAGAGCGGCCAGCTCCGCGTCGTACGCAGCCCGCTTCTTCTCGTCCAGCAGGACCGCGGCGGCTTCGTTGAGGGTGCGGAAGCGGCGGTCGGTGGGGTCCAGGTCGGCGATCGCGGACTTCCACGCCGCGCGGATGTCGTCGGTGGCGGCATCGGGCTCGACGTCGAGCAGGTCGTACCAGGTCGGACTAGTCATCGTGGAACTCATGGTGTCACCCCTTCGCTGCGATCCGTTGTAGGAGCTTCCTCGGCGGGGTACCAGTCGTCGACCAGCCACTTCCCGTTCTGCTTCACCAGCTCCACCTCCGTCCGCGAGAGCTGGCGGGCGGCCTCGACGCGCTCCTCGGAGCCCTCGGCCTTCGGGTAGCTGATCGCGAGCTCGGCGACGACGAGCACGGTCGCGCTGTCCTCGTCGAGGCCGGCGACGCCCGTGCTGTGCACGCTCGTGGTGCGACCGACGCCCTGCTGGACGACGGTGGCCTCGGCGAAGGCGACGTTGCCCAGGAAGCTCTTCTCGAACTTCGGGGTCAGCAGCTCCCCCACCCGCTCGCGGTACTTCGGCATCGTCTTCTTGTCGCTGCCGACGTCCTCGGGACCGTAGGTGTTGACCCGGCCGACGAACTTGTCAGCGGCCGACATCACCTGCTCGCGCTGGCTCACCACCGACTCATCGGCGCCGCGGGTCAGCTGCCAGCCGACGTAGCCGACGGCAGCCAGGATCACGGCGATCAGCAGGGCCAGGACGCCCCAGCGGAGCAGTGCGCCCCGCCTGGCGGTCGCCTGGTCGTTCTCTGAGCCGGTCTCCGTATCGGGGCCGGGGTCGGTCGTGGTGCTCAAAACGGATCACTCTCTGTGGTCAGCGGCTCCAGGAGCCATTTCCAAGCATCAACACCGTACGCCGCGGGCGAATCGGTCGATGCGGCAGCGCTCCGGGCCCCGACCCCGGTCGGCTGCTTGGTGGTCAGGGGTCCGGCTACTCGGTCTCCATCGGCTGCAGGTAGAGCCACTTCCAGGCGTCGTCGCCGTAGGCGGACGGAGCGGCGGTCGACACGGTGATGTCCTCGGCCTCGCCCCAGGTGAGCTCGCCGGTGTCCGGGTCGAAGCTGGCGATCGAGTCGGTGCCACCGACGGCGGCACGCGGAACCTGGCTGGAGCCGCGCGGGTTCGACTTGCTCGGGGCCTCGGTGCAGGAGACCTCGGTGTTGAACGGACGGCTCTGCAGGTCCAGCGGGCTGCGCTTCTTCGTGCTCTCGTAGCCCTGCTTGCACGGCGCCTGGCTGGTCAGGGCCAACCCGAAGTGGGCCTGCGCCAGGCCGGGGTGGCCGACGTCGACGACCGCGAAGCTGCCCTCGACGACGACCGGGAAGATGGAGAGCAGGTGCTTGACGCCGGGCAGGTTCTTCCGGACGACCTTGCCGGTCACCAGCACCTCGTTGAGGAGCTCGCCGATCTCCACGCCGTTCTGCTCCAGGAACTGGCGCAGCTCGACCGAGCTGGCCGAGCCGCTCTCGATCAGCCTGATCAGGTCCTTGTTGGAGCCGGCCAGGGTGCCGGTGAACAGCTCCAGGTCGGTCGCGAACGACTTGATCGCCGAGCTGCTGTCCAGCTGGCCCTGGAGGACGGTGTTGCTGTCCCGGATCAGCTGGGTGGTGAGGGCGAAGTTCTGGTCGGCGGTCTCCACGAAGGCGGTGCCGGTGTCGATGATGGTCTGCAGGTCCTGACCGGTGCCGGCGAAGCCCTTGCCGAGCTCGTCGATGGTCGTCGTGAGCGCCTTCTGGTCAACCGAGTTCACCGTCGTGGTGACGTCCTCGAGGAGCTTCTCGGTCGGCAGCGGCGTGGTCGTCGCGGCGCGAGCGATCTCGGAGCCGTCCTCGAGGTAGGGCCCGCCCTTCGACTGCGGCTGCAGCTCGACGTACTGCTCACCGACGGCGGAGCGGTTGCCGACCACGGCGAGGCTGTCGGCCGGGATCTTCTCCTGCCAGTCCTTGTCGATCTTCAGGGTCACGTCGACACCGCTGCGGTTGAGCACCAGCTCACCGACCTGGCCGATCTTGACGCCTCGGTAGTCGACCTCGGCATCCTCGTAGATGCCGCCGGACTGCTCGAAGTGGGCCATCACGACGTAGTGGTCCTTGACGAACAGCGACCCCAGACGGGCGTAGCGCGCGCCGACGAAGCTGACCCCGACGAGGGTGATCAGCAAGAAGATCATCAGTTGCATCTTCGTACGGCGGGTGATCATGAGACGCCCTCCTGGTGAGTGTTGCTTGAGGTGCTCAGCGCCGGGATCATCAGCGAGGTCAGCCCGGGGTCGAGCTCCTTGCTCAGCTCGTCGTACGTCACCGCATGCGTCCCTGGCGTCGCGCCAGCACGACAGAACAGGATCAGCACGCACCCGGAGCCGTCGTCGGTGGTGCTCCCGCCGTTGGACGAGGGCGCCCCGATCCCGAGCAGACCGTCGAGGGTCTTCCCGATCGAACCCAGCACGCCCGTCACACACGCCTGGGGCGCCGAGGAGGACTGCCCCGTCAGCACCTCCTGGCAGGTGTCGATGGCGCTGGCCAGGCCGCCGTCCTTGCAGACGTTCGTGAGGTTGTTGAGCCAGTCGAGAGCCGTCTCCTCGTCGGGATACGTCTTCAGCTTTCGGTTGATCTCCTCGAGACCCCAGCAGACGGTGTCGCCGACCCGCGGCGCGTTCTGGAGCAGCGTGTCGAGGTTGAGGTCGACGGTGACGTCGAGGTTGACGAAGTCACCCATGTGCAGATTGCGCGCGGCCTGCGGCGAACCACCGACCGCCGCGTCGACGAACGGGTAGGTCAGGATCGTGTTCATCGCCCTGACGAAGTCGTCACCGGAGTCGGCCAGGTTCGACAGGAGCGGCCTGAGATCCTTGATGATCCCGATCGTGTTGTCCTTGGACGCCCGGATGACGCGTACGCCGGTGTCTCCGAGCCGCTCCAGGGCCTTGAGCATCTTGACCAGGTCGGCGCGCTGCTTGTCGAGGCTGGAGAGCGCCGAGGGCAGCTCGTCGAGGGCGGCGTCGATGGAACCCATCTGCGCGTTGGTGGCCTTCGCCAGCGCATCGAGCGCCTCGATGGCCGCGACGATCTTCTCCTTGTTGTTGTCGAGGTCGCGCGCCAGCTTCTCCACCTGGTGGAGTACGGAGCGGGCGGAGTCCTCGCGGCCGGCGAGCGCCTTGTTGAGCTCGGTCGAGATCGTCTTCAGCTGGGCGACGCCACCACCGTTGAGCAGCAGGCTCAGCGCACTGAAGACTTCTTCGATCTCCGGGTTGCGGCCGGTCTGCGACAGCGGGATCGTCGAGCCATCGGTGAGCTTGGCCGAATCGGGCTCGGCCGGCCGCTCCAGCGAGACGAACTTCTCTCCCAGCAGGGAGGTCTGCTGGATCGACGCGCGGGCGTTGCTCGGAAGGCTGACATCCTTCTTCAGCAGCATCTCGACCGTGGCGACGCCGTCGTCGAGCCAGATCTTGTTGATCTTGCCGACGTCGATGTCCTCGAGCTTGACGGTCGACTGGGGCACCAGGTCGAGAGTGTCCTGGAACTGCGCCGTGACAGATATCGCGTCGTCACCGGCGTCCACCCCGCCCGGGAGCGGCAGGTCGTAGACGGAGAAGGTGCCGCAGCCGGTCAGCATCAGGGCGCCGGCGATCACGCCGACGAACGCCTGGAGGGCGCGCTTCATCGTGGTCGGCTTATTTGGCTTCGGGCTCCGCTTCAGCATTACTTCACCTCCACGAGGCCGCCGAGCGACATGTCATAGGGCACCCCGTAGGACGAACCGGTGCCGAGACCGATCGCCGCGGAGCGGTTCAGCCCCGGCATCTGCCGGATCTGCGAGCAGATCTCGGCGCTGCTGCCGTTGGTCGCCTGGTCCACGAGGCTGCACAGGAACGAAGCAGGGTTCTCGATGATCTCGTCGAGGATCATGGTGATGTTGGCATTGGTGTCGAGCGTGGCGGTCTCCGGGTTGTAGGCCAGGCCCAGGTTGTTGAGCGCCAGCGGAGCGGTCCGGAGGCTCTCGTCGAGAGCCTTGCGCTGCTTCACCAGGACCTTGCCGATCCGGTTGAGGCCCTGGATGTCCTCGCGCAGGATCGACTTGTTGTCCCGGACGAACTGGGTCACCTTGCTCAGCGCGATCGAGAGGTTCTTCATCGACGCGGCGAGCTCTTCGCGCTCGCCCTCGAGCATAGAAGAGACCTCGGCGAGCGCCTGGGCGAAGTCGCGTACGGTCTTGTCGTTCTCGGCGAGCGTGCCGATGAAGCCTTCGAGCTGCTCGGCGGAGTCGAAGAACTGCTCGTCGCGGTTGTCGAGCACCTTGGTCAGCTTGCCGAGGTCGCCGATGGTCGAGTTGATCTTGTCGCCCTGGCCGCCGAGGTTCTTCGCGGTCTGCTGCAGCAGGTCGGTGAGGGCGCCGTTCTTGTTGGCGCCGTCGGGACCGATCGCGACCACGAGGTCGTCGACGCTGGAGTAGATCTGGTCGAGCTCGACCGGGACCGAGGTCTTGTCGGTGCTCAACACCGCACCGTCGGCCAGCTTCTTGCCGCCGTCGTAGGCGGGCGTGACCTGGACGTAGCGGTCGCCGACGATCGACGGCGAGATGATCACGGCCTTGGCGTCCGCGGGCAGGTCGACGTCGCTCTTGTATTCCAGGGTGACCTTCACGTCGGTGCCGTTCGGCTCGACCGCGGTCACCTTACCGACGGCGACGCCGAGCACGCGCAGGTCGCTTCCCTCGTAGAGCGAGACCGTGCGCGGGAAGTGCGCCACGAGCGTCTTCTCACCGGTGTCGCGGACCAGGGCCCAAGCCCCGACTCCGAGGATGAGAGCACCGATGATGATCGGAACGATCAGCTTGTTCACGGGGTCCTCCCAGTGAGAGCCGGGACGGGAGGCATGTTCTGGATGTAGGTGTCCCACCAGGGACCGTTGCCCAGGGTGTTGTTGAAGACCTTGTAGAAGGGCGCCATCAGCCGCAGCGACTTCTCGAGGTTCTCCTCGTTCTTCGTGAAGACGTCGAGGATCACGTCGAGGCTCTCCAGCGCCGGCTTGAGGTCGGCACGGCTGTCGTCGACCAGCTGGGAGAGCTCCTTGGAGAGCTGCTGGGTCGAGATGAGCAGGTTGTGGACCGCCTCGCGCCGCTCGACCAGCGCCGCGAAGAGCTGGTTGGCGTCGTTCATCAGCGTGATCAGGTCCTCGTCGCGCTCGTCGAGCACCTTCGTCACCCGGTCGAGCTGGGTGAGCAGCGACTCGATGCGCTCGTCCTTGGCTGCCAGATTGCGGGAGAGGTCGGAGACGCCGGTGAGCGCGGCCTGGAACTCCTCCGGCGTCGACCGGGTCAGGTCGGCGAGCGTGGTGAGCGCCGCGGCGAGCTGGTCCTTGTCGATGTTGGCGGAGGTGTCGGCCAGGCCCTCGAAGGCCTCGACCACGTCGTAGGGAGACTCCGTGCGGTCCACCGGGATGGTGGCTCCCGCCTTCATCTGGCCCTCTCCGGCCGGCTGCAGCTCGAGGAACATGTCGCCGAGCAGCGTCTTCACGCGCACGCCGGCTCCGGAGTTCTCCCCGAAGTTGACCTTCTCGCGGATCTTGAAGCCGACCTTGACCTGGTTGCCGTCGAGCTCGATCGAGTTGACCTTGCCGACCCGAACACCGGCCACTCGGACCTCGTCACCGGTCTTCAGGCCACCGGCCTCGGAGAAGTTGGCGTAGTAGGTGGTGCCACCACCGATCAGCGGCAGGCTGTCGGCCTTGAACGCCATCACCATCAGCATGAGGAGGACGGCGATCGAGACGATGCCGATCTTGACTGGGTTACGTTCGCGGAAGGGAATCATCCGAGGTTGCACCTCGCTTGACCGGGCTCGTAGAGCGGAATCTCGAGGTCCTTGCCCTCAGGGTCGCGGATCGTGCCCCGCAGACCGCACAGGTAGAAGTTGAACCAACCGCCGTAGCTGGCCGTCGCGCCGATCTTGTCCAGCTTGATCGGCTGGAGCTCGAGGGCGTCGTCGAGCTGGCGCTTGTCCTTGGCCACCTCGTCGGAGAACCTCCGGGCCTGGCGCAGGTCCTCCAGGAGCGGGTCCTTCGCCTCGTGCACCAGGCCGGCGGTCTCCACGGAGAGCGCCGAGATCTGGTCCAGGGAGCCGAGGATCGCCTCGCGGTCGTTGTTGAGACCGCCGACGAAGTCACGGAAGGTCACGATCAGGCTGGAAAGCTCCTTCTCGCGATCACCCACGTGCTCGAGCACCTCGGTGAGGTTGTCGATCAGGGCGTTGATGACCTGGTCCTTCTCGGCCAGTGTCGAGGTCAGCGAGGCCGTGTGGGAGAGCAGGCTCTCCAGCGTGCCGCCCTCGCCCTGGAAGACCTGGACGATCTCGTACGACAGGGTGTTGACGTCGTTGGGCGACAGCGCCTGGAAGAGCGGCTTGAACCCGTTGAAGAGCACCGTCAGGTCGAGCGCCGGGTGGGTCCGCCCGACCGGGATGGTCTGACCCTCCTGCATCGCGGAGGCGTCGCCGACCAGCTGGTTGGTCAGCGCGAGGTAGCGCTGGCCGATCAGGTTGCGGTACTTGATCGTCGCCTCGGTCGTGGTCGCGATCTGCTGCGCGCTGTCGACCGTGAAGGTGACCACCGCGCTGCGCGCGTCGTCCGAGATCTCGATGCCCTTGACCGAGCCGACCTTGACGCCGGAGATGCGTACGTCGTCGCCCTTGTTCACACCGGTGACGTCGGTGAAGACCGCCTTGTATTCATCGGTCTGACCGAACGTGACGTTGCCGATGGTGATGGCGAGCAGGGCGGTGGCCAGCGTCGTGACGATCACGAAGATGACCAGCTTCCAGAAGTCCTGGAAGGTCTTGGCGTCGAAGAGCTTCACTGCGCTCATTCGTAGCTCACCTCCGCTCCACGCGCGGCCGGACCGAGCATCAGCGCACCGAGGTCGGGGACCTCGTCGGCGCTCATGCCCATGCCCGGGGCGAACAGCTCGTTGATCACATCGGCCTCGGCCGACGTACCGACATAGGACAGGGCCGAGTAATCGGTCGTGCCTGTGGCGGAGCGCATGACGCCCTTTCCGGTGGGCTCGTCGACGCCGTCGTTCTTGTTGGGGAATGGCGCGAACGGCTTCTTCTGGCTCCAGGACGCGTTCGGCATCTCACCGCAGTAGGGCCCGCTGTCCTCGCCGTAGCGCGGCTTGTCCTTGGTCGAGTACGGACGCGACTGGTGCGGCAGCGTCTCCAGCGTGATGTGGACGGTGTTGTTGCGGAACACTTCGGTGAACTCGTCGGTCAGGATGTCCATGCCGCCGATGAGGCAGGGAAGCATCGGGGCGTAACGGGCCAGCGCCTGGGTGACCGGCCGGCCGACCTCGCCGACCTGGATCAGCGTGTCGCCGTTGTCGTCGAGGAACTGGTCGGCCGTGTTGGAGAACGCGGTGACGTCGGTCAGCATCTTCTTGAGCTCCACCTCGCGGTCCTCGAGCGTGGTCGCGGTGACGATGGTGTTGCGCAGGATCTGACCGATCTCCGGGAGCACGGCCTGGTAGGTGCCGGAGACCTCGGTGGCGAGCTCGAGGTCCTCGATCAGCGCCGGGATCTCGGGGTTCAGCCGCTTCAGGTAGGAGTCGAGGGTGTCGAGCGACTCCCCCAGCTTGTCGCCGCGACCCTCGAGTGCGGTGGCGAGCGCGTTGAGCGTGTTGTTGAGGTCGGCCGGCTGGATCGTCCGCAGCAGCGGGTAGAGGTCACGCAGCACGGCCTGGACCTCGGTGGCCATCTTGGTCTTCTCGATGACGGCACCGGCCTTGATCGGCTCGGTGAAGTCGGTGTTGGGCGGGACCAGCGAGACGTACTTCTGGCCGAAGAGGGTCTTGGGGAGGATCGCGCCGGTTACGTCCGGGTGGACCTTGCTGATCTCCTCGGGGAACAGCCCCAGGGTCAGCTCGGCGCCCTCGTCGGTCGCCTTCATCTCGAGGACCTCGCCCACGATCAGGCCACGGACCTTGACGTCGGCACGGTCGGGGAGCTGCAGACCGATGCGGTCGGCCTTGAGCGTGATCTCCTCGAAGTTCCCGAACTTGTTGGTGAACTGCGCCCAGGTCAGCCCGAGCGCGGCCAGGACCAGCGCGATGAAGACGATCCCGAGGATCTTGCCCTTCTGCCTGCCCCAGGCCAGCGCCGCAGCGCTCCTCTTGTGGGGCGTCGGCAGATGGTGCTGGGTCTCGTCAGGTGCGAGTGTCTGAGTCATCCCGCCAACCTCACTGTCGTCGTGCTGCCCCAGATCGCCATCGAGAGCATCAGGTCGAGCACGGAGACGGCGACGATGCTCGTACGCACCGCCTTGCCGACCGCGACGCCGACCCCTGCGGGACCGCCGGAGGCGTTGTAGCCGTGGTAGCAGTGGATCAGGATCACCACGACCGCGAAGATCAGCACCTTGCCGAAGGACCACAGCACGTCGATGGGCGGCAGGAACGTGTTGAAGTAGTGGTCGTACGTGCCAGCGCTCTGGCCGTAGAAGAGGATCACCGTGAACCGGGTGGCGACGTAGGAGGAGAGCAGGCCGACCACGTAGAGCGGCACGATCGCGATCAGGCCGCCGATCATCCGGGTGGTGACGAGGAACGGCAGCGACGGGATCGCCATGACCTCGAGGGCATCCACCTCTTCGGAGATGCGCATCGCGCCGAGCTGGGCCGTGAAGCCGCACCCGACCGTCGCCGCGAGCGCGATGCCCGCAACCAGCGGCGCGATCTCACGGGTGTTGAAGTAGGCCGACACGAAGCCGGAGAACGCCGAGGTGCCGAGCTGGTCGAGCGCGGTGTAGCCCGAGAGGCCGACTTGGGCGCCGGTGAAGAAGGTCATCGCCAGGATCACGCCGACGGTGCCGCCGATGACGGCCAGCGCCCCCGACCCGAGGGTGACCTCGGCGAGGATCCGGAGGATCTCCTTCTTGTAGCGCCTCAGTGTGCGCGGAAACCACGAGATCGCGCGCAGGTAGAAGCCGAGCTCGTCACCGAGGTGGTCGAGGCTCTTGGCAGGCTTCTCGTAGATCGCCTTGATGTTCGCCATCCGTCTCGCCTCCTATCCGGACTTGCTCGGGATGATCTGCAGGAAGATCGCAGACATCACGAAGTTGACGATGAACAGCAGCAGGAACGTGATGACGACCGACTGGTTGACGGCGTCGCCGACGCCCTTCGGGCCACCGCCGGCGTTCATGCCCATGTACGAAGCCACGATCGCCGCGATCAGACCGAACACCAGCGCCTTCGCGAGGCCCTGCCACAGGTCGGCCATCTGCGCGAGCGCGGTGAAGCTGGCCAGGTAGGCACCCGGGGTGCCGCCCTGGATGATGACGTTGAAGACGTACCCGCCCATGACGCCGACGATCGAGACCAAGCCGTTGAGGAAGACCGCGATCATCATGCAGGCGAGAACACGCGGGACCACCAGCCGCTGGATCGGGTCGATGCCCAGAACCATCATCGCGTCGAGCTCTTCGCGGATCTTCCGAGCGCCCAGGTCGGCGGCGATCGCCGAGCCACCGGCACCGGCGACCAGCAGCGCGGTCGCGATCGGGGCAGCCTGCTGGACGACCGCGAGGACCGCGGCCGAGCCGACGAAGGACTGCGCACCGAACTGAGCCACCAAGCCACCCACCTGCAGCGCGATGACCGCGCCGAAGGGGATCGCGACCAGCGCGGTCGGGACGATCGTCACCGACGCGATGAACCACGCCTGCTGGATGAACTCTCGGAACTGGAAGGGGCGCCGAAACACGGCTCGCCCCACGTCCAGACCGAACGCGAAGAGTGAGCCAGCGGTCCCGATCGGTTTCAGGACCCTGGCGGCGGTCAGGGATGACATCAGTAAGGAGCCTCTGTGGGGTCTGCTTTCACGCCGCCGGGGGCCATTGCCGCGTCTGCCCGGAAGGAGCCCGGGGGCGGGGTGACACCGTTCTCGCGGCACCAGGCGCCCGGCGGCCGCTGGTACTTGCGCGGGATGCCGTTGGACGGCTCGAGCTGCATCGGGATCGGCGGCAGCGGCGGCAGACCCATGTCCTTCTCCGCGGCCAGCTCGTCGGCGTCCTTCTCCTCGGACATGCCGATCGGGCCGATCGTCTGGGCGTTGAGGAACTGCCGCACCACGGGCTCCTCGGAGCTCAGCAGCATCTCGCGGGGCCCGTACATGGCCAGGTGCTTGTGGTAAAGCAGGCCAATGTTGTCCGGGACCGTACGCGTCGAGTTGATGTCGTGGGTCACGATCAGGAACGTCGCGTCGATCTGCGCGTTCAGGTCGATGAAGAGCTGGTTGATGAACGCCGTACGCACCGGGTCCAGACCCGAGTCGGGCTCGTCGATCAGCAGGATCTCGGGGTCGAGGACCAGCGCACGCGCCAGGCCGGCACGCTTGCGCATACCACCGGAGATCTCGCCGGGAAGCTTGTTCTCGGCACCGATGAGACCGACCAGGTCCATCTTCTCCATGACGATGTTGCGGATCTCGGACTCGCTCTTTTTCGTGTGCTCACGAAGCGGGAACGCGACATTGTCGAAGAGATCCATCGAACCGAACATGGCGCCGTCCTGGAACAGCACGCCGAACAGCTTGCGAACCTCGTAGAGGTCACGCTCCGAGCAGCTGGCGATGTCGACACCCTCGATGACCACAGAGCCCGTGTCGGGCTTGATCAGACCGATCAAGGTCTTGAGGAGCACCGACTTACCCGTGCCGGACGGACCCAGCATCACGCTGATCTCGCCCGCAGGCAGCGTCAGCGTGACATCCTTCCAGATGAGCTGCTTACCAAAGCTCTTGGTCAGCCCTTCGATCTTTACGTCTACACCCATCCGGGCCGGCTCCCTTCCTGTTCGCGGGGTTCTCCCTCAAGTCCCCCACTGCCCGACTAACGGCAGAGTGTGACGGAGGTTACGCACTTCCTGCGACACGCGTCACACTTTTGTAAACCATGGCGGCCTGCGAACGATGACGGTGATCACCACCCGAGACGAACTCCCCCAGCCAACACGTCGACGGTCGGATTGCGACCCTTCGCGCTCGGTGTGTGTTCAAGATAACGAAACAAACCGCGAGAGGCTACTCAGGAGTAGCAACCCGCGGTTTGAACGATCGCAGCGTTACGCTGCGATCTGACCGATCTGTTGCGGAACTGTGTCCGCGATGTGGAAAGCCCGGGCCCGGCGGAATCCGCCGAACCCGGGCTCAAGGGCCGAAGCCCTCAGATCACTTGACGGTGACCGTGGCGCCGGCGGCCTCGAGGGCCTCCTTCGCCTTGTCAGCGGTCTCCTTGTTGGCGGCCTCGAGGACAGCCTTGGGGGCGCCCTCGACGAGCTCCTTGGCCTCCTTCAGACCGAGGGAGGTCAGAGCGCGCACCTCCTTGATGACGTTGATCTTCTTGTCGCCAGCGGCCTCGAGGATGACGTCGAACTCGTCCTTGGCCTCCTCAGCGGCAGCGGCGGGGGCGCCCGGGGCGCCAGCGGCGGCAACGGCGACCGGAGCGGCAGCGGTGACACCGAAGGTGTCCTCGAAGGCCTTGACGAACTCGGAGAGCTCGATGAGGGTGAGCTCCTTGAAAGCGTCGAGCAGCTCGTCGGTGGAGAGCTTCGCCATGATGGCAGTTCCTTTCGTGGTGGCCCTGTGCGTTTTTCTGTGAGTACGCAGCGGGGCCGGGGTTACAGGTGGTGGTTAGTTACGACCGGGGCGATCACGCCTCGGCCGGAGCCTCCTCGGCGGCAGCCGGCTCAGCGGCACCACCTGCGAGGATCGAGGGGTCCTCCGCGGCCTTGGCCTCGAGAGCGGCAGCGAGCTGCGCGGTCTTCGAGGGCAGAGCGTTGAAGGCGTACAGAGCCTGCGAAAGCGACGCGGTCATCGCGCCGGCAAGCTTGGCGAGCAGGACGTCGCGCGACTCGAGGTCGGCAAGCTTGCCAACCTCAGCAGCGTCGATGGCCTTGCCGTCCAGGTACCCGCCCTTGATGACAAGGTTGGGGTTGGCCTTGGCAAAGTCACGCAGGCCCTTGGCCGCCTCGACGACGTCACCCTTGATGAAGGCGATCGCGGTCGGGCCGGTCAGCAGGTCGTCGAAACCTTCGATGCCGCTCTGCTTGGCGGCGATCTTGGTCAGCGTGTTCTTGACCACGCCATAGTTGGCGTTCTCACCGAGCGAGCGGCGAAGAGTCTTCAGCTCGCCGACGGTGAGACCACGGTACTCGGTGAGCAGGGCACCGCTAGAGGCGCTGAACTTCTCAGCGATCTCCGCGACAGCAGCCTGCCTTTCAGCCCGCGCCATGGGTCTCCTTCTTCCGGGAATCGATTCCACCGGTGAGGGCCCTGCATGACAAACGCCCCGAGCGCAGGCTCAGGGCGTGACGTAAGTTCTCGTCTTGCTCTTCACCTACGCTGGCCGTCCGCATCCTGCGGAACCTTCGATCGAGTGCATGCGCACCTGACAACCGGCGGTCTCTGGTTTCAGACAACAATTATGCGTACGCCGCGGGGTGCGGCCAAATCGGCGGGCAGTACGTTTGCCCGCATGGAGAGCCACACCTTCGGAAGGATCGGTCGCTCGGCGTCGGTCATCGGTCTCGGCACCTGGCAGCTCGGTGCCGACTGGGGCGAGGTCAGCGAGTCGGATGCGCTGGCGGTGCTCGAGGCCGCGGTGGGCGACGGGGTGACCTTCCTCGACACCGCCGACGTCTACGGGGACGGCCGGAGCGAGGAGGTGATCGGGCGGTTCCTGCGGTCGCACGAAGGGATCTTCGTCGCGACGAAGATGGGGCGCCGGGTCGACCAGGTGCCCTCGAACTACACGCTCGCCGCCTTCCGCGAGTGGCTGGACCGCTCGCGCACCAACCTCGGCGTCGACACGATCGACCTGGTGCAGTTGCACTGCCCGCCGTCGGAGACGATCGAGTCCTCGGCGACCTACGACGCGCTGGACACCCTGGTCTCGGAGGGGGTGATCGCTGCGTACGGCGTGAGCGTGGAGACGTGCGACCAGGCTCTGGCCGCGATCGCGAGGCCAAACGTGGCCTCCATCCAGATCATCCTGAACGCGTTCCGGCTCAAGCCTCTGGACCGCGTGCTTCCGGCTGCCGCGGAGGCAGGTGTCGGGATCATCGCGCGGGTGCCGTTGGCCTCCGGACTGCTGTCGGGTCGCTACTCGGAGTCGACGACGTTCGCTGCCGACGACCACCGCACCTACAACCGCCACGGCGAGGCCTTCGACGTCGGCGAGACCTTCTCCGGCGTCGACTTCGCCACCGGGGTCAAGGCCGCGCAGGAGTTCTCCGCTCTGGTCTCCGAGCACGGTCCCGAGGGCGCCACGCCCGCGCAGGTCGCGCTCGCCTGGGTCGCGCAGCAGCCCGGCGTCACCACCGTCATCCCCGGCGCCCGCAACACCTCCCAGGCCCACGCCAACTCCGCCGCCGGCTCGCTGCCGACACTCTCCGAGGCGCTGCTCTCCGGCGTACGTCGGATCTATGACACCCACTTCCGCGAGGCCGTCCACTCTCGCTGGTGACGATCCTCCGCCGAGGCGTCGCTCGCGTCGGCCGAGTGGGCACCGCGTTGCCGTCTCGGCCGACCTGAATGACGTCTCGGCCGACGGGGCTGACGTCTCGCCGGGTGAAAAAAATAGTGAGCATCGGTAATGAATCGGGCAGAGTAAAGGGGTGACGACGGAGACGACGACCGAGGAGTTCCGGTTCCGAGACATCGCGCTGGTGGCGTACGCGCCCTCGATCGTCAGCTCCATGGGGCACGGGGCGGTGATGCCGGTGCTGGCGCTTCGGGCCTCCGACCTGGGCGCGGACGCATCGATGGCTGCGTTCGTGGTCGCGCTGCTGGGGATCGGGTCGCTGGCCACCTCGTTGCCCGCGGGGTCGCTGGTGGCGCGGATCGGCGAGCGGCGGACGCTGATGGGCGCCGGGGCGCTCGACGCGGTCGCGATGACCGTGGCGTTCCTCAGCAGCTCGGTCGCGGTGCTCGCCATCGCCGTGTTCGTAAGCGGGATGAGCTGGACGGCGTTCCTGATCGCGCGGCAGGGCTTCCTCATCGACGCGACCCCGCTCTCCCACCGGGCCCGGGCGATGTCGCTGCTGGGCGGGTCGTTCCGGCTCGGCGTCTTCGTCGGGCCGCTGCTCGGCGCCGGGCTCATCCACCTCTTCGGTCTCCCCGCGGTCTTCCTGTTCGCGGCAGCGATGTCGCTGTGCTCGGCGGTGATCGGCGGCTGGATGCCCGAGCTCGGCCGAACCCGCTCGCGTGAGCAGGGGCATCTGAGCGTACGCAGCGTGCTGTGGACCCATCGCCGGACCTTCGCCACGCTCGGGGTGGCGGTGGTGATCATCGGGATCTCGCGGTCCGTACGCACCGGCCTGCTCCCGCTCTGGGCCGACCACATCCACCTCGAGGCCTCGGTCGTGTCCCTGCTCTTCGCCGGGGCCGCGCTGGTCGACATCGCCCTCACCCTCCCGGGCGGCTGGCTGCTCGACCACCGCGGGCGTCAGGTCGTGGCGATCCCGGTGGTGCTCGCCGTCGGCCTCGGCTGCCTGTTGCTCCCCCTCACCCACGACGCGCTCAGCCTGGGCGCGGTGATGGCGCTGATCGCCATCGGCAACGGCCTCGGCTCTGGGATCGTGATGACGCTCGGCGCCGATGCCGCACCTGACGACGGACGCGCTCAGTTCCTAGGCGGCTGGCGGCTGTGCGGCGACCTCGGCGGCACCGGCGGACCGCTCCTGGTCTCCGCGCTGGCTGCGGTCTTCTCGATCGCCGCCGCTCCGGTCGCGCTCGGTCTCTTCTCGCTCGCCGGAGCGGTCTGGGTCGGCTACTGGACCGGCCACGCCGACCGTGCCCGACTTCAAGGCTTAGCTAGGGAACGAGAGCGCGTGAGAGTGCCTCGGCCAGGGCGGCTTCGTCACCGGTGACGGTCAGGTCGGCGGACCGTGGCGTCGTACGACCCCAGAGGAGCAGCGCCAGGTCACGAGCGGATCCGGTCACGGACACCTTCTGCACCGCGTTCGGAGCCCCGATCGCCCAGGTCTGGTCGATGTCGGTCGCGGTCAGCTCGATGCGGGTGACGACCTTGCGCGTGCGCTTCAGCGCGATCTGACGCGGGTACATCACGGTCAGCACCTCGTCGACCGTCTCGGCCCAGAGCTCCGGGGTCGCCTCGGGTGCGGCGAGCCCGAGCGCGCACCGGATGTCCCAGAGGTGGACCAGGGTCTCATGCACCTGACGCCGGAACCAGAACACGACCGGCCCGCGGCCGTCCTCGGTCAGCCCGTTGAGGATCCGGCCGGTCGCCTCCGGCCCCAGCGCCGAGAGCGTCTCGCGCAGCTCGGCGGCCTGCGCCTCATAGGCCGCGACCAGGTCCAACGGAACCGGCAGCGACTCTTCGTCCTCGTCGCGCGCCATCGCCGCGGCCCAGTGGTGCACCCCGGCCAGATGATCGGCCAGGTCTCCGATCGACCAGTCGTCGCAGGACGGAACCGGCACGTCCGGATCGGCCTGCTTCAGCGCGGCCGCGAACTCGGCCTGCAGCTCAGCGAGAGTCACGTAGTAGTCGTCAGGCGTTGGCACGTCGCAGACACTATCGACCGCGAGGGGTCGGCCTCAGCAGTATCTCGTCATGACCGCAGCCAGCCGCCCTTCCAGGCGCACCAGGTCGGCGGGGTCGGTGATGAACGACGTCTTGCCGGGCGGCGGGAGGAAGCCGACGACGTCCATCACGTCGAAGTACGGCTGCGGCGGACGGCCGGTCTTCGCGGCGTACGCATCGGCGAACCGGTCCGCGACCTCGGTCCCGTGAATGATCGCGAGATTGGTCGCGCAGTGGGCCACATCCAGCCAGGCCGGCCCGATCGACGTCTCGACCCAGTCGACGACACCGCTGACCTCGCCGCGATTCCACAGCACGTTGCGCGGCTGGAAGTCACGGTGGATGAAGCAGGGATCGTACGCCGGTGGTTCGCTGCGCAGCAGCGCAAAGGCGTCCTCCCACAGTCTTGCGTCCACGGCCCACACCGGGACGACGAACTTCGCCTCCCACGCCCACGACTGGTAGCTGCGTACGTCGATCGTCGGCTCGACCGCGTGAATGCTCGCCAGCAGCTCAGCGAGCCGCAGGAGCGAGGCGTCGTCGCTCCGCTGCGGCTCGATCGCCCCCGGAAGCAGCGTCATCAGGTGTGCCGGGTGTCCGCACCGCTCACCCGTGGCGTCGACCGCGAGCGACCGCGGCGCAGGAACCTCGGTGGACGCGAGCATCCGCTGGATCTCGCTCTCCCGGGTGGTGAGCGGCTCACCGTGCGTACGCCACGGCTCGTTGGTCATCAGCCGGAGCACGACCGCCTCGTGCAGCCTCGGGGTGATCGCCAGCATGGTCGACGTCCAGCCGCCAGAGAGGCGTCGCACCTCACCGACCTGTTCCCCCAGCACTTCCTCGACCCACTCGAGCGCGGCAGAGCAGTCAACAGCGGGATCGCTTCGCATGCGGCACATCTACTTCTGGCGGGCGCGGTGCGCGGCGGCCTTGACCCGGCTCTGGCAGCGGGTGGAGCAGAAGCGGCGGCCGGCGTTCTTGGAGGTGTCCACGAAGACGCGGTCGCACGGGTCGGCCTGGCAGACACCGAGGCGGCCGGCCAGGTCCGAGCCGATCGCCAGCGCGAGGCCGGCGGCGATGCCCGCACCCCAGCCGATGACGAGGCCGGGGTCGCGGCCGTGGAAGTGCAGCGTCCAGCCTCCTCCTCGAGCCCGGTCGAGCTGCGGGACCGAGCCCATCTCGCGCATGAGGGCATTGACCGCCGAGGCGGCTGTGTCGAGGTCGCCGCCGGCCGCTGCCTCGAACACGACTCGCAGCGACTCGGCGAGCGCGACCATCCCGTCGGCGTCGCCTTCCTCGACCTGGGGCTGGTAGTCGGGACGGGCCAGCAGCTCGCTGACGACCTGTGCTCGCCGGCCGGAGGGAGGCGGCTGCACTGGACGGGTGCCGTCATGCCCTGGGGTCAGGGCGTTGACGAGCTTGCAGGCCTGCTCGGTCACCGTATGCACGTGACTGTCGAAATGTATTTGACCAGTCACGAGTTCGGGTCCTACCGTCTCCTCCATGACCGTCATTCAACCATTGACCAGTCACCGAGGCACGCGGTGGCCGCGATCCCTCGTCGTGCTGGTCATCGCCCGAGCGGTCAACCGGTTGGGTTCGTTCGCCATGGCCTTCATGGCGGTCGCCCTGGTCGAGGTGCACGGCGCCTCCCTCGCCACGGCCGGCGCTGTCGTGACGGCCTTCGGGATCGCCACCATCCCCTCGCGGCTCCTCGGCGGCTGGATGGCCGACACGGTGGGCCGCCGGCCGACCATCGTCGTGGGACTCGTCGCGTGCGCGGTGGCCCAGCTGGTCATCGCCACATCTGCCGGGATCGCCGGCGCGCTGATCGGCGCGACGCTGCTCGGGTTGGCGTACGAGATCTACGAGCCCGCCTCCCAGGCGCTGATCGCGGAGTCGGTGGAGATGGAGCGGCGGCCACAGGCGTACGGGCTCTATGGCGCCGCGATGGCCGTCGCCGGTGTGGCGGCAGGTGCCCTGGCCGCACTCGTGGGCGGTATCGACCTGCGCCTGCTCTTCGTCGCCGACGCGGTCACCTGTCTGTGCGCTGCGGTTCTCGTCCTCGCACTCGTCCGCGACACCACGGCTCGGAGTCGCCGCCGGCAGCGGTCCGGTCCGAGCCCGTGGCATGACCGCCGGCTCCTGACGATGCTCGCGCTCGGCACCGGGTTCGCCACCGCATGGATCCTGAGCACGATCGCTCTCCCCCTCACCGTCTCCGCCCGCGGGCACGACGCCGCGGCCACCGGCTGGCTGCTCGTGGTCGCCGCGCTGACCACGATCGCCGGGCAGCGCCTGCTCCGCGGCGCCGCCGCTCGGCCCTTCACGCTCATCCGCGCGGGCCTGGTCCTGATGGCCGTCGGCTTCGCCGTCATCGCGTACGCAGCACCGCTGCCGCTCCTCGCGGTCGGCTCAGCGATCGTGGCCCTCGGCGAGCTGCTTCTCCTGGGCCCACCGATCGCGCTCGTGGCCGGCCTAGCGGCGACCGACGGCTCGCGGGCGGGCTACCTGGCGGCGTACGGGACCTGCTGGGGGATCGCGCAGACGATCGGGCCGATGCTTGCGACGAGCCTGCTGTCGCACGGAGTTCCGACGGTCTGGCTCGTCGGCGCGGGCCTCTGCCTCGGCCTTGCAGCCACCACCGCCAACTGCGGCCGGATGCTCACCGAGGTACCTCGGTGAGCATCCGCGCCTCAGAGCACCCGGGCGAGGAACGCCTGGGTGCGTTCGTGTTGGGGGTTGCCGAGGACATCGGCGGGGATGCCCTCCTCGACGATCACGCCACCGTCCATGAAGACGACCTTGTCGGCGACCTCGCGGGCGAAGCTCATCTCGTGGGTCACCACCATCATGGTCATGCCCTCGGCAGCCAGGTCCTTCATGACCGCCAGAACGTCCCCGACGAGCTCGGGGTCCAGCGCGGAGGTCGGCTCGTCGAAGAGCATCATGTCGGGGTTCATCGACAGCGCCCGCGCGATGGCGACGCGCTGCTGCTGGCCACCGGAGAGGTGAGCCGGGTAGGCGTCGGCCTTGTCCGAGAGCCCGACCTTCTCCAGGTTGGCCCGAGCGATCTTGGTGGCCTCGGCCCGGCCCCGCTTGAGCACCTTCTCCTGGGCGACCGTCAGGTTGCGCAGAGCGGTCATGTGCGGGAACAGGTTGAACTGCTGGAAGACCATCCCGATCCGCGCTCGCAGCGCGTCCACGTCGGCGTCCGGATCGGTGATCTCATCACCGTCGACCAGGATCGTGCCGCTGGTCGGCTCCTCGAGGAGGTTCACGCAGCGCAGCAGCGTCGACTTCCCGGAGCCCGAGGGCCCGATCACGCAGACGACCTCTCCGCGCGCGATGTGGAAGTCGATGCCCTTGAGCACCTCGTTGTCACCGAAGTACTTGTGCAGGTTCTGTACGTCGATCACTGCCGCGCTGCGGTCGGCAGCCGGTGTCGTCTCGGTCTGGGTCATCAGCGGGCCTTCCCGGACTTGGCTTCCATGCGGCGTACGACGATCGAGAGCGGCACCGTGATCAGCAGGTAGCACAGCGCGATCGTGACCATCGGGGTCAGGTTGGCGAAGGCGTTCATGTTCTCCCGGCCGAACGCGGTCAGCTCGTACTCGTCCAGGGACAGACCGAGGATGTAGACCAGCGAGGAGTCCTTGGTGAGCAGGATCAGCTCGTTGGTCAACGGCGGCAGGATGATGCGGAACGCCTGCGGGATCACGATCGTGACCATCGCGCGCGTGTGGGTCATCCCCAGCGTGCGGGCCGCTTCGTACTGCCCCTTCGGCACCGCCTGGATGCCCGCGCGGATCGTCTCGGCCATGTAGGCGCCGCCGACCAGACCGAGCGCCAGCGTCACCGTGACGATGTTGCCGAGGTTCAGACCGAAGGCGATTGGCAAGCCGAGGCCGAGCACCAGGAAGACGACCAACGCCGGCAACCCGCGGAAGAGCTCGATGATGCCGGTGGAGATCCACCGGTACGGACCCACGCTGGAGAGCCGCATCAGCGCCAAGACCAGACCCAGCGCCAGCCCGAAGGCGAAGCCACAGGCGGTGTAGATGATCGTGTTCTTGAGCGCGATCAGGATGACATCGGGAAACAGCTGCGAGGCGATGTCGATGTCAAGGAACGCGCGCCTGATCTCAACCCAGTCGGCGATCAGGGCAAGGACCACGACCAGCAGCACCAAGATGGCGTACTGGATGTAACGGACGAGCGCCGCGCGTTTGCGCGGCGACATCCGTTTCTTGGGAACTACGGCCGCGCTACTCACTGCGCGGCAGCCTCCCCGAACCACTTGTTGTAGACCTTGTCATAGGCGGCCTTGTCGTTGATGCCCTTGTTGAGCACCTCGAGCAGCTTGTCGTTGCCGCCCTTCTTGACCGTGAAGCCGTACGCCTCACCAGTCTGGAACTCGCTGGTGATCTCCATGTCGGTGTTGTCCTTGACGAAGTCGTAGAGCAGACCGTTGTCGTTGACGCCGGCGTCTGCCTTGCCGGACTTGACCGCCTGCATCATCAGCGCGGAGTCCTCGAGCGTGATGATCTTGGTGTCCTCGGGGGCGTTCTCCTTGACGTAGTCGGCGCCGGTGGTCGCCTCCTGGACCGCGATGGTCTTGCCGCCGAGGTCGTCGAGCGACGCGTAGCCCGCGCCCTTCTTGGTCATCAGGGCCTGGGTCGCCTCGAAGTAGGGCTCGGTGAAGTCCATGACCTTCTCGCGCTCCTCGGTGATCGTCATCGCGCCGGCGGCGACGTCACACTTGCCGGAGTTGAGGGCCTCACCGGAGACGATGGTCTCCCAGCCGATGTTGACGACCTCGGTCTCGAGCTCCTCGGCATCGGCCGCGATCTTGAGCACGTCGATGTCGAAGCCGACGACCTCGCCGCCCTCGTTGAACTCGAACGGCTTGTAGGGAAGGTGCGTGCAGATGGTCAGGGTGTCGGCCTTGACCAGCTTCGCACCCGACGGGGAGGTGCCACCCTCGTCGCCGCCACCGCAGGCGGCGAGCGCCAGGCCGAGGACGGGAACGGTCAGGGCAGCAGCGAGCTTCCGCAGATTCATGCGTGGCACTCTACGTGTCTTTGGACACCGATGGCCCGCTGCCCCTTGAGGTGGCGGGCCATCGTTGTGAGATCGTGCATCAACCGAGAACGGTGGCCCAGAACTCACAGTTGCTCGTCGCGGCCGTGTCCACCGGGTGAACCCCGGCCTCGCCAGGAGCCAGCTGAAGTACGTCGCCAGAGTCCCGGAAGGTCGGCCAACGAGGCGCAGCGGGTGCGACCGGGCGACCGTGATGGGCGAACGAGGTCCAGTAGGCGACCATCGTGTCCGACAGCTTCTGTTGTCCTTCGTCGAGCTCACCGAGGAGCCCCGGGAACAGGAACGTCAGCTCGGTGGCGTGTTCCGCGCCCTCCTCGTAGCCGGGCATGTCGATCAGCGGCGGTGCGCCCCGGTCGGCGAACTGATAGGCGAAGACCGACACCCCGGCGGCCTCGAGCTTCGCGAACGCCTCCTGATGGGCACAGGTGGAGAGTGCACCCGCCGAGTCGGTACGGATCGCGGCCAGGGCGTGCCGCGGCTCGTCGTAGGCGCTCGCCGGGTAGAGCCCGAGGACGGCATCCGCGGCGGGGCCGTAGGTGCTGCGTACGACCTGCTCGTACTTCGCCACCGTGATCGACTGCGGATATTCGAGCCCGACGTAGAGCCGCATTTCGTCCAGGGTCGAGCCGTGCATCACCGGCACCCGGTTGAACCTTCCGGAGTCGATGGCATCGGGGTAGGTCCGCGGCAGCACCCGCGGGTCGCCGACGACCGGTCCGGCGTTGAGCCCGGCGGCACCGAAGGCCTCGATCAACTTCTTCACGGGGGTGGCCCGCAGGCAGGCGGCCACATCAGCCGCGTCGCCGCAGCCCACCGCGGCGGCGAGCCGCTGACCCTCGGCATCGGCACCCGCATCGCTGCGAGCTCCGGCCGCACAGCTCCCGCTCTGCGGGATCGCCTTGTGGAACAGTCCAGCGGCGGCAGGCGAGGCGATCTGGGCGCAGGTGTCGATCGACCCGGCCGACTCACCGAAGATCGTCACGTTGCCCCGGTTGCCACCGAAGGCGGCGGCGTTGCGCTGCACCCAGCGCAGCGCAGCCTGCTGGTCGAGCAGGCCGTAGTTGCCGGACTCGTACGCCCCATCCAACCCGGGATGCGCCAGCCAGCCGATCGCGCCGAGGCGGTAGTTGACCGTCACGACCACCACGTCACCCTCGACGGCGAGCTTGCTCGCGTCGTAACCGGAGCTGGAGCCGGTGGTGTTTCCGCCGCCGTGGAACCACACCATCACTGGCAGCTTCCGCTTCGCCGGGCGGTCCGGGGCGAACACGTTGAGGAACAGGCAGTCCTCCTCATAGGTCGTCGCACCTCCGTACGCCGGGGCCTGCTGCGCACACTGGCTACCCGGTTCGGTGGCGTCCCGCACCCCGGTCCACGAAGCGGCCGGCGCCGGGGCGCGCCAGCGGAGCCGGCCGACCGGCGGGGCGGCGTACGGGATTCCCTGGAAGGTCCGGAAACCGCCGTGGGCAACACCGCGGACCGCTCCCTTGTCGGTCCGTACCACCGGTTCGGACGGTTCGGGCGGATCTGCCGCGGCGGCGGTGACGCCCGCCGTCGCTGCCAGGACTAGGGCAAGGACCGGGACGAGAGCACGAAGTCTGAGCACCGATTTTCCTTTCGTCGACCGTCCGAACCTAGGGCCCCGACGCGGTCCACGGGCAGTGACGGAAGGACCGAAACAGGCCGTACGCAGCGCCCAAATGCGACGAGCGCCGCTGCCCGAAACCGGGCAGCGGCGCTCGTGTGGTCGGTCGAGGCTCAGGCCTCGTCCTCACCCGCCACGTTCTTGACGCGGTTGGGGTCGACCTGGACACCGGGGCCCATGGTGGTCGAGAGGGTGACCTTCTTCAGGTAGCGGCCCTTGGAGGAGGACGGCTTCAGACGAAGCACCTCCTCGAGAGCAGCGGCGTAGTTCTCAGCGAGCTGAGCCTCGGAGAAGGAGGCCTTGCCGATGATGAAGTGAAGGTTGGCGTGACGGTCGACCCGGAAGTCGATCTTGCCGCCCTTGATGTCGGACACGGCCTTGCCGGGGTCCGGGGTGACGGTGCCGGTCTTCGGGTTCGGCATGAGGCCACGCGGGCCGAGCACGCGGCCGAGGCGGCCGACCTTGCCCATCATGTCGGGGGTCGCGACGACGGCGTCGAAGTCGAGCCAGCCACCGGAGACCTTCTCGATGAGGTCATCGCCACCGACGACGTCCGCGCCGGCCTCGCGAGCGGCCTCGGCCTTGTCCGGAGCAGCGGCGAAGACGATGACGCGCATCGTCTTACCGGTGCCGTGGGGCAGGCTGACGGTGCCGCGCACCATCTGGTCGGCCTTGCGGGGGTCGACGCCGAGACGCATGACGACGTCAACGGTCTCGTCGAACTTCTTCTTGCTGGAGGTCTTGGCGATCTTGATCGCGGCCAGCGGGGCGTAGAGCTCGTTCTTGTCGAACGTCTCTTCCGCCGCGCGGTAGGTCTTGCTGCGCTGCATGGTGATTCCTTCGGTAGTTAAGAGGAGATGTGGTTAGCGAGCCAGCGCGGCTCTCCCACGGTCAGTCGGTGGTGACGCCCATGGAGCGGGCGGTGCCCTCGACGATCTTCATCGCGGCGTCGATGTCCTCCGCGTTGAGGTCGGGCAGCTTGGTGGTCGCGATCTCGCGCACCTGGTCCTTGGTCAGCTTGCCGACCTTGTCCTTGTGCGGGACGGACGAGCCCTTCTTGAGGCCGGCGGCCTTCTTGATCAGCTCAGCGGCCGGCGGGGTCTTGGTGATGAAGGTGAAGCTGCGGTCCTCGTAGATGGTGATCTCGACGGGGATCACGTTGCCGCGCATGGCTTCGGTCTGGGCGTTGTACGCCTTGCAGAACTCCATGATGTTGACGCCGTGCGGACCGAGCGCGGTACCGACGGGCGGGGCCGGAGTCGCGGCACCGGCCTGAAGCTGCACCTTGACGAGCGCTGCGATCTTCTTCTTCGGAGGCATTCTTGAGATCTCTTCCTTCTCGTGGTCATGACGAAGCCGCTTGTACGTTTCGGCCTCTGCCACCTGCGGTGTTGCTCTCGCAACTGGTCAATTGTCCGTGATCCGTCCGGGTTCACGAAATCAGCGAGGGCGGCCCACTCAGTGGGACCCCCTGAGTGACGGCCACCACTGCCCTTGGCATACTCCCCCGGGGATTTACAAAGGGAGCTGAATTGTTCAATCGACGTCTGTCCATGTTCGCCGCACTCGTGCCGCTGGCCGCGCTCTCGGCCGCGTGGACCGCAACCGCCACCGGCGCCGGGTTCGACCCTGTCGAACCGGTGACGCTGCCCGGCGGCGAGACCCTGGTGACGTCGGTGATCGATCAGCCCGCGAGCGTCACCAAGCCCGCGCCTGCGCAAGGGGCTCGCAAGGGCGCGCGTACCGGCACGATCGCCGTTGCGATGGCACAGGGAAGCGACATCCCGATGTCGGCGCTGGCCGCCTATCAGCGTGCGGCCGCCGTCGTCACCACCGCCGACCGGGGCTGTGCCCTCGACTGGACGCTGCTCGCCGCCGTCGGAATGGTCGAGTCCGACCACGGGCGCCTGAAGAGCAGCCGGCTCGACGACTCGGGCAAGGCCACGCCTCCGATCTACGGTCCCGCACTGACCGCTCCTGCCGGCGACCCCGCACCCGACACCGACGCCGGTGCTGTCGACAAGCTCACCAGCGGCGACCGGGCCGTCGGGCCGATGCAGTTCATCCCCTCCACCTGGCCTTTGGTCGCCGTCGATGGAGACGGCGACGGCGTACGCAACCCGCAGGACATCGACGACGCCGCTCTCGCTGCCGCCGTCTACCTCTGCTCCGGCGACGAGGACGTCTCCACCGATAAGGGGAAGAAGGCCGCGCTCACCCGCTACAACCGCAGCGAGGCGTACGTCTCCACCGTCCTGAAGATCGCCAAGGGCTACTCCGACAGCCCCTACGGCGGCGACGACATCGAGCTCGCCGCCGCGCCCGCGCACGCCGAGCCGAACCCCGGCCGCCCGGGGCAGAACGCCTCGAAGAGGGCCGACAAGAAGCCCGCGAAGAAGAAGCCCGGCACCACCGCGCCGAAGCCGAGCTCCGGCACCCGGCCCTCGAACGAGCCGAGCCCGACCCCCTCGACGGCCCCCAGCCCCAGCCCCACCCCGTCCGACGACGGCAGCTGGGCCTCGATCTCCGAGCGCCGCGGCATCTGTGCCGCCGAGCTGTCCTCCCGCTTCCCCGACCTCGCCGACGGCTGGGACACCAACCGAGCCGTGGACTCGTGCAGCATCAGGCTGGTCGGCAAGACCGTCACCCAGGCCAACGCCGTCGTTCCCGGAGTCGTCACTGACATCACCGGGTACGTCGAGTGGTTGATCAAGACGCTGCCGTGATCGCGTCACCAATAACTGCTCCCCATATCCATCAGCTCGAGGACCTGGGCACGGGCTGCTACTGCTGAACTGACGGCTCCCACGTGCGGCCGCCGTCGGTGGAGGCCAGCACGTCCCCACCTGGGGCGAGATAGAGCGTGTCTCCGACCCGGGCGGCGTCCCAGACCGTTGCATCCTTGCTGAGACCGGTTTCGATCTGCTGTGCGCCGGTCTCGGTGAGCAGGGTCTCGCGCTCGCCACGCAGCAGGATCGCGTCGTCGGTGAGGGCCACCCGATCATTCAGGTGACCCTGCGAGCCGCCGAACTCCTGCCACGTGATCAGGTCGGTCGATCGGTACACGGTCGTAGCGGCCTCGCCTGCTTGGCAGAGCGAGAAGATCGCGGTCCGGGCAGGGATCAGTCGGGTCTCGCCACTGCACGGGAACGGCAGCTCGGACCAAGTCCGGCCGCCGTCGTGGGTGACCCGCGGCACCGAGGTCACGTTGCCCTCATCCTCGGCCTTCGGCGTGACAACGAGCGCGTCGCCGACCTGGATCAGATCCTGGGCAGCGCCGATCTCGTCGTATGACACCGATTCGAAGCGGTCGCCGTCGAACCGCCACATCGTGCCGGTCGTCGCATCGACCGCCCACACCGGCCACACCGGGTCGCCGGTGGCGGCCAGCAGGTAGCTGTGGTCGCCCGGGTCCTCACTCCTCATGACGGCCTGCTCCCAGGTCCCGCCGCCGTCATCGGTGGTCCAGATTCTCCCGCCGGGCGCCGCGGCCCAGCCGCTCCGGCCGTCGGGTGCCATGGCGAGCCGTTCGACGTACTCCTCGGTGAAATCGTGTAGCCGCTCCCAGGTCTCACCGTCGTATCGCCACAACACGCTGCATCCACAGTCCTCCTCGTTGGACGTCACGAACACCCGGTCCAGAGCGGCCTCGATGGTGAGGGCGTGCGTCGGACGCACCGGGTCGCCTGTCGCCGAGGAGGACTCCGTCGGTGACGGGGCCGGTGGTGCCGGTTCGGGTGCGGAGTCGTCGCGAGTGCTGAGCAGCGAGCCGCCGACGGCGACCCCGGCGACCAGCACGGCAGCCGCGCTGATCACCCCCGCAGTCCGGCGGACCCGGCGTCGCTGCGCCCCGCGTCGTACCTTTGCCAGCATCTGTTGAGCCGGCTGTTCCGCGGCGATGTCGCGGTCGATCGCGTGGCGGACCTGGTCTTCAAACTGAGTCATCGCTCTTCCTCCCGGTCGGCGAAGGCGGCTTGTTGCGCGCGGAGCGTGGTCATCGCCCGGTGGGCCTGGCTCTTGACCGTGCCCACCGAGCAGCCCAGCACCTCCGCAACCTGTGCCTCCGTGAGATCTTCGTAGTAGCGCAGCGCGATCACGGCACGCTGCCTCGGTGGCAGCCGTTTGACCGCCGCCAGCAACTCGTGGTCGGCCGGCCGATCGGTGCCGACCGGCTCGCGCAGCTCCGCGAGCGGCCGTTCCCGGTGCAGCTTGCGCCACACCGACACGCTGCGGTTGGCCATGGTGCGCCGTACGAACGCCTCGGGGTCATGCACTTTCGACCAGTTCAAGAGGGTTCGCTCCAGCGCGTCCTGGACTAGGTCGGCCCCACGCTGGTCGTCGCCGGCCAGGACCCGCCCGAGCTTGAGCAGATGCGACAGCCGGGCGGTCACGAACTCGGTGAACGCTGCATCGTCTCGCACGCTCGCGCCGGACGCCCGGGGTCGGGTCATCGCGCCCCCACCGGGTATATGACTTCGCTCCATGACTTGGTGACGCACCAGCCACGCCGATGGTTGTACGAGGCGAGAATCGCGAGGGCGAGCATGTGTCGCGAAATCGCGGAACGCCCGGGCGTTGTGCCCGGGCGTTCGGCGTACTGAGGCTTCTCAGGTGGGTCTCGACCCGCTTCGCGGGTTCGCTTCGCTCACCCGCTGCGCTCGCTCGACCTCTTCGCGTTGCGACCCTGCTCGCTTCGCTCGCAGGGTCGCAGGCTCAGACCTTTTCGATCTGGTTGAACGAAAGCTCCACGGGAGTCTCGCGGCCGAAGATCTCGACGAGCGCCTTGACGCGCTGGGACTCGGCGTTGAGCTCGGTGATGGTCGCGTGGAGGGTGGCGAAGGGGCCGTCGACGACGGTGACCGAGTCGCCCTCGGCGAAGTCGACGACCTCGACGGGCTTCTTGGCGGTGCCGGTGGCGCCGGAGCTGGCGGACGCGGCGTCACCGGCGGCGGCAGCCTCGGCCTCGGCCTGGGCGACGACGGCGGGGGCGAGCATGTTCTCGACCTCGGTCATCGACAGCGGCACCGGCTGGTGGCTGTGACCGACGAAACCGGTGACCGACGGGGTGTGGCGTACGGCCGCCCAGGACTCGTCGGTGAGGTCCATCCGGACCAGCACGTAACCCGGGAGAACGGTGCGCTTGACCATCTTGCGCTGGCCGTTCTTGATCTCCGGGACCTCTTCGGTGGGGACCACGATCTCGTGGATGTAGTCCTCCATGTTGAGGGAGACGATGCGGTTCTCCAGGTTGGACTTCACCCGATTCTCCATGCCGGAGTAGGTGTGGATCACGAACCAGTCGCCCGGCTTGGCCCACAGCTCACGGCGGAACGCCTCGAGCGGGTCGTCGTCAGCGGCCTCGGGGGTCTCGCCCTCGACGATCTCGTCGAAGGACGACTCGGCCTCGCCGGCGTCGCCGGACTCGTCAGCCTCGTCGAACTCGGCCTCTGCAGGCACGTCGGAGGCGGCCTCGGCCGTCTCGAGGACCTCGGTCTCCTCGGTGTAGTCCTGCTCAGACACGTCCTGCTCCAAACCGTTGATTGTGTGTATCGGGTGTGTTCCGCGGGCCGGGGCCCACGCGATCACGCGTCGCGGCCGCCGAACACCCAGAACATCAACTTGCCGAACCCGAGGTCAAGGCCCGCGGTGATCGCCATCATGACCAGGACGAAGACCAGGACCACGATGAAGTACGTCGTGAGCTGCTGCTGCGTCGGCCAGACGACCTTGCGGAGCTCGGCCACGACCTGACGGTAGAACGTCGGGAGACTGGTGCGCTTCTCCGTCTTCTTGTCGTTCGGAGTCGGGACTGCCTTGCTGTCCGTCACGCCGCCACCTTCTCTCGAAAACGTTTCCATCGCTGGTCCGGCTTTGCAGGGCACGAGGGACTTGAACCCCCAACCTTCGGTTTTGGAGACCGATGCTCTGCCAGTTGAGCTAGTGCCCTACGGAGGTCTGCATCAGAGACGCGGTTGAGGGCGCAACTGACCATGTGGGAAGACCACCAGCGGTGAGTCTACGCACTCGGGTTAACGCGTTCCAAACTGGGCCCTCATGACCCATAGGATTGCGGGCATGACCTCAGATCCCCGTCCCCTCGCCGAGCTCTCGCGCGAGGAACTCGAAGCGTTCGCAACGGAGCAGCGCACGGCGTACGACAACTTGGTGGCCAAGGGCCTGAAGCTGGACCTGACCCGGGGGAAGCCCTCCGCGGACCAGCTCAACCTCTCCGACGGCCTGCTCCATCTCCCCAAGACGACGACCGCCCCGGACGGCACCGACACCCGCAACTACGGCGGCCTGGCGGGCGGCATCGAGATCCGCGAGATCTACGCCGAGCTGCTCGGCCTGGACACCGATCAGCTCATCGCCGGCGGCAACTCGAGCCTCACGATGATGCGCGACACGCTGATGTACCTGTGGCTTCACGGTGCCGTCGACAGCGAGCGCCCGTGGGGGCAGGAGGAGACGGTCAAGTTCGTCTGCCCGGTGCCGGGCTACGACCGTCACTTCACGCTCCTGGAGTGGTTCGGGATCGAGATGGTGACCGTGCCGATGCACGCCGACGGTCCCGACGCCGGCGCCATCGCCGCCCTGGTCAAGGACGACCCCACGATCAAGGGCATGTGGCTGGTCCCGACCTACGCCAACCCGACCGGTGACACCACCTCCCAGGAGATCGCCGAGCGGCTCACCTCGATGCCGACCGCGGCCCCCGACTTCAAGATCTTCTGGGACAACGCCTACGCGCTGCACCACCTGACTCCGGCCGAGACCAAGACCGCCGATGTCGTCTCGCTGGCCAACGCGGCCGGCAACCCCCACCGTCCGCTGGTCTTCGCCTCGACCTCCAAGGTCACCTATGCGGGTGCGGGCGTCGGCTTCTTCGGCGGGTCGAAGGAGAACGTCGCCTGGTGGCTCCACCACCTCGGCCACGGCGCGATCGGCCCCGACAAGGTCAACCACCTGCGGCACGCGGAGTTCTTCGGCTCGGCGGCCGGCGTACGCGAGCACATGGCCGAGCACCGCGAGCTGCTCGCGCCGCGGTTCGCGGCCGTCGAGGATGCGCTCACCGCTGAGCTCGGTGCGCTCGGCGTGGCGACCTGGACCAAGCCCGCCGGCGGCTACTTCGTCAGCCTCGACGTGCTCCCGGGCACCGCGACCCGGGTGATCGAGCTGGCCAAGGGTGCCGGCGTCGCGCTGACCCCGGCCGGCTCGGCGTTCCCCGGCAAGGTCGACCCGGAGGACACCAACATCCGGCTGGCGCCGTCGTTCCCGCCGTTGGAGCAGGTCAGCGGTGCCATGGAGGTCGTCACGGTGTGCGTGAAGCTGGCCGCTGCGGAGAAGCTGCTCGCGTGACCGAGGACCGACGCGACCTACGTACGCTCCCGAAGGCGCATCTGCACCTGCACTTCACGGGTGCGATGCGCCACGAGACCCTGCTCGAGCTGGCCACCCGCGACGGGATCCGGCTGCCCGACCAGCTGGTCTCGGAGTGGCCGCCGGCGCTGAGCGCGGCCGACGAGAAGGGCTGGTTCAGGTTCCAGCGCCTCTACGACGTGGCGCGCTCGGTGCTGCGCACCGAGGCGGACATCCGGCGCCTCGTCATGGAGGTCGCCGAGGACGACGTACGCGACGGCGGCAGGTGGCTCGAGATCCAGGTCGACCCGTCGGGCTATGCGGCGAAGTTCGGCGGGATCACGGCCTTCACCGACCTGGTGCTCTCGGCCGTCCGCGACGCGGAGCGGGCGACTGGGCTCGGGATCGCGGTGATCATCGCCTCCAACCGCACCCGGCACCCGATGGACGCGCGCACGCTGGCGCGCCTGGCCGGACAGTACGTCGACCAGGGTGTGGTCGGCTTCGGGCTCTCCAACGACGAGCGGCGTGGGCGGACCGAGGAGTTCGACCACGCCTTCCAGATCGCCGAGCGGGCCGGCCTGCGGCTGATGCCGCACGGCGGTGAGCTGCGCGGGCCCGAGCACATCCGCACCGTGCTGAGGTCGCTGCACGCGACCCGGCTGGGTCACGGCGTACGCGCTGCGGAGGATCCGGCGCTGCTCGAGGAGATCGTGCGGGCGGGCGTCGCGCTGGAGGTCTGCCCGACCTCCAACGTGTCGCTCGGGGTCTACTCCGACCTGACCTCGGTGCCGCTTCCGCAGCTGCTCGACGCGGGCGCGACCGTGGCGCTGGGGGCCGACGACCCGCTGCTGTTCGGGTCCCGGCTGGCGGCGCAGTACGCCACCATGCGGGCCGCTCACGAGCTGTCCGACGAGACCCTCGCCGACCTGGCGCGGATGTCGATCAACGCCTCGACCGCACCCGAGTCGACCAAGAAGGGTCTGCTCGCCGAGATCGACGATTGGCTCAACACGCCCTCGCAACCCACGGATCCGGCAAGTTAAGACAGAATGTCGGCCATGACGAACCCGTCCGACGATCAGTCCGACCCCAACAAGCCGGCCGACGCCTCCACCCCGCCTCCGCCGACCCCGTCCGAGCCGGCCGACTCCGACGCGACCCAGGTGGCGACTCCGCCTGCGTCGACGCCGCCTGCGCCCACCCAGCCGATGTACGGCCAGACCTATGGTGAGCAGCCGTCGAACCCCTACGGCGGGGCGACGTTCGACCAGAAGCCGCCGGTTCCGCCGGCTCCGGCCGCGGGCTACGGCACACCTCCGCCTGCCTACGGCGGTCAGCCGAACTACGGTGGTCAGCCGGGCTACGGCCAGGCGCCCTACGGTGCTCCGGCTGCGTACGCCGGTCCGGTCGGTACCCCGGACTCTGGGGCGACCACGGCGATGGTCCTCGGCATCGTCGGGCTGGTGGGGTCGTTCCTCTGTGGTCTCCCCATCGTCCTCTCGCCGTTCGCGCTGTTCATGGGTCTCTCCGCCAAGAAGCGGATCGACGCGTCGGCCGGTGCCCTGACCGGCCGCGGCAACGCGCAGGCGGGCTTCATCCTCGGCATCATCGGCACCGTCCTGCTGGCGCTGAGCATCCTTCTGATCGTCGTCGTCATCATCATCGGAGTCAGCGGCGGGTTCGACGACCCGTCGGGCTACGACAGCGGCTACGAGACCTACGACAGCGAGTTCTGAGAGATGACGGACACGCCACCGCCCTACCAGCCCGCACCGGCGCCCTACGGCTTCCCGCAGGCCCCTCCGCATCCCGAGGCCAACTCGGCGATGGTCCTCGGGATCGTCGGGCTCTGCCTCTCGGTCATGTGCGGCGGGATCGGCGTCTTCGTCGCGCCGTTCGGATGGGTCAAGGGCAAGCGGGTGATGGCCGAGATCGACGCCAACCCGGCTGCCTACGGCGGTCGCGGCAACGCTCAGGCCGGTTTCATCACCGGCCTCATCGGGACGATCTTCGGGGCGCTCTACATGCTCTTCTGGATCGCCTACATCATCTTCATCATCGTGATGATCGTTGTCGCCTCCAACGAGACCGACAGCACGACGTTCGACAGCATCAACGCGATGCTGAGCAGCCGAATCTGACGGATGGACTGCGGCTACTTCACCTCCGGCGCCTGCCGCTCCTGCCGCTGGCTGGAGATGGCGTACGCCGACCAGCTCGCGCAGAAGCAGGAGCGGGTCGCCGCGGCTCTCGGTGACGTACGTTGGGAGAAACCGGTCTCCAGCCCGGAGGCCGGTTTCCGCAACAAGGCGAAGATGGTCGTCGCCGGCTCGGTGGAGGCGCCGACGCTGGGGATCCTGTCGCACGACGGTCTCGGGGTGGACCTGCTCGCCTGCGGGCTGCACACCCCGGGGCTGCAGGCCGCGCTGCCCGTCCTGTCCCGGTTCGTCACGACCGCGCGGCTGACCCCCTACTCGGTGCCGGAGCGGCGCGGCGAGCTCAAGCACGTGATCGTCACCGAGGCGCCCAGCGGGGAGCTGATGGTCCGCTGGGTACTGCGGTCCACCGAGGCGCTGGCCCGGCTGCGCAAGCACCTTCCGGCGCTGCTGGATGACCTCCCGATCGGCGTCGCCTCGGTCAACATCCAGCCGGAGCACAAGGCCGTCATCGAGGGCCCCGAGGAGATCTTCCTGACCGCCCGCGAGGCGCTCACGATGGAGGTCAACGGGATTGGCCTGCGGCTGCGTCCCCACTCGTTCTTCCAGACCAACACCGATGTCGCGGCCGCGCTCTACCGCCACGCCCGCGACCTGGTCTCCGCGGCGTCGCCGAGATCGGTGTGGGACCTCTACTGCGGCGTCGGCGGCTTCGGGCTGCACGTCGCCGCCCTCGGGCGGGAGGTGCTCGGCGTCGAGTCCAGCGAGCAGGCCATCGAAGCCGCCGCCTCGACCGCCGCTGAGCTGGGGCTGCCGGGCACCAGCTGGGTGGCCGGGGATGCGGCGGCGTACGCCCTCTCCGCCGGCTCCGCGCCCGACCTGGTCATCGTCAACCCGCCGCGGCGCGGGATCGGCTCCTCGCTCGCCGGGTGGCTGGAGCAGTCGGGGGTCGAGCACGTCGTCTACTCCTCGTGCAACGTCGACACCCTCGCCCGCGACCTGCGCGACATGCCCTCGATGCGACCGGTGTCGGCGCGACTGCTCGACATGTTCCCGAACACCGACCACCACGAGGTTCTTCTCCTCCTCGAGCGGAGCTAGGCCGCTTGGCGAGCCCGCCTCAGCGCGAGAGCGCCGAGGACGAGGCCGGCGAGGCCGAGGACGATCGCCATGCCGCCGCCGACCACACCGTTGCCGGTGCCGGGTCCGCCGTCGGCCACGAACAGGTTGACGACGCCAACGACCAGGGCGATCGCGCCACAGCCGAGCGCCACGACGGCGCCGTTGCGGCCACGGTTGCCGATGCCGCGTACGGCACGGGCCAGCGCCGCTGCGCCGGCCACCGCTCCGGCCAGGCCGACGAACGCGGCGAGCGTCGCCCACAGTCGGCCGGTGGTGAGTGTGTAGGCGCCGACGTCAGGGTCGGCGGCGCTGATGAGCACGTCATTGAGAGACATTGGGGACTCCTTGGTTCGAGTTCGATCTGATGACTCGATCGTCCTGCCGGCGCACGTTGGAGTCGTCCTGCCTGCGTGGACTCTTCGGGGCCGTCGCTACTGCGTTCGTGGTAGCCGGAAGTCCTACGCCAGAGGGACTCGCGGGCGGCGTTGCCGGGCATATCCTGCTCGCATGGCCAGGCAGCGGATCACGGTCGGGGACTGGGTCATCGCCGCTGGTGTGGCCGTGGCCCAGCTGGCTGCTGCGCTGAGCGGCGATCGACCCGGCTCCGGCTACGAGCTCCTCGGCTACGCCGCGCTGGTCGCGAGCGGTCTGGTCCTGGTCCTCCGGCGCCGGGCGCCGGTGGTCGTGCTGGTCGCCTGCGGCGCGTGCGGGCTGGCCTTCCAGGCGCTCGGGTTCGACGTCGCGGTGATCGCGTTCCTGGTCGCCGTCTACGCAGCGGTGCGGGAGGGGCACCGGCTGGTCACCGTGCTGGCCGCTGTGGTGATGCAGAGCGGGCTGTTCCTGGTGGCGTACGCCTCCGTGGGTGACCTCGGCGCCGCCTCCGAGCAGGCGCGTGGAGCCCTGGAGATCGCCTGGCTGATCGCGGCGGGCGCCGCCGGCGAGGCGCTCCGGCAGGCCGAGCGGCGCGCCGACGAGGCCGAGCGCACCCGGGAGGCCGCGGCCCAGCGCCGGGCCGACGACGAGCGTCTGCACATCGCCCGCGAGCTGCACGACTCGCTCACCCACCAGATCTCGGTCATCAAGGTCCAGTCCGAGGCCGCGGTCCACGTGGCCCAACGGCGTGGCGAAGAGGTCCCCGAGTCGCTGCTGGCGATCCGGGAGGCCGGGCGCGAGGCGGCCCGCGAGCTGCGGGCGACGCTGACGGCGCTGCGTGACGACGATCCGAACCCGCCGCGGGGGCTCGAGGACGTACGCGACCTCGTGGGATCCGCCGGGTCCACCGGCCTGGACGTCACCCTGACCGTCGACGGGCAGCCCGGCACGGTGCCGGTCGCAGTGGGCCGGACGGCCTACCGGATCGTCCAGGAGGCGTTGACCAATGTGACCCGCCACGCCGCGGCCACCACCGCGTCGGTCCACATCGACCACCGGCCCGACTCTCTCGGGATCCGGGTCGAGGACAACGGCACCGGCGCACCGGCGACGACCGTGCCGGGCATCGGGCTGCTCGGGATGCGGGAGCGGGTCTCCGCCCTCGGAGGTCAGCTGCGGGCACAGCCCCGCGAGGAGGGCGGTTTCATGGTCGAGGCGCGGCTGCCGGTGGAGCGTACGTCGTGATCCGGGTGCTCCTGGTCGACGACCAGCCACTCATCCGCAGCGGCTTCCGGGCCCTCCTCGACATCGAGGACGACATCGAGGTGGTCGCCGAGGCGGCCGACGGCGTCGAGGCGGTCGCTCTCGCGCGCAAGCATCTGCCGGACGTGGCGATGGTCGACATCCAGATGCCTGTGGCCGACGGTCTCGAGGCGACCCGGCGGATCGCCGCCGACCCGGCGCTGGCTGGCGTACACGTCGTGATCCTTACTAACTACGGCATGGACGAGTACGTCCTCGAAGCCCTGCGCGCCGGGGCTGCCGGGTTCCTCGTCAAGGACGTCCAGCCGGAGGACTTCGTGCACGCGGTGCGGGTCGCGGCGCGAGGCGATGCCCTGCTCGCGCCGTCGGTCACCCGCGCGCTGATCGACCACTACGTCAGCCAGCCCTCCCCTGCCGACGCTCCCGTCGGGCTCACCGAGCTCACCAACCGGGAGCGCGAGGCGGTCGCCCTGGTCGCCCGCGGCATGACCAACGACCAGGTCGCCGAGGCCATGGTGATCAGCGTGCTGACCGCCAAGACCCACATCAACCGGGCGATGACCAAGCTGCACGCGCGCGACCGCGCACAGCTCGTCGTCGTCGCGTACGAGTCGGGGTTGGTCGCTCCTAGAGCGCCACGCCGAGCATGACGGGCTCGTTGACGAGCACGATCCCGTACGCCGCCTCGACCCCGTCGCGTACCTCTCTCGCCAGGGCGAGCAGGTCCTCGGTCGTGCCCTCGCCGCGGTTGGTGAGAGCGAGGGTGTGCTTCGTGGAGAGGGACACGCATCGGTTCCCGTGGCCCTTCTTGAACCCGGCGTGGTCGATGAGCCAGGCGGCGGAGGTCTTCACCGTGCCGTCGGGCTGCGGGTAGGCCGGAGCGCCCTCGGGCACGTCCTCGGGGGCGACCACGGGGTTGGTGAAGAAGGAGCCCGCCGACCAGGTGTCGTGGTCGGCCTCGTCGATGACCATGCCCTTGCTGCGGCGCAGGGACAGGACGGCCTCACGGATCTGCTTGGACGGCACCCGGGTGCCCTGCTCGACACCGAGGGCGCCGGCGAGCTGCGCGTACGCGATCGGGGAGCCGGTCTCCCCGTCGGTGCCGAGCCGGAAGGTGACCTCGAGGACCACGTAGCGGCCGAGCTCCGCCTTGAACCGCGACCAGCGGTAGCCGAACCCGCACTCCTCGGCGGTGAAGCTCTGCACCTCGCGAAGCTCGCGGTCGAACACCTTGACCGAGGTGATGGTCTGGGAGACGTCCTGGCCGTACGCCCCGACGTTCTGGATGGGAGTCGCGCCGACGCTGCCGGGGATGCCGGAGAGCGCCTCGACGCCGCTCCAGCCCTTGTCGACGGCGGTCGTCACGAAGTCGTCCCAGGTCTCGCCGGCAGCCACCGTGACGCGTACGCCACCCTCGACCGTCTCCGCCGCGACACCGGTGGTCGCCAGCTTGATGACGGTGCCGGGGAAGCCGGCGTCGGCGACGACCAGGTTGCTGCCGCCGCCGAGGACGAGCAAGTCCTTCCGGGCCGCATCGGCCGCGGTCACGGCCTCGATGATCTCGGCATCGGTGGTCGCGGTGACGAACTCCGCCGCCGGGCCGCCGAGATGGAAGGTGGTGTGGCGAGATAGAAGCTCAGACACGTACGGAGACCTTCGGCATGCCGAGGACCTTCTGGTCGCCGGAGAGGACGGTCAGGGCGATCGTCGCCAGCCCGTCCTCGACCGACTTCACGGTGCCGCTGATGGTCACCGAGGTGCCCTCGTCGTCATCGGGCACGACGACCGGGTTGGTGAACTTGGCGCCGAAGTCGACGACCTCGGCGCCGTCGGTCCACTCCGAGACCGCGCGAGCGACCAGAGCCATGGTGAACATGCCGTGGGCGATCACGCCGGGGAGGCCGACGGCGGTGGCGATCCGGTCGGACCAGTGGATCGGGTTGAAGTCGCCGCTCGCACCGGCGTAGCGCACCAGCGACGCCCGGGTCACGGGGTAGGTCTTCGCGGCCAGCTCGGCGCCTGCTTCGAGTGCCATCACGCGACCTCCGCCGCTCGGTGGACCAGGGTGGCCGAGGTGGTGCACACGACCGCCCCGGAGTCGTCGGTGATCTCCGAGACCGTACCGATGATGTCGTTGCCGCCGATCTGTCGCAGCGAGGCGACGCTCAGGGTCGCGACCAGCACGTCCCCCGGCGCGATCGGCCGGTCGTACGAGAACTTCTGCTCACCGTGCACGATCCGCGACAGCTCGACCTGGACGTCGTCCAGGAAGGCGTTCATCGCGTCGAAGGCGAGCACGATCGGGAACGTCGCCGGAACCGGGTCCCCGCTCTCCCAACTCACACCGGCAGCGGCAGCGAACTCCCGCACCTTCTCGTCGGTGACCCGATAGGGCCTGGTCGGAGGAAACGCGCGCCCTACGAGCGACCCATCAACTGCCATGCGGGCAACTCTAGTGGCCAGCCGAGAAGTCACCCACGTCGGCCGAAGCGTCAGGCGCGCTGGCCGAGTTGGCAGGCCAGTGCCAACTCGGCCGACCGGAGCGACTACTCGGCCGACGGGGCTGACGTCTCGGCAAATGACGAACGCCCCGCCTCCCGGCCATCTGGAATTCAGTGGCGGGGGCGGGGCGTTCGGAGCGCCGATCAGCGTGGCGCTCTACTGAGAGGATTCAGCGGGTCTCGCGGTGCGCGGTGTGCTTGCGGCAACGCGGGCAGTACTTGTTGAGCTCGATACGGTCGGGGTCGTTCCGACGGTTCTTCTTGGAGATGTAGTTCCGCTCCTTGCACTCGGTGCAAGCGAGGGTGATCTTCGGGCGAACGTCGCTGCTCTTGCTGGCCACAGGAGTTTCCTTACGGTGCTGATCGAGGTGATGCGGTCTTTGGCGGTAGCGGGGGCGGGGATCGAACCCGCGACCTCACGATTATGAGTCGTGCGCTCTAACCGCCTGAGCTACCCCGCCTCAACAGGAATCAGGCCCGCAGTATTCCTACTGCGGGACCTTCAACCCAAGAATCCTAATGGACTCAGAGCCCCTTTACGGAATCGAACCGTAGACCTTCTCCTTACCATGGAGACGCTCTGCCGACTGAGCTAAAGGGGCGTTGCGTGAGAGAACATTACGGTAGGGGCGCCATGCTCAACAAATCGACACGGCCCTTCCCTCCGCCCACCGCATCATCGCAGGTCAGCGGGGTCCTCGGCACCTCGATCGGGCTCCCAGATGCGCTCGAAACCCATCGCCTCCTCGAGCTCGTATGACAGCTCGAGGAGCATTCGCTCCCGCCCCGGCGCCGCCCCGAACATCATCCCCTGGGGAAGCCCGGCGAGGGTCTGCTGAACCGGCAGCGACACCGCCGGCCCGCCGGTGACGTTCTGCCACGGCGTGAACGCGACCCAGTCCATCAGCCCCTTCATGACCAGCTCGTAGATCTGGCTCGGCGCCAGCCGGCCGATCTCCGGGGTCTCGTGGGCGACCGTGGGCGTCAGGACGACGTCGTACGCCGCATGGAACCCCTCCGCGATCGCCTGCGCCTTGCGCAGCCGGACGATGGCGGCGGGGACGTACTTGGCGTTCTTGATCGTGTGCTGAGCCAGGCCGACCGTGAGGTTGTCGAGCCGGCTGCGGTCCCAGGTCTTGCCACGGAGCGGGCCGGCGTTGACCAGGGCGACCGCCAACGTCCCCCAGTAGAGGACGAAGTCGTCGGCGAACGTCTCGGGCACCGGCGGCGGCACCGCCTCGACGGTGTGTCCGAGCTCCTCCAGCACGGCCGCGGTCTTCAGCGTCAGCTCGGCGACCTCGGGGCTGGCGTCGCGACCGAGCGCGCCGGTGAAGACGGCGCAGCGCAGCCGCTTCGACCCGGGGCCGGTGACGTCCCCGATCGGCGGCAGCGAGGTGTGGTGCGCCTTCTCCGCCTCCCGGAAGAAGGCCGCGGTGTCGCGTACCGAGCGGGTCAGCACACCGTCGGTGACGATCTTGAGCGGCAGCAGGCCGTAGAGCGGGTCCTGGGGCAGCCGGTCACGGGTCGGCTTGAGCCCGACCAGCCCGCAGGCTCCGGCCGGGATCCGGATCGAGCCGCCGCCGTCGTTGCCGTGGGCGATCGGTACGGCCCCGGCGGCCACCAGCGCACCCGAACCCGCCGAGGACGCGCCGGCCACCCGGCCGGTGTCCCACGGGTTGCGCACCGCGCCGAGCCGAGCGTGCTCGGCGGTGCCCGAGAACCCGAACTCCGATAGCTGGGTCTTCCCCAGCGACAGCAGTCCGAGCTTGAAGAGCAGCTTGGTCATCTCGCCGTTGCGTGAGGCCGGCGGCATGACGTACGAATCGGTGCCGTTCCTGGTGGGCACGCCGGCGACGTCGGTGTTGTCCTTGATCAGGGTGGGGACGCCGGCGAAGAAGCCGGCCCGGGGAGCGCGTGCCTGGATCCGGGCCCGGTCGAAGGTGCGGTAGGCCATCGCGCCGAGCGTGGCGTCGACCGCCTCGATCCGGGCGATGGACGCCTCGACCGCCTCGAGAGTGCTGAAGTCACCGCGCCGCAGGGCCTCGGCGACCCCGACCGCGTCGAGAGTGCCGAGTACGTCGTCGGTGAAGGCGTGCACACGGACCATGAGACCAACGTTAGGCCGCGGGGAGGCTCAGAGGAGGAAGTACGCCACCAGCGGAACCAGGAGACATGTCACAACCGCGGTGAGCCCCATCGCCAGTCCGGAGAAGGCGCCCTCGACCCGGCTCTCCTCGAGCATCCGGGCGGTGCCGATGCCGTGGGAGACCGCGCCGACGGCGATGCCGCGGGCTCGCGGGTCTCGGATACGGAGCAGGGTGAGGACCCGCGGGGCGACCATCGCGGCGAAGGTGCCGATCACGATCGCGAAGCACGCCGACAGCTCCGGATAGCCGCCCAGCCGCTCGGCCAGCGCGATCGTCACCGGAGCGGTGACGGCCTTCGTGGCCATCGTCCGCTCCAGCACGTCGCCGCCACCGAGCCAGCGCACCAGCAGGATGCCGCTGACCATCGACACGACCGCGCCGGCGGTCAGCGCGACCAGGACGGGCACGACCATCCCCTTGAGCCGAGCGACCTGGTGATAGAGCGGGATTGCCAGCGCCACGGTCGCCGGGCCGAGCAGAAAGCTGATCAGCGTGGTGGCGTCGGCGTAGTCGTCGTAGGTCGTGCCGCTGACCGCGAGCAGGGTGCCGACGATGACGATCGCCACCGCCACCGGCTGGGCGAGCGGCGAATGGGTCCTCTTGCGCAGCCACCGCCCGAGCTCGTACGCCGCCACCGTCACGAACAGCCACAGGATGACGCTCACTCGATCTCCTCCCCCGGCGCGCCTTCGGTGCCCGCGACCTCGGGTACGCGGCGCAGGAACAGGCTGAGCACCCAGCCGACGGTGGCCAGACCGAGGAACCAGGAGCCGAGCAGGGCGACGACGATCGGCACCGCCGCGTCGCGAATGACCGCGAGGTAGGCGATCACACCGACACCGGCCGGGATGAAGAAGAGCTGCAGGTGGGACAGGAAGTAGTCGCCGACCTGGATGACCGGGTCGTCCTCGCCGTCACGGCGCCGCAGGACCAGGACGACGAAGAGCAGCAGCATCCCGACGACGGGTCCGGGCAGCGGGATCCCGGTCAGCTCGACGATCGCGGTTCCGGCCAGCTGGCATCCGAGCAGCCAGAGCAGGCCGCCGATCACGGGGTCAAAGACTCGATCGCCATCGCGGCGCAGCCGACCAGTCCCGAGGAGTCACCGTGGAGCTGGGCCATGAAGGTGAGCTCGCGGGTGGCGATCGGGTTGGAGCGGGCGTAGACGCTCTCGCGCACCCCGGCGGTGTAGAGATCGAAGGCACCGGCCATGTCGCCGCCGATGACGACGACCTCCGGGTTGAGCAGGTTGACGGCCGTGGCGACGACCTCGCCGAGCTGTCGTCCGCCCTCGCGCAGCAGCCCGCGCGCGACGGCGTCGCCGGCGAGCGCGGCGGCCACCAGGTCGCGTACGTGGCCGGCGGGGACGCCGGAGTCGGTCAGCCGCTGGGCGAGCGCCCAGCCGGACGCGACCGTCTCCAGGCAGCCGGTCGAGCCACAGCGGCAGGGCCGGTCGCCGGCCGCGTCGATGCGGGTGTGGCCGATCTCGCCGGCCGCCCCGAGGGCACCGGTGACGACCTTGCCGTCGACGATGATGCCCATGCCGAGACCGGTCGAGGCCTTGACGACCAGGGCGTTGCGTACGGGATGGTCGGAGTTGAAGAGCTCCGAGCGCGCCAGGGCGTGGGCGTCGTGGGCGAGGATCAGCGGCGCGTCGGTCAGCGCGGTGAAGTAGGGGGCCAGCTGGACGCCGTCCCAGCCGCCCATCGCCGGGGTGTCGATGCTCATCCCGAGATCGGGGTTGACCACCCCGGGCAGGCTCATCCCTATCGCCAGCACCGGCAGGTCGATCGAGGTCACCATCTTGGTCATCCGCTCGACGACCTCGGGCATCAGCACCTCGGCGGAGATGCCGACCTCGTGGTCACGGGTGTCGCCGGCCAGCTCGCGCCCGGCGAGGTCGAAGACCGCCGCCTGGCTACGGCTGCGGCCCACCGCCACAGCCAGCACGACCCCTGGGTCTGAGGATTCGTCACTCACGACTGCAGTCTAAGCACGAGCACTGACGCGACCTAAGACCGCGAGCGGAGCCGGGCGTTGGGAAGCGGGGGTGCCGGGATCGGGGGCTGGTGGTTGCCCTCGACCACACCGAAACGGCCCTCGGCAAGGTCCTGGGAGTCCTCGACCAACTCGCCGCCGCCGCGGGTGACCTGGCTCTGCCACTCCTCGCGGTAGCCGACGACCTCCTCGTGGGTGCGCCCGACGAAGTTCCACCACATGATGATCGACTCACCGAACGGCGTACCGCCGAGGAGGAGAAGCCGGGTCCAGGCCTCACCGGCCTGCAGGATCAGCGTGGTGGCGCCCGGAGGGGCGTAGGCGAGCGAGTCCTTCTCCACGTCGGCCGAGGCCGGGCCGGACGCACCCAGGCCGGTCATCGACACCTCGCCGGTGTCCACGAGTACGCCGTGCTCGAACCGCTCGTCGACCGGGATCTCGAGCCGGGTGCCGGGCTCGAGCAGGATCTCGGCACCGAGGATCTCGGAGTGGGTCCGCACCGGCGAGGTGACGCCGAGGAGCGATCCCATGAAGACCCGCACGGTCGCTCCGTCGCGCTCGATCGGCGTGGGCGCATGGTTCTGGAAGGCCGGCTCGACGTCGCGGAACTCGTCCGGCAGCGCGACCCACAGCTGCGCTCCGTGCAGGACGGTGGTCTCGGCGGTGGAGTTCTCCGAGTGGGAGATCCCTCGTCCTGCGGTCATCAGGTTGACCTCGCCGGGGCGCACCATCGCCACCGTGCCGACCGAGTCGCGGTGCTCGATCTCTCCGGTGAACAGCCAGGAGACCGTCGCCAGCCCGGTGTGCGGGTGGGGCGGCACCTCCATCCCGCCGGAGACCACGACATCGTCGGGACCGTAGTGGTCCAGGAAGCACCACGCGCCGATCAGCGAGCGGGCGCGAGCCGGCAGGGTGCGGCGTACGTTCATCGCTCGCGGACCGCCCAGCGGGACGTCTCGCGGAGTGATGATCTGGATCTCGACGCCTTCGTCCCCGGTCCCACCGACACACTCGACGGGGGTGGGGTGCGCGTCCAGGTTTGTCATGCCCCAACGCTACTCCGGTCGAAGTGCCCCTGAACCAATACGCCGCCTCGCCATGCCGACGTCACATCGAGGTCGCCGGTGGGCTACCTCGATGCCACACGATGTGGCCGTGCTCATCGCTCAGCTCGCGAACTTCGTCGGCCCCACCTCCGGTGGGATGAAGACGGCTCTGGAGGCCCTCGCCCGTGGCTATCTCGAGGCGGGCCACGACCGGCTTCTGGTCGTCCCCGGCCCGTACGACTCGGTCACCTCGACCGACCTCGGCGAGGTGGTGCAGCTGAGAGCGCCGCGCGTGGGCGGCGGCTACCGGCTGATCATCGAGCCGTGGCGGGTGACCGACGTGCTGACCCGCTTCAACCCGACGAGCCTCGAGGTCAGCGACAAGTTCACGATGCTGCCCGTCTCCCGCTGGGCCCGGCGCCAGGGCATCGGGACGGTGCTCTTCTCCCACGAGCGGCTCGACGAGTACATGCCCACCTACACCGGCATGGACACCACCTCGAAGGTCTCCACCGCCCTGCTCAACCGGATGCTGTTGCGCTCCTTCGACCAGGTGCTGGTGACCTCCGACTACGCCCGGCACGAGTTCGAGCCGCTGGCCGGGACCGTCGGCTGCCCGATCGCTCAGGTGCCGCTGGGTGTCGACCTCGACTTCTTCCAGCCCTCGCTCGGGCACCGCGACGACACCCTGAGGCTCATCCACGTCGGCCGCCTCTCCCGCGAGAAGTCCCCTGACCTCGCCGTCGCCACCGCCGTCGAGCTGCATCGCCGCGGGTTCGACGTACGCATGGACGTCTACGGCGACGGGCCGCACCGGGCCGAGATCGAGGCCCTCGCCGCCGGAGCGCCGGTCGTCTTCCACGGGCACGTCTCCGACCGCCACCGGATCGCCCGGGCGCTGGCCGAGGCCGACGTGGCCCTCTCCGTCTGCCCCCGCGAGACCTTCGGGCTGGCCGTCCTGGAGGCTCTCGCCAGCGGTACGCCGGTGGTGACCGCCGACCGCGGCGGCGCCCGCGAGCTCATCGACCCCCGGTGCGGAGCCTGGGCATCGGCACATCCGGGAGCGCTGGCCGATGCGGTCATCGACGTCGCCGAGCGACCGGTGGTGGCCACCCGCCACGCGGCCCGCGAGCGGGCCGAGCAGTTCCCCTGGTCGCGCACGATCGAGGACATGCTGGAACTTCACGAGAGCCTCGCGCAGGAGACCGCACCGACCTATCTCCTCGCGCGCTCGCGGCAGCGGCAGGCAGCCCGTCGGGCTCGGCGCTACGCGTGACCCTCGCCGAGCGAGGTCGCCAGAGTGTCGGGGCCGCGTTTTCTTTGTGGGGATAACGTTACTCTGCCGTGGTCGTTATCCGTCCGGGGCCGCTTCTTTGGCCACGTTCAAACACGAAGACGTAGGTCTCGTCGCCATCCTGGTATTCCATGCCAATGACCATATGAGGGGCATATGAGCGAGTTGACCACCCAGGCCGCGGTGAAGCCGGTGACGCCGGAGCAGACACACTTCGCCGACTCCTTCGGTCCGGTGTGTCGGGCGTACGGAGAAGATCCGCTGACCTCCTACGACTATCGAGACGTCACCTGTGGTGAATGCCGGCATGCCGCGCCCTACATCAGCGCGCTGCCCGAGCACCTCAAGCCCAGGTCGACCAGGCGGCGCTCGTGGCCGCGATCGATGCAGGACCGCTAGGACACCCGGATCTCGGTTCGGTCGTGCTGGGCGGGCGTCCACTTCCCCGCCGACCGTGACCGGGCGAGCCCGACGATCCCAGTGACCAGCAACGCCCCGGCGCTCACCGCGACCCACAGCGTGGGCGCGGAGGCTCCGAAGGCGACCACCGCGGCGACGTACGAGACAGTGGGGTTGGTGATCGTCATGGCCGCCATCGCCCAGGGCAGCGGGCCGGCGGCGAGGGCCGCCTGGGTGAGCACGATCCCGAGGCCGCAGGTGCACAGCAGCCCGTAGAACGCGGGCAACGTAAGCAGCCCGAGGAAACCGTCGGCGGCGGCCCGGTCGGCGGTGATCTTCAGCAGCACCGAGGTGGTCGCGAACGAGCAGCCGGCAGCGACCGCCGTGGTCGCCGCCGCGATCGGCGGCGGGAACCGGTGCGCCACAAGCAGGAGTACGCAGATCACGACCGCCACACACCCGGCGAAGAGGGCGACCCGGCCGACGTCGGCATAGGTGCCGCCGCGATGGTCGTCGGTGACCAGCAGGATCACGCCGCCACAGATCGCGGCCCCGCTGACCCAGTCTGCGACCGTCGGCCAGTGGCGGGCGGCGATGGAGGCGAAGACGAGCGCGAAGAGCAGCTGCGTCGGCATCACCGACTGCACCACCGAGACCGACCCCAGGTGGAGCGCGACCGCCTGCACGCCGAAGCCGATCGCGTTGATCACCGCGCCGGTGACCCACAGCGGGTTGCGCACCAGCGCCAGCATCAGCTGCTCGACGCCGGCGATCCCGCCGCTGCGGCCGGGCGCGAGCGCGCTGGCGCGCTGCTGGACCGCAGCGGAGAGCGAGAAGAGGACGCATGCGCCGATGGCCAGGCTCACGGCCGCAGCATGATCCATGCTTCGACGCTAGGCCCCGAGAGGAACGCCCATCCGCCGCTCACGCGAGCATCGTGCGATCAGCGGATGAACCCTGAGGGTCAGATCTTCACCTTCTCGCCCAGGATCTCGCCGTACTCGACCCCGAGGACCGACGGGTCGCCGTCCTTCGGCACCAGCACCGCGACCATCACCGCTGTTCGGATCGACAGGTTCTCGCCGGCCTGGCTGCGGAACTCGTCGAAGGGCGGGTTCCACTCCCACTCGGTGCCCTGGCCACCGACGATGCTGTCGACGGTGAACTCCAGCATCGCGAACACGCCCTCGCGCGTCTGCACCATCCGGGGTCCGGTCTCATCGAATGGCTCCACAGTCGTCTTGACCGTGTCCACACCCATCTCCGCGACGTACGCGTCCATCTCCCGCCGCGGTGCCCGGAGCTTCTTGAGCCCGGCGAGACCCCCGGCTCTCTTGGGCTTGCCGAGGTACGCGTCGATCTTGTCGGCGACGTCCTGGACCCGCTTCGCATCCGCGGCGGAGACCGGCGCGGCGCCCTCGACCTCGGTGGGGATGTCGCTCGCCTTGACCTTGACCTCGACACGATGCTTCCAGGGCGAGAGTGCGTCCTGCTGCTCGTAGACCGCCAGCGCGGGCCTCCTGCCGCCGCCCTCGATCTCCACGATGGCCCACATCGGATACTCGCCCCGCTGCACCGACCAGACCCGGCCCGGGTCCAGGTTCAAGGTGCGCGGACGCTGCTTGAAGTCGGTGGCTTTGGCCGCGACCGTCACGGCCTGGAACATCGCAAGCACGGGACCAGTGGCGGCCTGGTCCCACGCCTCGACCTTCCACTTCCCGCGCCCGTTGGCCCTGATGGCCTCGTTGTTGCGCGCGTTCCAGTCCCGCATCACGACACCGACGTCATCGGTCCGCAACGAGACCTTGCTCGGCTGCTCGAGCTCGACGGACGCGGGCATCGAGCACCCGGTGAGCGAGAAGGCCACTACGCCGATCCCGGCCGCCATGGCCAGGCGGCGGTAGAGCCCGCCGGTCGGCGGGCGCGGCATGGCTGGGCGAGTCGGCGCCGGCCCCATCGGCCCCGTCAGGACCGGACGGGCCGGCTGGGTCGGGTAGGTCGGCTGGGCAGGGTGGGGCGGTTGGGCGTACGAAACCGGCGGCCGCGGCGGCTGCCACTCGTCCGGGCGCTCACGTTTCCTGGTCACCAGCAGGACGACGGCGCCGACCAGCAGCAGCGCACCGACACCCGCGATGCCCAGCGAGACCGCGAAGATCCCATCGATCCGATATCCGAAGGCGAGCTTGATCGGCGCACCGTCCCGGCTCGCGGCCAGGAACGAGACCGGCTCGCCGGTGAGCGTCACGTTCAGCTCCTGGGTCCCGGAGCCCGAGACCTTCTCGTGCCACCACGGCGCCTGCGAGGCATCCGGCACCTCCTTCCCTGAGCCGGCCGCGTCGCTGACCCTGGTCAGCGGGGTCTTGGCGATCTCGACGGCCTTGGTGCCCTTGACGACATCGAGGACGTCGACCGGGTTGCCGACACCGACGTACGCCTCCCCCATCGCCTCCACGCGTACGGTGACCGGGAGCCGGTCGAAGGCGAACGCCTCCGGCGTGGAGTACGCCGCACCCTGCGCGATCGGGGTCTCCTTGCCCATCACCACATCGTCGGGCCCGGCCGCGATGGCCAGACCCGCTCCGACGAGAAGGAGTGGGGCGCCGAGCAGTCCGAGGAGCACCGACAGGACGATCCTGCCGCCCTTCCTCTGCCGACCGGAATCAGCCATCACAGGTGCGTACGTTGCCGAGCTCATCGAGGCCTTCTAAGTGGGGGTCCCGAGAAGAGGACGCGGCAATCTAGCGTGATCAGCACGCTGCGAGAAGCGATTAACCCAGCCCCGCACGGTATTACCAGGCAGTATGGAACGTTTACGTTGACTTGGTAATCGCCATGCCGTGTCGCTCGGACCTCATATCGCTGAGTGTCCTTAGCGTCGTGGAGCGCACGTGGACGTGTCGACTCGAACGTTGCCGACATATAGACCGCGTTGCGCTCAATTCGAATTGACGACGAAAGGTATGAAATGAGCAAGAAGACAGGGCTGCTTTGCCGCGCCGCGGCCGTCGCCGCCTTCTCGGGTGTCGCCTTCGCGCTGACCAACGGAGCGGCCGTGGCCGCCCCGGCCGACGTCGAGGTGCCGGCCGCCACCAGCGTGACGCCCTCCGACCTCTCCCCCTCGTCGCAGAAGGCCTGGGAGGACTTCATCCTCGGCGGTTCCTACGTGACCGAGGGCGCTTCCCAGATGGTCAGCGGTGCCTGGGTCGGCGCCCCCGGCCTGCTCCTCGCCGGCGCCACCGGCGCCCCGCTGACCCCGGAGCAGCTGGCGGCGTGGGAGAACTGGGACGAAGGTGGGCGCAAGATCGGCGAGGGTGCCGCCATGATGGTCGCCGGCGCCTATGTCGGTGCCCCGGGCATCATTCTCGACCAGATCGCGGGCGGGGCGACCCCGAGCGACCTGTCGCCGGCCGAGCTCGAGCAGGTCACCTTCCTCATCCCGCAGGACAGCGCGGCGCTCGACGGTGTTCCCACCGAGCAGATCCCGAACCCGATGGTTCCCCTCGGGTCCTTCTGAGCGGCGACATGACTGCTGCCGACCGGGCGTAGCTCCCACCACGATCCGATCGGCGCCGTCCCCCAGATGGCCCCGGCCGTGCACTCGTGCACGACCGGGCCATCTGCGCATTTACGCGCGTTCAGACAAGAACGTTGCAGGTTGGCGAAAATTACGTCATTACATTTCATTCGTCACTAGTTGACATGAAAACAGCCGTGTCGACTTGGCATGACGGCCGTTGATCCTCTTAGCATCATTTCCCGGATGCGAACGTATCGATGCACTTGTTATCGATCCGGGGGCGCGTCCGTGCGTGATGTTTCAATTCGAATTGATCGATGAAAGGTACGAAATGAACAAGATGACAGGGCTGCTCCGCCGCACCGCGGCCGTCGCCGCCTTCTCGGGTGTCGCCATCGCACTGACCGCCGGCACCGCCACGGCGGCTCCGGGCGACGAGCACCACAAGCGCACCGAGGCCGAGTGCATCAAGGAGAACTCCGCCGGTGCCTCGGACCTCTCGCCCTCGAGCCAGAAGGCCTGGGCCGGCTTCATCTGCGGCGCTGGTCAGGCGACCGGCGGCGCGGCCCGCATGGTCTCCGGCGCCTGGGTCGGCGCCCCGGGCCTGATCCTGATGGGTGCCACCGGCTCTGACCTGAGCCCGGCGCAGAAGAAGGCCTGGGTGAACTGGGACGGTGGCGCGCACCAGGTCGGCAACGGTGCCGCCATGGTCGTCTCCGGCGCCTACGTCGGTGCGCCCGGCATCGTGATGGACAAGATCATGGGCGGCGCCATGCCGTCCGAGCTGTCCGACAGCGAGATGGACCAGGTCTCCTTCCTGCTCCCGATGGAGAACCCGGCTCTCGACGGCCTCCCGGTCGACCAGGTCCCGAACCCGCTGGCGCTCGGCACCTTCTGAGAAACATGACCATGGCCGAGTGATCACCCCCTACCGACTGCTCGGCAACGTCACACAGGTGGCCCTGGGCGTGCACACGTGCACAGCCGGGGCCACCTGCACGTTTTCAGCCGGATTCAGTCGTACGCCAGCGGCTCCTCGATCACGTTCATCACAGCCCTGGCGATCCAGTAGTGCCGGCCGCCGCGGCCCGAGCGGCCGGCGGCCCCGATCCACCCGCGCCGCTCGGCGTCCTGGATCAGGTTGCGCGCACCCTGGTTGGTCAGGCCGGTCGCGTCCTCGACACGCTTGACGGTCAGGTAGGGGTTGGCGAACAGCAGCGTGACCAGCCCGGACAGGTTGGCGCGCGAGGTGGCGGCCTCGTCGAGATAGCTCTCCCGGAGCGCGACCAGTCGCTCAGACCTGGTCGACGCGTCCTCGGCCGAGCGTCGCACCGCGGTGAGGAAGAACTGCAGCCACTCCTGCATCTCGCCGCGCTCCCGGACGCTCTGCAGCCGCTGGTAGTAGGTCTGGCGGTGGGCCTCGATGTAGCCCGAGAGATAGAGCAACGGCGTGGTCATCCGCCCCTCCTCCATCAGCATCAGGTTGATCAGCAGCCGCCCGATGCGCCCGTTACCGTCGAGGAACGGGTGGATCGTCTCGAACTGGTAGTGCATCAGCGCGCACCGCACCAGCGTCGGGCTGAGGTCGGGGACGTTGACGTACGCCTCCCAGTCGGCGATCAACTCGGGCAGGTCGGGCGGGAGGGGTGGGACGTACGCGGCTGTGGTGGGGTTGTCGGTCGGCGAGCCGACCCAGACCGGAGTCCGCCGGAACTCACCGGGATGGCGCTCCTGGCCCCGGACACCGGTGAGGAGGGTCTTGTGGAGCTCGAGGACGAGCCGCTGGCTGAGCGGCCAGCTCTTGATGAGCTCGAAGCCCTGGCGGGTCGCGGCGAGGTACGCCTTGACCTCGGCGACGTCCTCGCTCCTGGTCGCCTGGCCGCTGACCTCGTCCTGGAGGACCTCCTCCAGAGAGGTCTGTGTGCCCTCGATCCGAGAGGAGGCGACCGCCTCCTGGGTCAGGTAGGGCCCGATCAGCAGCTCGGGATCCTGGATCAGCGCACTCACGCCCTGAAGGCGCCCCAACGCAGCGTCGGCGTCCGAGAGCGCCTTGACGGTGAGCGGCTGTAACGGCAGGTCACGCGGGATGTGGGCGGGTCGGTAGTACCAGTAGGCCCACTTGTTCCCCGGCTCGCGCGTCGCCCTGCCGAACTGCGGAGCGTCGTATCTCTCCGGATCCATGACCGGCAAACTTACCACTCAGGGGTGGTTTGAGTTGGAAGTTGACGGGAACTTCCAAGGCCCGGTTGGGAGTTCCTTGCCAACTTCCAAGTCGGTCCTACGCTGGGGACCGTGCAGTTCGGCCAGTATCCCTCTCCACGTCATACGATCGCCCACCTCTCCGACCCCCACCTCTACGCCGGGGACCGGCGGATCTTCGGCAAGGTCGACCCGAACCCCGGGTTCGAGCGTGCGCTGGATCGGCTGCGGGGGATGACGATCCCACCGCAGGCGATCGTCTTCACCGGCGACCTCGCCGACCTGGGTGAGCGCGACGCCTACGTACGTCTCCGGAAGCAGGTCGAGCCGGTCGCCGCGGACCTCGGCGCCGAGATCATCTGGGTGATGGGCAACCACGACGAGCGCGAGGTCTACTCCGAGGTGCTCTTCGGGGAGGCCTCGGACGCGCCGCAGGACCGGGTCTACGACATCGACGGGCTGCGGATCATCGCCCTGGACACCACCGTTCCCGGCTGGCACCACGGCGACATCACCGAGCCGCAACTGGACTGGCTGGCCGAGGTGCTCGCCGAGCCGGCGCCGCACGGCACCCTGCTCACGATGCATCACCCGCCGGTCCCGCTCCCCCTCAACGAGGCCAGCGTGATCATCGAGCTCGACGGCCAGGACCGGCTCGCTCAGGTGCTGGCGGGGACCGACGTACGCGCTGTTCTCGCAGGTCACCTGCACTACTCGACCTTCACCACCTTCGCCGGTATCCCGGTCTCGGTCGCCTCCGCGAGCTGCTACACCTCGGCGCCGGCGACCCTCGACCGCTACTCCGCCTCCGTCGACGGCCACCAGGCGATCTCGCTGGTCCACCTCTACGACGAGGGCGTCGGCGGCGTGCCGGGCGCCCCGGTCGTCCACACCACCGTGCCGATCGGCGAGGCCCCCGAGGTCGCCGGCTTCCCCTCAGCGGTCCTCGAGAAGCTCGCCCCGATGACCCCAGCCGAGCGCCGCGACCTCTTCTCGCGCAAGGGCAAGGCCGCTCGCGCCCTGCGGCGTCAGCTTCGAGACTGACCAAGGAACGCCTCGATCTCCGACTCGAGGCTGATGCGGGCGTACGTCCGGGCCCGGAACGATTGCTGCGAAACGTCAACGACGACAGGAGCAGCCATGTCTCGGACCATCGTCCGCACGGGCACCGCAGCGATCGCCGCGGTGCTCCTCCCTCTGACGGCCGTGCCGGCCGCGTACGCCGAGCCTGATCCCGGGCCCGCGGCGGTCGCGCCGGACCCGACCGCACTGACCCGCGAGGCGACCGCGATCGCCGAGCGGGCCGCCGGCGAGCGGCATGGTCTCCGGGCCCGGTCGGCGAATCCCACCGCCGCCGACCTCGACCGAGCCGTCGACGCGTTCATCGACGATGGTGCCGTGGGCGTGACCGCCCGGGTCGAGACGCCCGGTCTGGAGTGGTCGGGGGCGGGTGGCGTACGCGAGGTCGGGAAGAAGAAGCCGGTCAGGCCCGGCGACCGGTTCCACGTCGCCAGCAACACCAAGACCCTGATCGCGACCCTGGTGATGCAGGAGGTCGAACGCGGCGGCTGGACCCTGGACACGCCCGCCAACGACCTGCTCCCGGGCACGTTCCCCGACGGCGTCACGATCAAGCACCTGCTCAACCACACCTCCGGCGCTCCGCGCGGGCCCGAGGAGATCCTCTTCGACCGCGTCGAGGACCCGACCTCGTGGGACCAGCTGATCGACGCGCTCGGCCAGTACTACTCCGAGGCCGAGCACCTCGCCTTCATGCGCGGCGCCGGCTGGCTCTTCGAGCCCGGCACCGACTTCTCCTACTCAAACTACGGCTACGTCGCGCTCGGGGTCATGCTCGAGAAGGAGACCGGGGAGCGGATCGAGGATCTCGTACGCGACCGGGTGCTCGAACCCGCAGGCATGAGTCAGAGCGCCTACCCGACCGATGCCCGCAACCGCGGCCCGTTCCTCGAGGACGCCGGCCACTACGAGGGCCGCTGGCGGCCGATGACCGACCTGCACCCGAGCATCTTCCACGCCGCCGGTGCTGCGACGAGCACCACCGAGGACCTCGCCGACCTCAACGAGTCGCTCCTCACCGGCCAACTGGTCAGTCCGGCCTCGGTCGAGAAGATGCTGCCGCCGATCTCGGGCAGCGCCGACCCGGAGTACGGGTTCGGGATCTACCGGGTTGCCGACCCGTGCAACCCCGGCGAGTACCTCTACGGCCACGACGGCGCCCACATGGGTGCGCAGTCGATCAGCTGGGGCTCACCGGACGGCACCCGCCAGATCACGCTCGGCTGGACCGGTCGCAACTGGGACAGCACCGACCCGATCTACGACCTGGGTCTGCTTCTCGAGCCGATGCTGCTGGCGACCTGCTGATGCTGGGTGCCGTCGCCCGGCGTCAGGGCCGCAGGATGCGGCGCTCGATGGCCGTGGCGACGGCACCGGCTCGGGTGTCGACGCCGAGCTTGGTGTAGATGTGGGAGAGGTGGGACTTGACCGTCGCCTCGCTGACCAGGAGCTCGCGGGCCATCTCCTTGTTGCCCAGGCCCCGGGCGAGCAGCCGCAGGATCTCGACCTCCCGCGGGCTCACCTTCGGCACCGGCGAGGCGGCCCGTTGCAGCAGCCGGGTCGCGACCGACGGGGCCAGCACGGTCTCGCCTCGTGCGGTGCCGCGGATGGCCCGGAACAGCTCGTCGGGCGGCGCGTCCTTCAACAGGTAGCCCGCCGCGCCGGCGTCCACGGCCTCGAGGACGTCGGCCTCGGTGTCATAGGTCGTCAGCACCAGCACGTGCGGCGGCGACGGCAGCTCGCGGACCAGCCGGGTGGTCTCCGCGCCGCCCGGTCCGTCGCCGAGGCTGAGGTCCATCAGCACGACGTCCGGTTGGGTCTCGCCGACTACCGCGACGGCCTGGGCCGAGTCGGCCGCCTCGCCGACCACGTCCAGGTCGTCCTGGGCGTCCACCAGGGCGCGTACGCCTGCCCGGACCACCGGATGGTCGTCCACCAGCACCACCCGGATGCGTTGCTCAGCCACGACGTTCCTCCCCCTGAGATGCTGTCTGTCCGGCCGCGAACGAGGCCGCGACCACCGTGCCCTCGCCCGGGGCGCTCTCGATGACCAAGTCTCCACCCAGCAGGCGGGCGCGAGCCCGCATTCCGGCCAGGCCGTGTCCGCGCAGCCCGTCGGGCTCCTTCAGCTGGGTCGGTTCGAACCCGGCTCCGTCGTCGCGTACGTCCAGAGCGACCCCGCCCTCGTGGAAGGTGAGGGAGACGACCGCCGTGGTCGCGCCGGCGTGCTCGGCGACGTTGGCGAGGGCGCCCCGCAGGGTGCGTACGACGGCCGTCGCCACCCGCCCGCCGACCTCGTGCGGATCACCGTGGACGTGGACCGGGACGCTGAGCCCGGTGGTGGCGGCGACGTCGTCGGCGACCTGGCGTACGGCAGTGGCCAGCGCCGACCCTCCGGTCAGCTCGGTGGGGGCGAGGTCGCGTACGACCCGTCGCGCCTCGTCGAGCGAGGAGCGGGCCATGGTGGCCGCCTGGTCGACGTGGTCGCGGGCGTCGGCCGGGCGCGACTCCCACTCCTGATCGGCCGCCTGGAGCAGCAGGTTGATGCTGGTCAGCCCCTGGGCGACGCTGTCGTGGATCTCCCGGCTCAGCCGCGCGCGCTCGGCCACGACACCGGCTCGGCGCTCGGCGTCGGCGACCTCGTCCTGGACCGCCTCGAGGTCTGCGAGGAGCGCGCGCCGGGTGACCGCGTCGCGCTCGAGAGCACGGTAGGCGGTCACCGCGAGCACCGCGACGCAGACCGGGCCGAGCAGCACTGTCGGGTCGGCCAGGCCGGTCATCCGGCTCCAGGCGACCGCGACGACCGCGACGAGGAAGACCGTGGCGGCCACGGCCCAGCGGAACGGCAGCACCCGCAGCGCCAGGAAGACCAGCGGCACCGCCGCCCACGAGAACGACGGCGCGATCAGCGCCAGCACCGTCCAGCAGGCGACCACCGCTGCCAGCCAGACGACCGCGGCCGTGCCGGCGAGACGGCGGCCCGCGGCGTACGCGATCAGGAGTACGGCAGCACCGGGCAGGACCACCTCCGCCTGGTCGCCGAGGCCGTGGCCCTGCAGGTAGCGCGCGACCGAGGCGATGACGAGCACCACCAGCGAGATGTTCAGCCAGCGGTCCAACATCGTCTGGCCGGCCAGGATCCCGCCGGCGACGGGCCTCGGGGTCGGTGTTGGCACGGCGTCGGTCGACATGGTGGCTCCAGGCTAGGCGTCGATGGGGCCGGCCGGCATCATCCGATCGGCTATCCGGGGTGTCGCCGAACGGCTATCCAGACGTCGCCGGTCACCCGATGTCCGGCCCCCTCTCCGACGGCGATGGTTGATGCATCAGCTCGACCAACAGCACCGAACACCGGAGGAGCACCACCATGCGTACGTCCCGAATCGCCGCCCTCGCCGGCTTGGCCGGCATCGCCGCCTCGGCCACCCTGTCCTTCACCGCCCTCGGCATGGGCACCGCGGCCAACGCCGCCGAGGGCAACGGCCGCCCCGCGAGCTACCTGCTCGAGGGCGACCCGTCCGCCCAGGGCGGCTCGAAGTTCGAGGGCATCGGCGTGGACCAGGAGTCCGGGAGGTTCTACGTCAGCGAGGTCACCGGCGGCGAGATCCAACGCGGCTCCGCCGACCGCGCCCAGGCCGAGGAGTGGCTGGCCGGTGACGGCACCGACGGCCGCTACACCGCTCGCGGCATCACCGTCGACGACGAGGGCCGCGTCTACATCGCCGGTGGCCCGAACGGCACCGGCAACGACCGCCCCGACCTGTGGGTCTACAGCCCCGAGGGCGAGCTGCTCGCCGCTCTCCGCGTCCCCGACAACAACGCGTTCCTCAACGATGTCGCGATCGGGCCGGACGGGACGGCGTACTTCACCAACTCCAACGACCCGACGATCATCCGCGTCGCCGAGGGTGCCAACGGCTGGCAGGCCACCGAGTGGGCCGACGGCAGCTCGCTGATCACCACGGTCGAGGGCTTCAACCTCGGTGGCATCGTGCTGAGCCAGGACCGCTCCGCCTTCGTGGTCGCCCAGGGCACCACCGGGCAGCTGTGGCGCTTCTCGATCGCCACCGGCGAGGTCAGCGAGATCGACACCGACGGCGCCGACCTGCGCAACGCCGACGGCCTGATCGCCCAGGGCCGCGACCTCGCCGTGGTCCGCAACTTCGACAAGCAGCTCGTCCACCTCGAGCTGAACCCGTCGGCCACCTCCGCGGAGCTGGTCTCCTCGCGCGCCACCGACTCGGACCGGGTCTTCACCACCGGCAAGCTGCTCGACGGCCGGCTGCTGCTGGTCGACAGCCACTTCGACGAGCAGACCGCGCAGGGACCGTACGAGATCGTCACCACCCGGATGCCGCGATGACCACCACTCCGCTGCGGCGGTCGGTGGCGGCCTCCGTCACGGCGTCCGCGGCGCTGGCCGTGCTTCTGGCAGGCTGCGCCGGGGCGCCGGAGGAGGCGGCCCAGCCGTCCCCTTCCCCGTCCACATCGTCCGCGTCCTCCGCCGGCACCGAGCCGGCGCGGGACACCCCTGACCCCGAGGAGCGACAGCGCATGAACGAGGAGCTGATCAAGGCCGCCTGGGACAACGACGTGGCTCGTGCCCGTCAGCTGGTCCAGGCCGGGGCGGACGTGAACTACGAAGACGACACCCAGCAGAGCGCCTACCTGATTGCCGCGAGCGAGGGCTACGTCGATCTGCTCGACCTGACCCTCCGCAACGGCGCCGAGATCAACGCCAAGGACTCTTACAACGGCACCGCGCTGATCCGGGCCGCCGAGCGTGGGCATGCCGACATCGTCGGGCGTCTGGTGCGGGCCGGGATCGACCTCGACCACGTCAACAACCTGGGCTGGACCGCCCTGCACGAGGCGATCGTCCTGGGCGACGACGGCCCGGATGCGGCCGACACCGTGCGGGTGCTCGTCGCGGCCGGCGTGGACCTCTCGATCGAGGCGGGCCGGGACGGGAAGACCGCCCTGGAGCACGCCGAGGAGCGCGGTTTCGACGCGATCGTCTCGACGCTGCGTACGGCCTCTGCCGAGGTCTCCGACGGTGACCAGCAGCTTCTACGAGCGGCGGCGTCGGGCGACAGCGACTCCGCCGCGGCAGCGCTCCGTGGCGGCGCCGATCTGGAGGCCAGGGACACCAACCGGCGTACGCCGCTCCTGCTCGCGGTCACCGACGACCACCTCGACACGGCCCGTCTGCTGGTGCACCTGGGTGCCGATCCCGATGCCCTCGACGGCCAGCACGACACCCCCTGGCTGGTCACGGGTGTCACCGGGAGCGTCCCGATGGCCGAGCTGCTGCTCAGCGTCGACCCGGACCTGACCGTACGCAACCGCTACGGCGGCCTGTCGATCATCCCCGCCAGCGAGCGCGGCCACGCGGACTACGTGGAGCGGGTCGCTCGCACCGAGATCGACGTCGACCACGTCAACGACCTCGGCTGGACCGCCCTTCTGGAGGCCGTGATCCTGGGCGAGGGTTCCGAGCGCTGGCAGCGGGTCGTACGCAGCCTGCTCGAGAACGGCGCCGACCCGGGCATCGCCGACCGCGACGGCGTGACCCCGCTCGAGCACGCCCGCAACCGCGGCTTCACCGAGATCGCCCAAATCATCGAACAGCACAGTATTGAGCAGCACGGCGGCTGATCGGCCGCCGCCTCAGGTGACACGAAAGACCGGCCAGCCGATCTCGGTGCGCCACGCAGCGGGATCGCTTGTGTCACGAGGGCCGACGACGTAGACCTCCCGCACCGGCCCGGCCACCGACATCGCGTTCTCCACCACCCACGTCCCGAGTTCGCCGTACGTGACCTCGACGCCGTCGTGCTCGCCGACGTGGGTGGTGACCGCCAGTTCCGCGGCCGGCAGGATCGCGGGGTGCACACGGCCGGTGCGAGGTGGCGCAGCGGTCGGCAGATAGACGAGCGCGCGACCACGCTCCTGCTCGAAGAGGGCGTTGTCGTAGCTGCCGCCCGGCGGTCCGGTCACGGCGGTGCCGACGGCCGCCTCCAGCTCGGCCATCGCGCCTGCGTACCAGCTCTCGACGTCGCGATGACCGACGACGGCCTCCACCGCGGCGACCGTCCGGGCGGGCTCCGCGCGCAGCTCGACGTCGATCGGCGCGGGGTCTGGCCGGAGCAGGCGGCGCAGTGACACGACTGCGGCGCGGGTGCGGTCGAGCACGTCCTCGAGGCGTTGCAGGTGGTCCGCGACCAGGGCCGCCCGGACACCGGGGTCGGGGGCCCGCAGGATCCGTTGCACATCGCTCAGGGGGACGTCGAGCTCGCGGAGTCGGTGGATGACCTGCGCGGTCGGGATCTGGTCGACGCCGTAGTAGCGGTAACCGGTGGTCTCGTCCACCACGACGGGTTCCAGCAGGGCCGCCTCGTGATAGCGACGCAGGGTCCGCACGCTCAAGTGGGTCAACCGCGAGAACTCCCCGATGGTCAGCACCCCCTCATTGTGAACGCTCCCCCTGGGGGAGAGTCCACCGCTTGACCCTCCCACGCCGAGAGGCCAGATGGTGGGCTCATGACACAGCACACCGATCTTCCGTCCGACCTGCTCCCGACCACCGTGCGCGAGTTCCTCGCCGCCCACGTCGCCCACGACGCCGACATCGCCTCGTCGTTCCTCGTCGAGGATGTGGTGATCGTCGACCAGGACGAGACCTTCCGGGGCCGAGAGGAAGCCCACGCGTTCCTGCGGGACGCCGGATCCGAGTTCGAGTACACGACCGAGCAGATCGGCGCTCGCCGCGTCGATGACGCCCACTGGGTGGTCACCGTGCGGCTCGAGGGCACCTTCCCGGGTGGCATCGCCGAGCTCGACTACCGGTTCGCGCTGCGGGATGGCCTCGTCGCCGAACTCGTCATCGCCAACCACCCAGCCTGACCGACTCCGCACCACCTCGATCTTCAAAGGAGAGAAATGTCCATCTCAGATCGCGATCGTCTCGACGGTCGCCGGGCGTTGGTCACGGGCGGCTCGAAGGGCTCGGGCAAGGCCGTCGTGGAGAGACTGCGAGAGATGGGTGCCGACGTGTACGTGACGGCGCGCACCATGCCTGAGGGGTACGAGCACCCCGACCGATTCATCGAAGCGGACATCCTGACGGCAGAAGGCACCGACGCGGTGGCCGCTCGCATCGCAGAGGCCGGCGCACTCGACATCCTGGTCCACGTCGTCGGAGGGGCGTCCACGCCGTCCGGTGGATTCGCGGTCATCACCGACGACCAGTGGCTCACCGAGCTGAACCTCAACCTCCTCGGTGCGGTGCGGCTGGATCGAGCCCTTCTGCCGGCGATGATCGAGTCCGGGTCGGGCGTAGTGCTGCACTTCACCTCGATCCAGCGTGAGCTGCCCCAATTCGACGCGTCCTTGCCGTACGCAGCAGCGAAGGCTGCGCTGCGCACGTACAGCAAGGGGCTTGCCAACGAGCTCGCGCCGCGTGGCGTACGGGTCAACGCGATCAGCCCCGGCGGAATCGAGACCGAAGCGTACGAACGATTCGTGGACCGGATCGCCGAGGGCAACGGACTCACCCGTGAGGCAGCCAAGCAGACGATCTACGACTCCCTCGGAGGAGTACCCCTGGGACGGTTCGCGAACACCGAGGAGATCGCGGACCTGGTCGGATTCCTCGTCTCGGACCGCGCCTCGGCGATCGTAGGCGCCGAGTACGTGATCGACGGCGGCACCGTCCCGACCGTCTGACCCTACCGCTCAAGGCCCTGACCGGCTCCCCCGTCGGCCGGGGCCTCGTCCCGGGTGAAGGTGAGCTGCTGGACGTCGATGTAGTCGGCAGCGAACCCGGCCCGGGTGTACTCCAGGTAGAAGTGCCACATCCGCAAGAAGGTCTCGTCGAACCCGAGCCCCCGGACCTCGTCGGCGTGGTCACGCAGCGAGGCGTCCCACCGTCGCAGGGTCTCCGCGTAGTGGGCGCCGAACGAGAGCCGGCTCCGCAGCCGGAGCCGGGTGTGGGCCTCGGTGACGTCGGTGATCGCCTCGGTCGAGGGGAGCAGACCGCCGGGGAAGATGTACTTGGTGATCCAGGTCTCGGTGCTCCGGGTGGCGATCATCCGTTCGTGCGGCATGGTGATCGCCTGGATCACCGCGGTGCCGCCCGGCGCCAGGACCTCGTCGATCTTCGCGAAGTAAACCGGCCAGAACCGTTCGCCGACCGCCTCGATCATCTCGACCGAGACCACTGCGTCGTACGTCCCGTCCACGGCCCGGTAGTCGCGCAGCTCGACGTCCACCCGATGGTCGAGACCGGCCGCGCCGATCCGGCGCCGGGCCAGCGCGGCCTGCTCGACGGAGAGGGTCACCGAGGTGACCTGGGCACCACGGGCGGCGGCCCGCAGGGCCAGCTCTCCCCAGCCGGTCCCGATCTCGAGCAGACGGGTGCCAGGTCCGACTCCCGCCTCGTCGAGGATCCGGTCGATCTTGCGGTGCTGGGCGAGCGCCAAGTCTTCGGTCGAGGGCAGGGAGGAGAAGAGGCCCGCCGAGTAGCTCATCGTCGGGTCCAGGAAGAGCGCGAAGAACTCGTTCGACAGGTCGTAGTGGTGCCCGATGTGCTCACGCGCGTTCTCCGGGGTGTTCAGGTCCTTCGCACCACGGCGCCGCTCGTAGACACCACGCAGCCGCTGGGCCCACCCGGGCAGGAGACCGTCGAGATCCCGGCACAGCACGGTCAGGGTCTCCCCCAGCTCCGCGGCGTCCCAGGCACCGGTCATGTACGCCTCACCAAAGCCGATCAGCCCGTGCCGGCTGAGCCTGGCGTAGAACTCCTCAGGCCGGTGCAGCACGATGTCGGCCGGGCTGCCGTCCTCGCTCACGCTGATCCCGAGCCGTTTCGTAGCAGCCCCGAAGACGGTCGCGGCAGCAGCCGCGGTGCCTTGGGTCATAAGGCCGCTGGGCGCTTCCTGCAGCATCGGCCAGCGCTCAGCCACCGGGGTCTGGGCGATGGGGGCTTCGATGGTCTTCATCGGACTCCTTCTTGGTGATGCAGTGGCCTTCTCTGGACCGGTAGGCGTCGTAGCCACAGCGCTACGCCGTGGAGGCGGATCCAGCCCGCGCCGAGAAGCGCGGCTGGAGCAGAGCGGAGCGTGACCCCGAACCGCCCTTCGACCCGGGAGCCGCGGACGGAGGCGTCGAAGACGGTCCCGTCCTCGGTGGTCAGCCGGACGGCGACCCGGAGTCGCCCGTCGGGTGGCGGCACGGTCAGCTCGTAGTGGCCGTCGACGCCATGGAACGGCGAGACGTACATCGCCTTCGCGACCTGCGCCCGATGCCGCTCGTCGGGGTGGACGAGGTAGGCGTGCCGGTCGCCGTAGGTGTTGTGCACCTCCACGACGGTGGCCAGTGGCTCCCCGGAGGCAGCCGTGCACCAGTAGACGCTGATCGGGTTGAAGCTGAACCCGAAGGCCCTCGGCTGGGCCGCCATCAGCACCCGCGCATCGCCAAGGTCGATGTCGTGGAGCTTCAGGAACGCGGCGAGGTTCTCCCGGATCGAGAGCTCGGGGTCGCCCAGATGGTCACGTGCCTCGAAGCGGCCGAGGGGCCCGCGATCGGGCAGCCGGTCCAGATCGACCACCTGCCAGTGGGAGCGGTGCACGAACCGGTTTCGCAGCGGTCCGCGCCGGGTGTGGCTGATCGTGGTGCGATACACGCCTGTCGCATCGCCGGGCCGCTCCGCGGGCGTCGTCCACGACAGCCCCAGCCGCTCGGCAGCCCGGGCCCCGGAGCGGGCGCCGTCCTCGTGGAAACCCCAGCCACGCCAGGCGCCGGCGAAGACCAGCGCGTCGGAGTCGAGCTCGTCGGCCCGCTGTTGGGCCGCCACTGACTCCGGGGTGTAGAGCGGGTGCTCGTACTCCATGGTGGCGATGACCTTCTCCGGATCGATCAGGTCGGCCCCACCGAGCGTGACGAGGTGACGTACGCCTCCGGGAGCCGGCAGCCGCATCAACCTGGTGAGGTCGTAGGTGACCGTGACCTGCCCACGGCCCGGGCGCTCCAGGTAGTTCCACGAGGCCCGGACGTGCTCGCTGTCCGGCAGCAGGCTGGTGTCGGTGTGCAGCTGAGCCTGGTTGGCGGAGTACGGGAACCCACCCAGGATCTCCCGCTGGGCCGCCGTCGGCTCGCCGAGCATCGCCAGCGACTGTCCCGGATGGGTCGCCAGCACGACCGCGTCGAAGATCTCGGTGCGCCCGTTGCCGTCGGTGATCTCGACACCCGCGTTGGTCTCGACCACGTTCACGACCTTCGTCGAGGTCAGCACGCGGCCGCCGCGGGCGCGGATCGCGGCGGCGACCCTCTCGACGTACGTCGCCGACCCGCCGGTGACCGTGCGCCAGCGCGGCGAGCCGAAGACCTGCAGCATCCCGTGGTGGCTGAGGAACTCGAAGAGGTAGCGAGCCGGGTAGCTCAGCGCCGTGGCCGGATCGCAGGACCACACTGCAGCGACCAACGGGGCCATGAAGTGGCGACGGAAGTGCGCGGTGAACCCGTGCTCGTCCAGGAACGCCTCGAGGGTGCGATCGTCGGGCTCACCACCGGCGAGCAGCGCCCGGGCGGCCCGGTGGAACCGCGGGATCTCGGTGAGCATCCGCAGGTGCGCCGGGCGGAGCGCACGGCGGTCGGGCAGCACCCCGCGCAGCCCGCGCGCACCTGCGTACTCCACGTCGGCACTCTCCGACCGCACCGACATCGACATCTCGGAGACCTGCGTCGGCACGTCGAGCTCGGCGAAGAGCCGGAGCAGAGTCGGATACGTACGCCGGTTGTGCACGATGAACCCCGTGTCGATCGCCAGCTCGGTCCCGTCCGGGGCGGTTACGCGGTGGGTGTCGGCATGGCCGCCCAGCCGGTCATCGGCCTCGAAGAGCGTCACCGTGCTGTCGCCGGAGGCGACGTAGGCCGCGGTCAGGCCGGCCACTCCGCTGCCCACCACCGCCACCCGACGGCGTTCGTGGTCGGGACTGCTCATCAGGCTCCTCGGTGTCGAAGTGGGCGATCAGCGCAGAGGCGCTGTCACCCGGTCTTCGGTCACCGGGGCGAATCGGATTGGTCCGTGTCAGCCGCGACCGGCGTACGGCATTCCCGTCGCGAGGATGGTCATCGTGGGGACGCTGACGCCGAGCGGCAGCTGGGCCATGGCGACGACCGCGTCGGCGACGTGCTGCGGGTCGAAGGTCGGCTCGGGGCGTACGGTGCCGTCGGCCTGGCGGGCGCCGACAGCGATGCCGGCGGTCATCTCGGTGGCCGCGTTGCCGATGTCGATCTGGCCGACGGCGATGTCGTGGGCGCGACCGTCGAGGGCCAGGGCGCGGGTGAGGCCGGTGATCGCGTGCTTGGAGGTGGTGTAGGCGGCGCTACCCGGTCGCGGGACGTGTGCGGAGATCGAGCCGTTGTTGATGATCCGTCCGCCCCGCGGGTCCTGTCGCTTCATTTGGGCGAAGGCCTCGCGGGCGCAGAGGAAGGAGCCGGTGACGTTGACTGCCAGCGTCGCGGCGAACTCCTCGGGCGGGACCTCGTCGACCTCCCCGCTCGGACCGAACGTGCCGGCGTTGTTGACCAGCAGGTCCAACCGGCCCCACACCCCGACGACGGCGGCGAACGCCGCTTCCACCTCAGCGGCAGAAGCGACGTCCGTGGGCAGTACGAGGGACCGCGCCATCACCGACGCGGTCTCCTCGAGCGAGGCCTGCGTACGTCCGAGCAGGGCGACCTGGAAGCCGGCGCCGTCCAGCGCCTGCGCGATCACCCTCCCCAGTCCGGAGCCTGCTCCGGTGACGACCGCGACCGGCATCAGGTGAACTGCCGGCTCAGCTGGGCGTGCCGGTTGACGTCCTTGTAGAGCAGGTAGCGGAACCGGTCGGGACCACCGGCGTAGCAGGCCTGCGGACAGAAGGCCCGCAGCCACATGAAGTCGCCCTCCTGCACCTCGACCCAGTCCTTGTTGAGCAGGTAGACGGCCTTGCCCTCGAGGACATAGAGCCCGTGCTCCATCACGTGCGTCTCCGGGAACGGGATCGCGCCGCCCGGCTCGAAGCTGACGATGTTGACGTGCATGTCGTGGCGTACGTCATCGGGGTCGACGAAGCGCTGGGTCTTCCAGGCGCCGTTGGTGCCCGGCATCTCGCCGCCGGGCACGTCGACCTCGTTGGTGACGAACGGCTCCGGCACGTCGATGCCCTCGACCCGCTGGTAGGCCTTGCGGATCCAGTGGAAGCGGGCGACCTGGTCGCTGGTGTTGTGCAGCGTCCAGGTGGAGCCGGGCGGGAGGAAGGCGTAGCCGCCGGGGGTGAGGCCGTGCTTCTCGCCCTCGACCGAGAGCGTCAGCGCGCCCTCGACGACGAAGAGGACACCCTCCGCGCCCGCGTCGAGCTCGGGCTTGTCGCTGCCGCCGCCGGGCGAGACCTCGACGATGTACTGCGAGAAGGTCTCGGCGAAGCCCGAGAGCGGGCGGGCGATCACCCACAGCCGGGTGCCCTCCCAGAACGGGAGCTTGCTGGTGACGATGTCGCGCATGGTGCCACGGGGGAGCACGGCGTACGCCTCGGTGAAGACAGCCCGGTCGGTGGTCAGCTCACGCTGCGACGGGTGGCCGCCGGTCGGGGCGTAGTAGCGGCCAGGAGGGTTGTGTGCTGCGCTCATGGTCGGGCTCCTTCTCGGGTGACTCGGGTGAGCAGCCGGCCCTGGGGCGCGGCCTCGATGTCGATCTTCTCGCCACGCAGCCAGGTCTCACGGACGACGCCCGCGAGGGTGCGACCGTGGTAGGGCGTGACGGCGTTCTTGTGATGGAGCTTCGCGGCATCGACCACGTAGGAGTCGTCGGGGGCGAGTACGCAGAAGTCGGCGTCGTGGCCGACCTCGATCCGGCCCTTGCGTTCGAGTCCGGCATGGTGAGCGGGTGCCTGGGACATCCAGCGGGCGATGTCGGCGAGGGTGAAGCCGCGGCTCCTTGCCTCGGTCCAAACTGCCGACAGCCCGAGCTGGAGCGAGGAGATTCCGCCCCAGGCGACGCCGAAGTCGCCGGTGTCGAGGGCCTTGAGGTCGGGTGTCGAGGGCGAGTGGTCGGTGACGACCATGTCGATGACGCCTTCACGCAGACCGTTCCATAGCAGCTCGCGGTTGGCCGCCTCCCGGATCGGCGGGCAGCACTTGTACTGCGTCGCGCCGTCAGGGATCTCCTCAGCGGCGAAGGTCAGGTAGTGGGGGCAGGTCTCCGCCGTGATCGGGACGCCGTCGCGGCGGGCCGAGGCCAGCATCGCCAGCACGTCCGAGCTGGAGACGTGCAGGATGTGGACGCGGCAGCCGGTCCATCGGGCCAGCTCGATCACCTGGGCGATGGCGAGATTCTCCGCGCCGCGCGGGCGGCTGTGCAGGAAGCGTTCGTACGCCCCGCCACCCGCCGCGGGGGCGTGCTCGATCGCGTGGGCGTCCTCGGCGTGCACGATCAGCAGACCGTCGAAGGAGCGGATCTCGCGCATCGCCTGCTCGAGCTGCTCGGCGTCAAGCGACGGGAACTCGTCGACCCCTGAGTGCAGCAGGAAGCACTTGAAGCCGGAGACCCCGGCCTCGTGCAACGTACGCAGCTCCGCGACGTTGCCCGGGATGGCCCCGCCCCAGAAGCCGACGTCGACGAAGGCCTGGCTCGCGGCCGTCTTGCGCTTGAGGTCGAGCGCCGGGAGGTCGCAGGTGGGCGGGATGCTGTTGAGCGGCATGTCCACGATCGTGGTGACCCCGCCGGCGGCCGCGGCGCGGGTCGCCGAGGCGAAGCCCTCCCACTCGGTCCGGCCCGGGTCGTTGACGTGTACGTGGGCGTCGACGACGCCGGGCATCAGCACCACGTCGTCGGCGAGCTCAACCACCCGGGGCGCGGTCAGGTCCTCCCCGATCGGCGCTACCGCGACGATCTCGCCGTCGCGAACTCCAACGGCTCCCGCTCGCTCGCCCTCGGGGGTCACCATCCGTGCCGCTCGGATGACGACATCGAGATCTCGACTCACACCCTCACCTCCGCCTCATCGACTGCCACCACCCGCGTCCGCTGGCGCCCGAGGCCGGTCACCTCGGCCTCGACCACGTGCCCCTCCCGCAGGAAGGGCCGGGGCTCGGGCCGCAACGCTGCGACCCCGCCAGGTGTCCCGGTCAGCACCAGATCGCCGGGCTCGAGTGTCATCAGCGTACTGAGGAACGCGAGGAGCTCACCGACGCCGTAGGCCATCCGGGCCGTCGTCCCTCGCTGTCGCCGCTCGCCGTCGACCCACAGCTCCAGGCCGAGGGCCTGCGGGTCGCCGACCGCGTCGGGCGTGACCAGCCACGGGCCGATAGGCGTGAAGGTGTCAGCACACTTCCCCTTCGCCCACGTCGGCCCGGCCGCGATCCTCGCTCGCTCGCTGACGTCGTCGGCGGTGAGGTAGCCGCCGACCGCGGCCAGGGCCTGCTGCGAGTCGGCACACCGGGTCAGCCGGCGGCCGATCACCACGCCAACCTCGACCTCGTAGTCGGTCATCGTCGACCCCGGCGGCAGCTCGATCGCGTCGTGGGGTCCCACGACCGAGGTCGAGGGCTTGAGGAAGACGACCGGCTCGTCCGGGATCGCGACGCCGGCCTCCTCGGCGTGGTCCTCGTAGTTGAGCCCGATCCCGACGACCTTGCCCGGCCGGGCCACCGGCGGCCCGATCCGGGTCCCGTCGGCGACGACGGGGAGGCTGCCCGAGGCGATCAAGTCCTGGATCAACCTGAGCCGCACCGGGTCGCCGAGCAGGTCGCCGTCGATCGCCGGCACGACGGCCGACAGATCGCGCAGTACGTCCTGGTCATCCAGGGCCGCGGGGCGCTCTTGGCCCGGCAGGCCCACACTCAGCAGTCTCATGGCGCGGCCTCCTCGGATGCTGACCGAGTTACCTCGGTCTCGTTGCAGTTCCCTCGTGGAACTCCACGAAGGAAGTGGGCGCTCACCGAGTTACCTCGGTGAACATTCCGCCGCTCGCTCATGCGTCCTCCTTGATGAGATGGTCGGCAGCGATCCGCTCGGCGATCTGCTCGAGCAGGGCGGCGCCCTCGGTCAGGCAGCGTTGCCGGTCGGGTTCGATGTCCGTCAGGGCGTACGCAGCGCCGATCCCGGCCGCCTGCAGCCGGTCGTGGTCGAGGTGGTTGACCCCGCAGACCGCCACGACTGGGACGCCGGCGCGTGCGGCCGCGGCGGCGACGCCGGCCGGGGCCTTGCCGTTCAGGGTCTGCTCGTCGAGCGCGCCCTCGCCGGTGACGACGAGGTGCGCGCCGTCCAGCCCGGCGGCGAAGTCGACCAGCTCGAGCACGAGCTCGATGCCCGATCGCAGCTCCGCGCCCAGCAGGGCGAGTGCGGCGAAGCCGACACCGCCGGCCGCTCCGGCGCCGGGGTGGCCACGGAGATCGGTCCCGGTGAACGACGCCACCAGAGATGCCCAGCGACCGAGCGCGGCGTCCAGCCGTCGTACGTGGTCCGCATCGGCGCCCTTCTGCGGGCCATAGACCGCGGCCGCACCGGTGGGACCGGTGAGCGGGTTGTCGACGTCGCACGCGACGGTGACCGAGACCCCTTCGAGGCGCCGCCGCAGCTCGTCGACCTCTATCCGGGCGACCTCCTCGAGCCCGGCTCCGCCCGGGCCCACCGGGTCCCCGGCAACGGTGAACAGCCTGGCGCCGAGCCCGCAGACCAGGCCCGCTCCGCCGTCGGTGCTGGCGCTACCTCCGATCCCGAGGACGATCCGGCGACAGCCCGCGTCGATCGCGGCCGCCATCGCCTGCCCGACCCCGAGGCTGGAGGCGCGCATCGGATCCGGCACACCCGGCAACCGCGCCAACCCGGAAGCGTCGGCGAGCTCGACGACCGCGACGTCGTCCCGCCGGGCGTACGCGGTCTCGACCGGCTCTCCCGTCGGACCGGCCACGCGGACCGGCACGAGGACGAACCCGGCGGACTCGGCCGCCGCCAGGGTGCCGTCGCCACCGTCGGCGACCGGGATCGCGTCGACGACCACGCCGGGACTCCCCCGGCGGATCCCGGCGCTCACCGCCGCCGCGACCTCGGCAGCGGTGAGCGATCCCTTGAACTTGTCGGAGGCGACCAGCACGCGGACCATGGGGCGATCAGTCCAGCGGGACGAGCGCGGTCGGGGCGTGCTCCCCACGCTCGGCCAGCTCCTCGAACTCGACGACGCCGTCGATCTCGACGCCCATCGAGACGTTGGTGACGCGCTCGAGGATGACCTCGACCAGCACCGGCACGCGGTATTCGGCCATCAGCGCCTTGGCCTTCTCGAAGGCGGCGCCGAGATCGGCGGGGTCGGTGACGCGTACGGCCTTGCAGCCCAGGCCTTCGGCGACCTTGAGGTGGTCGACGCCGTAGCCGTCGAGCTCGGGGCTGTTGACGTTGTCGAAGGCGAGCTCCACGCAGTAGTCCATCTCGAACCCGCGCTGGGCCTGGCGGATCAGGCCGAGGTAGGAGTTGTTCACGACGACGTGGATGTAGGGGATGTTGAACTGGGCGCCGACCGCCAGTTCCTCGATCAGGAACTGGAAGTCGTAGTCGCCCGACAGCGCGACGACCTGGCCGTCGGGGGCGGCGGTCGCGACCCCCAGAGCGGCCGGCAGGGTCCAGCCGAGCGGGCCGGCCTGGCCGGCGTTGATCCAGTGCCGCGGCTTGTAGACGTGCAGCAGCTGGGCCGCCTGGATCTGGGACAGACCGATCGTGGTGACGTAGCGGGTGCCGGACCCGAAGGCCCGGTTCATCTCCTCGTAGACCCGCTGCGGCTTGATCGGGACGTTGTCGAAGTGGGTCTTGCGCTGCAGGGTCCGCTTGCGCTCGGCGCACTCCTCGGTCCAGGCGGTCCGGTCAGCGGTGCGGCCGCTCGTAGCCCACTCCTTCGCAACCTCGATGAGCACCTCGAGCGCCGCGCGGGCGTCGGAGACGATCGAGTAGTCCGGCGCGAAGACCCGGCCGATCTGGGTCGGCTCGATGTCGATGTGCACGAACGTACGTCCGCGGGTGTAGGTCTCGACCGAGCCGGTGTGGCGGTTGGCCCACCGGTTGCCGATGCCGAACACGAAGTCGCTCGCCAGCATGGTCGCGTTGCCGTAGCGGTGGGAGGTCTGCAGCCCGACCATGCCGGCGTTGAGCCGGTGGTCGTCCGCGATGCTGCCCCAGCCCATCAGCGTCGGGACGACCGGAACCCCGGTGACCTCGGCGAGCTCGACGAGCAGGTCGGAGGCGTCGGCGTTGATCACGCCACCGCCCGCGACGATCAGCGGGCGCTCCGCCTCGAGCATCATCGCCAGCGCCTTCTCCGCCTGGGCACGGCTGGCCGCCGGCCTGGCGATCGGCAAGGGCTCGTACGTCTCGATGTCGAAGTCGATCTCCGCCTGTTGGACGTCGAGCGGCAGGTCGATCAGGACCGGGCCGGGACGCCCCTCGCGCATCAGCCGGAAGGCCTTCTGGAAGGTGCCCGGGACCTGGGCGGGCTCCATCACGGTGACCGCCATCTTGGTGAGCGATCCGGCGATGGAGGCGATGTCGACCGCCTGGAAGTCCTCCTTGTGGAGCTTCGCGACCGGAGCCTGGCCGGTGATGCACAGGATCGGGATCGAGTCGGCGGAGGCCGAGTAGAGCCCGGTGATCATGTCGGTGCCGGCCGGGCCGGAGGTGCCGATGCAGACGCCGATGTTGCCGGCCTTCGCCCGGGTGTAGCCCTCGGCCATGTGCGAGGCCGCCTCGACGTGGCGGGCGAGCACGTGCTGGAGTCCGCCGTGCTTGCGCATCGCGCTGTAGAACGGGTTGATCGCGGCACCCGGGAGGCCGAACAGCTGGGTCGCGCCCTCCTTCTCCAGGATCAGGACGGCGGCGTCGACCGCGCGCATGCGTGCCATGTCAGTTCTCCTTGGAATCGGTGGTCGAGCCTGTCGAGACCCCGCTGAAGCGCTCGACGCCACGCAGCAGGGCGGAGTGGTCCAGGCCGCCGTCGCCGTTGGCCCGCGCGCTCGCCATCAACTGGGCGACCAGCGAGCCGAGAGGGACCACGACGCCGGCCTCGCGGGCGGCCGCGGTGACGATCCCCATGTCCTTGTGGTGCAGGTCGATCCGGAAGCCGGGCTGGAAGGAGCGGGTCAGCATGTTCTCCTTCTTCTGGTTGAGCACGCTCGACCCGGCGAGCCCGCCACCGAGCACCTCGAGGGCGGCCTTCGTGTCCACGCCGTACGCCTCGAGGAAGACGACCGCCTCCGAGAGCGCCTGGATGTTGGCGGCGACGATGAGCTGGTTGGCCGCCTTGACCGTCTGGCCGGCGCCGCTCGGTCCGACGTGGACGATGGTCTTGCCCACGATGTCGAAGAGCGGCTTCGCGGTGGCGAAGTCGTCGGCCGCGCCGCCGACCATGATCGAGAGGGCCGCGTTCTTCGCACCGGCCTCGCCACCGGAGACCGGGGCGTCGAGGATGCGGAAGCCACGGGCCGTGGCCTGCTCGGCGAGCGCGGCGCTCACGTCGGGGCGGATGCTGGAGAAATCGATGATCAGCGCGCCGGCGGGGGCGGTCTCGAAGACCCCACCCTCAGCGGCGAGGACCTCCTCGACCTGGGGCGAGTCCGGGACCATGACGCAGACGACGTCGGCGTCGCGGCAGGCGTCGGCGGTCGAGGTGGCCGCGCGGCCGCCCGCCGTGGCCAGGGCCCGGGTGCGCTCGGGGCTGTGGTCGAAGCCGGCGACGGTGTGACCGGCGTCGACGAGGTGGGCGGCCATCGGGCTGCCCATGATGCCGAGGCCGATGAAGGCGATGTTGGTCATGATGTTCCCTCCTACGGGGTGGTCAGTGGGTGGCGGTGGCGGCGCTGCGGCGCTCGCGCGGCAGCCAGTCGAAGCTCTCGGCCGAGGTCGTGGCGGGCTTGTACTCCAGCCCGACCCAGCCGGCGTACCCAGCCGTCTCGAGCGCGGCGAGCTGTCGCTCGAGCGGGAGCTCGCCGGTGCCGGGCTCGTTGCGGCCCGGGGCGTCGGCGATCTGGACGTGGGCGATGCGAGCGGCGTACGCAGCGATCACCGCGTCGACGTCGTCGCCGTTCACGGCGAGGTGGTAGAGGTCGGCGAGCAGGCCGATGTTGGCCTCGCCGGCACGGTCGGTCGCGGCGATCGCGTCGGCTGCGGTGAGCAGCGGATAGCGGTCGGCGCCACTGACCGGCTCGACCAGCACGGTGCCGCCGATGCGGGCTGCCGCGCGGGCGGCCAGCGCGAGGTTCTCGGCGCCGAGCTCGTCCTGCGCCTCGGGGGCGACGCCGTCGACGCGGTTGCCGTAGAGCGCGTTGAACGCTGTGCAGCCGAGCCGCTCACCGATGCCGATCGTGGCGTCGATGTTGTCGCGGAACTCCGCCGACCGGGCCGGCCACGAGACCAGGCCGCGGTCGCCGCCTGGCATGTCGCCGGCGAAGAAGTTGAGGCCGACCAGGTGCACCCCGGCGTCCTTCACGGCGGCGACGAAGGCGTCCACGTCCTTGTCGGACGGCACCGCCTCGGCGAACGGCCACCAGAACTCCACCGCGTCGAAGCCGGCGGCCTTCACCGCCGCGGGGCGCTCGAGCAGCGGGAGCTCGGTGAACAGGATCGAGCAGTTCACCTCGTACCGGAGCTGGTGGTTCATCACACCGTTCCTTCCGTATTGCGGAATTTGATTTCTGACATTCGAAATATAAGGATGTGAGCGGAGTCACGTCAACCCCGAGCAGAACTCGGCCGCAAAGTGGTGAAGAAACGACAACGGGCCTCCCGCGTGTATGCGCGGGCGTTGTACGTTCCTCCAAGACGCGGCCGATATGGACCGGCGGACCGGTGGAGGCACCGTGCAACTTGCAGAGCTGTTGGAGACGCCCAGCCTGGGCCTGCGACTCCTGCACGCGCCCGAGGGCTCGCTCGAGCGTCCGGTGGGGCGCACGATCACGATCGACCTGCTCGAGCCGGGCCGCTACCTGAACGGCGGCGAGCTCGTGCTCACCGGACTCGTCTGGCGCCGCAGACCGGAGGACAGCGAGACGTTCGTGTCCTCGATCGCGGACGGTGGCGCAACCTGTCTGCTGGCCGGAGCGGCCCTGCTCGGCGCGGTCCCCGACGACCTCATCGACGCCTGCCACCGCCATCAGGTCGCCCTGGTGGAGGTTCCCGGCGACGTCGCGTTCGCCGACGTCACCGAGTACGTCGCGGCCGCAGGCGCCGCCGGCGAGAGCGCCCGGATGTCGGCCAGCCTGGCCCGCCAGCGCCAGCTCCTCTCCGCCATCGCCTCGGGCCGCAGCCTCGACGAGCTGGCCGCCCGGGTGGCCTCCGAGATCGGTCACGCGTGCCGAGTGCTCACCGCGAGCGGACGCCATGTCGTACCAGGCCCCGGAGAGCTCGATCCGGAGACGGTCGACGCGCTGACCCGTCGCTTCCTGACGGCCGACCTGCTGCCCGCCGTGGCCGAGGTGGCCGACCGCAGCTACTCCCTGTTCCCCATCGGATCGGGCCTGGCCGACCGCCTCACCGGATGGACCGTGGCAGTCGAGGGCGACCACACCACCTGGCCGCGGGAGGACCTCGACATGGTCCACGAGTTCGGTGCCATCACGGCACTGGACCGCTCCCGGCGCGACGAGGGATTTCGCGTCCGGCGACCACTCGCGGCGGCGACCCTCGCCCACCTGGAGGCGGGTGCCTCACCTGCGGAGATCGCGACCGGGTTACGCCAGTCCGGGCTCGATCCGGAGCGTCCGCTCGTGCTCGCCGTGGCCGAGCTCGGGCCAGGCGGCCCGCCGGACGCGGTGGCCGCGGTGCTCGAGGATGTGGCCCTCGGCTTGGGGCCGTCCGTGGTCGCGAGCGCGCGGGACGGCTGCGCGGTCGCCTTCCTCCCGTCCCGCCCGGACCTCACCGACCAGCTGCGCCGCTCGCTCACCCGGCTGGCGCCGGCCCTGGTCCGAGGCTCGCTGTCGGTGGGACTGAGCGGCGAGAGCGGCGTCGACGCGCTGGCCGGGGCGCTCGAGGAGGCCCGGTTCGCGCATCGGGTCGCCCGCTCCGGTGGCGGCGCGGTGGCGCTGTCCAGCTCGGAGGAGGTCACCTCGCACGTACTGCTGCTCGCCACGGTCCCCGACGACATCCGCCGCACCTACGCGCAGCGCGTCCTCGGCCCCGTCCTCGAGCACGACCAGCGCACCGGCAGCGATCTGGTGCCGACGCTCGACCGGTTCCTGACGTACGCCGGGTCGTGGACGCGTACGGCGGAGTCCCTCCATCTCCACGTCAACAGCGTGCGCTACCGGATCTCCCGGGTCGAGGAGCTGACCGGACGTGACCTGACCACGATGGAGGACCGGGTCGACGTCTTCCTCGCCCTCAGATCGCTGTGACGGGCCTCGAAAAGCAGCCTTCGAAACCGCTACGAAACCGCTCTGCAACCGGCCGCACGTCATTCTGGAGCATCACACAAAGGCCGTATCCGCGACGACCCCATCTTCGGATGATCGGCGGGTGCCGCTCGGGGCGCGAAAGTACCAGGCTGTGGTGTTAGTCACAGCTCACCTGCCCACCAGGGCTCCCCCGAGAAAGGTGTGAGGATGAACGCGAGAGCAGTCCTGAGGTCGATGAGGCCCCAGAAGAAGGACGGTGGCCGCCCCACCCACCCCGTCGACGAGGTTCTCCCGGCGGGCAAGCTCGCCGTCTACGGCCTCCAGCACGTGCTCGCGTTCTACGCCGGGGCGGTGATCGTCCCGATCCTGCTCGCCAACTCGATCGGGTTGAGCCAGCAGGAGCTGATCCACCTGATCAACGCCGACCTGTTCACCTGCGGCATCGCCTCGATCATCCAGTCGGTCGGCTTCTGGAAGGTCGGCGTACGCCTGCCGCTGCTGCAGGGTGTGACCTTCACCGCCGTCTCGCCGATGATCGCGATCGGTCTCGCGGCCGGCGGCGGCACCGACGGGCTGCTCGTCATCTACGGCGCGGTGATCGTCGCCGGTCTGGCGACCTTCTTCATCGCCCCCTACTTCAGCCGGCTGATCCGGTTCTTCCCGCCGGTCGTGACCGGCTCGGTGATCACCATCATCGGCATCGCCCTGCTCCCCGTCGCCGCCGCGGACGCCACTGGCGGCGCCGGTCCGACCTCGGACCCCACCAGCGGCCGCAACCTGGCGTACGCCCTGGGCACCCTGGCCCTGATCGTGGTCATCCAGCGGGTGTTCAAGGGCTTCATGGCCACCGTCGCCGTGCTCGTCGGCCTGGTCGTCGGCACCCTGGTCGCCTGGGCCCTCGGGGATGCCCACTTCGACGCGGTCGCCGGCTCCGACTGGGTCGGAGTGACCACTCCGTTCCACTTCGGCTGGCCACAGTTCTCCGCCGCGGCGATCGTGTCGATGATCGTCGTCATGCTGATCACCGCCGTCGAAACCACCGGTGACGTCTTCGCGACCGGCGAGATCGTGGAGAAGCGGATCGGACGCAGGGACATCGCCCGCGCCCTGCGCGCCGACGGCCTGGCCACCACCATCGGCGGCGTCTTCAACTCCTTCCCCTACACCTGCTTCGCCGAGAACGTCGGCCTCGTCCGGCTGACCCGGGTCAAGAGCCGCTGGGTCGTCGCCGCCGCAGGCCTGATCATGGTCCTGATCGGGCTGCTCCCCAAGGTCGGCGCGATCGTCGCCGGCATCCCGCACCCGGTCCTCGGCGGCGCCGCCCTGGCGATGTTCGCGACCGTCGCGGTGGTCGGCTTCCAAACGCTCAGCAAGGTCGACTTCCACGACCATCGCAACGTGGTGATCGTGGCGACCAGCGTCGGCCTGGCGATGTACGTCACCGCGCAGCCCGAGGTCGCCCAGGCCGTCCCGGGCTGGGCCGAGATCATCTTCGGCAGCGGCATCACCCTCGGCAGCCTCACCGCAATCCTGCTCAACATCCTCTTCCACCACGTCGGCCCCGACTACGGCCCCGCCGTCGCCGGCCAGCCCGGCGAGGGCGTCCGGCTCGACCAGGTCAACCAGATGGGGCGTACGGAGTTCGTGGAGACGTTCGACGGTCTCTTCCAGGGGCCGCGGTGGATGGTGGAGCGGGCCTGGGAGCAGCGGCCGTTCGCCGACACGCACGCCCTGCGCCGCGCCTTCCAGGACGCCCTCTTCAGCGGCTCCGTCGAGGAGCAGCGCGAGCTGATCGAGGCCTACCCCGAGCTCGGTTCGCGCCTGGTCTCGGACGGGATGGTCGGCGAGGAGTCGCTGCGCGACCAGTCCTCGCGCGGCCTGACCCACCTGGCCGAGCCGGACCAAGAGACGCTGGCCTCGCTCACCGACGCCTACCACGAGCGGTTCGGCTTCCCGCTGGTCATCTCCGTACGCGACTCCGACTCGCTCGACCGGATCCTCGCTGAGGGCCGGTCGCGGCTCGGCAACTGCGAACGGCAGGAGCACGCCGCCGCGCTGATCGAGATCGCCAAGATCGCCGGCCACCGCTTCGACGACTTCCTGCGCGATGCCAACCCGATCCACAGCGCCCGCACCCGCAACCCGATCCGGAGTCAGTCATGACCACACCCAGCGCCCCCTGTGTCACGGTCAACGGGGACCAGGTGCCCCTGACCGGGGTCGCCACTCACACCACCACCCTCGACTGGCTGCGCGGCCGCGGCCTCACCGGTGCCAAGGAGGGCTGCGCCGAGGGCGAGTGCGGCGCCTGCTCGGTGCTGGTCGCCCGCCCCGGCACCGACACCGCGACCGAGTGGACCGCCGTCAACGCCTGCCTGGTCCCGGTCGCCGCGCTCGACGGCCAGGAGCTGGTCACCAGCGAGGGCCTCGGCAGCAGCAGCGACCTCCACCCGGTCCAGCAGGAGATCGCCGTACGCGGCGGGTCGCAGTGCGGCTACTGCACTCCCGGGTTCGTCTGCAGCCTGGCCGCGGAGTTCTACCGCCCGGGCCGGACCGCCGATGCCGAGGCAGGGTCGTGCGACCACGAGCACGGCCCGAACGGGGTCGACCTGCACGCGCTGAGCGGCAACCTGTGCCGCTGCACCGGCTACCGCCCGATCCGTGACGCTGCGTACGCCCTGGGAGCACCTTCCGAGGACGACACACTGGCGGCCCGGCGCCAGGCACCGCCGCCCGAGCCGCGCCCGACCCGGATCGCCGTCGACGGCGCCGAGTTCGTACGTCCCGAGACCCTCGCCGAGACCCTCGCGCTGCTCACCGAGCGGCCGGAGGCGCAGGTGGTCGCCGGCTCGACCGACTGGGGTGTGGAGGTCAACATCCGCGGTCGCCGCGCGCCGCTGGTCGTGGCGGTGGACCGGCTGCCCGAGCTCCGCTCGCTCACGGTCGGCGACGACGTGATCGAGATCGGCGCCGCGCTCACCCTGACCGAGATCGAGCGTCGCCTCGACGGTCGGGTCCCGCTCCTGGCCGAGCTCTTCCCGCAGTTCGCCTCACGCCTGATCCGCAACGGCGCGACGATCGGCGGCAACATCGGCACCGCCTCTCCCATCGGCGATGCCCCGCCGGCGCTGCTCGCGCTCGACGCCGACGTCGTCCTGGCCTCGCCGCGCGGCGAGCGGGTCGTCCCGCTGGCCGACTACTTCACCGGCTACCGCGAGACGGTCCGGGCCGCCGACGAGCTGATCCGCAGCGTACGGCTCCCGCTGCCGCTGGCCCCGCTCGTCGGCTTCCACAAGATCGCCAAGCGCCGCTTCGACGACATCTCCAGCGTGGCCGTCGGCTACGCGCTCGAGATCGCCGACGGAGCCGTGGTCCGCCTCCGGATCGGCCTGGGCGGCGTTGCGGCCACCCCGATCCGTGCCGTTGCAACCGAGGACGCCCTGGTCGGCCGGCCCTGGACCGAGGAGACCGTACGCCGCGCCGCGGCCGTCCTCGCGAGCGAGGGCACACCGATGGACGACCACCGCGCCAGCGCGTCCTACCGCTCGGCGATGCTGGGCCAGTCCCTGCTGCGCCTGTTCCACACTCACACCCACCGCGAGGAGGTGCCGGCATGAGCGCCCTGTCCGAACGCCCCGAGAACCCGATCGTCGGGATCCCGCTGCCCCACGAAAGCGCCGCGCTGCACGTCACCGGCGAGGCGCTCTACACCGACGACCTGGTCGGGCGGATCGCCGGAACGCTGCACGCCTGGCCGGTCCAGGCCCCGCACACGCACGCCTTGATCACCGCGATGCGGACCGAACCGGCGTACGCGGTCCCGGGGGTCGTCCGTGTGCTGACCGCCGACGACGTACCCGGCGTCAACGACGCGGGCGTCAAGCACGACGAGCCGCTCTTCCCAACCGAGGTGATGTTCCACGGCCACGCGGTGTGCTGGGTGCTCGGCGAGACCCAGGAGGCGGCCCGGCTGGGCGCGGCCGCGGTCGAGGTCGACTACGAGCCGCTGCCGTCGCTGGTCACCGTGACCGAGGCGATCGCGGCGGAGAGCTTCCAGGGCACCCCGCGCAACCTCGCGCGCGGCGACGCCTCGGCTGCTCTCGAGAACGCCGCACACGTCTTCGAGGGCGAGTTCGAGTTCGCCGGCCAGGAGCACTTCTACCTCGAGACCCACGTGTCACTGGCCCTGGTCGACGAGGGTGGCCAGGTGCTGGTGCACAGCAGCACCCAGCACCCCTCCGAGACCCAGGAGATCGTCGCCCACGTGCTCGGCGTCCCGAGCCACGAGGTCACCGTCCAGTGCCTACGGATGGGCGGCGCGTTCGGCGGCAAGGAGATGCAGCCGCACGGCTACGCGGCCATCGCCGCGCTGGGCGCCACGCTCACCGGACGGCCGGTGCGACTGCGCCTCAACCGCACCCAGGACATCACCATGTCCGGCAAGCGCCACGGCTTCCACAGCACCTGGCGCGTCGGGTTCGACGACGAGGGCCACATCCTCGCCCTCGAGGCCACGCTCACCGCCGACGGCGGCTGGAGCCTCGACCTCTCCGAGCCGGTGCTGGCCCGCGCGCTGTGCCACATCGACAACGCCTACTGGGTGCCCGACATCCGTGTCGACGGTCGGGTGGCGCGCACCAACAAGACCTCGCAGACCGCCTTCCGCGGCTTCGGCGGACCGCAGGGCATGCTCGTCATGGAGGACCTGCTCGGCCGGTGCGCACCGCTGCTCGGGATCGACCCGCTCGAGCTGCGCCGCCGCAACTTCTACCAGCAGGACCAGACCACCCCCTACGGCCAGCCCGTACGCCAGGCCGACCGGCTGGCGGCCTGCTGGGACCAGGTCGCTTCGTCCGGCGAGGTCGCTCGCCGAAGGTCCGAGATCGAGGAGTTCAACCGCCGCCATCCGCACACCAAGCGGGGCCTGGCGATGACGCCGGTGAAGTTCGGCATCTCGTTCAACCTCACCGCCTTCAACCAGGCCGGCGCCCTCGTCCACGTCTACAAGGACGGCTCGGTGCTGATCAACCACGGCGGCACCGAGATGGGCCAGGGCCTGCACACCAAAATGCTGCAGGTGGCGGCCACCGCACTCGGCCTGCCGCTTTCCCAGGTCCGGTTGGCACCGACGCGCACCGACAAGGTCCCGAACACCTCGGCGACCGCGGCCAGCTCCGGCGCCGACCTCAACGGGGCCGCGATCAAGAACGCCTGCGAGCAGATCCGTGAGCGGCTCGCCCAGGTCGCCGGCGGTCGTCTGGCGATCAGCCCCAGCGACGTACGTTTCGACGACGGCGTCGTCCACGGCCTCTCCCCCGCTTCCGGCGAGATCGGCTGGAACGAGCTGGTCAACGTCGCCTACCACCAGCGGGTGCAGCTCTGGGCGGCCGGCTTCTACCGCACCGAGGGCCTGCACTGGGACCCCAACGTGATGCAGGGCGAGCCGTTCAAGTACTTCGCCAACGGGGTCGCCGCGTCCGAGGTCGAGGTCGACGGCTTCACCGGTGCCTACACGCTGCGGCGCGTCGACATCGTCCACGACGTCGGCGACAGCCTGAGCCCGCTGATCGACATCGGCCAGATCGAGGGCGGCTTCGTGCAGGGCGCCGGCTGGCTGACCCTGGAAGACCTGCGCTGGGACACCTCCGACGGACCCAACCGTGGCCGGCTGGCGACGCAGGCGGCGAGCACCTACAAGCTGCCGAGCTTCTCCGAGATGCCCGAGGACTTCCGCGTGAAGCTGCTCGATAAGGCCCACGAGGAGGGCGCCGTCTACGGCTCCAAGGCCGTCGGCGAGCCCCCGCTGATGCTCGCCTTCTCCGTACGCGAGGCGCTGCGCGAGGCGGCCGCCGCCTTCGGCCCGGCCGGTACCAGCGTCGACCTCGGCTGCCCCGCGACCCCGGAGGCCGTCTATTGGGCCCTCGACGGGGCTCGTACCCCGCAGGCTCCCGAGACCACGCCCGCCGGCGCCGAGCCGGTCCTGGCCGGAGGGAAGGGATGACATGGAGTGGCTGAAGGCCGTCCAGCGGCTGCGCGAGCTGCGGGTTCCCGGCGTACTGGTGACCCTGACGTCGGTGCGCGGTCATTCGCCGCGCGAGGCCGGGGCGAAGATGGTCGTCTCGGAGGACCGCACGTGGGCCACCATCGGGGGCGGCAACCTCGAGGCGGTTGCGATCGAGCGCGCCCGCTCGATGATCGGCGACGGTCTCGCCACACCGGAGACCCTGAAGGTGTCGCTCTCCGACAAGGCGCCCTACCAGCACGGCGTCCAGTGCTGTGGCGGCGAGGTCGAGCTGCTGCTCGAGCCGCTGCCCGTCGTACCGTCCGTAGCCATCTTCGGGATGGGCCACGTCGGGCTCGAGCTGGCGCGCATCCTCGCCCGCCACGATCTCGAGCTGCACCTGGTCGACTCCCGCACCGCCCAGCTCGAGCCTGAGCAGCTGCGGGGGCTGGACGACGCCGTCGCCGGCATCCACGTCCACCAGGTGCCGGTGCTGCCCGAGCTCGTCATCGGCGAGCTGCCCGAGGGCACCCACGTCCTGGTCATGACCCACGACCATGCCGAGGACGCCGCCCTGTGCGACGCGGCTCTCCGCGCCGGGCAGCTGGCGTCGATCGGGCTGATCGGCTCGAGCGCCAAGTGGAGCCGGTTCCGGGCCAAGCTCGCCGACGAGGGCCACGCCCCCGAGGCGATCGCCCGCATCACCACACCCATCGGACTTCCCGATCTCGGCGGCAAGGAGCCGGCCACGATCGCGGTCAGCGTCGCGGCCCGGCTGCTCCAGATCTTCGCGGGCGAGCCCGCGTCAACCGAACAACAACCAAGGTGAACCCCACGATGACGCTCTTCCGAGGAACCTTCCTCGACACTCCCGACGACCCCTTCACCGGCGGTCGGCTCCGCACGGAGCAGGACGGCGCGCTGCTCGTACGCGACGGCGTGATCCGCGCCCGCGGCAGCTACGCCGACCTGCACCGTCAGCACCCGCAGGAGGAGGTCGTCGACCTCTCCGGCGGCTTCGTGCTGCCCGGATTCGTCGACACCCACGTGCACTTCCCGCAGGTACGCGTCATCGGCGGCCTCGGCCTGCCGCTGCTCGACTGGCTCGACCAGTGCGCACTCCCCGAGGAGGCGCGCCTGGCCGACCCGGCCTACGCCGAGGGCGTGGCCAGCGACTTCGTACGCGGCCTGGTCGGCGCCGGCACCACCACCGCACTGGTCTTCGGCAGCCACTTCGCGCCCGCCGTCGACACGGTCTTCGCCGAGGCCGCCCGCGTCGGGCTGCGGATCACCAGCGGCCTCGTGGTCAGCGACCGGCTCATCCGCGAGGACCTGTTCACCGACCCGGACCGGGCCCGCGAGGAGTCTCTTGCGCTCGCTGCCCGGTGGCACGGGGTCGGACGGGCCCGCTACGCCGTGACGCCGCGCTTCTCGCTGTCGTGCTCGGACCCGCTGCTCGCGGCCTGCGCCGACGTCCTGCGTGCCGTACCGGGGGCGATGCTGACCTCCCACGTCAACGAGAACACCCGCGAGATCGAGACCGTCGAGGCGCTCTTCGGCTGCGACTACGTGACCTCCTACGACCGGCACGGCCTGGTCGGTCCCGGCACCGTCCTGGCGCACAACGTGCACCCGACCGACTCCGAGCTCGCTCTGTTGGCCGCCCGCGGTGCCGCCGTCGCCCACTGCCCCTCCAGCAACGCCGCCCTCGGCAGCGGCCTCTTCCCGCTCGCCCGCCACCGCGCCCACGGCGTACGGGTCGCGATGGGCTCCGACGTCGGCGCCGGCACCGGATTCTCCCTGCTCAAGGAGGGCCTGGGCGCGTACGTCGCCCAGCAGCTCCTCGGCGAGGCCGGTCACCCCTTGACCCCCACCCACCTCCTCCACCTGGCCACCCGCGCGGGCGCAGAAGCCCTCGGCCTGGGGGCTGCGGTCGGCGACTTCTGCGTCGGCCGCCGCTTCGACGCCCAGTGGATCAAGCCCGCCGCGAGCACACCCCTCGACGTCGGCCTCACCCACGCCACGGACGCCGGCGACGCCCTGGCCAAGATGTTCGCCCTCGGCACCCCCGCCGACGTACGCAGCGTGTGGATCGAGGGCGAGCTCGTCAACGCCCCCGACCCGGGCGAGGCGCTCAGGGTCCTCGTCGGCTGACCTGCCGAGACGTCAGCTACGTCGGCCGAGGCGTCAGGTACGTCGGCCGAGTGGTCGGTTTCGTGCCAACTCGGCCGACGGGAGTGACGTCTCGGCCTGGCCCAGGGTCCGACCCCGGCGGGTTCAGGTCCCGAGTCGGCGCATCCTGACGCGAAATCACGCCGAGTCGGCTCGTCATGACGAGCCGACTCGGCGGGTTTTCAGGTGAGGACGAGCCGACTCGGCATCACGACCGGTCGATGTCGTCGTCGAGCCGGTCCCCGAAGCCCTCACGAGAATCCTGCGAGGCGGCGAAGACGGAGGCACCGGCGCGGTTGCCGACGGTGATCTCGTTGAACAGCAGGTTGAGCACGACGGCGACCAGGGCGGTGGCGCTGATGCCGGAGTGCATGATGACCCCGAGCCACTCCGGAAACGCGTCCCAGAAGGTCGGCGCCGCGATCGGCAGGATCCCGACGGCGATCGCCACGGAGACGATCACCATGTTGAGGTTGTCCTCGTAGTCGACGCGCGAGAGCGTACGGATCCCGCTGGCCGCTACCGAGCCGAACAGCACGATGCCGGCACCGCCGAGCACGGGGTACGGGATCGCGGCCACAACCGCTCCGACGACCGGCAGCAGCCCGAGGAGCAACAGCACGAGACCGCCGGTCGCCACGACGTACCGACTCCTGATGCCCGTCAAAGCCACCAGCCCGACGTTCTGCGCAAAGGCGCTGCACGGGAACGTACCGAACAGCGGGGCGACCGTCGTGGCGGCCATGTCGGCGCGGAGGCCGCGGGCGACGCGCTTGGTGTCCACGTCGGTCTCCACGATCTCGCCGATCGCCAGGATGTCTGCGGTCGTCTCGGTCATGATCACCAGCACCACGATCGTCATGGAGACGATCGCGCCGACCTCGAAGGTCGGGCCACCGAAGTGCAGGACAGGCGGGAGCGCGACCAGATCGGATTCGCCCACCGAGGAGAAGTCGGCCCGGCCGGCAACCGTCGCGATCACCGTCCCGACCACGATTCCGATGAGGATCGAGAGCCGGGAGATCGCGCCCTGGAACACCCGGCTGATCACCAGGATGATGAGCAGGGTCAGCCCGGCGTACGCGATGTTGCTCATCGACCCGTAGTCCGGCGCGGTGGCGTCGTTGCCCATCGCCCAGCGGAACGCCACCGGCATCAGCGAGAGGCCGACGACCGTGATGATCGTGCCGGTGACGACCGCCGGGAAGAGCCTGACCAGCTGGGCGAAGAACGAGGAGAGCACCAGTCCGATCAGACCGGCGACGATGATCGCGCCGAAGACGGGCCGCAGCCCGTCCTCGCTGGCGATGGTGACCATCGTCGACACGCTGGCGAACGAGATGCCCTGCACGATCGGCAGCCGGCTGCCGAAGGGTCCGAGGCCGAGCGTCTGCAGCAGCGTCGCGAGGCCAGATACGAAGAGCCCTGCGGTCACCAGCAGCGCCAGGTCCGTGCCCGACAGGCCCGCGGCACCCCCGACGATGAGCGGCGGCGCGATCACGCCGCCGTACATCGTCAGGATGTGCTGCGTGCCGTAGGCGAGGAGCTGGCCCGGCGGATGCCGTTCGTCCTCCGGGCGAGTCGAGACGGTTGCGGTTGCCTGTCTCCTACGACCGAGCATGGCCGGCCTCAGCAGAATCCGGGGATGGCGTGCCAGGCGTTGCCGGCATCGGGGGCCTCGTCGCGTACGACCGAGGCTTCGATCAGGCCGTAGGGCCGGTCCGCGGCGAAGAAGACCTCGCCGGGGTTGTCCAGGCCGAAGGGCGAGAGGTCGGAGAGGAAGTGGTGCTTGTTGGGCGCGGAGAACTTGATCTCGGCGACGTCACCGTGCTGCTCGAGCACCGAGGTGCCCATCCCATGCAGGGTTTGCTGCAGCGCGAGGCTGTGGATCTCCGCGAACCGCTGCAGCAGCAGGGCCCGGATGGAGTCGTACGCCTTGTCCCAGTCCACTTGGGTGCCGTCATAGCGCCACCGGGCGACGAGCGAGGTCGCCAGGATCCGGTCGGTGGTCTCCCGCAGGGTCGTGTACTCGTCCTTGAGGAAGCCGTGGAACTCCGAGCCGGTCGACTTGAGCACGACGAGGTCCTTGATGCCGGACACCACATGGGCGACCCGGTCCTCACCGCGGCCGTCGACATTGACCACGGTGGTCCGTACGCCGCCACCCGAGCGGACGAAGGAGTGGTCGTGCCCCGCCCCGTCGACCTGAATCCGGTCCCAGGCGTACTCATCGACCTCGACCCGCGCCCCCTCGGCGGCCGGGCAGGCCTCGAGGTAGCGGTCGGCGAGCGCCAGCGCGAACTCCTCGACCGAGGCGACGCCGATCTCCTTCGCGTAGGCGAAGACGGTGTTCTTCTGGGTGTCGGTCGGCAGCACATCCTGCTGGTCGCCGCTGGTGTGGGCGTCGTCGAAGCTGCCGCGCAGCGCTGTGGAGACGTTGAGGTCCCGGATCTGGTGGCGAGGAGTGTCGCGGTAGATGCGTACGACGCGGTTCTCGGCCTTGCCGTACTGGTTTGGTCCAAGGTGAATGGGCATGTCAGCTCCCTCGGTAGGTGGAGTAGGCGAACGGGCTCAGCAGAAGTGGCACGTGGTGGTGCCGCCGGTCGGTGACCGCGAAGGTGACGGAGACCTGCGGGTAGAAGCACTCCTGACCGGTCGCCGCGTAGTAGGCGGCGGTGCCGAACCGGAGCTGATAGGTGCCGGCGGGGACCTGATCGGGTCCCAGGTCGGCCACCCGGCCGTCGTCGTCGGTGACGGCGTCGGCGAGGACATGGTCTGAACCGTCGATCCGGCTGAGCCGGACCGGGACACCGGCGGCCGGGCGGCCGAGCGCGGTGTCGAGTACGTGGGTGGTGATGGCGCTGGTCATGCCGAGACCTCGGCGGCCAGGACGCGCTCGAGCCGGAGCAGCGCGATCTTGCGCAGCTCGTCGGCGACCACGGCCGCCTCCTCGTCGTGCTCGTGGCCGAGCCGGTCGCGGAGGGCGGCGAGCACCTGGTCGGCCGAGAGACCCGAGGCGCAGATCAGGAAGACCCGGCCGAAGCGCTCCTCGTAGGCCCGGTTGCCCTCGGCGAGGGCTTGTGCCGTGGCCTGGTCGGTGCCGACCGCGGCCTGCTCGCGCCGCGACCAGGCGGCCTCGGCGTGCTCGCCCTCGGCGCGCTCCCCGATCCGCGGGTGCGCGGCCAGCGCCTGGTCGACGTCGGCCGCGGTGAACCGTCGGGCCGCCTCGTCGGCGGCCCGGACGACATCGGCCTCGTCGGTGTAGGGGCGCCCGGCCAGGACCGCGGCGACCCAGCTCGGAGCGTCGCAGCAGGCCTGCAGCACGGGCCGTACGACGTCCGCCGGTGAGGTGTTGAAGCTCTGGAGATCCATGCACCGTTCTCTCTCGCTATGCGGAAACTAATTTCCGTACAGCAACAACGATTGCATGTGTCGCTCATCACAGTCAACAGTTTGTTGAAAAGTCTGGGAGCTACTCCCGCTCACGGTTCAGGTAGTTGTAGACCGTGAACCGAGTGACCCCGAGCGCCGCGGCCACGATCTCGGCGCTCTTGCGGTAGTCGAAGGCGCCGCGCTCCTCCAGCAGCCGCACGGCACGCTGTTTCCCCTGGCGGTCCAATGCCGCCAGGTCGCCACCGAGGATCTCCGCGACCTCGGCGAGCAGCGCATCCAACCCGCCGGCCGTACGCCGCGGCGCACTGTGTCCTTCGACCCGGACCTGGAAGGTGATCTGGTCGGCGCCATGGTCCAGACCCGCGGCCACCACCTCGGCCAGCGTGGCCAGGACGGCGTCCCGCTCACCACGCATCGACGTCCCCAACGGCCCGAAGTCGCACTCCAGACCGGCCTCGCGGGCGGCAGCGAGCGCCGCCGTCGCATGCTCGGGAGGCTCACCCTCGCCACGGAACGGTTCGGTGGTGAACTCGGCTTCGACGCGCATGGCGGCAGGCTACCCAGCCTGCCGCCATGCGATCGGGATGCTCAGGCGGTGATCCGCCGACGAGCGAGCTCGGCCAGCTTGCCCTGGTCGATCCCGGCGAGCGTCTCGACCTCGTCGGCCGCGACGGCACCGCACTCCACCCCACGCAGCACGAACGCGGCGAGCGCGGCCGCGGTGGCGGGCTCGTCGAGATAGCTGGAGTCACCGCCGTGGACGTACGCCCGCAGGCGGGCCGAAGCGACGTCGAGCCCGTCCCGGAAGAACGCGTACGTCGCGATGTAGCGGCTGGGCAGCTGAGCCGGATGCAGGTCCCAGCCCTGGTAGATCCCGCGGGCCAGCGACCGGCTCACCAGGCGTGAGTGGAGCCGCCACGCCGCGCGCACCGCATCGGTGTCCCCGACCGGAAGCACGTTGGTCGAGCCGTCCGAGACGAAGACGCCGGTGCCGGCGGCGGCCACCTGCATCACGTCCTTGGCATGGTCGGCGACCGGGTGCTCCATGCTCTGGTGGGCGGCCGCCACCCCGAGCGAGGCGGAGTAGTCGTAGGTCCCGTAGTGCAGACCGGTGACCCGGCCCGCGCCGGCGGCGATCATCCGCGCGATCAGCGCCGTGCCGTCGGAGCCGAGGATCGCCTGCGGCGTCTCGACCTGGATCTCGAAACGCAGGCTCCCGGCCGCGATGCCATGAACCGCCTCGAGCGCGTCCAGCGCGGTGACCATCGCGGTGACCTGCTCGACGGAGGTCACCTTAGGCAGCGTGATGACGAAGCCGTCACCGAGCCCGCCCTCGCGGACGAGCTCGCCGAGGAAGAGGTCCAGCGTACGCAGCCCGCGGTGTCGCGTCGGAGCCTCGAACGACTTGATCCGGATGCCGTGGAACGGCGCCGCGGAGCCGTCACGGACGGTGGCCGCGAGCGCCCGGGCGGCCGCCACCACCGCGGCATCCTCGTCCTCGTCGGGCCGGGCTCCGTAGCCGTCCTCGAAGTCGATCCGCAGGTCCTCGATCGGCTCGGCGGCCAGCTTGGCCGCCACCCGGTCGTAGATCTCGTCCGCCAATCCGGGCGCCAGGTCAAAGGAGTCCGCGACCTCGGCAACCGAACCCGCATGCTCAGCCAGCACCCGACCGGACCCAGCCGACCACTCCGAGACCGTCTTCTCGTCGTAGCGGTCGCCCGGGACGTAGACCGTGTGCACCGGCTGCCGTACGCCACGATCCCCCGGATAGTCAGCGGCCAGCGCCGCATCAGCGCCGGCGAGCGCGCGGTCGAGCCGGCCGATCAGGTCCTCGAGGTGGCTCATGAACCGACCACCTGCTCGTAGGCCGGCAGGGTCAGGAAGTCGACGTAGTCGTCGGCGAGCGCGACCTCCTCGAAGATCGTGCGGGCCTGCTTGAGGTGATGCTCGATCCCCTCGGCCGCCGCGAGCAGCTTCACCATCTCCTCGTCCAGGACCCGGCGTACGAGCTCCGCGGTCACCTGCGTCCCGTCGTCGAGCTTCGACCCGTTGTGCACCCACTGCCAGATCTGCGAGCGGGAGATCTCGACAGTGGCGGCGTCCTCCATCAGGTTGTGGATCGCGACGGCGCCGGCGCCTTGGATCCAGGCGTCGAGGTAGACCAGCGAGACCTCGACGTTGTCGCGCAGCCCCGCGAGGGTAATCGCGCCACCGGCGGAGGCGACATCGAGCAGGTCCTCGGCACGCACCTCGACGTCATCGCGCTGCCGGTCGACCTGGTTGGGCCGGTCGCCGAGAACAGAGTCGAAGATCTCGCTACAGATCGGGACCAGGTCGGGGTGGGCCACCCAGGAGCCGTCAAAGCCGTCGCCGGCCTCGCGCTCCTTGTCCTCACGGACCTTGGCGAAGGCGGTGGCGTTGACCTCCTGGTCCCGGCGGCTCGGGATGAAGGCAGCCATGCCGCCGATGGCGTGGGCGTTGCGGCGGTGGCAGGTCTTCACCAGCAGCTGGGCGTACGCACGCATGAACGGCGAATTCATCCCGACCGTGGCGCGGTCGGGCAGCACGAAGGAGGGTCCGGCATCACGGAAGTACTTGATCTGGCTGAACAGGTAGTCCCACCGGCCGGCGTTGAGCCCAGCGGCGTGGTCGCGCAGCTCGTAGAGGATCTCGTCCATCTCGAACGCGGCCGGGATCGTCTCGATCAGGACGGTCGCGCGCACGGTGCCGTGCGGGATCCCGAGCTCCGCCTGGGCGAAGGTGAACACGTCGTTCCACAGCCGCGCCTCGAGGTGGCTCTCCATCTTGGGAAGATAGAAGTACGGCCCGCTCCCGCGCTCCACGAGCTCGCGGGCGTTGTGGAAGAAGTAGAGCCCGAAGTCGACCAGGGCGCCGACGACCGGCTTGCCGTCGACCAGGACGTGCAGGTCGTCGAAGTGCCAGCCGCGCGGGCGCATCACGATCGTGGCCAGCCGCTGCTCCTGCTTGAGCTCGTAGAGCTTGCCCTGCGGGGACATCGCCGAGATCTGCCGCCGCACGGCGTCGTACAGGTTCACCTGGCCGCCGACCACGTTGCTCCAGTGCGGAGTGCTGGCATCCTCCATGTCGGCCAGCCAGACCCGCGCCCCGGAGTTGAGGGCGTTGATCGTCATCTTCCGGTCCGTCGGACCGGTGATCTCGACGCGGCGGTCCTGGAGGTCCTCGGGCACCGCCGCCACGGTCCAGTCGCCGGCGCGTACGTCGGCCGTCTCGGGCAGGAAGTCGAGCCGGCCGGTGCGCGCGACCTCTTCGCGGCGCACTCGGCGGGCGGCCATGAGCTCGTCACGGCGGGCACCGAACCGTCGCTGCAGATCCGCGACGAAGTCGAGGGCCTCGGGCGTGAGGATCTCGGCTCCTCGCTCGACGTCGCCACCGGTGATCTGAATGTTCACGAGCTCCACCCTTCCAGGGCTACAGTTTTCCTTTGAATGGATTTCTCTTTCCGCATTGCGGATATTAATCCGGCCAGACAAGGGACGCAACCGGCTGGATTTCCTCTACACGACGCTAGACTTCCGTCATCCGGAAGACAGTACCCATAGATCGGGGAGCTCAGGTGAGCGAGAACGAGAAGGCGCCGAAGGCACGCACCGGGGCCGTGCAGTCGATCGAGCGTGCCTTCGCACTGCTGGAGACGATGGCCGACGCCGGCGGGACCATGGGGCTCTCCCAGCTCGCCGCCGCCTCCGGCCTGCCGCTGCCGACCATCCACCGGCTGGTGCGCACCCTCGTCGACCTGGGCTACCTCCGCCAGGAGGCCAACCGGCAGTACGTCCTCGGCCCCAAGCTGATCCGGCTCGGCGAGAGCTCCTCGCGCATGCTCAGCACCTGGGCCCGCCCGCACCTCACCCGACTCGTCGACGAGGTCGGCGAGTCGGCCAATTTGGCGATGCTCGACGGCGACCAGATCGTCTACGTCGCCCACACCGAGTCGCGCCAGTCGATGCGTATGTTCACCGAGGTCGGCCGACGGGTGTCCCCGCACTGCACCGCCGTCGGCAAGGCCATCCTCGCCGACATGGCTCCTGACCAGGTCCGCGACATTCTCCGGCGCACCGACATGGTCCCCTACACCTCCACCACGATCACCTCGCGCGACGACTACCTCGACCAGCTCGAGCAGGTCCGTGAGCGCCGCTACGCCATCGACGAGGGCGAGCAGGAGGCAGGCGTACGCTGCGTCGCCGTCGCCGTCCCCGACTACGCCCCGCGTCTGGCGATGTCGATCAGCGGACCCACCGGCCGGATGAGCGACGAGCTCATCGAACGCGCCGTCCCGCTGCTCACCGAGGCCGGCAAGCAGCTCGCCGCCGACCTGGCCTGACCTGCGTAAACGGTCAGCCGCCGTACGGCACCGTGATGATCTCGAGGTTGTGTCCGTCGGGACTCTCCCAGTAGACGCCGCGACCGCCGTCGTTGTGGTTGATCTGGCCTTCCCGCCGGTGGAAGGGGTCGGCCCAGTAGGTGATGCCGCGCTCCTCGATCCGCCCGAAGATCTCATCGAACTCGGTCTCGGACACCTTGAACGCGTAGTGCTGCGGCTGGAAGTCTTGGGCCTCCGCCACGTCGAGGCTGACCTGGTTGGTGAGCTCGACGACCCGGAACGGGCCGAAGAGCTGAGCCTCCGGAAGCCCGAGGATCTCGGTCAGATGGGTCGCCATCGCGTCCCGGTCGGAGGCGTGGACGATCGTGTGGTTCAGCTGGACGCTCATCGGATTCTCCTCTCGCGTCATTACGACTCTAGGTCGCGGACACGACACTGCCGACCGCATTTCGTGGTACGTATTGCGGTCCACGGGTCACATCGGCCCGGTAGATCTCGGGAGATCTCCATGTTGCGCACCAACGTCGGGCTGAACCGTCGCGCCCTGCTCCAGGGAGCCGCCGCCGTCGCGGGGCTCACCGCTCTGTCCTCGTCGGCGGCCGCAACCGCGACCTCCACCGCCCCACCGCACCAGAGCCCCATCCGCATCTATCGCGGCGGCACCCAGCAGGCGCACCTGCCCACCCTGCACGTCCACTATCCCCACGACGCGACCGTCACGATGAAGTACATCCGCGAGGACGCCGACGAGCCCGACGGCTGCACCGTCCGCGGCGACGAGGAGACCGTACGCGCCGAGCTCCCGCCCGGCGTCGGGTCGCTCGAGATGGGCGGCGTGACGTACGGCCTGGTGCAGTTCCACTGGCACACCCCGAGCGAGCACCTGCTCTCCGCCCGGGACTACCCGATCGAGATGCACTTCGTGCACCAGGACGCCTCCGGCCACACCCTCGTCGTCGGCGTCTGGGTCCGTCCGGGCCGCACCAACCCGACCCTCGGCAGCCTCTACGACCACCTGGTCTCCGAGTGCTCGACCGCCGACCACGTCGGCCACATCGACGTCGGCGCCCTCCTGCCGCGCCGGCACACGTCCTACCGCTACGACGGCTCGTTGACGACCGCGCCGTACACCGAGCACGTCCAATGGGTCATGCTCACCGACCCCATCACGGCTTCACCCCGACAGATCGACCGGTTCCGCACCATGTTCCCGACCGGCAACCGGCGCGACGTCCAGGACATCACGGACCGCGTCGTCCTCACCGACCGCTAGGCACGTCAAAGCCGACGGATTTACAGTCCGTCTCCCGCCCGCATGCATTCAGTATTCAGTGTCGTTCAGTTATACTGAATGCGACTGAATACTGAATTGAGGGAGAGGCGATGGACGACCTGATCACGAGCGTTCGTGACCAACTCCAGAAGCTCGGGGTGACTCCTACGATCCGCCACCGCGCCGCCAAGCCACCGGTCCGCGATGACCCGACTCCGGTCGAGATCTTTGAGGTCGACCTTCGCAGGGGCCCCGCCCAGGGCGCTTACACAGTCCTGTGCGGCCGAAGGATTCGGCCCCGCGACACCACGCTGCTGCACTACGAAGGTCGAAGCGACGCCCTGGTGTGGACGGACCACATCTCTCCCCAGACGGCGGAGAACTTCCGCGATCTTGGCGTGCAGTTCGTCGACTCGACAGGGAACGCATGGCTGGAGTTCGGCAACGCCATCATCGACGTTCGAGGTCAGCGACCTGCCAAACAGAGCACGCCGTCGACACCCGCCACCTCGAATCTCTTCAGCCCGAACCGGTCGCGCGTGATCTTCGCACTCCTTGCTTGGCCGCGCCTCCAGGGCGCCACCCAGCAGGAGATCTCCAAGGCCGCGAAGGTCTCGGTCGGGCTCACCAACGGCACCTTGAAGATGCTCCGCCAGGAAGGCTACGACGGTAGCGCGCCGAGCAGGAGAAGGCTCGTCGACCGCTGGGCCGACGCGTATCCCCTTGGGCTCGGAAAGAGCCTCGAACTCGGCAGGTTTCGGTCCGAGGCGGCTAGCCCCCACCTGGATGTGCGGGTCAAGAGCCCAGCCTTCCTCAGTGGCGAGAGCGCGGTCGATGACCTCCTCAAGCCGATCACTCTGACGCTCTACGTGGCTGACCTGGAGAAGTCCCTGATAGGTCTCAACCGGTGGCGCACCGACCGCACACCAAATGTCTTCGTCCGACGTCAGTTCTGGGAGACCCCCGTGGCTCTCGGACTCGACCACGGACTCCATGTCGCTCCGTGGCCGTTGGTGTACGCCGACCTCCTGACCAGCGATGACCCTCGAGTCAGAGGCGCAGCCAAGGAGTGGAGGGCCCGTGCTGAACCTGCAGCGAGTATCTGAGGCCTACCTGGAGCCCGTCACGCGCGTCGTATCGGAGATCCTTCGCCACGACGTCGATCTGGCACCCAGTGGAATCATGATCGTCGGCGCGTTCTGCCGCGACATTCATCACGAGGCCCTCGGACACCGCACACACCTCAGACCGACCAATGACCTCGACGTCGCTCTCGCGATCACCGGATGGGACGTCTACACCAACGTCACCGGGCACTTCCGCAAAGTGCCGAGTGCATCCAACGACATCCGCTACAGCATCGCCGGCGAGCCGGTCGACCTACTCGCCTTCGGCGATGTCGAGAATCCAACGGGCTCGGTCACTCCACCACCGCGGAAGGAGCCGCTGAGCGTGTGGGGGTTCGAGGAGATTCATCGGGCTTCACTGGATCTCTCGCTCAAACCCACGATGACCATCCGCCTACCGTCGGTACCCGGATACACCGCGGCGAAACTGATGGCCTGGCTGGACCGTTCGGAGTACGGCGAGGTCAAGGATGCCCAGGACCTGGCGTTGACCACGTACTGGTACGCCGAGTCCCGCGAGATCGAGGAACGCCTGTGGGCGAATGAGGGGGCCGAGGCGGAAAAAGAAGGGTTCGATGTAACGCTGGCGGCCGCGCGACTCCTCGGGCAGGACGTTGCCACGCTGATCGGGGAAGAGCGGCTAGCTGAACTGCAGGATCGGTGGCCAGGAGATGAGCGTCTCCTGACCAAGGCCTTCAAACCCGTTGAAACCATTCCGTGGACGACAGACGCAGGGCGTACGCAAGAGATCATCAGAGCCTTGACTCGCGGCCTCACCGAGTTCAATTAGCCGCACCTCGACAGCGTGCTGATAGCCCAGGAAGCGCATCGCCAGAGCAGCTCACCAGCCCGAAGGACGTACGTTTCCGAGCACCCGGGTCACGGTGATCTCGATGACCACACGCTCGGGGTTGGGTCGGGGCTGCCGGTAGCGCTCGGCGTACCGCCGCTCGGCCTCAGCCACGGACTCCGCGTCGTCCTTGACCACCGCGGTGCCCTCCAGCGTGCACCACCGACGCCCGTCCACCTGGCTGACCGCTGCCTGCGCACCGGCCACGGCCGCGCGTACGTTCCGGACCTTCTTGCTGCCCGCGCTGCTGATGACGCGCGCGACGCCGGCCACCGGATCGAAGGTCACCCCGACGGGTACGAGATGCGGGCTCCCATCCGGCCGGCTCGTGGTCAGGAAACAGACCCGCCGCTCTCGCCAGAACTCATCGTTCTCGGCGGCGGACGGAGATGCATCGACTGTCATGGTGCTCCTTCTTGGATCGGGACCATGGCTGCCACGGTCCCAACGGTGGGTCAGCGATCGTCGCCGCTTCCACCGATTGCGCCACGCTGCTGACGATCGGCGAGCTTCTTGATGTTGAGCTCGGCAACGTCCGCGAGCGGAAGCCCGAAGTGGTCAGCGAGGACCGCTACGTACCAAAGTGTGTCGCCGAGCTCCTTGGCGAGATCATCCAGGTCCCACTGGCCGAAGTCGCCGTCATGGTCACGCACGATCTTCTTCGCCTTCTCAGCGATCTCGCCCGTCTCCCCGACCAGCCCCAGCAGCAGGTGGAACACCTCGTTGGGTCTGTCCTTCGGCGCGGCAGCGCGCAGCGCTGCCTGCTGGTAGGCGTTCAGATCCATGACCGGAACATATCGCGCCTCATGGCACCGCTCCGCTGCTCAAGACTCTGCTGTCACCTGGGCGGCACGCCGACCGACGTACTCGTCAATGATCTGTCGCATTCGATCGCCGTCGAATGCGTCGCCGTGACCCGGGTAGACGATCTTCACAGGGAGAGCGCGGAGGCGGAGCATGCTGCTGACGTAGTCCGCGATATCCGACTCGGGAAGCTCATCCAGAAGATCGTCGTCGTAGATGACATCACCGCTGAACAATGAACCATCGGCCTCGTTGAACAGGCACACGCTTCCCGGAGTATGGCCCGGCATGTGCAGGACACGCAGTGTCATGTCGCCAAGGTCGATGGTGTCGCCATCTTCGAGGGCAACAGTGGCTGGCGCTGGTGAGATCGCATAACGACGCGGTTCGAAGCCGTCGAAGGGTAGGGCGCGGATGAGCCATTCAGGAAGCACTGCTCCTGGAAGATCCAGGCCAAGCAATCGTGCCAGTTCCGGTCCGTTCAGACTCGCCGCCGTGTTCTCGTCAACGAGCGATGTGCGGTGCATGCGACGGTCGTCGAACTCATGAGCTGAGCCGACGTGGTCCAGATGCGCGTGCGTGACCACGAGAACAGGATCTCTCTCGAAGACGACCGGTAGGGAGTTGCGCAAGGACGCGACACCCAAACCGGCATCTACGACCAGATCGCGGCTGGCTCCTCGTACATGCCAGATGTTGGCGCACAACAGGTCGTGGACGTAGGGCTCGTCGATCATCGTGACGGACCCCGTGACGGGACGGACCCGATACCACTCCGCCGCTACCGACAGCGCGGGCTTCATCGGGCAGGTCCCGTCGGGCGTTCTGTCAAACGAGGGACAGCACGAGTGGCAGCCATGCCCCTCACTGTGGCCCGGACCGACCATTGGGGTCCAACCCATTAGGCAGGATGACCAAGCGCTCCGGGGCATGACTGTAAGCGCCGGGTGAGGGCAGCCGGAGAGAAGCGAAACACCCCGGCGGCCAACGTTTCCGCTGGTCACCGGGGTGTTCTCCCAGGCGTGGCAGATGAAGGATTCGAACCTAATAGGGGACGGCTCGGCGTCCCCGATCTCGGGTACCACCTCGTCGCGCGCCTTCGCGCAAGGCTCCATCACATGACTATGGGCGCCATGACCCCTATGCACCCGGGTCGAACAGGATTGACATTGCCCCATCTTCACCTGCGCTTGCTTTATGCCTTGAGCTCCTTTCCGGGTCCAGATGCAGGAGCAGGCTTCGGGGCCAGACGTAGGAGCAGATATGCGGAGGTCTGTGCTCACCGCGGTGAGCGTGCTCTCACTGATGTTCAGCCTCGCTGTCCTGCAGGCGCCACCGGCTACTGCGGCGGTCTCGATATCGGTCACCGCGTCGGCCTCCACCGTGAGCGAGGGCTCGGCTGTCCGGATCAGTGGCACGGCGTGGGGTGCGAGGCTCGGCAGCGTCGTCGACCTGCAGCGCTGGTACGACGGCGCCTGGCGGCGGGTCGCTCGCAAGACCCTCGTCGACACCCGCCGCTTCTCCTTCCGCATCACGCCGCCGCGGGGCGTACAGCGCTACCGCGTACGCAAGCCCGCGCAACTCGGACAGGCTGCTGCTACGTCGCGGACGATCACCCTCACCGTCACCTGGCGCCCGAATGTGACGGCCTCGACCTCGGTGTTCCTGCGCTCGGACCGAATGTGGGTCACGCGAGTGACGGGCAGCGCTCCGGCCAACACCCTCGTCAATGTGCAGCACTGGGACTCGGTAACCAGTGGGTGGATGACGACCGGACCTGGCGCGGTCTCCGATTCGGCGGGGCGCTACCGCGTCGATGTTGATGGCCGCCCGACCGGCTGGCGCTTCCGCATGATGAGCGCGCCATCCGGGCCACGGTTGAGCGGCTACTCCGCCACCCTCAGCGCAGTACAGCGGCCAGTCCCGTTGGCGATGAACCAGGAGACGCATATCCGCGCTCTCGTCGCCGACCCGTCCCCTGGCCGTGCCTCGCTCTCGTTGCCTGCGACCGCCGGCGACCTTGTGTCCGTCGCCATTGACTACGCCCGTGTATCGACGGTCGATGTCGCGCTCAACGGCACTCCGATCGCCACGATGGCACCGCCCTACCAACATCGCGTCACCACGTTCCGCGCGCCGGCGACCGGCACCTACCTTCTGACCTCCCACGTCTACGACGGCGTGTCCGAACCGGTCACGATCTGGACCTCGACCGCTAAGACGATCCCGTATGGCCAGATCTGCTGCGACGCCGACCAGGACCGTCCTGGTCAGATCGTGGATGTCTCCACCCCGGCATCTCCTGACGATATGTACGTCCTGACCGTGCCGGAATATGAGCAGTGGCCCACACACACGCGCTCGTTTCTTGACCCGCATGGTCTCCCAATTGAGTCGCTCTACTCCATGCGGACCGCCTACGGCATCGGCCAGGTGTTCCGGCTGACAGAGGCCGGCACGCACACGCTCCGCTATATCGCGCACGAGGTCGAACCGCTTGTCGTGAGGGACACGCTGGACCCGATCGCCACCACAGACGCGACGTTGGACGGCGGCCCGGTCCAGGGCGGTGCGAACTCAACGAGCAGCGCCGGCCGGTTCCGATTCGTCGTGCCGGCCGGAACGACCTTCATCGTCAGCTCCCGAGAAGACGGCCAGCTCCTCACACCGTCCGGGGAGAGAATCGGCCATCGCGCTGACGAGACCTGTGTCGAGAACGCCACGGGAGGGCAGTACGACCTGATCGTGTGGCGCACCCTCGCATACTTCTCCGTCCGGACAGCAAGACGCTGCCCGAAGCCCTGACCCCACCAGCCGCGCGCGGGTCACACGGGGGTGATCGTCTCGTGAAGCTCCAGCGCTCGACGGAGCTTGGCAAGACCCACCCCCCGATCTGAACGTCAGTCCGAACCATCCGCAACGTGCCGAGGCGTACTCATTGACGTTCCGTGGACGTGAATGCATGGAGATGGCGAGACTGGGCCGGACACGGCCAGACAAACGAAGCACCCCGGTGGCCAACGTTTCCGCTGGTCACCGGGGTGTTCTCCCAGGCGTGGCAGATGAAGGATTCGAACCTTCGAAGGCAAAGCCGACGGATTTACAGTCCGCTCCCATTGGCCGCTCGGGCAATCTGCCTGGGTTGTGCGCGCGCCCCGGTTAAGGGGATCGCGACAGCAATAAACAATAGCGCAGGGGCTGGCGGCGTACGAAAACGGCACGAGGTCCTAGGGTGAGACACCACAGACTTGGTCAGAATCTAGAGGAGAGAGTCATGGCGGACTCGTCGTTCGACATCGTGAGCAAGATCGACCGCCAGGAGGTCGACAACGCGCTGAGCCAGACCGCGCGGGAGGTCTCGACGCGGTTCGACTTCAAGGGCACCAACGCGACCATCGAGTGGAGCGGCGAGCAGGGGATCGAGATCTCGGCCTCGGCCGACGACCGCGCCAGCGCGGTGCTCTCGGTCTTCCAGGACAAGCTGATCAAGCGCAAGCAGTCGCTGAAGATCCTCGACGCGAGCGAGCCGCGCCAGTCGGGGCAGCAGTCCAAGATCTCGATCACCCTCAAGGAGGGCATCTCCTCCGAGGACGCGAAGAAGATCTCCAAGCTGATCCGCGACGAGGGGCCCAAGGGCGTCAAGGCGCAGATCCAGGGCGACGAGCTCCGCGTCTCCTCCAAGAAGCGCGACGACCTGCAGACCGTGATCTCGCTGGTCAAGGGCCAGGACTACGACTTCGCGGTGCAGTTCATCAACTACCGCTGAGCTCGTGGCCTACGAGCACCCGAGAGCCTCGGTCGAGATCGACGCTCCGATCGAGATGGCGTGGCGGGTGATGGTCGAGACCGAGTCGTACGCCGCATGGAACCCGTTCGTCGTCTGGGCCGAGACCGCGCAGCCGGCGGCGGTCGGCAACCCGATCGTGCTGCATGTGACCTGGGCGAACGGCGGCCGCGCGCGCTCGCCGGAGCGGATCTCGGCGCTCGAGCCACCGGTGGTCGGCGAGTGCGGGGTCGAGGCTGCGTACCTGGCCTATGTCTATGAGGGCTGGCCGGCGCGGCTCCGCCTGGTGCGGGGCGTACGTCACCAGCGGCTGACCCAGCGACCCGGCGGGCCGACGCGCTACGAGACGGTCGAGGAGTTCTCCGGCCCGCTGGTCGGGCTGGCCGGACCCGAGCGAGTTGCGGACGGGTTCCGGCGGCATGCAGCGGCTCTCAAGGCGCGGGCCGAGGCGCTCGTGAATCAAAGTGGACTTGACCACTAGATTGAGCGAAATTCTGCATTCATCTGCAAGAATGTGGCCGTGCGAGTATCTGCCAAGTCCGACTACGCCCTCCGCGCCCTCATCGAAATGGCCGCGCGTGAGGACGGAAAAGCTGTCAGCGCCGAGGAGCTCGGCCGCGCCCAGGAGATCCCTCACGGGTTCCTGCAGGCGATCCTCGCCGACCTCCGCAAGGCCGGCGTCGTCATCTCACAGCGCGGCCAGTCAGGCGGTTGGCGCCTGGCCCGCAAGGCGTCGGACGTCTCCGTCGCCGATGTGATCCGCGCCGTCGACGGCCCGCTGGTCTCGGTCTACGGACTGCGCCCCGAAGGGGTCACCTACAACGAGCGCGCCGACGTCCTCCAGCACGTATGGATCGCCGCCCGCGACTCGCTGCGCGAGGTCTTCGAGAAGGTCTCGATCGCCGAGCTCGCCTCGCGCGAGCTGCCCGACGAGGTCACCACCCGCACCGCTCGCGACGAGGCCTGGCTGCCTCACTGAGCCGTTGGGATACCCGGTTAACCGGGTATCCCTGCACTTCTCAGGCATTGCAACACCTGAGAAGTGCCAGTTTTACCGGTTAACCGGGTATTCCGCCCGCCCCAACGCCGCCGGCGCCGGCATCGTGTAGGCCCCGGGCGACGGGGTGACGAAGACGTTGACGCCCTCCTCGAGCTGCAGAGCCCGGGCATGCGTACGCGTCAGCTCGGCGGTCACGACCTCGCCGTCGTCGGTGAGAACCGTGAGGCGCACCTCGAACCCGATCCGCAGGACTCGCGAGACGGTGCCCTCGAGCGAGTGCTCCGAGATCGGCGTCGGGGTGACCTCGACATCGTGGGGCCGGATCAAGGAACCGCCCAGGGTGGTCACGTCCCCGAGGAACGACATCACGAAGTCGTTGGCGGGCTCGTCGTAGAGCTGCTCGGGGGTGCCGATCTGCTCGATGCCGCCCTGGTTGACGACCACGATCTCGTCGGCGACCTCGAGGGCCTCCTCCTGGTCATGGGTCACGAAGACGGTGGTCACGTGCACCTCGTCATGGAGGCGTCGCAGCCAGTCGCGCAGCTCCTTGCGTACCTTCGCGTCCAGGGCCCCGAAGGGCTCGTCGAGCAACAGCACGGACGGCTCGATGGCCAGGGCCCGCGCCAGCGCCATCCGCTGCCGCTGGCCGCCGGAGAGCTGGGAGGGCAGTCGGTTGGCGAACTGCGAGAGATGGACGAGCTCCAGCAGCTCCTCGACCTTCTTCGCAACCTCCGCCTTGGGGCGCTTGCGGATCTCCAGCCCGAAGGCGACGTTCTTGGCTACCGAGAGGTGCTTGAACGCGGCGTAGTGCTGGAACACGAAGCCCACGTTGCGCTTCTGGACCGGTAGCGAGGTCGCCTCGACGCCCTCGATCTTGATCGTGCCGGTGTCGGGCGTCTCCAGCCCGGCGATGACCCGCAGCAGCGTGGTCTTGCCGCCGCCGGAGGGCCCGAGCAGGGCGGTCAGCTGCCCGGTCGGGATGGTCAGATTGATGTCCTCCAGCGCGACGAAGTCGCCGTAACGCTTGTTGACACCACTTACTTCGATGCTCATGGGATGTGTGGTCCTTTCACCGCACGCGCGCACCGCGGGCGCGCAGCACGAAGACGATGAGGATGCAGATGACCGAGACGCTGGCGAGGAGGAAGGCGACGGCGTACGCGCCCTGCTGGTCGAAGTTGAGGTACTTCTCCTCGACGGCGAGGGTGGCGGTGCGGGTCTGGCCGAGCACGTTGCCGGAGACGACCTTGACCGCGCCGAACTCGCCCAGCGACCGGGCCAGGGTGAGCACGACACCGTAGATGACGGCCCACTTGATGCCCGGGAGCGTGATCCGCCAGAACGTCTGCCAGCTGCTCGCGCCGAGCGACGCGGCGGCCTGCTCCTGCTCGGTGCCGATCTCCTCGAGCACCGGGATGACCTCGCGGATCACCAGCGGCAGCGACACGAACGCGGTCGCCATGATGATGCCGGGCGTCGAGAAGATGATCTGGATTCCGGCCGACTCGAGCGTCGGCCCGAACCAGCCGTCACGGCCGCCGTAGACCAGCACGAGCGCCAGGCCCACCACGATCGGCGAGACCGACAATGGCAGGTCGATCATCGCGCTCAGGAGGCGCTTGCCAGGAAATTCCGTACGCACCAGCAGCAGCGAGATCGAGACGCCGAAGAGCAGGTTGATCAGCGTCGCGACCACCGCGGCCACGCAGGTCAGCTTGATCGCGTGCATCATCTGCGGGTCGTTGAAGATCGCGGTGAACGCCTCGGTCGTGAACCCGACGTCGGGCACGTGGAAGGCGTTCCATGCGACCAGGACCACCGGCCAGGCCACTAGGAGCCCGAGGTAGGCGATGACGATGACGCGGAGGACGTACGTCAGCGGGGTGCGCGGAGCACGACGGGTCTCAGCCACGGCGGACCATCCTCCTCTGGACCAGGTCGAGGACGACGATGACGAGGAGAGAGACACCCAGGAGCATCGCCGCGATCGCCGCCGCGCCCTCCGGGTTGTCGTTCTCGATCGCGGACAGGATCCGCACCGAGGCGACCTCGGACTTGAACGGCAGGTTGCCCGAGAGCAGGACCAGGGAGCCGTACTCCCCCATCCCGCGCGCGAAGGAGAGCGCCGCGCCCGCCGCGATGGCCGGGGCCAGTGAGGGCAGGATGATCCGCCAGAACGTGGTGAACCGGGAGGCACCCAGGGAGGCCGCGGCCTCCTCCACGTCGGTGTCCAGCTCCTCGAGGACGGGCTGCACCATGCGTACGACGAAGGGCAGCGTCACGAAGGCGAGGGCGAGGTAGACCGAGGTCGACGTGTTCGCCCAGTGCAGGCCGAGGGGTGATTCGGCGCCGTAGAGGGAGAGCAGCACGAGGCCGGCGACGATCGTCGGGAGCGCGAACGGGATGTCGATGATCACCTCGAGCAGGCCCTTGCCCCAGAACTTGTCGCGGACCAGGACCCAGGCGATGACGGTGCCGACGACGACGTTGATCAGGGTGACCACGATCGCCGCACGGATCGTCAGCAGGATCGCCGACGCGGTCTGCTCGTTGGTGAGCTGGTTCGCGAACGCGGACCAGCCGCCGCTGGAGGCGGTGATGATCACCGCCACCAGCGGGATGAGGACGAGCAGGCTGAACCAGAGCATCGTGATGCCGAGCCCGATGCCGCTGGTCCTTGTCAGAGTGTTGCCCGGCCGACTGCGACGTGCTGAACGTGGTGCAGCCGGCCGGGCCGTAGGGATGGTTGAGGTCATGACCGGACTACTGCGAGGCCTTGCCGGACTTGGCGATGGAGTCGGTCACGATGCCGAGGTCCTCGCCGTCCTCACCGGTGCCGAAGAGCTTCTCCTTGACGCCCGACCAGTCGCGGCCGCCGAAGTCGTTCTCCAGGGTGAGCAGCTGCTTCGGAGCCGGGAACGGGTCGGCCGGGTCCTTGGCGCCCTCGATGTCCTCCGGCTTGAGACCGATCGCGTCCCAGTCGACGACGCCGGGCTCGGCGGTGTTGACCGGGCGGAAGCCGGTCAGCGCGAACTGCTTCTGACCGCCCTGCGGGTCGAGGACGAAGTCGAGCCAGGCCTGAGACGGCTTGGAGGAGTCCTTGAGGATGGCGCCGGGGTTCTCGATCAGGACGGTGGAGTCCGGGATGATGTACTCGAAGCCCTCACCCTGCTGGGCCGCCAGGATGGCCTCGTTCTCGTAGGCGAGCAGCACATCACCGGTGCCGCCGAGGAAGGCGGTGGTGGCGTCCCGGCCGGAGTTGGTCAGGGTGACGACGTTCTTGAAGAGCTTGTCGAGGTACGCCTTGCCCTCCTCCTCGGTGCCACCGTGCTTCACCACAGAGCCCCACGCGGCCAGGGCGTTCCAGCGGGCGGCGCCGGACGAGGCCGGGTTGGCGGTGACCACGCCGACGCCGGGCTTGACGAGGTCCTCCCAGCCCTGGATGTTCTTCGGGTTGCCCTCACGGACGCCGAGCACGACGACCGAGCTGGACACGATGCCCTTGTTGTCGCCGTCGTCCCACGACGCGTCGACGAGGCCGGCTTTCTCCAAGCGCTGTACGTCGGTGCCGACGGACAGGTGGACATAGTCGGCCTTCAGGCCGGACTCGACCGCACGGCTTTGGTCGCCCGAGGCGCCGTACGAAGTCTGGAAGGTGACGCCCTCGCCATCGGGGGTCTTGTTGAACTCCTTGGCGATCGCCTTGTTGGCCGTCTCGGGGACGGCGAAGCCGACGATGGAGATCGACTCCGCGTCGCTGTCGCCGCCAGAGCCACCGCACGCGGTCAAGGTCAGGATGCTCGCAGCGGCCAATGCCACTGCAACCTTGATCTTCTTCATCTGGTTCCTCACTTCTGCCCTGCCGAGTCAAGGTCGATCGGGTTACGAATGTCGAGGAGAATACTCGAATTAGTCGAGTGAATGTGAAAACACACGATCGGTCCGCGCCTTGGACGGCAACCAGCCGCCGAGACGTCACCTAGGTCGGTCGAGAAGCACCTGTAACTAAAGCACTTTTATTCATGATTATTCCATCCTTTCACATCTTCGAGTGTTTGAATTGAAGTGATTTTTACATCTCGATTTATTTTTTTGATAAGCCCAGATAATACTTTTCCCGGTCCAATTTCAATAAAGTGATCGACACCTTGATTAATCAACCACTTCGTTGATTGAATAAATTGAACAGGTGAATATAATTGTTTAACCATATTGCGTTTAATTACTTCAGCATCGGTTTCTCCCTTTGCATTAACATTCTGAACAACTGGATAATTAGCATTATGCCATTCAAATTGATTAATGAAATTAGCAAAATCCTCTTCAATAACTTTCAACATTGAAG